>QCWH01000039.1 GCA_003149565.1 Marivita sp. XM-24bin2 | reverse complement strand
TCCTTCACTTATCATCGGAACAATCGACTCTGGGTTATAATGATGTTTTAAGAATGTCTAAGTATGATAGGGACAGGTATCTGGATACTTATAGTGAAGTGTTATCAATTAAGGACAAGACACCTCAGTATGAAGAGAGATTACTAAGATTTATGAAGTACAGATCAAAGAATTATAACAACACTTACTGGATGGGACCTTAAAGGTTATAGGCTTTCCAAGAATTATTATTAATTATAGATTGGTTCTTACAGTTTCCTTCCTACTACTGTGCTTACTGCATTAGTCATTACTAGGAAGAGTTAAATTATGTCCAGCTAATTCTGCCCAGCGCCTTGGCCAATACGTCGAAGTTCACACCACCCGAATACAGGCCGTAAGACATAGTTTGGAAATCATGGCCCAGAAGTCTTGCTGTTACGTTTTCGGCGACTCCTGCGGTCTCAAGTTGTGTGGCTACGCCCTTTCGGAGTGAGTGGAACACGTAGTCGGGACCATAGCCAAGTTCCGTCTTCAACCTGCCAAACTGTTTGCCAATCGCGTTGGAGCGGTCACCGTATTTGTTGAAGGTCAGGCCGGATAGCAGATACCCGTCTTCGCTGTCTTTCTTGAGTTGCGCGACCAGCTTCTTGATGTGTCTGTGAATGGGAATCTCCCTGATACCTGCAGAAGTCTTGGCGTCCTCGATCTTGAAGCGGTCTTCTGTGACGTTCTCTAGCTTCAAGGAGCAAAGCTCTTCAATCCGTGCGCCTGTGTAGGCACCTATCTGAATGAGTGCTGAGAGCGCCTCAGCGCGTCGCTGAGAGCCATCTAGGAGTTTTTGGTAGTCACGCTGAGTAAAGTGCTTTCTGCGCTTCTGGATGTCTTGTTTGGTCTTCTTGCGTGGCGCGCTGGGCACGACCTTATCGAAGGGCTGGGGGATGTTCAGTTTGTGGTGACGTTCCAAGTAAGACCAGTACCCGCGACATGCTGAAATGATCCGGCGGCAGGTGGCTGCAGATAACTTTTCTTCGCCCATAAGATCAGCCTCTACCCAGTCCATGATCTGCAGGCGGGTTGCATCGTCAGCATAGATGAATTTCTTGGCAAACCTTCTCAAGTCTGCAGTTTTCATGTCCTTTGTTTTCTGTGTGCCTTCAGCCATAGCAATATAATCGTCAATGTGCTGGTCCAGTTGGATTACTTCGCCATGTACTACTGCAGCAGCGTTTCGGAGATCGTCGTCTTTGAAGAGTTCACCGATTTCCCTTTGGTGGTGTTCAATGTCGTATGCGCTCCAACCCTGAAGGCGAAGTTCCTCAGCTTGTGCCTGCAATGCTTGGATGGCGTCCTCTGAGGCGATACCGTTTCGCTTTGCTTCAAAGATGGCTTTCCATGTTGCCACGACGCCAAGAACAAGCCGCTCAGCATCTGTCAGGCTTTCTGTTTGTAGGGATTTGACCAGACGTGTCTTGCGCCTGAAATGGGGTCTCAGTGAGCGGGGTATCTCAAGGACAGCATACCAGACACGACGGCGCTTTTGCAGATATTTGGGCAAGGCTCTCTCCAGAAAAACCACACACGTTTGGCCTTTTATGTGTCTAATAATCAATGAAAAAAGGTGCTTGACACACCCAGGGTTCGAATCCCTGAGCCTCCGCCACCTGTCCCCGCGAAAACGTTACTCTGCTTCCTTTCAAAGCACTCCGGAATTTTTTGCGCCACGGGCCGCCCACGGTGGGGGCGCAGCGCTTGATGTTTCTATCTGTATCAGTCGGCCATGCTCCGGGTTGACCCGGAGACACGGATACCTGCGTTGGAGTCCTGCTCGAATTCTGCACGCAGCAATGACCTTGCGCCCATGTCTTCTCCTTGAGTGATATCGATCCGTCCGTCATGCGGCCACTTAATGTCACGCAGATATCCACTCAGAGCGGCGGCAGCGGCTCCGGTTGCAGGGTCTTCGAGTACGCCGCCGATCGCAAAGGCATTGCGGCTGTGAAATCGCTGAGGCGTTTCGGCCCATAAGAGGTTGATCGTGGTAAGCTCGTGTTCCCTCATGAGCCGCGCGCCGACTTCCAATGCGTAGTTCATTTTCGCAAGCCTTGCTCTGTCCCGGAGGGCCAGGATCAAATGGTTGTTTCCGGCATTCGCCAGCGCTGGCGGAAGTGCAGGGTCAAGGTCGGGGAGTGCGAGGTTGAAAAGGTCGAGCGCCGCGTCGACCAAAGCTGGGTCCGCTCTGGTGCTGTGCGTGGATGGAGACGTCAGGGTTGCGGTGCCATCAGAATTGGCTGCGACACTGATCTGGCCTGAATTGATATAGAGAGGGAAAACGCCAGTCCCTTCTACTTTAGCCAGCACACTGCCCAAGGCGATTGTGGCATGACCACAGAAGGCCACTTCTTGTTTTGGCGAAAAGTACCGCACGCGCCAGCCGGGATTGTGCGGCGCCGCAAAGACGGTTTCGGAATATCCGACCTCGGCTGCGATCCGTTGCATGTCTGCTTCGGAAGGAAGGCTGGCGCCAACCACGACGCCAGCAGGATTGCCTCCGCGCGTGCCGTCGGAAAACGCGCTGAGGCGTTGTACTTTTACTGCGGTGTCATATTCCATCGAAATTCGTCCTTGTATGTCAGCTGGCCTCTGTGGACCCGGCGCGACAGATCGGTCCTGTCGACTAGGTTGCAATTTGTAAAATGCGCTGTGCCCCGGCGGCCCGAGCCGCCAGGGTGGTCAGCGGTCAGTCATTGATGCGCTCGAGAAAGTCCTGCATCTCGGCCGCGATCACCTCGCCATATTCTTCGAGCGCAAAATGCCCGGTGTTCAGAAGGTGAAACTCGACGTCGTTCAGGTCATTCTTATAAGGGTGTGCGCCCTCTGCCGGGAAGATGTAGTCGTTTTGCCCCCAAACGATCAGGGCAGGGGGCTGATGCGCCCGGAACAGGGCCTGCCATTTGGGGTATTCCGTGACATTGGTACCGTAGTCGAGGAACATCTCCAACTGCACCTCCTGGTTTCCCGGGCGATCAAGCAGGTATTGTACGTGCCAGAAATTGTCCGGGCTTACTTTTGAGACATCGCCAACCCCGTGCGTGAACTGCCATTTTGTAGCGTCCATTGTCAGAAAAGCGCGCAAGGCGTCGCCGTTTTCGGCGCTGGGATCGGCCCAATACGCTTTGATCGGATCCCAGAACTCCCTCAGGCCTTCATCATACGCATTGCCGTTTTGGATGATGAACCCAGTGACGCGCTCAGGGTGCTTGGCGAACATGCGATAGCCGATAGGGGCACCGTAATCCATCAAGTAGACGGCATAGGTGTCAACGCTTTTTGCATCAATGAGATGTGTCATCGTCTCGGCCGCATTTGCGAAACTGTATTCGTATGTCGTCGCGTCGGGCATGTCGGAGGCCCCGAAACCCGGGTAGTCGGGAGCGATGACGTGATAGTCTTCGGCCAGGACCGGGATCAGGTCCCGAAACATGTGCGATGAGGTCGGAAACCCATGAAGCAGCAGTACGGTTGGGTTTGATGGATCGCCCGCCTCGCGATAGGCGATGTTCACTCCGTCAATCTCCATCGTCTTCATGTTGACTGCAAACGGGCTCTGCGCCGCAATTGCGGAATTTGGCAGTGTCACAGGCAGCAGCGTCGTTCCGGCAAGAAGCGCTGCAAAAGATGAGCTGAGAATTTCGTTTTTCATTGAAATGGTCCTTTCAAGTTTGATGGGTGGGCCCGGTGCTTTTTGACGTGCGATGGGCGTTGATTTTGGCCCTTAAGGCCTCGTTTTCACGGCGAAGCACCGCGATCTCTTCATGTGCCTCTTCAGCGGTGAATCGGCGCGTGATATGGCTTGGGCAATTCCAGTCGAACGCTTCGAGTTTTATCAGTACTGCGCGTTCCGGGCGGGCGGGGTAACTTCGGTCATGCAACTGGTCCATCACCTCTGGGTTTTCGTGGCCTTCGATCAGATGCGCGCGGCCCCAGAGCTTCAGACGGCTTCGGTTCGGGTAATCCATCAAGATCATTGATACGCGGTCATTTCCGGAGAGATTGCCGGTGCTGATGTATTGGCGGTTTCCGCGAAAGTCGGCATATGCAACGGTTCGCGACGTCAGCACCTTCAGAAAGCCGCGCGGGCCTCCGCGAAACTGCACATAGGGCCAACCGGTTTGGGAAACAGTGGCTTGGTAAAACCCGTCGCGCGCCATGATGAAGCTGGCTTCTTCCGGCCCCAGCTCATCTCCAAAGGTCGCGTCGCCTTCGAGAAATTTGGCATACCCGGCAGCAGAACCCATTCGGGCTTGCTCGGCGCGTACGGCGGGCGTGAAGGCAATGTTCGCAAAAGCTCGTGCCACTGCGCTATCCTTTCGAGGTGCATTAGTTATTCTGAGTTCAGGCTCCAAGCGGGCCCCTTGATGACGTTTATTTGGTGTGGTTTCACCCAATTTGACAAACGACGTTATCTAGCGCAGGCTTAGAAAAACTTGGTCATTGTATGAGCCGTAAGAACCACCCTCTGAACGCATTGCGCGCATTCGAGTCTGCGGCGCGACATCTAAGCTTTGTTGCCGCGGCAGAAGAGCTTTCGGTGACGCCCGCCGCGATCAGTCACCAAATCAAAAAGCTGGAAGACTATCTTGGAGCGCCGCTGTTCCGCAGGCGTACACGCGGGTTGGTTCTTGTCGAAACGGGGCAGCTCCTGGCAAAGGACCTTCACTCCGTTTTCATGGGTCTCGATCGCGCAATGGAAAACGTGATGGAGGCCGACAGGGGCGGCTCATTGGCGTTGACCGTCGCGCCGACATTTGCCGCGATGTGGCTGATCCCGAGATTGCAGAACTTCTACTCTCAGTATCCGGAAATTGATCTGCGCATTTCGACGAGCCTGGCGCTTGTGGACTTTCAACGCGACGATTTTGATGCAGCCATCAGGCTTGGTCACGGGCAATGGCTGGGTCTAGAGGCGGTCAAACTGTTCGACGAGTCCGTAATACCAATGTGCAGCCCAAGACTGCTTGAAGGCCCAAACGGGATAAGAACGCCTTCGGACCTCAAAAACCATGTCTTGCTTCATAATCATTCCATGGATTTCGATCCCAATGCTCCGACGTGGGAGACCTGGTTACAGGCAAGCGGTACGCTGGATGTCGATGCGTCGCGGGGTATGCATTTCAGCTTGCCGGATCATGGCCTCCAAGCTGCCATTGATGGGGCCGGCGTTGTTTTGGGATGGCGTTTTCTATCCGCAAAAGACGTTTTGGCCGGCCGCGTGGTCGAGCTGTTTGATCTGGCTATTCCGCTCGGTTCAACCTTTTACCTTGTCTATCCAGAGGCCCATTCCCGCCGGCCGAATATTATGGCGCTGCGCAATTGGATTTTGGAGGAACTCAAAAACACTTGATGACGTGCGGAGGCCCATTTCCATGCGCAGCCGGTCGCAGTGGGAATGCTACATCTGATCCGCCGCGCACTGGTTGGTTTTCCCTGTATACTGCAGCGGAAGATCAAATAAGGAATGTGTCATGTCTGAAAGAGGATTTGCCGTACGGGCCCTTGGAGAGATTGCCATCAGATGCGTCGATCTGAACGCAATGGTAGCGTTTTATCGTGATGTCATCGGGCTTGAACTGATGAACGATCCCGAGAACGGCAATATCGTATTCTTCAAGATCGCCGAGGGCTTTGGCGGCCATACAGCGGTGCTCGCGCTTTTCCGTCACGATATCGAAGGCGCTGGGCGGACCCGGGCGAGCCAGACGCCACCAGCGACAGGACCCGGGTCATCGTTGCACCACATTGCCCTCAGCCTGCCTTGGGACGAGCAGGAGGCGGTCATGGCGTGGTATGAAAAGCTGGGTCTGAACTACAATGTAGAGACGTTCGATTGGGTCGGGTGGCGTGGCGTGTTCACCTTTGATCCGGACGGAAACACAGTCGAGCTGGTCGCGAAAATTCCGGCCTGAGATGCCCGGCCTCTTGTGTCGGACATGACCCTGTGTTGGCATTCGTGGTGTCTGGCGCTCGTTCAGGCAGTCCGCTGCTTGTAATACGTGTCCTTGTGCACGATGAGACCACCACGATAAGTCAGGATATCGACGCTGAGGAACTCGTCCTTCTTGCCATCCTTGTGCGTTGCTGTGCGGCGGTACTCGCAATACGCCTTGTTGCCGACGATCGCACAGTCGAGTGTCTCCCAATGGACATTTGCGACCTTTTGGAAAAGTCCGTCAAACACGCCTCGAATGGTTTGTGCACCTTCGAAACGGATGCCGTGTTCATCAGGGCCGACGGCGTGATCAAACACCGCGTCCTCGGCAAAATGTTTCATCACAGCGTCGATGTCATTTGCATTGAAGGCGTCGCCAACCGAGTCGACGATCTTGCGGGTGAGAGTGGTCATGCGTTTGGTCCCTTTCCCTGAAGCATGTCGCAGGTGTGTTTGAAAAACGAGCTGGTTGTGTCCACGAGCACGTTCAGTTCGTCGAAATGATCGACCTCTGGCACGAAATAGAGACCCATCGGCCGATCCTCAGACGCGTATTTATCTACATACATCCGTGCCTGTCGGTGGAATTCGTCTGTTTCGGCCCCGCCGACCACAACAAGCTGTGGGGCGTTGGTGACAGGCGGGTGCTGTGTCATTGGGCTTTCGGCCTCGGCCTCGGACGGGTCCATGCGGATGCCCGCATTCAGCGCTTCAGTCAGGCGTACAGGTTCTAGATAGCTGAGCGGCGACACCGGGATGCCCGCCTTGATCAGATCGACCGGCAGTCCATCACCAAACGCGGGCCAATCTGTGGCCATCATCATCTGCGTGATGTGTCCGCCCGCGGAATGGCCCATGACGGTGATCCGGTCGCGATTTATGCCCAAAGTCCTTGCATTGCGCCAAATATAGGCCATCGCCTCGCGCGCTTCTTCCGAGATGCGGGTGATGGTGACGCTGGGACAAAGGTCATAGCCGACAACCACCACATTGATCCCGGCTTCGACGAACGGTGGGGCGATGAAACTGTAGATGGATTTGTCGCCACGCTGCCAGTAGCCGCCGTGAAAATAGACAAGCGTTGGCGCTGACGGATCGCCACACCGAAAAACATCAAGCTTTTGTTTTTCGCCCTCGCCATACCGGATGTCGAGGGCGCACTCCAACGTTGCACGCGCGGTTTCACTGTCAGCAGACCAACCGGGAATGACGGTCACTTCGTAATCCGGGCGCCCCGCGCGCAGGTTATACTGCGCGTCGAACTCATCGGGAGTGAAACGTGTGTGGTAGGTGAGGGGATCGCTCATGGCAAAGCCTCCGGCTGTGGTGCGGCGAAAAACGTGCCGCGGCAGTAAACGAGGGGGGGAACGGGGGTATGTGTGTAGTCGACAACCCGCCCCAAGAGGATTTCATGGTCGCCTGCATCGACCCGCTCGTGCACGACGCAATCGAGATGCGCCGCCGCCCCGGGCAAAAGAGGAGCGGTCCGACCGGCGGACCAATCCTTATCCGTAAAGCGGTTTTCAACATTGCTGGCAAAGTGAAGCGCCAGATCCTGTTGCGCGGCGGCCAGGATATTCACTCCGAAATGCCCCGACATTGAAAGCGTCGGAAAGACACGCCCGGATTTGGCGATGCAGATCGAAACGATCGCGGGTTCCAACGAAACCGACGTAAAGGAATTGGCCGTCAGTCCCCACGGCTGATGATCCATGTCATACGCGGTCACGATGGTGACGCCGGTGGGGAAAGATCCCAAAGCACGGCGATAATCACGGACATCCATCACAGCACTCCCTCACTTGCACAGGCTTTCTCCAACGCAGCCCATTCATCGGGGTTGGTTCCGAAATGGCGCATGACGTGATCCTTATAGGCTTCGCGCTCTGCCAGCCGCTGATACCACGCTTCGACATTCGGCAGCGGTGGTCGCTCTACCTCGACGGTAAAGTACCGATATGCCACGCATCCCAGTGGGATATCGCCCATTGTGAACATGTCACCGCAGACAAACGCTTTGTCTGCGAGATGAGCATCGAGGATCGTCAGAGCTTCGTGCGCCTCGTCCCGCAGCTTGGCGATCTTTGCCGGGTCCCGCTGGTTGGGCTGCGTGCGAACGGTCGCAAAGAAAAGATAGATTACCGGCATTAAGGCGCGGCTGGCTGACCACTCCATCCATTGATCTGCAATCGCTCGGGTCTGAATGTCGCATGGGCTTAGTGTGCCGGCACCATAGCGATCACACAGATAGCGCACGATGGCGAGGCTTTCCCACAGCGCAAAATCGACATCCCTGATTGCTGGGATCATTCGGTTCGGGTTGATTTTCGCGTAGGCGTCCGTGTCCAGCTTGCCGAAACTGCCACCGGCAAGCTGCAGCGTGTAGTCCAGACCAAGCTCGTTCGCCGTCCAGATTACCGGGATCACGTTTGATGAATAAGGGCGCCCCCAAATCTCAAGCATGTTCCAGCACCCGTTTTTCAGCGATGGACTGCGTGCCGAAGCGTGGCACGACATGCTCGAACAGACGATCCCAGCTTGCCAGGATTTTCTTGTAAGGTACGCCAGTGTATTGCTGCATCAGCATCAGGTGATCAAGACCAATGGTCTCCTGCTTCTCTGCGAACCGTTCGGCCACATAGGCCGCATCGCCCACCACGATGATCCCACGCTTGTTGAGGAAGTCGAACCAGTCCATCCCCTCGTCCTCAGGCGTCATGTCCTCGCCGATGTCGAGATAACCGTGCTTGGTCCATTCTCCCTTGGGACGCGATCCTCCTAAGAACTCGTAATATGCATTGATTGGTCCCCGGATCGTGTTGATCGCGTCTTCCATGCTTTCGCCGACATAGAAGGCGGTGCAGACGCCGACGCCTTCTCCTATTTTCACATCGCGTCCCTCACGGTTGGACAAAGCCTCGCGGTACGGCTCCCAACATGCGCGTGTCGCCTTGGGCCCTGCGGACATGGAAATCACACCCCAGCCTTTTTCGCCGGCCAGTTTGAACGTGGGTGGCGCGTTGGACATCAACCAGACAGGGGGATGTGGATCGGAATACGGGCGCGGATGCACATACATCGCTTTATATTCGCCGTCTTCGGCGTGATAGCGCGGATCAAGCGGGTCGAAAAAGCGATTGGTTTCTTTCCAGCCGGGAACCGGGAACTGGTAGAACTCGCCATGATGCGTGAATGCCTCATTGGTCCAGGCTTTCAGGATGACCTCCAGGCTTTCCTGATAAAGCCGCATCACCTTGGCGTTGTCGCGCCGGTCGGCCTCACGATTGAACTGGATGGTCGAGCGTTCGTTGATGCCCTTGGCAACGCCGAAGTCGAACCGCCCTTGGGTCATGTTATCCAACATTGCCGCATCTTCGGCCACTCTCAGCGGGTGCCAATCGGGCAGAATGATCGGCGCTGTGCCGACGCGCAGTTTTTTGCAATGCGCCGCGACATGCGTGCCCATCTGGATCGGATTGGGCGGCGCGTTCATGTAACCGTTATGGGCAAAGTGATGCTCGGTGAACCAGGCGGTTGTGAACCCGGCCTGCTCGGCCAGCGAACATTGTTCAAGGATCATTTCAAGCGTTCTGGTCCAGGGAATCGTCTGTCCTGGGCTGAAATTGGCAATCAAATCAAAGCGCATCGTGGCCTCCCAGATTGGAAAATTGGTTTAAAATTTATTACTTTTTCAACTAAGTTGAATTTTTTGTAGAAAATCAACAAGAATCTTCTATCTCGGAGGCATGAAAACAAATCCGATCGATTCCGAGGAAACGGACGCGCAGCGCCTTGGCAGCGAAATCCGGGAGGTGCGCAAGGCGCGTAGCCTCACTTTGCAGGAGCTTTCCGAGGCAGTGTCCTGCTCAACGGCGTATCTAAGCCGGATCGAGCTTGGCTCGGCAAATGTGTCAGCCGAGCTGCTACGTGAAATCAGCGCAGCGCTTGCGGTCGATCCGGATTGGTTCTTTCCCAAACAGTCAGGCGAAGGTCCGCTTGAGCGCAAACATGTTGTGCGCGCTGAAAACCGCCGGGCCTTATCAGGCATGTACACACGCACGCCGGAGGAATTGGGGTTCGAGGATGAATTGTTATCGAGCACCCTCTCGGGCCAATGCTACCTGATCCTGTCCCGGTTCCGCCCCGGTGCGGGCTCACCGCCGGAACCATTGGAAGGCTATTCCTTCGAGGGTGAACAGCATGCGATTGTACTGACGGGTGAGGTCGAACTGCGTTTGGGCGATGAAGTCATTGTCCTGCGTGAAGGCGACAGCTTTTCCTATCCCTCCATGATCTCGCACAGGTTTCGCAATCGGACTGACAAAGAGGCAACGATGGTCTGGGCCATGTCGCCGATACGGATCACGTGGTAGGTCTGTAGCCCGTTCGACCTGCTGAGGCGTTTGGGTCGCGTTCAAGCAAGGCCACTGCGACAGCGCGCCCCTAGACGGGCGCGCTCTTCGTTTTAGCTACCGCCCGACAGGAAACTTAGACGAGGCACAGCAACATGAAAATCGCCATCATCGGGTCGGGTATGGCCGGGCTCACCTGTGCTGCGCGGCTGTCTAATGCCGGCTTTGCACCGACCGTCTTTGACAAGGGCAGGGGTTTGGGCGGGCGGATGGCAACCCGCCGGGCCGAGGGCGGTTTCCAGTTCGATCACGGTGCGCAGATGATCCCGTGTGAAGATGCTGCATTCCGCAGTTTGCTTGAACAGGCAAAGGCCAGCGGCCATGTCGCGCAATGGGATATGGGCGACGGCAATGCAAATGCCGTTGGCACGCCGGGCATGACGGCCCTCGCCAAATATCTGGCCCAAGACCTTGACCTGCATCAGCAAACCGAAATCACATCGGTGACCCAGACCGACGCTGGCTGGGAACTGACTGCTGACCAGCCGCTTGGCACATATGATCGCGTGATCTGCACCGCACCCGCGCCGCAGACCGACAGACTGGTGGGCCACGCTCTGACCGAACCGCTCGATCAAGTGTCCTACGCCCCGAGCCTGACCTTGATGGTTGCCCTCAACCGCCCGCTGGATGCGCCGATCACACAGACCAATCCGACCGATGCCTTGGCATGGATCGCCCTGGACAGCGCGAAACCGGGCCGACCTTCGCGACACTGCTGGGTCGCGCAGTCCAGCGCAGATTGGAGCGCCACACATCTGGAACGGAGCAAGGACGAAATCGCCACGCTGATGCTCGACCTCTTCCTTACCCATCATGGACTTGACGCGACAGAGGTCGCATACGCCACTGCGCATCGCTGGCGCTATGCTCTGGTTAAAGAACCGCTGGGCCAAGCCTTCGTCGCTTCAACGGACGGCACGGTCTACGCCGGTGGCGACTGGTGCCTCGGACCTCATATCGAACACGCCTGGCAAAGCGGCACCGCCATCGCAGAGGACATCCTGCGCTGCGCATGACCCTGAAAGATCCCCGCATCCAAAGGCTGATCACCTTGATCCAAGCCGCACTAACCCCACCGCCGGGCAAGGGTCGGATTGCGCTTGCGCTCATCATGGGCGCGCTCTGCCACGTGATCTTTGCCATTGCCGTCCTGTCGATGATGGTCGCCATGTTCTTTGGCATGAGCGAAAGCTTCGGCACCGTCCCGTGGCCTTGGGCGATCCTCGTCAATGCCGTGCTCATCCTGCAATTCCCGCTGCTGCATTCCTTCCTGTTGTCCAAACGCGGCACAAAGATCGTGTCCCGCCTGGTCCCCGGTCCGCATGGCGGCACGCTGGCCACCACCACTTACGCCATCATCGCGTCGCTCCAACTCAGCGCCCTCTTCCTGCTTTGGACGCCCAGCGGCATTATCTGGTACCGCGCTGAAGGCACTGCCTTCGTCTTGATCTGCATCGCCTACGCCGCCACATGGCTCCTGCTGCTCAAAGCCAGCTTCGACGCCGGCGCCGAGGTGCAATCCGGCGCGCTGGGCTGGATGTCGCTCTTGGGCAAAATCAAGCCGGTGTTCCCCGGCATGCCAACGCAGGGCCTCTTCCGCCTGATCCGCCAACCGATCTACGTCGCCTTCGCGTTGACCCTATGGGCGGTGCCGGTCTGGACGCCCGACCAAATGGCTCTCGCGGTCAGCTACACCGCCTATTGCCTGCTCGCCCCGCGTCTCAAGGAAAGGCGGTTCGAGCAACGCTATGGCACAGCCTTTGATCGCTATCGCGACAGGGTGCCCTATGTCCTTCCGAAACTGAACATCAAGGAGCCGAAAGATGGCGCAAACCCGGCGCAACAACCTTGAGATCTACGACGATGTCGCCGAGCGCTGGTGGTCTGACGACATTCGCTGGGTCCGCACGCTCAAGAACATGGTGCCGGGGCGGCTCAGTTGGTTCGACCGCAAGTTCGACTGGCAGGGCAAAGACGTGCTCGACCTTGGCTGTGCGGGTGGATTTATGGCCGAGGCTATCGACGATCTCGGCGCCCGCGTCACGGGCATCGACCCCGCGGCAGAGGCCATCGCAGCAGCGCTTGCCCATGCCGCACTGGAAGGGCGGTCCATCCGCTACGACGTCGGCGTCGGCGAGGCGCTGCCCTATGCCGATGCAAGCTTTGACGCCGTGGTCTGTGTCGACGTGCTGGAGCACGTACAGAGCCTGCCTAAAGTCATCTCCGAAGTGGCCCGCGTTCTGCGCCCCGGTGGCATGTTCCTCTTCGACACGATCAACCGCAATCCCATCGCCCGTCTGGCCACGATCACCATGGCCGAGGACGTGCTCAAGCTCTTGCCCAAGGGCACCCATGACCCTGACATGTTCATCAAACCCGCCGAGTTGCGCGCCGAACTGGACCATGCCGGATTTACCACTGGCAAGATGGTCGGCCTCGGCCCGCGCGGGGTCAACGGCCGGGGCGATTTCACCTTCGGCCGCGTGCCCGGAACGATGATCATCTACATGGGCACCGCCCGAAAAAACGGCCAGACAGGAGCCTGACATGACAACCCTTGCCTTGCTCTCGACCGCGCTCCTCTTCGGGGGAATGGTGCTCTACTCCTTCGGCTTTGCGGCCTTCCTCTTTACAGCCTTGCCCGCCGAGACCGCCGGCCCGACTATCCGCCGCGCCTTTCCGCATTTCTATCTCTTCGTGATCGCCGGGGCAGGGCTGTCAGCTGTGTTCCTCGTGATGACCGACCCGCTAGGCGCCGCGATCATGGCCGCCATCGCGCTGACGACGATCCCAACCCGCCAAATCCTGATGCCCGCGATCAATGCCGCCACCGATAACGGAAACAAACGCCGCTTCGGCTTATTGCACGGCCTCTCGGTTGTGATCACTTTGATCCACATTGTTGCCGCAGCCTATGTGCTGCACCGCTTTATCGGTTGACTTCGCGGAGTTTAGGCCCCATGTGCAGCTCATCGCCGCGCAGCCGCGTGAGCTTGCCGCGCCCGTCATCTTGGGCGCACCGGCGATACAAGAATTCAGTTCCCCATCACGCAGGGTCCCTGACGCAGCACCAGACGGTGCGGGGCGCTCCCGTGATGTCTTAAGGTCCTGCGACACCCTCGTTTGTCGCGATGATGCGGCACCACACCCTCCGTGTGCGCAATCGCACGCGGTCGCAAAGGATACCTTTTGTCTGATTTTGACGCTCTGGGCCTCAAGCCCGTTCTCCTCGCCGCGCTTAAAGATGCTGGCCTCACCACACCCACCCCGATCCAGGACAAGGCGATCCCGCTGGCGATGGCGGGCAATGATGTTCTGGGCCTTGCCCAGACCGGCACTGGCAAGACGATGGCCTTCGGCATCCCGCTGGTCAGCCACCTGATGGACATGCCCGAACGCCCTGCCGCGAAAACCGCGAAATCGCTGATCCTCGCACCGACCCGCGAACTGGTGAACCAAATCGCCGAAGCGCTGCGCACCCTGACCAAGAAAACTCACCTCAAGGTGAATGTCGTGGTCGGTGGCCAATCCATCAACAAGCAGATCCATCACCTGCTCAAGGGCACGGACATTCTGGTCGCCACACCGGGTCGCCTGATTGACCTGATGGATCGCAAGGCCGTCGATCTGCGCACGGTCAAGCACCTTGTGCTGGACGAGGCGGATCAGATGCTCGACATGGGCTTCATCCACGCCCTGCGCCGCATCGCGCCCAAGCTCGGCACGCCGCGCCATACCATGCTGTTCTCGGCCACTATGCCGAAACAGATGGAAGACCTCAGCAAAGCCTACCTCACCAACCCGCAGCGCGTACAGGTCGCACCTCCGGGCAAAGCCGCCGACAAAGTGACACAATCGGTGCATCACCTCTCCAAGGGCGACAAACCCGCCAAGCTGCGTGAAATCCTGTCGCGCGACATGGACGCGCTCACATTGGTCTTCTCGCGCACCAAGCACGGCGCCGAAAAGCTGATGAAGGGTCTTGTGGCCGATGGGTACAACGCTGCCTCCATCCACGGCAACAAAAGCCAAGGCCAGCGCGACCGCGCCATCAAGGCGTTCCGCGATGGTGACATCAAGGTACTGGTTGCCACTGACGTGGCCGCTCGCGGCATCGACATCCCCGGCGTCGCCTATGTGATCAATTACGATCTGCCCGATGTGCCGGACAACTATGTTCACCGCATTGGCCGGACTGCCCGAGCAGGCCGCGAGGGTGAGGCGATCGCGTTCTGTGCGCCGGACGAGGCGGACCTGCTGCGCCAGATCGAAAAGCTGATGAAGATCGAGGTCCCCGTTGCCAGCGGCAGCGCCCCCAAAAACCCGGTCGCCCGCAAGCCGCAGCAGCGCAGTCAGGGTCGTGGCAAGGGGCAGGGACGTCCGGCGGCCAATGCTGTCGCCAAACCCAATGGCAACCGCCGCCGCCGCAACCGATCACGCAAGGCAGCGTAACGGACCAACGCGCCCTTCTTTGGTTTTCAAATACTTCAGGGGGGTGTGGGGGGACAGGGTCCCCCCACCTGTCGGAGCGGCCCTGCCGCTCCGAATGCGACCCGAGGGATAACATCAGGCTTACCCTAGGTCATATCTCGCGCAGGCCACGGCTTCCCCTATGTTACGGCCCGACGCCGATAAGCGAGGGAGCGCGCCGCGATGCAACTCAGGATCAACGGAACCCGGCACGAGGTCGATGTCGAAGAGGACATGCCGCTTCTCTGGGTGCTGCGCGATGAGTTGGGCCTGACCGGCACCAAGTTCGGGTGTGGCATCGCCCAATGCGGCGCTTGTACCGTGCATCTCGATGGTGTCGCAGTCCGCTCCTGCCAAACCTGGGCCATTGACGCCGAAGGGGCCGAGATCACGACAATCGAAGGGCTGGGCACTCCCGACCTGCGACACGCCGTGCAAGAGGCATGGCTGGCTGAACAGGTGGCGCAGTGCGGTTATTGCCAGTCCGGCCAGATCATGCAGGCAGCCTCGTTACTGGCGGAGAACCCGCACCCCACGGACCAGGAGATCGACGATGCGATGTCCGGCAATCTCTGCCGCTGCGGCACCTATCCCCGCATTCGCGCCGCCGTGAGACGCGCCGCTGCCGCGATGCAGGAGGGCTGATCATGGGACGTATGAACACCATCGCCCGCCGCACATTTTTGATTGGCTCTGTTGCCGTCGTTGGCGGCGTTGCTTTCGGCGTCTATACGGTGCGTAAACCGCATGAGAACCCGCTGACGGCAGGAGCGGGTGAGGCGGTGCTGACGCCTTATGTCAAGATTACCTCTGATGGCATCATCCTCATCACCCCCCGCGCGGACTCGGGGCAGGGGGTCTACCATGTTCAGGCCGCCCTGATCGCCGAAGAGCTGGATGTCGACCTCGACCAGATCAAGGCCGATCCCGGCCCGCCCAGCCCGGCCTATTGGAACACCGCACTTGCGGCCGAGGCAGCCGAATTCCTGGTGCCGGCCGCTGGCATGATGCAGGACATGGCCGAGAGCGCCGTGAACTCTGTGATGAAGGTCATGGGTCTTCAAATCACTGGCGGATCCACAACCGTGCCCGACCAGTTCGAAAAACTGCGTCTGGCTGGCGCGTCGGCGCGTGAGACGATCAAAGCGCTGGTGGCGGAACGCGAAGGCGTCGCGCTTGCGGACCTGACAACCGCGTCCGGCAACGTGATTTTACCAGATGGTCAAAAAATCCCCTACACCGATCTGGCCGGGGCCGAGGTGGTGCAGGATGTTCCGCTCCGCGATCCGTCGCAATGGCGCTATATCGGCCGGCCGATGCAGCGGATCGACATGCTGGCCAAGAGCACGGGTACACAGGAGTACGGCATCGACGCATCGGTCGACGGCATGGTGCATGCCACTGTCCTGATAAACCCCGCACAAGGCGGGGGCATGAGGGGTTACGACGCCTCCGAGGCGCTTGCGATGCGGGGCGTTAAAGCGGTGGTCCCGATCACCGGCGGTCTCGGTATTGTCGCCGACAACACCTGGCGCGCCTTCCGTGCGGCGCAGGCGATCAACGTAACTTGGGAAGACCCAAGCTTCCCGCTTGAGCAAGCCGAGCATTGGGCCGCACTTGAGGCGGCGTTCACTTCTGAGGCGCAGGACAGTCAGAAACGCAACGACGGCGATGTGGAAACCACCCTCGGCGATGGGGAGATTCTCACTGCCGAATACCGCGCGCCCTATCTGGCCCATGCGCCACTTGAGCCGATCAACGCCATTGTCCGCGTTGATGGTGACCGCGCCGAGGTTTGGACCGGCACACAAATCCCGCGCTTCATTCAGGCCAATGTCAGCCGCATCACCGGCATTCCGGCCGACAAAGTGACCGTGCATGTTCTGATGATGGGGGGCAGTTTCGGCCACCGGCTGGAAGACGAGGTGGTGAAACAGGCGACCGAGATTGCGATGCAGATGAAAGGCACGCCGGTCAAGCTGACCCTCTCGCGGGAAGAGGACATGCTCCACGACTTTCCCCGCCAGATCGCGATGGCGCGGATGCGGGGAAAAGTGGCGAACGGACAGGTCGAGGCGCTGGATCTCGGCATTGCCATGCCGTCGGTCATGGCCTCTCAGCTGTCCCGTCAGAACCATTCCGCGCCCGGTCCAGACAGCCAGATCGTTGCGGGCGCGTGGGATCAGCCTTTTGCCATCCCGCACCAGCGGGTCACCGGCTATCGTGCGCAGCAACTGGCCCCCATCAGTTCCTGGCGCTCTGTCGGCGCATCCTCCAACGGGTTTTTCTACAACGCCGCCCTCGACGAGTTGATCGAGGCAGCGGGAGCCGACCCCTTGGACGAACGTCTGCGCCTCTGCAGCGATCCGCTGGCGCGGCAGGCATTGGAGGCTGTGGCCGAGATGTCGGATTGGTCGGGCATCGGTGGGCTTGCGAATGGGTCCAAGACCGGACGCGGTGTGGCGCTGACCAAGTCGTTCGGTGTGCACTGTGCACAGGTGATCGAGGTCACGGACAGTGACGCTGGCATCCGGATTGACAACGTCTGGGTCGCTGCGGAAGTGGGTCGTGTGGTCGATCCGGTCAATTTCGAGAACCTCGTTCAGGGTGGGGTGATCTATGCGCTGGGTCACGCGATGAATTCCGAAATCACCTATGCGGGTGGCGTCGCCGAACAGTCGAATTTCGACCTGAACCCCGGCATGCGCCTGCATCAATGTCCCAACATCTTTGTGCGCGGGCTGGAAAACGGCGACCGGGTTCTGGGGATCGGGGAACCACCCGTGCCGCCAGCAGCGCCTGCCTTGGCGGGGGCGATCTGGGCGGTGACCGGCATGCGGTTGCGCGAGATGCCGTTCAACAAGTCGGTGAGTTTCGTGTGAGTAGAAGCGATCTTTTCCCGATTGGTAAAAGATCGTATCAAACTCAAATTGAAAGCCTGCCTTACAGATACCGTTAAATTATTTGCCTTTTCGTTACCGTAGCTGACCGTTATTCTAGTCTTCATCATTGGGAATGACGAAAGGCGGGCTCTCAGGTGCCAGAGCGAGACCACTTGACTGTGACGGTGCAACGCGGAGGCCCCGACGCGCCCTTGCGGCCCCAGACCTTTGAGGTGCCGGCTTATGACAACCAGACGGTTCTGGACGTGGTGTCGTGGATTCAGCAGAACGCCGATCCGACCCTGACCTACCGGTTCGCCTGCCGGGTCGGCATGTGTGGAAGCTGCGCGATGATGGTCAACGGCGTGCCCCGCTGGACCTGTCGCACCCATGTGAGCAAGGTTCTCGACGGCAACGCGATCGAGGTTGGCCCGTTACGCAACCTGCCTGTGATCAAGGACCTCGCCGCTGACATGGACCCGTTCTTTGACAAATGGGTCGCCGCCGAAGGCATGCATCACCCGACGCGCACGCGGGACGATGCCATCGAAGCGATTGATCCAGTCGCAATGGAGCGGCAGGAGGCGAATGCCGGGATCGAGTGTATAAACTGCTCGGTCTGCTACTCCGCCTGCGACACCGTTGCGGGCAATCCAGACTACCTCGGCCCGGCGGCGCTGCAACGCGCGTGGACGCTCTACAATGACGCCAAGGACGCCGACCGCGATGCGATCCTTGACGCGGTGTCGGGCAAGGGTGGCTGTCATTCCTGCCATTCTATGGGGTCCTGCACCGCCTATTGCCCGAACGAGTTGGACCCGCTTTCGGCCATCGCCGGGTTGAAGCGCGCGACGGCGAAGCGATTTTTCGGGGGGCGCAAATGAGCGAGTTTCACCTCTACATGGCGCAACGCCTCTCGGCGCTGGTCATGGCACCGTTTGTGGTCGTGCATATCGGCGTGATGATCTACGCCATTCAGGGCGGGCTGTCAGCGGCGGAGATCCTTGGACGAACCCAAGGCTCGGCCTTCTGGTTTGTCTTCTACGGCTTGTTCGTGGTGGCGGTGTCGATTCATGCGGCCATCGGTCTTCGCACCATCCTTGGCGAATGGGCCGGACTGCGTGGCGGGCAGCGTGACGTGATCAGTGCCTTGATCGGGCTGGGACTTTTGCTGCTGGGCGCGCAGGCGGTCTGGGCGGTGACAGCATGAAGGTTGCACGCGCTCATCCGCTTTGGCTGGCTTATCTGCTGCACCGGCTGTCCGGGCTGGGTTTGGCTTTGTTCCTGCCGTTGCATTTTTGGGTGCTATCGATGGCGGTGACCGATGCGGCGCGGCTCGACGCAGTTCTGACGCTGACCGAGTTGCCGCTGGTCAAGGCGGCCGAGTTCGGTCTGGTGTTCCTTTTGGCGGTGCATCTGTTCGGCGGGCTGCGCCTGATTGCGTTGGAATGGCTGCCGTGGTCCGCGCCTCAAAAGACATGGGCGGCAGCGGCGGTGGCCGGCTCGTTCCTTGTCTCCACAACCTTTCTTTTGCAGGCGATCTGACATGTTTACGACAAAAGACATCGACCGGCACGACACAGATATTCTGATCCTTGGTACGGGCGGGGCGGGCATGTTTGCCGCGCTGCATGCGATGCAATCCGCGCCCGAGGGCACCAAGGTGACCATCGCGGTCAAGGGGCTGATCGGCAAATGCGGCTGCACGCGGATGGTGCAGGGCGGCTACAATGTGGCACTGGGCAACGGGGACAGCGTCGAGCGGCACTTCATGGACACGATCGAGGGCGGCAAATGGCTGCCCAATCAGGACATGGCGTGGCGGCTCTGCGAACAGGCGGTGGTGCGCATCCGCGAGCTGGAGAACGAGGTTGGGTGTTTCTTCGACCGCAACGCGGATGGGTCGTTGCACCAGAAGGCCTTCGCTGGTCAGACGGCGGACCGGACGGTGCACAAGGGCGACCTGACGGGGATCGAGATCATCAACCGTCTGATGGAGCAGGTTCTGTCGCGCCCCGTGGAGAAGCTGCAGGAGCACCGCGCGATTGGCCTGATCCCGACGAAGGATGGGTCGGCACTGGCAGGTGTGCTCATGATCGACATGCGCACCGGGCGGTTCCGCTTTGTGCGCGCCAAGACCGTGTTGATGGCGACGGGCGGTGGCCCGACCATGTACAAGTATCACACGCCGTCCGGTGACAAGACGATGGACGGGCTGGCCATGGCGCTGCGCGTGGGTCTGCCGCTGCGCGATATGGAAATGGTGCAGTTCCATCCGACCGGCTTGCTGGCCGGCGATCACACGCGGATGACCGGGACAGTGCTGGAGGAAGGTCTGCGCGGGGCAGGTGGGCAGTTGGTGAACCATTCCGGCCAGCGCTTCATGTTTGATTATGACACCAAGGGCGAACGTGCGACCCGCGATGTGGTGAGCCGGGGCATCTATGCGGAAATGCGCAAGAACAACAATCCCGAGCAGGAGGGTGTGTTCATCTCCATGTCGCATCTCGGGCCGGACATGGTGCGGGAAAAGTTCAAGGGCATGGTCAAGCGCTGTGCCGATTGCGGGTTCGATCTGGCAGGTGGTCTCGTCGAGGTGGTGCCGACGGCGCATTACTTCATGGGCGGCGTCGTGGTCGATGTGGACACGCGCACGGCGATGGAAGGGCTCTACGTGGCGGGGGAGGACGCGGGAGGCGCGCACGGATCGAACCGACTGGGCGGCAACGGCGTTGCCAATTCCACCGTCTATGGCGGCATCGCGGGCGATGTGATGGGGGCCGACATTCGCGGCATGGGCGCGCTGCGCGATCCGGATGAGGGCGTGATGGAAGCGGAGTTGATGCGCGCCTGTCATCCGCTGACGCGCAAACCAGAGCTGGTTCTGCCGCTGCGCAAGCAGCTGCAAGAGGCGATGTGGGACGAGGTGGGTGTCATGCGCACCGAAGCCGGTCTGAAGCGTGGTTTGAGCCGAATTGCCGAGATCTCGGGCGCGCTGGGCGATGTGGGTGTTGCCGCCGACAATCTGGCGTTCAACCTCACCTGGCACGATTGGCTGAACCTGCGGTCTCTCTGCGATATTTCCGAGGTCATCACCAAGGCGGCACTGGCGCGGGAGAACTCGCGCGGGGCGCATTACCGCGAGGATTTCCCCGACGCGGGCGCGATGGAGGACAGCTATTTCACCGTCGCGCGGCAGGTGGATGGCGCGGTCGAGGTGGGGCGCGAGGATGTGCAGTTCACCATCGTGCGGCCGGGCGAAACCGTGCTGCCCGAGGGGGAGCCAGAGACATTGGTGGCGGCGCAGTGATGAAATCAGCCGTGAAAGACATGGATAGCCCGGACCGACATTTGGCACCGGACAGCCCGCGACTGCGGGTGGGGGTGAAGCCCCCGCCCGGGGGGGCGGTCGGGGGCTGTCCGGCTTGCGCCGGACGAAGCAACGCTCACACGCGAGGCCCAGAATGATCCCGATAGATCTGATCCAGAAAACGGCTGAGTCCCTAATGGACAAGGCCGCCATCGAGATCCCCGAGGACTATCTCGACGGGCTGAAGAAGGCCGCTGAGACCGAAGACGGCGATCTCTCGTCCTTTGTCCTGAAGGCGATGCTGGAGAACTACGAAGCCGCCAAGGAAGACCGCCGCGCGATGTGTGGGGATACGGGCGTGCCGCGTTGGTTCGTCAAGCTGGGCAATGACGCGCGTGTCGAAGGCGGCATGTGTGCGCTGGAAACCGCGCTGCGGAGAGCGACGGCCTCGGCGACCAATGGCGTGCCGCTTCGGCCCAATCGGGTACACCCGCTCTGGCGGACCGATCACAACAACAATGTGGGCATTGGTGCGCCCGAGATCGAATACGGGTTCGAGCCGGAGGGTGAATGGATTGATCTCATTACCGTTCACAAGGGCGGGCTCTTCGGCACGGACTACCGGATGCTCTTCCCGAGTGATGGCATTCAGGGGATCAAACGGTTCTACCTCGACAGCCTGATGGCCTTTGGCAAGCGCGGTCTGGCCTGCCAGCCTGCGATCATCGGGATCGGGCTGGGAGGATCGAAAGACATCTGCATGACATTGGGCAAGCGCGCCTCGGTCTTGCGCACCGTGGGAAGCCGCAACTCCGATCCGCGCATTGCCGAGATGGAGGATGAGTTCAAGGAGCTGGGCAACTCCATCGGCATGGGCGCGATGGGGTTTGTCGGCAAGAACATGGTGATCGATTGCAATATTGAGGTGGGCTACTGCCACACTGGCGGAATGCCGATGTCCGTGCACGCCTTCTGCCTGTCCTCGCGCCGGGCCGTGGCGCGGATTTATCCCGATGGCCGGGTCGAGCACCGTACAGACCCCGATTGGTTCACGCCGTACCAGCGGCGCGAGACTGTTGAATGGGACCCGATGCGCGAGGCGGCAGAGTGAGGCGGGAAGGCTTTTCGAAAAGCCTTTGCGCCGCGATTTCGAAATCGCGGGCGAAGCCGCTTCGAAGCGGCTTGGTCCAAGCACTTTTATGGAAGGAAGGCTGATGAAACCGCGTGAGATTCGACTTTCGACCACACCCACACCCGAGGCGATTGCCGAGCTGCGATTGGGCGACATCGTCTATCTGGACGGGCTGATGTACACCGCCCGGGAAGGCGTCTACATGCGTGCGCTGGAGGATAAAGCCAATATTCCCATGGAGTTGCCGTCCGAAAGCGCCGCCAATTTCCACTGCTCTCCTGCGGCGCGGATCAACGCGGATGGCAGCTTTGATATGGGCGCAGTGACCGCCACGGCCTCCTTCCGCTTTGCCAAGTGGTTGCCGGAATGGATGGAAAAGACCGGCGCGAAGCTGATCATCGGCAAGGGCGGGATGTCTTCGAAGGATTACAAATCCTACTTTGTGCCCAACGGCGCGGTCTACCTGTCGACCGTGGGCTATGGCACCGGCGCTCTGCTTGGGCGGGGTGTTGAAAACGTTGAAGCTGTCCATTGGAACGAGGAACTGGGTCTTGCGCAGGCCATGTGGGTCATCAGGTGCAACAAGATGGGGCCGTTCATCGTGGCCTCGGACATGAATGGCGATTGCCTCTTCGAACGGGAAAATGCCAAGATCGCACAGAATATCGAGCGGGTCTACGAAGGCACGAAACCCGCCGTGCTCAAGCGCTACGGCGAAAGCGACGACCGGTCGGACGAGGTGATATGATCCAGAACCCATTTGCGCCGGGAGCCAAACGGCCCGAGGTGACAGAAGGCGTCTTCTCGCCCGAGGAAGTGGCACTTGCGAACCGCAATTCGGGCGCGCTGCTGGAAACGCTGGGGTTGGAGATCACACCCACAGGCACGCACTACCTGCTCAACCATTTCGATGTGCCCGTCTTGACGGATGCTGACCATGTGCTGCGCTTTGAAGGTGCGTTCGATGCGCCTTATGCGCTTGGCATGCAGGAGATCCGCGCGCTGCCCGAGGTGACGCGGCCGGTGACACTCGAATGCGCGGGTAACGGGCGGGCCGGGGTCAGCCCGCGGTGTTTCTCAATGCCATGGATGTTTGAGGCGGTGGGTACTTCGGAATGGACCGGCACGCCGCTTGCGCCTTTGCTGGAGCGGGCCAAACCGCAAAGCGGTGTGCAGGATTTTGCCTTTCTCGGCGCGGATTATGGCTTCGACAAAGGCCACGCGCATTACTTTGGCCGCAGCCTGACGCCGGACCAGATCGCCGATCTGGACGTGATGCTGGTCTGGGGGATGAACGGCCAGCCGCTTCTGCCGCAGCATGGTGCGCCTTTGCGGATCATCGTGCCGGGTTGGTACGGAATGGCGTCTGTCAAATGGCTGACGACGATTGAGGCGCTGACAGAGCGCTACCAAGGGTTTCAGCAAGTGCAGACCTACCGTCTGCGCAAGGACAAGAACGATCCTGGCACGCCGGTTACGGCGATCCGGGTGAAGTCACTGATGAAACCGCCGGGAGTGCCCGATTGGGTGACGCGGCAGCGCTGGTTACAGGCGGGCCCCGTGACGCTTGAAGGGCGGGCTTGGTCCGGTGTCGGTGTTCCGATCACGCGGGTAGAGGTGCTCTTGGGCGACACATGGCACGACGCCGAATTGACCGGGCGTCGTGACACATATGCTTGGACCGGCTGGCGCATCAACTGGGAGGCTGTGCCGGGCGTCTATGATCTGGCCTGCCGGGCGACGGACGCGAACGGCAATACCCAACCTTTGGAGGCACCGTTCGATATGGCAGGCTTTGCCAACAATTCCGTTCACCGCGTGCGGGTGCATGTGGCCGAGGCCAGCAAATGACGCGCGGTGCGGATGTCGTGATGCAGACCCTTGCGGCGCATGGGGTCAAGGACATCTTCGCGCTCTCGGGTAACCAGATCATGCCGCTCTTCGATGCGAGCCTTGATGTCGGCATCCGTCTTTATCACACGCGGCACGAGGCTGCGGCTGTCTATATGGCCGAAGGTTATGCGCAGGTCTCACGTGGTCTGGGCGTGGCGCTGGTCACCGCCGGTGCAGGGCTTGGAAATGCCATAGGCCCGCTGCTGACCGCGCGGGCCTCGGATACGCCGGTGTTGTTGCTCAGTGGGGACAGCCCGGTGGCAAAGGACGGACAGGGCGCGTTTCAGGAGATGGATCAGGTCGCGTTGACACAGTCGCTGACCAAATGGTCGGTGCGTGTGACACGGGCGGCGGATCTGGCCGATGTGATCGACAAGGCGGTGTGCATGGCGCAGCAGGGCCGGCCCGGTCCGGTGCATGTCTCTCTGCCAGCTGACGTGGTGCTGCAGGCGGCGGAGGGCTTTTCTTTGCCGCCAAAAGCGCCAATCGAGCCGACCAACACCTCCGCGCTGCGCGATTGGCTGGACGGCGCACAGCGCCCGATCGTTGTCTTTGGTCCGTCCCTGAACATGACCCGTCAGCCGGGACTGGCGGAACGGTTCGAGAAGACGACAGGCGCGCCGACCGTGGTCATGGAAAGTCCGCGCGGGCTGAATGACCCGTCCTTGGGGGCGATTGCGCAGGTCTTTGCCGAAGCGGATCGGGTGCTGCTTCTGGGCAAGCCGCTGGATTTCACGTTGCAATTCGCAGCGGCCGCGCCAAAGGCAGGGTGGGCGATTGTGCACGCGGACCCAGCTGAATTGTCCCGCGCACGCAATAATTGCGCCGAAAGACTGACCCGCAGCCTCGAGGCTGATCCGGTTGACGTCGCGCGCGGTTTGTCAGTTGGAACACCGCCAGAACGGCCAGACGGCTGGCTGGGAAAAGTCCGTGATGCCTGCGCGCGGCGGGTTGAGGATCGGTCTGATTTCATGATGAATTCCATGGCTCTATGCGCTGCCGTGGAGGCGGCACTTGAAGACACGACAGCACCCATCCTTGTCTGCGACGGCGGTGAGTTTGGCCAATGGGCGCAGGCCGGTCTGTCAGCGCCCCGGCGTTTGATTAACGGGGTCTCGGGGGCAATCGGCGGTGGGCTGTGCTATGCCATGGCGGCGCGGGCGGCAGACCCTGAGGCGACCGTGATCGCGATGATGGGGGATGGCACAGCAGGATTTCATCTTGCCGAGTTTGAGACAGCGGTAAGGGAAAACGTGCCGTTCGTCGCAGTGATCGGAAACGACATGAGGTGGAACGCGGAACACCAGATCCAAATGCGTGAATTCGGTGCCGAGCGTCTGACGGGCTGTGAACTGAGCGGTGCGCGCTACGATGAGGTGGTCATGGCTCTGGGTGGACATGGTGAATACGTGACGCACCACGCAGACCTGCCGGACGCGCTGCGCCGCGCCATCGCGTCGGGTAAGCCATCATGCGTCAATGTCATGATCGAGGGCTTGCCTGCGCCGGTGCTTCGCTAAACGATCATAGCCCGTGCACGGCCATCACGGTCAGGACGGCTGGGCGCTTCAACATCGCATCGTGATGTGCAGCGAGTTTGGGAAACTCTGACAAGTCGGCTCCTGCCTTGGCCATCCAGCGCGGCACGAGAAACAGATAGGGATCGCACAGGCTGAACTGGTCCCCAAGAGCCCAGGGGCTCTTCATGTGGCGGTCTTCGATGATCCGCGCGCAGGCCTGCAGGTTGCTGACGACCTTGGCTTTCATGGCACCCTGCGCCTCGGCGCTGTCAGCCCAGCGGGCGCCACGTTGCAGATGGGCGAAGGCCACATGCACGGTTCCGCACAGATAGGCGCAGAGTGCGTTCGCCTCGGCGCGGGCGAACGGGGTATCCGGAAACATTTCTGCCCGAGGGTGGGTGTCCGCAATATAGGTCAGGATCGCGGGATTCTCGGTGATCAGGCCATCAGGTGTCATCAGCGCGGGAACACGCGCCTTGGGATTGATCTCAAGATATTCGGGTTCCTGGTGCGCGCCTTTGGCGATGGGAACTTCGTGAACGGCATATTGCGCGCCGACCTCTTCCAGCAGGATATGCGGGGCGAGGGCGGATGACCCCTTGGCATAATACAGTGTCAGCACATGCGTTCTCCGATCAGATGATAGGCTTAAAATAGAGCGCGGATCAGGATGCCCAGTCCCAAGAGCAGAGAGAGGCCGATCAGCAGGCGACGGAACACGTTGTCAGAGATGCGGCGGAACACGGCAATGCCGATCTGTGCGGCAAGGAGCGATGTTGGTAGAGCGATTAAGAACGCGGTGATCGTGGGCGTGTCATAGGCCCCGCGCCACCACAGCATCACCGTTGTCGTGAACAGCACGCTGACATTGAAAGGCTGCAATACCGCGCGGGTTTCGGCCTTTGGCCAAGGGCGCATCGAGCACCAGATCACTGGCAGGGCCCCAGAAAGCGAGGCCATGCCGCCCAAGACACCACCCGTCAGTCCGATCAGAGAATCCAGCACCGGTGTGCGGCGTTCGAATTTCGGCAGGTTTGCCCGGAAGCTGAAGAAGCCGCCGTAGACGATAAGCAGCCCGCCGATGATCAGCTTGAGTGTATCCGCGTCGATAAACGTCAGAAGCGAGATGCCCACCGGCACGCCCAAAAGACCGGGAATGATAAACCGCATCAGGCGCGACACGTTCCGGCTCAGCGCCTCGCGCACGACCCAGAGGCCTTGGATTCCAGTGATGACCGACATCAGCGCCACGACCGCAACCGCGCTCACCGGATTCAGTGCAACGAGGAAGAAACCAAGGGCAAACAGAGCAGTCCCGGTTCCTGCCAACCCGTTTACAAAACCGCCGGCAAACGCGCCCAGCGTGATGAAAAGAATAGCGTCGAAGGTCACGAAATATCTGGTCCTGAAGCGGTTTCATCGGGTGCGTTTTCCGCAACGGCCCGGAGCATGGCGGCGTGTATTTCCTCGATCACGCGGAGCTTCGGATGTTCTTTGCGATAGGCCAACCCCAATACGCGTGAGGGGGGCTGCGGCCCGAGGGGCACGGTTTTTAGCTGAAGAGCATAGGCGCTTTGCACGCAGGCTCGCGGTACGATCGAGACGCCAAGATTTGCATGAACCATACTGGAAATCGCTTCGAGGTTCTCCAATTCCATCGCTTCAGCGACGCGAATACCGCGTTCCTGCAACCATGCCTCGATCAGCGTGCCGACCACCGCATCTCGGTTGAATCGAATGAACGGTTGGGTTTCGAGGATGCGCACCGGATCCGTCTCGGTCACTTCAGACCCGGTGATGAGATGTAGTGGTTCTTCAGCGATCTCCAGAAAGACCAAGCCGAGGGGCATCAAAGCCGGTTTGGTCAGCAGCGCAACATCGTAGGTCCCCCGGTCCAAGCCTGACAGCAATGTTGCTGTCAGGGCAGGTGTTATCCGTACGCGCAGTTCCGGGAAATGGGCGCGCAGGATCGACATGGATTGCGGCGCAAGGCCGATCAGAGTGGTCGGGACCGCACCCAGCAAGATCTCGCCACGCAGCCCGTCATCGCCAAGAACCGATGGGACAAGGTTGTCATAGTCCATCACCAGCTTGCGCGCCCGCGCAACAACGGCCCGTCCCAGAGGCGTCAATTCTGGTGTGCGATGGCTGCGGTCGAACAAAGCGATGCCCAGATCAGCCTCAAGCGTGCGCATCTGCTGGCTTACAGCCGCGTGAGTGATAAACACCGCATCCGCTGCCGCACTGAAGGTTTTATGGTCCGCTACAGCGACCAGCGTTTTGAGTAATCTGATGGACATTCGGCGTTTATGTCTAGTTTTCTTACAGAACTTGTAATTTTTTATTTCTTCGTCAAAGCTCTACTTAAGGTTAACGTGAGTCAAGAGCCCGCAATAGGGCCACAAATTAAAAAGGGAGGAGACTATGAAACTACGGACACTTGGTTCTGTTTTGGCGCTTGGGGTGGGTCTGATTGCCGGTCCGGCGCTGGCGGAGTATCCGGAACGCCCGATCAACATGATCATCCCCTACGGTGCCGGCGGCGCAACGGATATCTCGGCGCGGACCATTGCAGAGCCGCTTGGCTCGGCTGTAGGCGAGGCGCTTGTGATGGCAAACGTCACCGGGGCAGGCGGCGCAACCGGGTCGGTTGCCGTTCAGAACGCCAAGCCGGATGGCTACACAATGCTTTTTGCGCGTGTCGGTTCCCACTCGGTGAACCCGGCGATGAAGGCGACACTGCCCTACACGCTGGATGATTTCCGCTTTGTGACAGTCTATGAGATCAACCCGGTGGCCTGCGCGGTGCGCCCGGACAGCGGCATCGACTCGATGGATGCTCTTGTCGCCAAGGTTGCAGAGGGCGGCGTCAGCTACAGTTCGTCCGGCGTAGGATCTCTGTTGCACCTTGCTGGTGCGATGGTGCTCAAGGAGTTCGGTGTTGAAGACCCGCTTTCACAGGCGACACACATCCCGCAGCAGGGGGGTGGCGCAGCCGCGACGGCGGTTCTGAATGGCACTGCGACCTTCATCTGCACCAACTCGTCCGCTCTGGCGAGCTTTGTGTCGAACGGTCAGCTCAAGCCGCTGATGGTGACAACGGCAGAGCCGGTTGTTGGCTTTGACGCTCCGACAGCGAACGATTTGGGCAAGCCCGCATTGAACCAACTGGTGGGCTGGACCGGGATTGCTGGCCCGGATGGGCTGCCGGATGACGTGGCGACAAAGTGGGGCGAATGGATGGCTGCGGCCACCGAGGACGAAACCTTCCGCTCCACGATGGAAGCACGCGGCTCTGTCATCGAACTGATGGACCCTGAAGAGGCAAACGCCTTTATCCTTGAGCAGTACAACACGTTCAGAGCCCTTGTGGATGAACTGGGTATGCGGATCGAAGGCTAAACTGGCCTGATCCGAAACTGATATGCGCCGGGGCCCATTGGTCCCGGCGTTTCCACCTGCGGAGCCGCTCACACCATGTCAGAGAAGTCCTTGCATCTGCGACTTGGGATTTTCACGTCCCTGTTCGCGCTGTTCCTCGTGCTCTTTGCCATCCCGACATTTGTTTTCGCACCGTCGAATGTTGGCAATATCATCCTGTCGCCGCTGTTCTGGCCTTATGTTCTGGCTGGGCTGACCGGAGTGATCGGGCTGGGGCTTTTGGCCTCGGCGTTCAAGCCCGGGGCGAACGTCCCATTTGAAGACGAAGAGGGCACCGCCCATCCTGAGCGCGCTGCGCCTTGGCTGCGGTTGGCCGCGCTTGGGGTTATCATGGTGCTCGTGATGTTTGGGCTCCCAAGGCTGGGCATGGTGTGGACGGCAATGTTGGCCTTCGCGGCCTGTGCGTTTCTGTTCCGGACACGCCACCCGATTGTAGCCCTTGTCTGCGCTGTGATTGTTCCGCTCTTGCTTTATGCCTTCTTTGCGCATGTCGCCGGGGTGGCGATCCCGCAAGGCAATTTCGTGAGGTTGCCATGAGCCTGATGGACTCCCTTGCTGCCGGGCTCTCGCTGGTCGGCAATGTCGAAGCGTTTTTCATGCTGTTCTGCGGGCTGGTCATTGGCGTGATCGGCGGCGCCATCCCCGGCCTTTCTGCAACAATGGCGGTGGCGCTCACCTTGCCATTCACGTTCTCGATGGCCCCGATCAATGGCATTCTGTTGCTGTTGGGAGTTTACAAGGGCGGTATCTTCGGCGGTTCGATCCCGGCGATCCTGATCAAGACACCGGGCACGCCAGCCTCATCGGCGACAATCCTGGACGGTCACCCAATGGCCGAACGGGGCGAAGCGGGCCGGGCGCTGGGTATGGCGCTTTATGCGTCCTGTACCGCTGACGCGGTCTCGAACCTTTCTTTGATCCTGTTTGCAGGGTGGCTGGCCTCTTTTGCGCTGAACTTCGGACCGCCGGAATTCTTTGCGCTGATCCTGTTTTCGCTGACGATCATCGCTGGTGTATCTGGCGAAAGCCTGCTGCGCGGAGCACTGTCTGCCTTGGCTGGCCTGCTGCTCGCGACTGTGGGGCTGGACCTCGTTTACGGAACCAACCGCTTTACGTTTGGCGATCCGAACATGATGGGCGGCCTCAATTTCATTGCCGTGTTGATTGGTCTTTTTGCTATCCCCGAGATCATCGCTATGGCGTGGAACCCGGTGGCGCATCTGGGTCGCACACGCGCGCTCGGCAAAAGCAAATGCACGCTTGCAGACTATCTGGGCAGCTTCAAAAGCATCATTCGGGGCAGCATGATCGGCGTGTTCCTTGGCTCGATCCCCGGCATTGGAGCAGCGCCGTCTGCGTTCCTGAGTTATTCAGAAGCGCGTCGCACGTCGAAGAACAAGGCGAATTTCGGCAAAGGTGAAATCGAAGGCGTGGCTGCGTCCGAGGCGGGCAACAACGGGGTGGCGGGCGCGACCCTGATCCCGCTCTTGGCGCTGGGTGTGCCGGGAGACGTCATCACCGCCATCATCATCGGCGCGTTCATGGTGCACGGGCTTCAGCCGGGGCCGATGATGTTCATCCTGAACGTCGACATCATCTACGGCCTTTTCATCGGCCTGATCGTCAGTTCGGTGTTCCTGCTGCTGGTGGGGTCGGTCGCGATCCGCGGCTTCAAGTTCGTGGCGGATGTGCCAAAGCGCATCCTGATGCCGGGCGTTCTGGTGCTCTGCATCTACGGGGTTTACGCAGTGAACAACAACATCTTCGATGTGGGTGTCATGTTCGTCATGGGCTGGGTTGGCTATATCATGATGCGTAACCGCATCCCTGCCGCGCCGTTCCTGATTGCTTTCATCCTCGGCCCGCTGCTCGAGGACAATTTCCGCCAGTCGATGCTGATGTCGGGCAGCGACCCGCTGATCCTGTTCCGGGGGCCGATTACTTGGTTCTTCTGGTTGCTGACGGCGATCACGGTGTTTGCGATCACCCGCAGCACCTTGCGCAAGCGGGTGCCTCTCAGTTGAGATCTTCGAGGAGGCGGCCATGGCGGCGCGTCTCCTCGATCACCTGACCAAAGCTCGTCAGGCCACGTGCCTCAAGCATCGGCAGCATCTTCACCAAAACCTCGGCCGTCGCGCGTGCATCGCCAAGAGCAGTGTGGCGCAGCTCGGTCGGGATCGTGACGTTCAAGCGCGCGCATAGAGCGTCCAGTGTGTGGCGTTCGCTGGCGCCGAACAACACGGCAGACAACAGCACTGTATCAAGGATCGGATGGTCCCACGTGACGCCGGTGTCTTTGGCGTGGCGGTGCAGAAACGCCATGTCGAACGGCGCGTTATGCGCCACGATCACAGCATCGCGCGAAAAGTCGTGGAACCTTTTGCCGACAGCCCGAATATCCGGTTGCCCGCGCACCATCGCGTCGGTGACCTTGTGCACCTTGCTCGAGGCGGGTGGGATCGGGCGGCCGGGATCGACCAGTTGGTTGATCTGTTCGCCTTCTACAATGCGCCCATTCAGCACCCGCACCGCGCCAAGCTGTACGACGTCATCCTTGTGCGGCAAGAGCCCGGTCGTTTCGGTGTCGAACACCGAGAAACACAAAGACCTGAGCGGTCGGTCCAGAATATCCATCTCCGCCGCACCGCGCTGTTGGTCGAGAAGGTCGAAATCATAAACCAGCGGACGGGCAGCATCGGGCGAGATCTCAAGTGTCTGGCTGTCGATCACCATCAGGTAACCACCGCCCTCCATTGGCTTCAGCTTGGTGTCAAAGCTTTGTGCACGATCGGGGGAGTGTGCGGTAAAGGCAACGTCCATCCCTGTGCGACCCAGCTTGTTCACGGCCGCGCCAAGGGATTTGGCATCGAAATATTCAGAGATCTGCGCGTTCAGGCGGGGCACACCCAGTTGGGCCAGAACCTCGGCAGCCTGTCCGTCATAAAGCACGATCTGACCGTTTGGATTGACCAGAATCGTCGCCACCGGGATCTCGGTCAAAAGGGCGGTCAGCCGGGCTTTTTCAGCGCTCAGGCGGGCGGTCTCATTGGCGATAGCCTGCGCTGTGCTGAGTGCTGTATCGTTCAGCTGCCGGGTCACGGCTGACGCCGCCGGAGCCAGGTCGCCCAGATAGCGGGCCGCGTTGGTGTCCAGGTCTCCCTCGACCCCCGCATGTGCGCGGCTGCGCATTTGCGAGGCAAGGCGCTCAATGGGTTTGGCGACGTTTTCGTCAAACAAGAGCCAGATGCCGACGGTCAGCCCAAGGATCAGAAATGCGGCGAGGATTGCTGCAAAGGTAAAACCATTTGCAACTGTCGTCTCCATCGCGCGAGCATAGCCAAACCACAGGGCCAAGCCCACTGACGCGAGACCGCCAAATCCGAGCAGGCAGAAGAACAGAAAGATGCGGAGCCGCAGGCTGAGTTTTGAAAGCACGGCGCTATCCTCTGTCGCAGACAAGGCCGACAATGGGATCCTCAGCGCCGGCATCCCGCCAGACGGGTTCGCCGCCATCGCCGAAGGCCGGGTCGGCGCGCTGGCCTGTGTCGCAATTCACCATCAATTCCACAGATTGCACCGTGCCCCAGCGCCGGAAGAAATAGATATCCGCCATGAACAGCGCGGCATCTTCCGTGTTCGCGCGAACATTCCCGGTATCAAGCGCAATAAAGCGGTCGGTATAGGGCGCAAGGTAAGTCCACGGTCGGTAGAACGCGGTGTTCTCGACTGTCTGCACCACCTCGACCCCCTCGGGCAGGGCATCGGCGGTGCGTGAGAACCAACTGTATTCGCTGCTGATTGTTGTGCCGAGCATCGCAGCCCCCGCAGTGACCGGAACCATCCATTTCGGGATGCGCCCCCCGGCCATCCGCGAGATCAGCATCATCACTCCGGCCCCGGCAATGCCGGCCACGATCACCGCGATCAATTCCAGAAACATGTCTCGTCCTCCCAAACGATGCGCGTCAGCTCAGCATCCCGCGCCCGTGCCCAACTGCGGATTGCAGCGACTTTATCACCACGAAGGCATCCCGAAGATGACTTCGCTCAAAGTCCGACAGGTCCGTCGGGCTTAAAAAATTGTCCGGCATGATACCAGAGCGGACTTGCGCGGCCTGATGTTCCAACCGCGTTTCCGCAATCAGGTCATACGCGTCGCGCAGGTCTTGACCGCCAGAGGCACTCAGGACCCCGGCGGCAATTGCCGCTTCAATCCGGGCGGCGGTGTTCACCGCAGTCAGCTTGCCCTGGAGCGCATAGACGCGGCCGAGGTCCACAACCGGCACCACTCCGTTGTGTTTGAGGTCGATCTGGTTCTTGTGCTCGCCCGACCGGATCGTGGCAAAGCCCCGCAAGAGGCCCAGAGGTGGTGTATGCTTGAGCGAGTTCGACACCATATGCGCGACAAAGATCGAATTGGCCGAGGCTTTCTTCAAAGTCTCTGTCTGAAGGTCCTCGAAAAGCCGCGTCGTGCCCCCGATGGGGCGCAGGTCGAACATGACGCTTGCCAGCATTTGTGCCTCGGGTGACGGGGTCTTGATCCAGCCCGCGAAATAGTCGCGCCAGACGCGCACCGGCTGCCGCCAACGCGGATTGGTCGCCATCATGTCACCGGGGCAATAAACGTAACCGCAGGCGTTAAGCCCATCGCAGACAAACCGCGCCAGCGCTTCGAAATAGGGCATTTCGGCGTCGGTCACGCTGTCGTCCAGAAACAGGCAATTGTCCTGATCGCTCACGCCCGTCTGTTCCTGCCGCCCCTGAGATCCGCAGGCGAGCCACAGGTAGGGCACCGGGGCCGGTCCCAGTTTGGCTTCGGCCAAAGCGAGCAATCGGCGCGTCGCGGTGTCGGCCACATCAGTGATCAGCCGGGTAATGACTTCGTGCCGGTTGCCACCCGCAACAAGCTGCGCGAGCAATTGCGGGATGCGTTTGGTGACCTGAGCCATCTCTTGGGCGCTGTCGGAATGAGCGATCTCTGAGACAAGCTCTGCCGAGCTGACGGCCTGAAACCGGGTCAGGTCGGTCTGTGTAACAATACCCACGAGCCTGCCTGCCTGGCACACAGGGATATGCCCGATGCGTCGCTCCATCATCAAATGCAGGACGTCCGACCCGATGGCCGACGGCGGCAGGGTGACGGGGTCGGCCGTCATGATCTGGGCGATTGGCGTGTCGAACGGCAGTCCGTCACCGACGACCTTGCCTGAGAGGTCACGGATCGTTGCAATGCCTTTGAGCGCATCGTCATCCGCCACACAGATGGATGACACCCGGGCCTCGCGCATCAGGCGCGCGGCGACTTGGACATCGGTCTGGGGCGTGCAGGTCAGTGGGGCGCGCGCCATCAGGGTCTCAACCCGGGTTGTCGCAAGGCTTGCGGTTTTCGGCCTTTCTACTCGGCTGCGATTAAAGAACCGCCGAAAGGCGGGGTCTTCATTCATAGCCTGATGAAATCGTTCTGCCGGAAGTACCAGAACGGTCGCATCCGACACCGCGCGCGCCGAGGTCAGGCTGGCGCCGTCACGCAGAAGTCCGCGTTCACCAAAAGAATTGCGCGGACCAAGCAAGGAAATCGACACACCATGTTCATCGCGGATTTCAACATCGCCCTCGTAAACCACGAACAACCCGTCAAGCGGTGCCTCAAGCGCGTAAATTTCACTGCCTGCAGTCACATGCCGAACCTCAAACGCGGCGGTCAGCTTTTGCAGAACGGTCGGTTCAATCGAGTCGTAGGGATGGATCGCAGACAGGAATTGCACAAGGGCAGGGGTGTTCAGGGTCATCGAAAAGCCTGTTGTCGAAAAAAAAGGTCCCGCCCCGGAATACCGGCGCGGGACCGTGTTGTCAGGGGGCGCCACCCCGCAGGGTGACGCGTCCTGTTGGCTTAGTGGTCCTGAGCCGCGCCTGCACCACGGGGGATGCGAACGCTTTCGACCAGTTCCTCGATCTCTTGCGGGATCGCGGCGGTCATCTTCGACACGGTGAAGGCCACGGCAAAGTTGATCGCCGCACCGACAGCGCCAAAGCTGGTCGACTTGATCGTGCCCAGAAGCGGATCGGCGTCGGTAAAGCTGTTGGTGTCAGGGATGAAGAACCAGCCCTTGTGCAGGAAGATGTAGATCACCGTGACGATCAGACCTGCGAGCATGCCCGCAACCGCACCCTTGTTGTTCACCTTGGTAAAGATGCCCATCATGAGTGCCGGGAAGATCGACGCCGCTGCCAGACCAAAGGCCAGAGCCACGGTTTGCGCCGCAAAGCCCGGAGGATTGAGGCCCAAATAGGTGGCCACAGCGATGGCGACAGCCATAGCGATCCGTGCGGACAGAAGCTCGCCCTTTTCCGAGATGTTCGGGGTCAGCTGACCCTTCATCAGGTCGTGGGACACCGCAGACGAGATCGCCAGAAGCAGACCCGCAGCGGTCGACAGAGCAGCCGCCAGACCACCCGCAGCCACCAGACCGATCACCCAGCCCGGCAGGTTTGCAATTTCCGGGTTCGCCAGAACGAGAATGTCGCGGTTGAAGTTGGTCAGCTCGTTGCCGGCCCAACCTTCTTCTGCGGCACGTTCCTGCATGTCGGGGCTTGCGTCGTTGTAGTACTGGATGCGGCCGTCGCCGTTCTTGTCTTCCCAGCCCAGAAGGCCGGTTTGCTGCCACGTTGCCATCCAGTCATAGGCCGGATCGGATTCGATCTGCTCGATCGACACGGCCTGCGCATCGGTGCCGTTCGGCCAGAACATCTCGGTGATGTTGAGCCGCGCCATCGCACCCACAGCCGGAGCCGTGAGGTAAAGCAGTGCGATGAAGACAAGCGCCCAGCCAGCGGACCATCGGGCGTCAGCCACGCGCGGCACGGTGAAGAAACGCATGATCACGTGCGGCAGACCCGCAGTACCGATCATCAGCGACAGGGTGAAAAGCACCATGTTGAAGGTGTCGCCGTGATGCGCCGTGTACTCGTTGAAGCCAAGCTCGGCCACGATCTGATCGAGCTTCTGCAGCAGCGGCTCGCCACTGGCCTGGTGTTCACCGAAGAGACCCAGCGCCGGAACCGGGTTGCCGGTCAGCTGCAGCGAGATGAAAATCGCCGGGATCGTGTAAGCCATGATCAGAACGACGTACTGCGCCACCTGGGTGTAAGTCACACCCTTCATGCCGCCGAACACCGCATAGGCGAAGACCACACAGGCGCCGATCAGAAGACCCGCCGTGTTGCTGACCTCAAGGAAACGGCCGAAGGCCACGCCAACGCCGGTCATCTGGCCGATCACGTAGGTGAGCGAGGCCACCAGAAGCGCGATCACCGCGACGACGCGCGCTGTCGGGCTGTAGAAGCGGTCACCGATGAACTCGGACACGGTGAACTTGCCGAACTTCCGCAGGTAGGGGGCCAGCAGCAGCGCCAAAAGCACATAGCCACCCGTCCAGCCCATCAGGAAGGTCGAGTTGTCGTAGCCGGTAAAGGCGATGAGGCCCGCCATCGAGATGAACGACGCCGCCGACATCCAGTCCGCAGCGGTCGCCATACCGTTGGTGACCGGGTGAACGCCGCGCCCGGCGGCGTAGAATTCCGATGTGGACCCGGCACGGGCCCAGATCGCGATTCCGATGTAAAGCGCAAAGGACGCGCCCACAAAGAGCAGGTTGATGGTAAACTGATCCATGGCTCTTATTCCTCCTCGACGCCGTATTCACGGTCGAGCTTGTTCATGCGCCAGGCGTAGAAGAAGATCAGCGCCAGAAAGACGAGGATCGACCCCTGCTGGGCAAACCAGAAGCCAAGATCGGTGCCACCGACCTGGATACCCGACAGCATCGGACGCAGCAGAATGCCGAATCCGAAAGAACAGATGGCCCAGATCACAAGGCTCACCAGAATGATGCGCACATTCGCCGACCAATAGCCCGCATCGGACTTTTCGCCAGCCTGCGCTGATTGAGATGTTTGGTCCGCCATTGCGGCTCCTCCTCTTCCCTCGTTGTTCGTGCCCCGGAAAAGCGGGGAACGTCTCCGTTTTGGCGCGGCACACGGGCCGCGTGTGGCCACCGCTCAGGCGGTGGCGCGTCGGACGATGTCGCCAAGTTTACTGGCAATGTCGTCAATAGCTCCCATCGCATCCACTCGGGCAAGCGCACCCTGCGCGTCGTAAAATGCGATAAGCGGGGCTGTTTGGGCATGATATGCGTCAAGGCGTGCGGCAACGGTTTCGGCGTTGTCGTCGGCGCGCCGTTTGAAATCCGTGCCGCCACATTTGTTGCAGATGCCTGCCTCGGCAGGCGCCTTGAACGTGTCGTGGTAGCCTTCGCCGCAGCCGCCGCAGGTGAAGCGGCCGGAAATCCGCTCGACCATCGCGGCATCATCCACGTCGAGGCTGACCGCGGCATCAATTTTCTGGCCGCTTTCGGCCAACAGCAGGTCCAGCGCCTCGGCCTGTACCGTGGTGCGCGGGAACCCATCAAGGATCACGCCTTTGCCACAGTCGGCATCCGTCAGACGGTCGCGCAGGATTGCGATCACGATATCATCGCTCACCAGCTCGCCCGCGTCCATCACGGCTTTCGCTTGTTTGCCTGCTTCGGTGCCTGCAGCCACGGCTGCGCGCAGCAAGTCACCGGTGCTCAGTTGGACAAGGCCAAACTGGTCTTCCAGCATGCGCGCCTGCGTGCCCTTGCCAGCGCCCGGAGGGCCAAGCAGGATCAGGACCGGGGCGGTTGTCGGCGTTTTGCTTCCGTCCATCACCATTACCCCCGG
>QCWH01000038.1 GCA_003149565.1 Marivita sp. XM-24bin2 | reverse complement strand
ACAAGTCTGGCGTATCCCGTTCAAATTGCGGATGTGCAAGCGGTGCTTCAGAAATGCGACCCCGCAAAAGTCATCCTTTTTGGCAATGAAACAACACACACTTTCGTACAAAACTGTTTGGATATTGGTGTCTCAGGGCTGATCCCGAAACAGTTTTCGTTCGAGTCTCTCATGTTCGCTTTGAAACTGATCCAGAGCGGGCAGGTGTATGTCCCAAGTGAACAACAAGTTACGACTTTTGCGGATGATGCGTTGGAGCAATGCTCTCTCTCCTGCAAGGAGTTCGATGTCTTGAAAAAATTGACTGAAGGATTGTCGAATAAAGACATCATGCGCATTTTGGGCTTGTCTGAGACAACTGTGAAAATGCGGGTGCGCTCGATTTGCAAAAAGCTTGGGGCCGCAAATCGTACGCAAGCTTTGGTTTTTGCGCAAAGGCAGGGTCTGATTTAGCCGTAGACCGGCCCCAGATCAGACGTGGAAACGGTGTTCTGGGGTCGTACGGGCGCTGGTCGGTTGGGTGTAATCCGAGATCGGCGGTCGACCAATTGAGAGCGAGAAAGGTATGTCACCTAAGACGACCACGACCAGATGGCTCGATTTGCGCGTGAATGAGTTGAACATTTGAAATGTGATCGGCATTACTTCATCTCGTGAGCGACACGCGCGCTGCAAAACTGGACAATCCGGGTGATTTGGCCCATCCCTAGACCCTCATACCCGAGAGACAGGATAATCCTATGGCCGACGGCACCTTTGCAGCTTTGCTCTTTATCATTGGCTTGACAGATATGGGCATGAACCATTGTGGCTCGACCGAAGGCTGTTTGGCCAAGACGGACATTGTTCCGCGCTTGTCTTTGTCCGGAGGCCAAGTTCTGGAACGGCGTGCCGACGAGGCTGCTGAGCTTTATTTGCGCTATGATCTTGGCCAGATGCGTGGGCCTTTTGGAGCGGCGCTCGGTTTGTCTTTGGGTGAGCAGGGCGAGACATGGGCCGGATTTGGTGCAACCTACACCATACCATTCGGCCGCAGCGGTGCCTACGCCGAACTCCACGCGATGCCGGGGCTGTATTTTGACAATGGTGGATTTGATCTTGGCGGCACTGTGGCGTTCCGCTCCGGGCTGGAATTGGGTTATGAAACCTCGCGCGGGTGGCGCATGGCCGTGAGTTATGATCATCGGTCAAATGCTGGAATTTACGAAGAAAACCCCGGTGTTGAGACCGTCCAGTTTAAAGTCTCCATTCCGATCCACTGACCGCCGGGCGCCGTTTGGATGGCAGGCACAGCAAAAAGGGTCTTGGCGTCAGTCTTTACCGAAGCTGCAAATGTCACCTTTGAAGAAGCGTTTCGACACCAATATGTGCTGTCGAAAACGCCTCTCGACCTATCCGCATTTCGCCAATTGAAGGTCGGCCCATTTTATCTTTACCACAGTGCGGATTTGCCGGTAGCCCGTTTGACGACGAAGAGTGGACGTCAGTTGGGTTGGGTTCTGGGTTTCGCCGTTGATGCGCGTGGTATGCTTGTCGACAATGAGGTTCGGCTTGATGCAAAACCCGCGTCGGGCAATGCGATAGAGCATATCGAGACATTCGTGTCCGGACTCAGTGGACGATACGTCGTGATTGCCTCTTTCGCGGACGATGGCAAAACCGTCTCGCGGCTTTTTCTCGATCCGATTGGTGCGCTCGGTGCGATCTATGACCCGGCCAATGGCGTGGTTGCGTCGAGTCTGCTTCTGGCCCTGACGCGGGATCTGGAGCCAAATCCAATCTTTGAAGTGCCAGCAGAGATCCGCGCCATTCCGGAGTTCTCTAAAATCCTGCCGCAGGACAGTGTTGGCACAGGCCTGAAGACCACGTGTTTCGGGCAAACCTTTGACAAGCATGCCCGTCAGCTTCTAAGCAATCATGCACTTGATCTGGTAACTTTCACCGCAGAGCGTCGTCCGAACGTTTCTGTGGACGAGGCACTAAGTGACCCAGATGTGGCGGCGACGGCCATTGTAGATCGCTTGCACACTATTCTTTCGGCACTGCAGGCGAAATACAGCGGCTATATGGCCATCAGTGGAGGGCAGGACTCGCGGATGCTGGTCGCCTCTGCACCAGATGGGTTCAGCGACTTTTTCCGGTATTACAGTTATAGCGACAACTGGATCACCGAGCTTGATCTCTCGATCGCGCAATCGTTGTCAGAGCGCGTTGGCGCTGATTTCTTGGCGCAGCCTCGGTCGGCAACGGCCAATGGGTCGTTTTTTCCAAATCGAAAGCGGTCCCGCAATTTTCAGGTACGATGTGCAATCTCGACAGGCCTCAAGACCATGGGCGATACTTGGTGGCGCAACGGATATTTCCGAAAACTTGATTTTGGAAAGATGTGGATACGCGGCAATGCGCTTGAGGTTGTGACTGCCCGTTTGTGGACACCAACGGTCAACGCGCCGTATCGCAAGGCAATGCGTCATGCCTTAAGACGATTGCGTTTGAATACCGAGGATTCACGCCTGTCGAAGGTTCTGATGGAGGAACTCACTGCATGGCGTGAAAGTTTGCCGGATGAAGCACAACCGGTCTTTCCCGACTTCTGGTATCAGGAGCTTTTCCTTTCCCACGGCCAAGGCGATTTCCTGGGCTTGAACGATCTAATCTATTTCCCACCGGCCAGTGATGGCGGCATTTTTGCCGCTGCGCGTGCTGTCCCGCCCGACTTGAGGCGGGTCAATGCTTTATACGACGCGGTCATCCGGGCGGGGCGGTCTGATCTGGCCGAGTTTCCGCTCACCCGGGATCTTGTTGCACGTCGCAAGGCTGAAAAGGCTTCACAAAAGGCCGCTGCGCACAAAACAGAAACTTAATTCGCAACTAGCGTAGGCGCAGTTCCGATTTGGCGTCGAATAGGTACATATGATCCGGATCGACCAAGATATCTACACTGTCTCCGGCAGTTGACCGATGATCGCCGCGTTCTTCCACAATGATCTTCTCGCCATCCGGCCCGATCAAATGCGCGTAAGAGACACCGCCTAGGCTTTCGGTAAGATCGACACGGTGCGATGCGCCCGGCTTCAGTGACAGATGTTCGGGCCGCAATCCGATCAGAACCTCTTGCTCGTCCTGCGCCGATCCGGTCTTGGGCACCGAATGTGCCAGCCCGTTCGAGACCACCTCGGCGCCTTTGACCACCCCCTTGATGAAATTCATCGAGGGCGACCCAATGAACCCGGCAACAAAGCGGTTGTCGGGATCGCGGTAAAGCTCCATCGGTGCCCCCACCTGTTCGATGCGACCGGCGCGCAGCACGACGATCTTGTCGGCAAGTGTCATGGCCTCAACTTGATCGTGGGTCACGTAGATCATAGTAGCGCCGATTTCCTTGTGCAGACGCGCGATTTCGACCCGCATCTCGACGCGCAGTTCTGCGTCGAGATTGGACAAGGGTTCGTCAAAAAGGAAAACCTCCGGCCCACGTACGATGGCGCGCCCGATTGCGACACGCTGGCGCTGACCGCCGGAAAGGGCTTTGGGCTTGCGTTTGAGGTACTCGTCCAACTTCAGAATACGGCTTGCCTCGGCGACCTTGGCCTTGATCTCTGACTTGGGATGACCCGTCATCTTGAGGCCGAACCCCATGTTTTCTTCGACCGTCATATGCGGATAGAGCGCATAGGTCTGAAACACCATCGATACACCCCGGTCTGACGGGTCCAATCGCGTCACATCACGAGCACCTATGCGGATGATGCCTTCGGTGGTCTCTTCAAGACCGGCCACCATGCGCAGCAATGTGGACTTACCACAGCCGGACGGCCCAACAAAGACGCAGAACTCGCCGTCGTTGACCTCCAGATCAATCCCGTGGATGACCTGCGTGTTGCCATAGCGTTTGATGACAGAGTCAAGCGTCACTCCGGACATGGGACATCTCTCCGTTGTTGTGGGGGGTGGGCTGCGCGGACGTGCGCGGGAACAGCCAGCTTTCTGCGTCGCGCGCAATCGCAGCGGCGGCTTGTTTCAGCCGAGGACCAAGCGCGCGCAGTGTTTCGAGGTTCGTGCGCCGGGTCGTCCCCGTCACCGAGAGCGCACCCAGAGGGCGCGACTGCGAATTGAGGATTGGTACTGCAACGCAGACGATGCCGATTTCGTGCTCCTCACGATCAAAGCTCAGGCCTTCGGCGCGGATCTCGGCCAATTCATGCCGCAAGCTGGCCTCTGAGCCATGTGTCGCGGAGGTGAATTGATGCCAGCTCTGCTGGGCGAGGGCGGTTTGCAATTCCCCATCAGGCAGGAAAGCCAGCATCGCCTTGCCGACCCCGGTGCAATAGGCGGGTCCAACCTTGCCGGCCTGACTGAACATCTCAATGGGAACGCGGGCGTTGCGTTTGTCGACATAAAGCACTTGCGCGTGATCGAGCTGCGCCAGATGGACCGTTTCCCCGGTCTCGGCGCTCAGGGCGTCGATGTGAGGGCGTGCGACAGGTGCAAGGGACGATTGCGCCCAAGCGGCATGGGCCAGCCGCACCAGCCGCAGTCCCGGTGCATAGGTCTGCCGGTCGGGATCGTATTGCAGCATGCGCTGATTGGTCAGGGTTTGCACAAAGCGGTAGAGCGTGGCCTTTGGCATGTCCAACTCCGCCAAAAGCTCACCAAAGCGAACGGGGCGTCCATAAGACGCGATCTGATCCAGCACGGACAGCGCTTTGCCTACGGTGCCGTCGTTGCGTTCGGCCGATGCCATGTCGCGATATCCTCCCTTTACCGCAGGTCGCGCCCTGTCGGCTGTTGACAACCATAGGCGAGTCGCTGTTATGATTTCAATATGCAAAACAAGGTTTCAAATAATGAAACCAGCATTGCACCAGAATTGGGAGCATAAGGGAGGACACCATGCGTTCCACATTGAAAGCGTCAGCATTGGCGCTGACGGCTGCAATTGCAGCCTCGACGGCATTTGCAGGAAGCCATTCGCTCAGCGGCGATCTGAAGATTTTCCTCGACACATCGAACCCGGCACCGCGCGCGACGATGGAAGCGATGATCGAACGCTTTGGCGAAATGCACCCGGATCTGAACATCGAAACCACGGTGATCGACCGCGAAGCCTACAAAACTCAGATCCGCAACTTCCTGACAGCCGACGCTCCGGATGTCGCGACATGGTATGCCGCTAACCGCATGCGTCCCTATGTCGAGGCGGGTCTGTTTGAGGACGTGTCCGACCTTTGGATGGAACCTGAGATTGCGGAAAACCTCGCCTCCACCAAGGGTGCGATGACCATCGACGGCAAGCAGTGGGGCGTGCCCTATACCTACTATCAGTGGGGCATCTATTACCGCAAAGACCTCTACGATCAGTACGGTCTGAGCGAACCCGCTACCTTCGACGAGATGAAGTCGAACTGCCAGACTCTGCTCGACAATGGCGTGAAGTGCTACACGATCGGCACCAAGTTCCTCTGGACTGCAGGCGGCTGGTTCGATTACTTGAACTTGCGCACGCATGGCTATGATTTCCATATGGAAATGGCCGCAGGCGAGGTGCCGTGGACGGATGACCGCGTGCGTGAAACCTTCGCCAACTGGCGCGAGCTGATTGACATGGGCGCCTATGTCGACAACCACCAGAACTACTCCTGGCAGGAAGCGCTGCCCTTCATGGTGAACGGTGATGCAGCAGCTTACCTCATGGGCAACTTCGCCGTGGCCCCGCTGCGCGAAGCGGGCCTCAGCGACGATCAGCTCGACTTCTACCAGTTCCCGCCAATCACTGAAGGTGTTGCATTGGCAGAAGACGCGCCGACCGACACGTTCCACATTCCAGCCAATGCCAACAACAAAGAAGCTGCGCGTGAATTCCTGCGCTTTGTGGTGTCGGCGGATGAACAAACCGTCATCAATAACGGCCAGAACCTTGGCCAGCTTCCGGTGAACGCGTCCGCGTCGATTGACGACGACAAGTTCCTCGAGCAGGGCTTTGCGATGCTGTCCTCGAACAGCCCGGGTGGTGTGGCGCAGTTCTTCGACCGCGATTTCCCGGCAGAGATGGCGGCCGAGGCGATGCAGGGCTTCCAGGAATTCATGGTGTTTCCGGACAATCTTGACGACATCCTCGCCCGCCTCGAGCAGGTGCGCCAGCGCGTTTACAAGTAAACAACGAGGGTGCGTGAGATCACGCACCCTTCGCCAGACCGGCAAGATGCGTGTTGTCGCACCTTGCCCGACGGCCCATCCGTAAGCCGAACATAGGCTTTCGCGTGGCCCGTGTGGAGGAGACCCGACCATGACCACCGCAACCTTGCCCGACACAGACCCGCCGAAACGCGGCTGGTACAAGCGCAACGAAATCGCAGTCACTCCGTGGCTGTTTCTTGCGCCGGCCGTCCTGTTCTTCGCAGTTTACGTCATCATCCCGATCTTTCAGAGCTTTTCGATTTCGCTCTATGATTGGGACGGGCTGGGGCAGGCCGAATATATCGGGCTGGCAAATTATCAGGAGTTGATGAACGACCGCGCCTTCGAGGTGTCGCTCTGGAACAACCTGAAATGGTTGGTCTTCTATCTGCTGGCCATCCCGGCGGGCCTGTTCATCGCACTGTTCCTGAACCAGACGGTCGCCGGAATCCGTATCTACAAGTCTCTGTTTTTCTTTCCTTTTGTGCTGTCACAGGTCGTCGTTGGCCTTGTGTTCGCGTGGTTTTACCTGCCGAACGAAGGGCTGTTGTCGAACATGCTGGCGCTGGTGGGGCTTGGTCCGGTCAACGTGCTGGGCGATCCGACATGGGCGACCTACGGGATCATCCTTGCGGGGCTGTGGCCGCAGACGGCCTATTGCATGATCCTTTATCTCACCGGTCTCAACGCCGTGGATCCAGAGCAGGTTGAAGCCGCGCGACTGGACGGCGCCAAAGGATGGAAGATGCTCTGGTACGTCATCATCCCGCAGCTCAAGCCTGCCACATTCATCGCCTTCGTGGTGACGATCATCGGTGCGCTTAGGTCCTTTGACCTCATATCGATCATGACCAATGGCGGCCCCTTCGGCCAGACCCGCGTGCTATCTTTCTACATGTTCGAGAAAGCCTTGTCGGAATACGGATTCCGCATGGGCTATGGCGCAGCGATTGCGGTGGTGCTGTTCCTCATCATGTTGATCTTCATCGCGTATTTCCTTTGGTCGATGTACCGCGAAGAAAAAGGAGGGCATTGAGCATGTGGTGTTTGAAGAGAGTCTCCGGCGGGAGTTCGTTGGGCAAGATGAAGGTCATGCCGGCCTGCAGTGATTGGGGGGTGATCTGATGTTCCCACGTCCGATCCAGCAGGCCAGCGCGCCCGCGCAGACCGCCTACAAGACGATGCTCCCCATCGCGCTCATCCTTTGGTTGTTGCCGCTGATTGCCGTCGCGATATTTTCGATCAAACCGGCGACGGACTTTACCCAAAGCAATTACTGGGGCGTTCCGGGGTCTTTCGAGCTTTTCAACAATTACGGGCAGGTGTTCTTCAACTCGGACATGCCGCGTTACATGCTGAACTCAGTGCTGATCACCATCCCGACGGTTATCGGCGCGGTGGCGCTGTCGGCGATGGCCGGGTTTGCACTGGGGGTCTACAAATTCCGGTCGAACATCTGGGTGTTCTTCATGTTCGTCGCGGGCAATTTCGTGCCGTTCCAGATCCTGATGGTACCAGTGCGCGACCTGACGCTGGACCTTGGGCTGTATAACACCAAGACGGGGCTCGTCCTGTTCCATATCGCCTTCCAAACCGGGTTCTGTACGCTCTTCATGCGCAACTTCATCCGCGCTCTGCCGTTCCCGCTGATCGAAGCGGCGCGGGTCGAAGGCGTTGCCGAATGGCGCATCTTCTGGTTTGTCGTTCTACCGCTGATGAAACCGGCGCTGGCGGCACTGGCAGTGCTGATCTTTACCTTCATCTGGAATGACTATTTCTGGGCGATCGTTCTGACCCAGGGACCGGATGCGCAGCCGGTCACGGCTGGCATCACCAGTTTCAACGCACAATACCGTGCCGCTTATCACCTGATGAGCGCGGGCAGCATCGTGGCAGCTCTGCCACCGGTGCTGATGTTCTTCCTCATGCAGAAACACTTTATCGCGGGCCTGACATTGGGCGCGGTGAAATAAGGACCTAAGACCATGACACGCATCGCCTTTATCGGCGCTGGCTCGACGATCTTCATGAAGAATATCGTGGGCGACGTTCTCCATTTTCCGGCGTTGGAGGGGGCCACCTTTGCGCTGATGGACATCAACGAGCAGCGTTTGGAGGAATCCGCGCTGGTGGCGCGTAAGCTGATTGCAGCTTCGGGGCGGTCTGCCCAGGTGGAAACCACGACGGACCAGCGCCGCGCATTGGCGGGGGCAGACTTTGTTGTCACTGCGTTTCAGATCGGCGGTTATGAGCCGTCGACGGTGATCGATTTCGACATCCCCAAGCAGTACGGGCTGCGTCAAACCATTGGTGATACCTTGGGTGTGGGCGGCATCATGCGCGGTCTGCGCACCGTTCCGCATCTGTGGCGCGTGGCGGCGGATATGGCCGAGCTCTGTCCAAACGCGACCCTTCTGCAATACGTCAACCCGATGGCGATCAACACCTGGGCGATTGCCGAACGCTATCCGCATGTGAAGCAGGTGGGTCTCTGCCATTCCGTGCAGAACACGGTGCAGGAACTGGCGCACGACCTCGATCTGCCGAAGGACGAAATCCGCTACCGCGTGGCCGGTGTGAACCACGTTGCGTTCTTTCTGGACCTGACGCACAGGGGCACATCGCTCTATCCGGCGCTGCGTGAGGGCTATCGCAACGGCAGCCTGCCCAAACCGCCGCTCCTGATGCCGCGCTGCGCCAACAAAGTGCGCTACGAGGTGATGGAGCATTTGGGCTATTTCTGCACTGAAAGCTCAGAACATCTGGCAGAATATGTGCCGTGGTTCATCAAGTCGGGCCGTGAGGATCTGATCGACAGCTTCAGCGTGCCGCTGGACGAATACCCCAAGCGCTGCATCGAACAGATGGCAGATTGGGCCGATCAGGCCAAAGCCTACCGTACGGCGGATCAGATCGACTTCAAGAAGAGCCACGAATTCGCTGCCGAGATCATGAACGCGATGGTCACCAACCAGCCCTACACGATCTATGGCAACCTGCCGAACCGGGGACAGGCACCGCAACTGCCCGAGGGTGCGGCGGTCGAGGTGCCATGCATGGTGGATGCCAATGGCATACAGCCTTCGGTCGTCGATGACATCCCTCCGCAACTGGTTGCGCTAATGCGCACACAGATCAACGTGCAGGAACTTGTTGTCCGCGCGCTGGTGGACGAAGACATCGAACATGTCTACCACGCGGCCATGATGGACCCACACACTGCTGCCGAACTGGACTTGCGCCAGATCCACAACCTTGTAACCGATCTCTTGGCTGCGCATGGCGACATGCTGCCGGAATTTGCACGACTGAAGAAAGCCGCCTGAATGACCTCATACGCGACATTCCACGATCTCAAGGATGCGTCCGTTTTCATCACCGGAGGCGGTTCCGGAATTGGAGCGGCGCTGACCGACGGGTTCCTCGGGCAGGGCGCAAAGGTCGCCTTTGTCGGGCGTTCCGACGCGTCCGTTTTTGTGTCCGAGATGGAAGCCAAGCACGGCACAGCACCGTTCTTCATCCAGTGCGACATCACCGACACCGCTGCACTTCAGTCCTCGATCGCGCAGGCGGCAGACGCACATGGCCCGATCACCGTGCTGGTCAATAACGCAGCCAACGACAAACGGCATACAACACTCGACGTGGATGCCGAGTTCTGGGACTGGTCGACCGCCATCAACCTAGACGCCTATTTCTTCGCCTGTCAGGCGGTGATCCCCGGCATGCAAAAGGCTGGCGGCGGGGCGATCGTCAACTTCAGCTCCATCAGCTATAGGATGGGCAACGCGGGCTACATCGCCTACACGACCGCCAATGCGGGCATTACTGGCATGACGCGCAGTTTTGCGCGCGAGTTCGGGCCGGACAGGATCCGGTTCAACGCTTTGGCCCCCGGTTGGGTGCTCACTGACAAGCAGAAAAAGCTTTGGGCCGACCCGGAATCGCTTGCCGCGCATCTCGACAAACAATGCCTCAAGGAACACCTCGTCGAACAAGACGTGGTCGATGCCACGCTGTTTCTTGCCTCGAACACCAGCCGCATGATGACGGGCCAGACGTTGGCCGTGGACGGCGGCGTTGTGACGGTGGCGGCATGACGGATTGGCTCGCAGTCGATTGGGGCACCTCCCACCTGCGCGTTTGGGCAATGGCGCAGAATGGCACAGTCCAGACCCGTCGCAGCAATGATGCTGGTATGGGGACTCTTTCGCGCGACGGGTTTGAACCAGCGCTGCTCGATCTGTCAGGAGATTTGCTCGGTAGCGGAATGACCCGCGTGATCGTCTGCGGCATGGCCGGATCGCGCCAAGGCTGGGCCGAGGCGAAATACTTGGAAGCCCCATGCACTCCACCGGGTATCGACCGCGCGACCCGTGTGCCGACCAATGACCCACGCCTTTCGGTCCATATCCTGCCCGGCGTCAAACAGACCAACCCGGCCGATGTTATGCGCGGGGAGGAAACGCAAATCGCAGGCTTTCTTGCACTGAACCCGAAATTCGATGGCGTGATCTGCCTGCCGGGCACTCATACCAAATGGGTGCATATCAGCGCAGGCGAGATCGTCAGCTTCCGCACCTTCATGACTGGAGAGATGTTCGCGCTTCTGTCGCAGCAATCGGTCCTGCGCCATACGGTGGCAGGTGACGGCTGGGACGGCAGCGCTTTTGCCGATGCGGTTTCCACCGCAATGTCCAACACGTCCGACCTCGCCGCACGGCTTTTTTCCATTCGGGCCGAAGGCCTGCTGAACGATCTTCATGCAAGCGAAGCCCGAGCGCGTCTCTCCGGTCTTCTCATCGGTGCGGAACTCGCCGCCGCGCGTCCCTATTGGCTGGGCCAGCATGTGGCGCTCATTGGCGATGACAAACTCTGCAAGGCCTATGCCGATGCACTCGGGGCCCAAGGCTTGCCTGTCGAACGCACCGACGCGGAACGCATGACGCTGGAAGGGCTGAAGGCGGCCTATTCGGGCCTGAAGGAGACCACGCAATGACCCGCAAGATCATCGCCATCCTGCGCGGGATCACCCCGGCTGAGGCCGTGCCGATCACCGAAGCGCTGATCGAGGCGGGCATCACCTCAATCGAAGTGCCGCTCAATTCACCCGATCCGTTCACGTCGATCAAACAGATGGTAGATGCCTTCGGGCAGACTGCTCTGATCGGTGCAGGCACGGTGTTGAGCCCGGACGATGTGCAGCGCTTGCACCAAATCGGCGCGGGCATGGTGGTGTCGCCAGACTGCAATCCGCGCGTGATCGTGGCGACGAAACAGGCGGGCATGAAAAGCTATCCCGGCGTGATGACGCCTACCGAATGTTTTACTGCGCTGCGAAACGGGGCCGACGGGTTGAAGCTTTTTCCCGGATCACTCTTGGGCCCAGATGGCCTGAGAGCCATCAAGGCGGTTTTGCCGTCGGGCACCGAAACCTATGCCGTGGGTGGCGCTGGCCCATCGAACTTTTCCGACTGGCGTGCTGCGGGTGTCGATGGGTTTGGCATCGGCTCCGCGCTTTATAAACCCGGCGCATCGCGCGCCGACACTGAGACCCGTGCCGCAGAGATCGTTGCGGCCTATGATGCGGTGATGTTCTGATGGCCTCTATCTTTAGCAATATAGTCTGTAACCTGGGCGAAGGCCCGCTCTGGCACCCCGAAGAACAGGTGCTCTACTGGTTCGATATTCTTGGCAAGACGCTTTACCGCAGCGACGGCACGGAAGAACAAAGTTGGAATTTTGACGAACATGTCTCAGCCGCAGGGTGGATCGACACGGGGGTACTGCTCATTGCCAGCGAAACATCCCTATCGGTGTTCGAGACCAAGACTGGTGAAAGCACTTTCATACAGCCGCTCGAATCCGACAATCCTGTCACCCGTTCAAACGATGGCCGCGCCGACCCGTGGGGCGGGTTCTGGATCGGGACGATGGGCAAGAACGCCGAAACTGGGGCCGGGGCAATCTACCGCTATTACGATGGCACGTTGACCAAGCTGTTCGACAAGATCACCATTTCGAATGCGATCTGCTTTGCACCAGACCGCGGCCACGCCTTCTACACCGACACGCACAAGCGCAAGATTCTGAAAGTGGCACTGGACGACGAGGGGTATCCGGACGGCAAGCCTACGCTTTTCACGGATCTGACCGCCGCTGAACTGAACCCCGATGGTGCGGTCGTCGATGCCGAGGGCAACCTCTGGGTCGCGCAATGGGGCGCGTCCCGTGTGGCCTGCTACGGGCCCGATGGCGCATTGATCCGCGCGATTGCCGTTCCCGGTGTGCAGGCCAGTTGCCCCGCCTTTGGAGGGCCTGATCTCAGCACGCTGTTCGTCACTTCGGCCACAGAGGGGCTTAACCCGGCAGGCGAAAGTGACGGCAAGACCTTCGCCATCCCCTCCGGGACGAAAGGCCAGAAGGAACACCAAGTCATTCTATGAAACGCACGCTTGGCACCTGCTACTACCCCGAACACTGGCCGCGCGCGACCTGGGAGGAAGACGCCGCCCGCATGGCCGCGCTTGGCCTCACGTGGGTCCGCATCGGAGAATTCGCGTGGTCGCGGATCGAACCCGCATCGGGCGATTTCCGCTGGGACTGGCTGGACGAAGCCATCGAGGTCTTGGGCGCTGCGGGGCTGAAGGTGGTGTTGGGCACGCCAACCGCCACGCCGCCGCGCTGGGTCTGCGAAAAGCATCCCGATATGTTCGCGGTGGATGCCCAAGGCCGCCCACGCGGCTTTGGATCGCGCCGCCACTACTGCTTCAGCCACGACGGCTATCTCGACGAATGCCGCCGCATCGTCACCGAGGTGGCCAAGCGATATGGCCGGAACCCCCATGTCGCCGCGTGGCAGACCGACAACGAATACGGCTGTCACGACACGATCCTGTCCTACTCCAACGCCGCTCGTCAGGCGTTCCGAGGCTGGTTGCGTGCACGCTATCCGGGGCAGGGCAATGATGGCGATATCGACGCGCTGAACGCCGCATGGGGCAATGTGTTCTGGTCGATGGAGTATGACGATTTCGATCAGATCGACTTGCCCAACCTGACCGTGACCGAACCCAATCCCGCCCATGTGCAGGCATTCCGGCGGTTCTCGTCCGATCAGGTGGTGCGCTTCAACCGGGCGCAGGCGGAGATCATCCGCAAATATTCTGACGCGCCGATTTCGCACAATTTCATGGGGCGGATCACCGATTTCGACCATTTCGCGGTGGGCGAGGATTTGGAGATCGCAACATGGGACAGCTACCCGCTCGGCTTTCTCGAAGACCGCGTTGGCGCGTCGCCCGAAAACCAGCGCCACTATGCCCGGCAGGGCGATCCGGACTTTCAGGCGTTTCACCACGATCTTTACCGCGCAGTAGGGCGTGGCCGCTGGTGGGTCATGGAGCAGCAACCCGGCCCGGTGAACTGGGCACCCTACAACCCGGCACCCTTGCCCGGCATGGTTCGCCTCTGGACGTGGGAAGCCTTCGCGCACGGGGCCGAGGCGGTTTGTTATTTCCGCTGGCGTCAGGCGCCCTTTGCGCAGGAACAGCTACACGCGGGCCTCTTGCGCCCTGACAGTGTGATTGCGCCGGGCTATGTTGAGGCCGAACAAGTGGCGCAGGAACTGGCTGACGCGCCCGACGTGTCGATTGCGCAAGCGCCCGTCGCGCTGATCTTCGACTATGACGCCGCCTGGGCGTGGCAGGTGCAGCCACAGGGGCAGGGCATGGACTATTTCGGTCTGGTCTTCGACCTCTACCGCGCGTTCAGGCGCGCGGGTGTGACCGTGGACATCCTGCCGCCGACGCAGCGCGACTTCACAGGGTATCGGCTTGTCGCCGCGCCCGGCATGATGACGATGCCCAGCGATTTGAAGACCGCACTTTCTGCAAGCGGCGCCGAAGTTCTGATCGGCCCGCGCTCCGCCGCACGTGATGGCGACTTCACCATCCCAGTGCCGTTGCCACCGGCATGGCCTAGTCTGGATGTTACCGTGTCACGGTTGGAGACCTTGCGCCCCGATATGCCAATCCTGGTGGCCGAAGGTGGTGCGGTGAAGAACTGGTTTGAACACCTCGAAGGCGGGGCCGAAACGATATTTGCAACAGAACAGGGTATACCCGTCACCATGCGCTCTGGCAGCACAACCTATTGCGGCGGTTGGGGCGATGATGCGTTTTTTGACCGTTTGGTAAAAAATCTCTGTGAGCGGGCCGAAATAGACAACATCGCCCTGCCCATGGGCGTGCGCCTGCGCGACACCGGGGCCGAGCGGTTCTGGTTCAACCACAACCCACACGACGTTGAGATCGCAGGAAAAATTCTTGGTCCGGCTGGTGTGGTCCGAGAGCCGTTGGCTTAACCCATCAGCTCCATCAGGTGCGCCGCCGATCCGGTCAGGGCGGCGTAATCGTCATCCACCAGATGCACCGGGAACTGTTCCATGAACTCGGAAAACCGACCCTTGTCGTAGAACGCCTCGCGGAAGCCCAACCGCTCCAGGTGCGGTGCGAAATGGCGGGCCACGCCGCCGATCAGGTAAATGCCGCCAAAGGGCAGATGCACGAGCGCCAGATTGCCCGCCGCGCGGCCCATCATGCGGATGAACATCCGTGCGGCCTCTTCCGCGATCTTGCTGGAGCCATCGTTCACCGCTTGCATGATGCCACCCGCGTCAAGCGGCGCATCCACGCCGGCCTCGTCGCAGAGCCATTCATAGACCCGTTCGAACCCGCGCCCAGACAGCACGTCTTCGAAACCGGGCGTGCCGTGCTTCTTGGCAATCCAGTCGAGCAGACGCAGCTCGTCACTGTTCTGCGCGGGCAGGGACACATGACCCGCCTCAGACGGCGGCACCAAAGTGCGCTCGTCCAGACGGTAGACCGCCGCCGCGTTCATGCCTGTGCCAACACCGATCACCAGCCGCGCGGCGTGATCCCCCGCTTGATGGCCGGGCAGAATGGTCTGCAAAACATCTGGCGTCAGGTGGTCGAGCGCATGACCCTGCGCTTGCAGGTCATTCAGTACGGCAACCGTCTTGGCCCCCGTAGCCTTGGCCACCGAAGCGCGGTCAACGGTCCAGCTGAGATTGGTCAGCTCACCGACGCCATCCCGAACAGGCCCAGCCATCGCAACGCAAGCCGCATCTGGCACCACGGTCTGATCCGCCATGTAGGCGCGCAGCACCGACAGCAAATCGGGGTGCTCAGCGTTGCGGAACCGTTTGATGGTCTCGGTCCGTACAGCGCCCCCATCGGTCAGGGCAACACGGGTGTTCGTGCCGCCAAGGTCGGCGACAAGGGCGGTCAGGTGCGTGGTCTTGGTCATGTCAGGTCCCGGTCAACGCGGATTTCAGCGCGTGATAGGAGGATTTCGGCGTGCGGTCCAGTGTGTCGAAATCAACATGGACCAGACCAAACCGCTTTTCGTAGCCCAATGCCCATTCGTAATTGTCCATCAACGACCAGATGAAATAGCCTTTTACCGGGGCGCCATCAGCTATCGCGCGTTGAACGGCGGCGACATGTTGGTTGAGATAGTCGATGCGGTGCGGGTCTTCGACCACGCCATTTTCGATCACGTCAGGTGCGGCCATCCCGTTTTCGGTGACATAAAGCGGCAAATCCCCGGTGTACTCGCGCGCGGTGCGGGTGAGAAAGTTGTAGAGGCCCTCAGGATAGATCTCCCAATTCAAGAAGGTCTTGGGAAGCGGGCCCTCGACCTCGTGGTGGCTGGGCCACGCACCATCGTTCGGCGCGATGATCTTGCGGGTGTAATAGTTGATCCCGCACCAATCGAGCGGGCTCTGGATCACCGGGAAATCATCCTGCCAGTTCTTCGGCATGTGGGGGCCGAGCCCCTCCATCACGTTGGCCGGATACGCGCCCTTGAAGACGCCGGACAAGAAGAAGCGATTGTAATAGCCGTCATAGAGCGCGGCAACCTCCTGCGCGGCGGCGCTGTCATCGGCTGGCGTCGCCCATTCCATGTTGAACACGCCGCCGAGGTTCCGGATCCCCAAAGCACGCATCGCCTGGATTGCGTGACCATGCGCCACAAGGACGTGATGCATCGCATGCGCCGTAGCTCGGATGTCGCGCAGGCCGGGTGCCTGGTGACCCAGGAAATGCGACAGCCAACTGACGCACCACGGCTCGTTGATCGGCGCGACCGAGTACATCCGGTCGCCGATCCGGCCCATGATCACCTCGGCGAAATCGGCGAACCACTTCGGCAGGTCCGGGTTGCGCCAGCCGCCCAGATCGGCCAGCGCGACGGGGAGTTCCCAGTGATAAAGCGTGGCGCAGGGTTTCAACCCGCGCTCGAGCATCGCGTCAGTCAGGCGATCATAGAAATCCAACCCTTCAAGGTTGGGCGCGCCGCGACCCTCGGGCATAACTCGTGCCCAACTTGTCGAAAAACGATAGGCATCCAGCCCCGCAGCCTTCACCAGATCCAGGTCTTCCTCGAACCGGTGATAATGGTCACAGGCGCGGTCGCCGTTCTCGGCGCGGACGACATTGCCTGGTGTGGCGGCAAAGGTGTCCCAGTGTGTCTTGCCTGCGCCGCCGAACGCGTGGCCTTCGATCTGATAGCTTGATGTTGCGGTGCCAAACAGGAAATCTGCAGGGAAATCCTGTCGTTTGAACGTCAGCATGGACATGTCCTTCAGGTTGCGGCGGGTCCGGTGGACCGGCCGATAATCAGTTCTGCTTCAAGAAGGCGGGTCTTGGGTGCGTGAGATGGGAGCGAGATAAGCGACAGCAGCATTTCGGCGGCTTCAGTGCCAGCATACCACACAGACGAGCGCAACGCGGTAAAGATCGGTACGTCATCGCCGTTTTCGAGATAACTCAGCGCATCGTCATGCGTGATGATCGACACATCCCGCGCCAGCACCAAACCCGCCTCATGCACGGCACGACGCACGCCGATCGCCGTGATGATGGACGAGCAGACAAAGGCCGTGGGCGCATCGGAGCGTGACAACATCTCCTTTGCTGCACGGTAGCCGTAGACCTCGGTCATTTCTTCGCTTCGCATCAGGCGCGGATCAATAGAGACACCGTGATTACGCAAGGCGTTCTCATAGCCTTTGCGGCGGCGGAAGGCGAAATCCATGTGCTCAAGCCCGTTCAAAAGAGCGATTTTGCGGTGTCCCAGTTCAATCAGGAATTGGGTGCCGCGTTCGAACGCACCGCGATTGTTCACGTCGATCCAGGAATAGGGCAGGTTCACATCCGTGGATCGCCCATGCACAACAAAGGGCAGGCCAATCCGCGACAGCAGCGAAATGCGTTCGTCATTGATGATCGGACCGTGCACGATGATCCCGTCTACCGTTCCACGTGCCTTGATGTCCTGATAGGCACGGACCTCTTCCTGGTCAGGCACCAGGGTCAGCATCATGTCGTAGCCTGCGCGCGCATATGCGGCCCCTGCGCCCGCGATGAAATCTCCAAAGACCGGATTGACCATTTCATGCTGGTTGGAGACCGGAATCACATGACCAATCGCCAGTGCGCGACCAGTGGCCAAACCCTTGGCCCGTGTGTTGGGGCGATAATTGAGGTCCTGCGCCGCTTTCAATACGCGTGTGCGTGTGTTTTCATTGACCTCGGGATATCCGTTCAGAGCCCGGCTCACCGTAGTCTGGGACAGGTTCAGATATTCCGAAAGTTGTTTAAGATTCATGGCATACTTCCAAAGCGCTTTGAATTGTGAGTGCCAGGTTAGACCTAAACACGGCGACATGCAAAGCCCCTTGGTGCGCGTAGGAATTCTGCAAAGCAGCATAACTATTGATTTTTTCTGCATCTGCACTGGATTGACAGGCGCTATCAAATCGAGGAGTTTCAAATATCCAAAGCGCTTTGGAGTGATTCCGGGCGAGGATGAGTTAAGCGCTCACATGCGCAACTTGGGAGGTACCTCATGAAAAAGACACTCACATCGAGTGTGGCCATTGCGGCGCTGTGCTCCAGCGCGGCATTCGCTGAAGATGTCACCGTATTCGGCCCATGGCTTGGCCCGGACCAGGAGTTGGTCGAGGCAGTTCTGTCGGATTTTGCCGAGAAGTCCGGTCACAATGTCAGCTACGTAGGCTCTGACAGTTTTGAACAGCAGATCGTCGTCGATGCCGAAGCAGGCTCTGCGCCAAACGTTGCGGTGTTCCCTCAGCCGGGTCTGGCGTCCGACATGGCTGCACGCGGTTTCCTTACCCCGCTCAAGGATGGCACGGCTGATTGGATTCGCGACAACTATGCTGCAGGTCAGTCCTGGGTTGATCTGGGCACCTATGAAGGTCCCGACGGTGAAGAGGACCTCTACGGCTTTTTCTACAAGGTCGATGTGAAATCGCTGGTCTGGTATTCGCCCGAGAACTTCGAGGATGCGGGCTACGAGGTTCCGACCACCATGGAAGAGCTTAAGGCGCTGACTGATCAAATCGTCGCCGATGGCGAAACGCCGTGGTGCATCGGTCTTGGGTCTGGCGGTGCCACTGGCTGGCCGGCGACGGACTGGGTCGAGGACATGATGCTGCGCACGCAACCTCCCGAGGTTTATGACGCCTGGGTGTCCAACGAGATGCCGTTCGACGATCCGCGTGTGGTTGCAGCGATCGAAGAGTTTGGGGCCTTTGCCCGCAATGACGACTACGTCGCCGGTGGTGCCGGTGCCGTCGCGTCGACCGATTTCCGCGACAGCCCGAAGGGTCTCTTTGAGGCGCCGCCGCAGTGCTACATGCACCGTCAGGCGTCTTTCATCCCGGCCTTTTTCCCGGAAGGCACCGAAGTGGGTCTCGATGCGGACTTCTTCTATTTCCCGGCCTATGAGGGCAAGGATCTGGGTGCTCCGGTTCTGGGCGCAGGCACACTCTGGGCGATCACAAACGAAAATCAGGCCGCACATGATCTGATTGCGTATCTCCAGACACCCGAAGCGCACGAGATCTGGATGGCGAACGGTGGCTTCCTGACGCCGCACAAAGGCGTCGATCTGTCGAAGTTCTCGACCGAAGCGGCAGCCAATATGAACCAGATCCTCTTGGACGCCACGACCTTCCGCTTTGACGCGTCCGACCTGATGCCTGGTGGTGTTGGCGCCGGTACGTTCTGGACCGGAATGGTGGACTATGCGGGTGGCAAAGACGCAGAAGCAGTCGCGAGCGAAATCCAAGACAGCTGGGATGCGCTGAAGTAAGGCCGTTTTGCAAAAATGCAGGACTGCGCGGGGGATCGCGCAGTCCGTACCTACAAAGCTGCAAAGCCAAGAAGACCCGTTCAAGGGACTGCCAGTGGCACACACTGGATCATCACTCATGTTTGGGAGGGACAGATGAATCCCGCAATTCAAGGTCTGTTGACCATTGCCATCGGTGTTGGCGGCTGTCTGAGTTACTTTTATTTTTCCAATCAGTTTCTCGACAAGGTTCTGTTTCCTGCCAAAGGCCCCAACGCGGGCCGTAACATCAACCGCGCCAACCTGATCCGTCCCTGGCTGTTTCTTCTGCCGGCGATCCTGGCGCTTGGGCTCTACCTTGCCTATCCGGTTTTCGAGACAATCCGTCTGTCGTTGACCGAACGCGAGACACTGTCCGACGGCACGACGGTGTATAACTTCGTGGGTCTTGCCAATTACGTGCAGATGTCAGGCGATCCCAAATTCTGGGAAGCGCTTGTCAACAACATGTTCTGGCTGATCGTGGTGCCCGCCATGTCGACCGCCTTCGGGCTTCTGGCGGCACAGCTCACCGACCGGATCAGTTGGGGCAATATCGCGAAGTCTCTGATTTTCATGCCGATGGCGATTTCTTTTGTCGGTGCGGCTGTCATCTGGAAGCTGGTCTATGATGCGCGCCCGCCGGGCACGGAACAGATCGGCGTGCTGAATGCGGTTTATGTCTGGCTGACGGGCAATGACCCGCAGCAGTGGCTGACCACACCGTTCTGGAACAGTTTCCTGCTGATGATCGTGCTGATCTGGATTCAGACGGGGTTTGCCATGGTGATCCTGTCCGCCGCCCTGCGCGGCATCCCTGAAGAGACCATCGAGGCCGCCATCGTGGATGGGGCCAACCCATTCCAGATTTTCTTCAAGATCAAGATGCCACAGATCGCGGGCACCATCGTTGTGGTCTGGACGACGATCACTTTGGTGGTCCTCAAGGTCTTCGACATCGTGTTTGCCATGACCAATGGCCAATGGGGCACGCAGGTTCTGGCCAATTACATGTTCAACCAGTTGTTCGTCGCCCGGGATTGGGGCGTGGGCTCGGCCAGCGCGATGATCATCATGCTGCTGGTAACGCCGATCCTCTACTGGAACGTGCGCAACGCGCGCAATGAAATGCGCTGAGGGAGACAGGGACAATGGACAACATCGCTGGTACTAAATCCTCTCTCACATGGGCGGTTCATATCTCGGTCGCGGCTCTTGTGGCACTGTGGCTTTTCCCGACGGTTGGTCTGTTTGTGTCGTCTTTCCGCACGGCAGATCAGATCGCTACATCGGGCTGGTGGAAGGCGCTGTTCCCGACGGAGCAAAGCCTGACACTGCGCACCGCTGCGCCCGACGAGCAACGGCTTGTGGATGGCGTCTACGTGATCGAAGGCAATCTTTTCACCGGGGAAGACCTGCCCGACGAGATTGACATGTCGTCCTGGGGTACCTCGTCGCGTGACATCGGTGCCTATGCTCCTGGCGATACGGCTGAGCTCCGAGACGGTGAATCGCTGACCGTCGAAGCCAGCGGTGAATATCGCCTGGAAAGTCCGGTTGAGATGGAAGGTCGGCGCGGTCAGCGCGTCTTTGTGACCGCCGAGCTCCCACCAGATTTCACGCTCGAAAACTACGAGCAGGTTCTGCTGTCAGGCAACGCGACCGACAGCATGGCCAAGGCGTTCTTCAACACGCTGACCGTTACGATCCCCGCCACCATCATCCCCATCGTGGTGGCCGCCTTCGCGGCCTATGCGCTGGCGTGGATGGATTTTGCGGGCAGGGCGCTTTTGATCGCTATCGTTGTGGGCCTGCTTGTCGTGCCGTTGCAACTGGCGCTGATCCCGCTTCTGAAGCTGCATCTCGGCATTGGCATTGGAAAAGGCTACCTTGGCACATGGCTGGCCCATACCGGGTTCGGGTTGCCCTTAGCGATCTATCTCTTGCGCAACTACATGGTCGGTCTGCCACGGGACATCATCGAAAACGCCCGAGTCGATGGTGCGACAGAGTTCCAGATTTTCACCAAGATCATCCTGCCGCTGTCCTTCCCGGCGCTTGCCAGCTTTGCGATCTTCCAGTTCCTGTGGACATGGAATGACCTGCTTGTGGCCAAGGTGTTTCTGATCGACGCGACCGGGCAAACCACGGTCATGACCAACCAGATCGTAGAACTTCTGGGCACACGTGGCGGCAACTGGGAAATCCTTGCCACGGCAGCTTTTGTATCCATCGCGGTGCCGCTTCTTGTGTTCTTCGCGATGCAAAAATACCTCGTGCGCGGCCTGTTGGCCGGATCAGTAAAATAACGCATCCTGCCAGTCTGGCGGGGCCAACTCTCACAACGCATCCGCGGGTGCGTATGCAAGGAAAACAGGACGATGAACGTGGCAAACACTCTGGCCGCAGACAACACAGCTGTAGACAAGGAATGGTGGCGCGGAGCGGTGATCTACCAGATCTACCCGCGCAGCTTTCAGGACAGCAACGGTGACGGCATCGGCGACCTGCTGGGGATCGCAAACCGGCTGCCATACGTAGCCTCATTGGGCGTGGACGCCATCTGGATCAGCCCTTTCTTCACCTCGCCGATGAAGGATTTCGGCTACGACGTCAGCGACTATTGCGACGTCGATCCAATGTTCGGCTCGCTGGCGGATTTCGATGTGTTGGTGCAGACCGCGCACCGGTTGGGCATCCGGGTGATGATCGACCTCGTTCTCTCTCACACCTCGGACCAGCATCCGTGGTTTCAGCTTAGCCGGTCGAACCGCGACAACGAGAAAGCGGATTGGTATGTCTGGTCGGACCCTAAGGACGACGGCACGCCGCCCAACAACTGGCTGTCGATTTTCGGAGGATCGGCGTGGCAGTGGGATTCTCGGCGCGAGCAATATTACCTGCACAACTTCCTGACCTCGCAGCCGGACCTGAACTTCCACAATGAGGATGTCCAGCAAGCGCTTCTTGACGTGACGCGGTTCTGGCTGGATCGCGGCGTCGATGGCTTTCGCCTCGACACGATCAACTTCTATTTCCATGACAAGGAACTGCGCAGCAATCCGGGTCTACCCAAGGAAAAACGTAACGCGAATATCGCGCCGTCGGTGAACCCGTATAACCATCAGGAACATCTCTACTCCAAAAACCAACCCGAGAACCTTGCCTTTCTCGAACGGTTCCGTGCGCTGTTGGACGAATACGAGGCCACAACCTCAGTGGGTGAGGTCGGCGACGCGCAGCGCGGGCTTGAGATCATGGGCGAGTACACCAAGGGCGAGAACCGCGTGCACATGTGCTATGCGTTTGATTTCCTCTCGGGTGTCGAACCCACAGCTGATCGCTTTGTCGAAGTGCTTGGGCATGTGGATGAGGTTGCCGCTGACGGCTGGGCTTGCTGGGCGTTTTCCAACCACGACGTGACGCGCCATGCCTCGCGCTGGAACTTGTCCCCGGCTGCACAACGGTTGTTCGCGACGCTGATGATGTGTCTGCGCGGGTCTGTCTGCCTTTACCAAGGCGAAGAGCTTGGCCTGCCCGAAGCGGAGGTTGGCTTTGAGGATCTGCAAGATCCCTACGGCATCGAGTTCTGGCCCGAATACAAGGGACGCGATGGCTGCCGCACACCGATGGTGTGGGAGCCGTCGAACCAGAATGGCGGCTTCACATCCGGCCAGCCTTGGCTGCCGGTGAGCCACGAACACCTGAGCCGCACCGTGTCCCATCAAGAGGATGACCCGGCGGCGATACTGCACCATTACCGCCGCGCGATTGCGTTCCGTCATGCACAGCCTGCGTTGGCGCGCGGCGATCATGACGGTGTGAAGAGCACGGATACGATTGTGCATTTCACCCGCAGCTTTGAGGGAACAACCATATTCTGCGCCTTCAATCTAAGCGACCAGCCGGCCACGATGGCAGTCCCGGAAGGTTCATGGACGCAGATCGGTCTGGAATTGGGGAGTGCCGGACCGCAGGCGGATGGTAAATTGCATCTTGGGCCGTGGCAGCCATGCCTCGCGCTGAAAGTAAAGTCCTGAGTGAGAAACAGGATTAGGGAGGGACAGTCATGGCCAATTTGAAGCTGACGGATGTCGAAAAGACCTATGCGGGCGCGGTCAACGTGCTCAACAACATCAACCTTGACATTCAGCAGGGGGAGCTGATTGTCTTTGTTGGCCCGTCCGGCTGTGGCAAGTCAACGCTGTTGCGGATGATCGCCGGTCTGGAAAAGATCACCGGCGGCACGTTGGAGATCGACGGGCAGGTGGTCAACGACATGCCTCCTGCCATGCGCGGCATCGCCATGGTATTCCAGTCCTACGCGCTTTATCCGCACATGACGGTACGCGAGAACATGAGCTTTGCCCTCAAGATCGCCAAGAAACCGCAGTCGGAAATCGACGCAGCCGTGAACCGGGCCGCCAAGATGCTGCAGCTTGATCCCTATCTCGACCGTCTGCCCAAGGCGCTGTCGGGCGGGCAGCGGCAGCGGGTCGCGATTGGCCGGTCGATTGTCCGCGATCCCAAGGTTTATCTGTTCGATGAACCGCTCTCGAACCTCGATGCGGCGCTGCGCGTCGCCACCCGGATCGAGATTGCGCAGCTCAAGGAACAGATGCCCGAAAGCACGATGATCTATGTGACCCACGATCAGGTCGAAGCGATGACACTTGCCTCCCGCATTGTCGTTTTGGCCAACAAGGGGATCGCGCAGGTCGGGGCGCCGCTGGAGCTGTATGAGCGACCCAACAGCGAATTTGTGGCGCAGTTCATCGGTTCGCCGTCGATGAACCTGCTTCCGGGCGAAATTGTCGGCACAGGCGCGCAGACCACCATCAAGATGGACGGCGGCGGCACCGCCGTTTCGGATTATCCGACCACTGACGCGGATATGGGCCTCAAGGTGAATGTCGGTGTGCGGCCCGAAGACTTCCTAGAAACCGATGGGGGATATATCTTCGAAGGCAAGGTAAACATCACCGAAGCCTTGGGCGAAGTAACGCTGCTCTACTTTGAGCCGCAGGGTGGTGCCGATCCCGTTATCGGGAAATTGCCGGGCATTCACGCGGACCTTCGTGGCAAGTCGGTCAAACTGGGCGCAACACCGGACAAGGTTCACGTCTTTCACAACGGTACATCGTTGTTGTACCGGTAACGAGCGGCCTATTGGTAAAGCGGCGGCCTCGGGCAGTGTCCGGGGCCGCTTTCTTTTTCTGTGAGGAGCTCTGTGAGTTCCGTCTTTGTTCTCATTTTTCGATTGGAGAAACCAACCTCGTCCACTATGTGTTAACCAACCGTATCGGGAGATGGCATGGCCGAGCTGAAGAACATCGAAGTGCGCGGCGCGCGCGAGCACAATCTCAAGAACATCGACGTGGATATTCCGCGCGATCAGCTTGTGGTGATCACTGGCCTTTCGGGGTCGGGCAAGTCGTCGCTGGCGTTTGACACGATCTACGCCGAAGGCCAGCGCCGCTATGTGGAATCCCTGTCCGCCTATGCGCGGCAGTTCCTTGATATGATGGAAAAGCCGGATGTGGATCACATTTCTGGCCTCAGCCCGGCGATCTCCATCGAACAGAAGACCACGTCGAAGAACCCGCGCTCGACCGTCGGCACAGTGACCGAGATCTATGACTACATGCGCCTTCTCTTTGCGCGGGTCGGCACGCCCTACAGCCCGGCCACCGGACTGCCGATCGAGGCGCAGCAGGTTCAGGACATGGTTGACCGCGTCATGGCGATGGAGGAGGGCACACGCGCCTATCTTCTTGCCCCCATCGTGCGTGACCGCAAAGGCGAGTACCGCAAGGAGTTTCTGGAGCTGCGCAAGCAGGGCTTTCAGCGGGTCAAGGTCGATGGTCAGTTTTACGAATTGGACGAGCCGCCGACACTCGACAAGAAGTTCCGCCATGACATCGACGTCGTGGTTGACCGTCTTGTGGTGAAAGAGGGCCTGGAGACCCGCCTAGCAGACAGTTTCCGCACCGCTCTGGATCTGGCCGATGGCATCGCCATTCTCGAAACAGCGCCCACCGAGGGCGAGCCGGAGCGCTTTACCTTCTCCGAACGCTTTGCCTGCCCGGTCAGCGGCTTCACTATCCCGGAAATCGAACCGCGCCTGTTTTCGTTCAACGCACCCTTTGGTGCTTGCCCGGATTGCGACGGGCTTGGGGTTGAGCTTTTCTTCGATGAACGCCTTGTTGTCCCCGATGCGACGCTCAAGATCTCGGACGGCGCTCTTGCCCCTTGGCGCAAAGGAAAGTCACCGTATTTCCTGCAAACGATTGAAGCATTGGCCAAGCATTATGACTTCAACAAAAACGCCCGTTGGAAAGACCTTCCCGCGCATGTGCAGCAGGTCTTCCTTTATGGCTCTGGCGACGAAGAGATCCTCTTCCGCTATGACGAAGGTGGCCGCGTCTATCAGGTGACCCGCACCTTCGAAGGTGTCATCCCCAACATGGAGCGTCGTTACCGCGAGACCGACAGCAACTGGATCCGAGAAGAGTTCGAACGCTACCAGAACAACCGTTCCTGCGGCACCTGCGGCGGATACCGCCTGCGGGAAGAAGCGCTGGCGGTCAAGATTACCGGCCTGCATGTCGGGCAGGTCGTCGAGATGTCGATCAAAGAGGCGTTCGATTGGTGCAAGACGGTGCCCGAGCACCTGACCAGCCAGAAGAACGAAATCGCCAAGGCGATCCTCAAGGAAATCCGCGAACGTCTGGGCTTTCTGAACAATGTGGGTCTCGAATACCTGACGCTGTCGCGCAATGCTGGCACATTGTCTGGCGGTGAAAGCCAGCGTATCCGTCTGGCAAGCCAGATCGGCTCTGGCCTGACAGGTGTGCTTTACGTACTCGACGAACCCTCCATCGGCCTGCACCAGCGCGACAATGACCGCCTTCTGGGCACTCTGAAATCCCTGCGGGATCAGGGCAATACGGTGATCGTGGTGGAACATGACGAAGAGGCGATCCGCGAGGCGGATTACGTCTTTGACATCGGTCCAGGTGCGGGGGTGCATGGCGGACGTGTCGTGTCGCATGGCACGCCGAAAGAGGTGGCTGACGATCCTGCGTCTCTGACCGGGCAATACCTTAGTGGCGCCCGCGAGATTGCCGTGCCGACAGAGCGGCGCAAGGGCAAGAAGGGCAAGTCGATCCAGGTGGTCAAGGCGACCGGCAACAATCTTCAGAACGTGACAGCCGACTTCCCGCTGGGCAGGTTTGTCTGCGTGACCGGCGTGTCAGGTGGCGGCAAATCCACCCTGACCATCGAAACGCTGTTCAAGACGGCCTCCATGCGTCTGAACGGGGCGCGACAGACGCCCGCGCCCTGCGAGACGATCAAGGGATTGGAACATCTGGACAAGGTGATCGACATCGACCAGCGCCCTATCGGGCGGACACCCCGGTCGAACCCGGCCACCTATACCGGTGCCTTCACCCCGATCCGTGACTGGTTCGCCGGACTGCCCGAGGCCAAGGCGCGCGGATACAAGCCGGGGCGCTTCAGCTTTAACGTCAAGGGCGGCCGTTGCGAGGCCTGTCAGGGTGACGGTGTCATCAAGATCGAAATGCACTTTCTGCCCGATGTCTATGTGACCTGCGAAACCTGCAAAGGCGCGCGCTACAATCGCGAGACATTGGAAATCAAGTTCAAGGGCAAGAGCATTGCCGACGTTCTCGACATGACGGTCGAAGACGCGCAGGAATTCTTCAAGGCAGTGCCAAGCATTCGAGAAAAGATGGACGCACTTGTGCGTGTGGGTCTCGGCTATATCAAGGTGGGTCAGCAGGCGACCACGCTTTCGGGTGGCGAAGCGCAGCGGGTGAAACTGTCGAAAGAGCTTGCAAAACGGTCCACCGGGCGGACGCTTTACATTCTGGACGAGCCGACAACTGGTTTGCATTTCGAGGATGTACGCAAACTTCTTGAAGTTCTGCATGAACTTGTGGATCAGGGCAATTCAGTGATTGTGATCGAACACAATCTTGATGTGATCAAGACCGCCGACTGGCTTATCGACATCGGTCCCGAAGGCGGCGATGGCGGTGGGCAGATCGTTGCCACCGGGACGCCGGAGGAGGTGTCCGAGGTCGCGGCGTCGCATACCGGGCGCTATCTCAAGCCGATGCTTGAAGCAAAAAAGCCGATGGCTGCCGAATAAACCCTCATGCGGCGCGGGCCTGCAGGGCCTGTGCCTCAAACGTCTTAAGGATTGGGCGTGCCGCAGCCCATCTTGCTGCATCAATGTCCGCCAGTTCTGGGAAAAGGGTGATGATCTCGGCGCACGCATCGTCTGGGAAGGTGTGCTTCATCATCGGGCCCGGCAGATAGCTTTCCGACAGAAGGCCTTGTGAAAACAGGATATTATGCTGATCTAGGAGCAGGTGCACATAAGTGACCTTGGTATCGCTCTCCTCGCGGCGCACTGTCTTGTGGTTAACCAGATCCTTCGCCTTCACCAGAACTTCGGAGTCGCCAAACAGCAATTCTGCCCAGACATCGCGGATCAATACGCGGTGTTGGGGTGACAAAAGTACGTCGGCTTCGGCGCCATAGCTGCCGGCGCAAATCCGGATCGGAGCGAAATTGCCTTTGGCTTCGATCTCGCGCGAGCCCGCCCAGCAAACCGGCTGCGGGCCATTGTCCAGCGTCAGAACCAGATCACCGGGTCTCAGGTCTTCGACGCGAACGGGCCCATGCGGCGTGTCCATCAGCGTTCCGGCCACGAAGCAGGGCATCTGGTTGACCTGCACGATGCCGATGTCGCTTGCACCAAGCCCGTCATCGACCGTGTAGGTGAAATACACAGTTTCCGCGTCTGCATCAGACAGCACAGTAAATGTGCCATCCGCGTTCAAGATGACGGTTGCACCAGACGTCAGCGTGATCGAACTACCGGCCGTCACTGCGATGCCGTTCACATGCGTGATCGTCAATGTCCCGCCGCTCGACGTGTCGTTGCCCAGAACGTCAAATGTCTTGGAACTGTTCAAGCCAACATTCACCGAGTCATCGCCGGCAATCAGCGCGGTTTGCGCCGAACCGCCAGCGATGAGAAGATTGGTGTCATAGTCCGTGTCCGAGACATCGGCCACGCCGATCTTGATGGTGTTGGACACACCGACATTGACTGGGGCTGTCACCTTCAACGTGATCGTAAACCCGTCCATTTCGGTGTTGAACTGATCGCCAGTGTTGTCCTGATACAGATTGGGCGTCTGGTTGCCATTGATATTGCCGACGGAAACCTGGCCGTCCCCCACGCTGACCGAGGCTTGCGTTCCGTTCACCCAGATGCCGACGACGTCAAGAAAGGCGGAATTGATGAATTCCGGGTATTCCTCGGAGCCGATGACAAAGCTGAGGGTCAGCGTGTCGCCGGTGGGTGTGAAGTCGACTTCCAGATAAGAGGCGTCATAGGTTGGACCTGACGCAATGGCTTCGAAATCCGGGTCGCCGTTCGACCCCGACGTGTTAGTGCTGCGGTCAGCAACTTCGTTGGTGTTGGTGGTGCCTGAATTGTTGGTGAAATCGCTGGCATTGCCGGTCGACAGAATGACGCCGGTATCTCCAGGTGTGACGCCCGGAGACACGGTGTCGCCGTTGGTGTAGATCCCCGAAGAGCGCCACCCCCCCGAGTAGGACGCGCTGTTGACCGTGATGCCAGAACCAAAGATCGTGTTTGCCATTTCCAACGCTGACGCGCGGAGATCGATCGGCAATTCCTGAGCAATGGGCATCGAAGCGCCGCCTTCCCGTGGTCCAAGTCTGAGACTGGTTTTGCAAGGGAACGGCGGCGATCTTTTGTAGCAAGTTAGTTAACTTTTGGGCATTTCTTTCGTCATCATGAGATATCTTTAGATAACCGTGGCGGCTACCCTCGGCCGCGTTTTTCGAATCTGGGCAGCATTGCCGAGAAGTCGCGGCCCTTGCCATCTTCTTCTTCTACAAACTGCTCATAGAGTGCCATGGCGGCCTGTCCGAGCGGTGTATCCGCATCCGAGGCCTCTGCGGCCTGTTGGCTCAGACGCAGGTCCTTGAGCATCAATTCAGCCGCAAAACCGGGTATATAGCCGTTATCTGCAGGGCTTTTCGGGCCAATTCCGGGCGCCGGGCAGTAGGCGTTCATCGTCCAGCTATAGCCAGACGAAGTGCTGACGACATCGAACATCGCCTGCCGGTCAAGACCCAGCTTATCCGCCAAAGCAAAGGCTTCGCAGGTGGCGATCATGGTCACGCCGAGGATCATGTTGTTGCAGATCTTTGCTGCTTGCCCGTTACCGGATGCGCCACAATGGACCGATTTTTGCCCCATTGTTTCAAACAAGGGCAGCGCTTTCGTGTATCCTGCTTCAGACCCGCCCACCATAAAGGTCAGCGTGCCCGCCGCAGCGCCGCCAACACCGCCAGAAACAGGCGCATCAAGCGGCAGCAGTCCAGCCGCGTCGGCGTCCGCCGCAACAGCGCGTGCACTCTCGACATCCACGGTCGAACAATCGAGCAGCACAGCGCCTTTCTGCATCGCCGGGATCACCTGACCCGCAACCGCGCGCAGGATGTCTCCATTGGGCAGCATGGTGATCACCACATCGGCACCGGTGGCAGCCTCTGCAGCCGTGCGCGCGTTTGACACGCCATCGACGGTCACTGTGGCCATGTCGTAGCCCGTTACATCATGGCCTGCCTGAGCCAGGTTGCGCGCCATCGGCGCTCCCATGTTGCCCAGTCCAATAAACCCGATTTTCATGCCTCGCTCCTCCGTTCGAATGTCACGTTTTCGCCGGTCACCGGTTGCAGCATCGCAGCCACGTCGGCATCTGGCACTCCGGTCAGATCATGGGCCCATTTGGGCGATTTGTCTTTGTCGATGATCGCGGCGCGGATGCCTTCGATGAAGTCGCCATGCTCCATCGCGCGTGAGGTGAAGCAGTACTCCATCTGCAAAGCATCGCGCATTGTGCCGTTTTCTCCCCGCAGCCGGTGCAGGATCTCCACCGTGCAAGCCAGAGACAACGGTGCGTTGCGCGCCATCTTTTCAAATGCATCCTGGGCAAACTGATCGGTGGCAGCACCGAGCGTCTCGGCGATGTCCTTCAGTGTTGATCCACTGAACAGCGCGTCGATCCGGTCTTGGTCCTGGTGCAAGCGCGAGGGCGGAGCAGGGCGGGTGGCCCCTCGTAGCGCATGCAGCGCGCCCTCGGCACAAAGCTTGGCCTTGACCGTCTCCCAGTCCGCCTCTGGCACGTAGAGATCGGCAAAACCCACATGGATTGCGTCTCCCGGGCCCATCCGGTCTGTCGTCAGCCCAAGATACTCGCCCAGATAACCCGGCGCTTTTGCCAGCAGATAAGACCCGCCAACATCCGGGATCAGACCGATGCCGCATTCCGGCATGGCGATCTTTGAGCTGTCGCCAACCACGCGGTGCGAACCATGACACCCAACGCCAACACCGCCCCCCATCGTGAACCCCTGCAGAAAGCTGACGACCGGTTTCGGATATTCGGCAATCAGCGCGTTCATCCGGTATTCGTCGCGCCAGAACTGTTGACCGTAAGCGTAGTTCCCGGCGGTCCCCGTCGCGTACATTTCAGCGATGTCACCCCCGGCACAGAATGCTTTTTCCCCTTCAGCGTCGATCAGCACGAGGGTGACGGTGGGATCGGCGCGCCAGTCCCACAGCGCCTCTTCGATGGCAAGGCACATGTCATAGGTCAGTGCGTTGAGCGCCTTCGGTCGGTTGAGAGTGATCCGGCCCGCATGGCCGTCTTTGCGGATATGGATGTCGGTCATAATGCGTCGCTTTCATTCGGCGGAAGGGGCCCCGCCCGCCAGCGGTATTTGGAAAGAGAAGACGATGTCAGCGTGCCAGCATCTGCCGGGCCACAATCAGACGCATGATTTCGTTTGTCCCTTCAAGGATCTGATGCACCCGCAGATCGCGCACCAGCTTTTCGATCCCGTAATCAGCCAGATAGCCATAGCCGCCGTGCAGTTGCAGGCATTGATCCACGACTTTGCTGCCCGTTTCGGTGACAAACTTCTTGGCCATCGCGCAGAACTTGGTGGCATCCGGCGCACCGGTGTCGAGCTTCCACGCGGCCTGCCGCAGGAATGTGCGCGCGGCCTGCAACTCGATCTCCATATCCGCCAGCCGGAATTGCAGCGCCTGAAACTGGTCGATGGATTTGCCGAAGGCCTTGCGCTCGGCCATGTAGGCCAAAGTGCTGTCCAGACCCGTCTGGGCGGCCCCAAGCGAACAGGCCGCAATGTTCAGGCGACCACCATCCAGCCCTGCCATCGCGTATTTGAACCCTTGGCCCTCTTCGCCCAGCAGGTTGTCTGAGGGGATCTTGCAATCGTCGAATTGCACTTGCCGGGTCGGCTGCGACCGCCAGCCCATCTTGTCTTCGAGACCACCGAAGCTAAGCCCCGGCGTTCCGTCTTCGATCAGCACCGCCGACACGCCCTTGGCCCCGTCATCCCCCGTGCGCACCATTGCCACGTAAAGGTCAGAATAGCCGCCGCCCGAGATGAACGCCTTGGTTCCGTTCAGCGTGTAGCCCTCATTCGTCCGCTCCGCGCGTGTCTTGAGCGCCGCAGCATCCGACCCGCTGCCCGGCTCGGTCAGGCAGTAGCTCAGCACTTTTTCCATCGTCATCGCCTGCGGCAGCACCCGAGCCTTCATCTCGTCGCTGGCAAAGCTGTCGATCATCTTGGCGCACATATTGTGGATCGACAGGAACGCTGCGACCGACGGACAGGCCATCGACAAAGCTTCGAACACCAAGGTTGCGTCCAACCGGCTCAGGCCCGAACCGCCGCTTTCCTCGGATACGTAAAGCCCTGCAAAACCAAGCTCTCCAAGCTGAGGCCAAAGCGCCTTCGGGATCGTGCCTTGCGCTTCCCAGTCCCGCGCGTGCGGCGCGATGTTCTCTTGCCCAAAGGCATGGGCCATATCGAAAATGGCGGTTTGTTCCTCGGTCAGGGCAAAATCCATCGCACTGCTCCTCCCATTGGATGCGTGAATTGAACAAGTGTTTAATTGCCAAGTGTTTCAGGACTTTTGCAAGAGGTCAAAGCCCATCGTGGAACGCGTCAACGAGATGCCGCACCACGGCGTGCATCTGCCCGTCGGCATCCTTGCCGTCCGCCTTCGCGGCTTCGGCTACCGCCCGCTGCCGTGTCGATCCATTGCCGTTGTTGACGATATCCCGACTGTGCTCCAGCTCGCGCAGACACCGCAGAATGCCAGCGTCCTGTTCAACCAGTTCAATCAGTTCTTCCGTCAAATCCGGCATCGACACGATTTCGCCGCGACCAAAGTCGATCAGGCCGTTGCTCACGCCATAGCGCTGTGCCCGCCAGCGATTTTCCCCGATCAGAAACGGGTCATAGCGCCGCCATCGCTGATTGCGTACGCGAAGCCGCCAGAGCATGCGCATCAGGCACTGATTGATTGCCGCCAGCGTGAGGGTATCCTCCAGACGCGGCTGCACATCCATGATCCGGGTTTCCAGCGTCGGAAAACTGTGAGAGGGGCGCAGATCCCACCAGATTTTCGAGCTGTCCTCGATCACGCCCAAGTCGACAAGCACCTGAACGGAGCGTTCATATTCGGACCAATTGTCAAAGGTCGGTGGCAGGCCGGTGCGGGGCAGGTTGTCGAAGACCGAAATCCGGTACGAGGCAAGTCGCGTGTCTTGCCCCTGCCAGAACGGAGAGGACGTGGACATCGCGAGCAGATGCGGCAGGAAATAAGCCATCTGGCCCATCAAGTCCGCCCGAAGCGCGTCGTCATCAAGGCCCACATGCACGTGCATGCCGCAGATCAGCATGCGTCGGACGACGCCGCCCAGTGCATCCTGCAAGTCGTTGTACCGATCCTTGTTGGTGTGGTGCTGGTTTTTCCAGTCACCGAACGGGTGGCAAGAGGCGGCAATAGGGGCAAGGTTATGCTCCTTGGCGCAACGCGCCACCGTGCTGCGCAGCCGCTTGAGATCCTCGCGCGCTTCGTTGATGTCGGCGCAGACTTTGGTTCCGATCTCGATCTGGCATTGCAGAAATTCCGGGCTGACCTGTTTCTCCAGCTCGGCTGCGCAGGCTTCCATCAACCCATCCGGAGCCTCGGCCAGCGCCATACTGTCCAGATCGACCAGCAGGTATTCTTCTTCGATCCCGATGCTGAATGCCGGTTCCTGCATGGCGCGCCCTCCCGTGTATTGATGCTCAAAATGACCTGTCAAAGCGCAAAAGGCAAAAACAACCTTCCGGCCGGACGTGGTTAGTCAATATCGCGCAGGCTTGTTTGCAGCAGGTCGTCAAACCTGTCGAATGACAGGCCAAGCGCCTGCATTGCGGCCTCTTCGCTTTCCTGAACGATGGCGATGACGCCTTGACTGGCGGACCAGCCGTTCTTTGCCAAAGCCGCCGCCCTGAGCGACACGGGCGTATTTGCGAAATAGACCATCAGCGTTTCGGTTTCGCGCATCGCAAGGTCAGCGGCCTTGGTCGCCTGAAGTTGCATGATCCGGGCAAAATCCCGTTCCATGTCCGTGATCCGGCTCAGATCGATCAGATGCCTTTGGCCGGGGCGCGCATCAGGGTGCTGTGCATAGGCACCAAATGCCTTGAGACTGTCTTCGACGAGCATCACTCCGCTGTAGCGAACATAGACAAGGTTCTGTTGCGGCAGGATTTGAAACTGAGCAGGCATCAGGACTCTATTGACTGCGCTGTTCGGCGGGTGGCGATTGATTTAGCTGAACTACATGACACGCGGTGTGTGTCACACGCTCTGAGCATCGACGCGCGCAAACATCTCGGCAATGCTGACATAGGGCAGGCCCAGCGCGTGCAGAGCATGCTCTTCATCCTCAAGGACAATGGCCACCACACCGCTTTCGGGCGTCCAGCCATTCTTTCCCAGAGTGGCCGCCTGAAGCCCGACGGGGGTGGTTGCGTAATAGACCATAAAGGTTTCGACACCGTGGCCGGCCATTGTCTCGACTTTCTTGGCCTGAACTTCCAGAAATGCGGGATAATCGCGATCAACGTCCGTCAGTTCGGTCAGATCGACAAGATGGCGCATGCCTGGTCCCGCCATTGGGTGTTTGGCGAATTCAGCCAAAGCCGCGGCCGTCTCAGCGATCACCATCGCGCCTGTGTAGCGCACATAGACGAGATTGTGTTCGGCGATGATCTGAACAGAAATGGGCATGGAGTCTCGAACGAAAAAGGGCGGAATGCTCCGCCCTTTATGTTGGTATGATTCTGGATAATCAATCCATGGCCTTGAAGTTGAACTCGCCGCCTTCCTTGATCCCTGACGGCCAGCGCGAGGTGATCGTCTTGGTGCGGGTGTAGAACTTGAAGCTGTCCGGCCCGTGCTGGTTCAGGTCGCCGAACATGGATTTCTTCCAGCCGCCAAAGGTGTGGTAGGCCAGCGGCACCGGGATCGGCACGTTGATACCCACCATGCCGATGTTCACACGATGGGCGAAATCGCGGGCGGTGTCGCCATCGCGGGTAAAGATCGCGGTGCCGTTGCCGTATTCGTGGTCCATCGCCAGCTTGAGCGCCTCTTCATACGATCCTGCGCGTACGGTCGACAGAACCGGGCCGAAGATCTCCTGCTTGTAGATGTCCATGTCTGGCGTGACGCGGTCGAAGAGGTGCGGGCCGACGAAGAAGCCGTTCTCGTAGCCCTGAAGCTTGAAGTCGCGGTTGTCGACGACCAGCTCCGCGCCCTGATCGACACCTGACTGGATCAGGCCAAGGATACGGTCCTTGGCTTCACGCGTCACGACCGGGCCGAAATCCACATCATCGCCGTCTGTATAGGGGGCCACGCGCAGCTTCTCGATCCGGGGGACCAGCGCGCCGATCAGGCGGTCGGCGGTTTCCTCACCCACCGGAACGGCAACCGACACCGCCATGCAGCGTTCGCCCGCAGCCCCGAAGCCCGCACCAACCAGCGCATCGGCGGCTTGGTCCATGTCGGCGTCCGGCATGACGATCAGGTGGTTCTTTGCGCCACCAAAGCACTGCGCGCGTTTGCCGTTCGCTGTTGCGCGGCTGTAGATATATTGCGCGATCGGGGTGGAGCCGACGAAGGACACGCCCTGGATGATCTCGTGATCGAGTAGCGTATCCACCGCCTCCTTGGTGCCGTTCACAACCTGGAACACACCTTTCGGCAAGCCCGCTTCGACAAAAAGTTCCGCCAGCATCAGCGGCACCGACGGGTCACGCTCGGAGGGCTTGAGCACCACCGCGTTGCCGCAGGCGAGGGCAGGGCCGACGTGCCAGAGCGGCATCATGGCGGGAAAGTTGAACGGCATGATCGAGGCGACCACGCCCAGCGGCTGGCGCATGGAATACATGTCGATACCGGGGCCCGCGTCGTCTGTATATTCGCCCTTCAGCATCTGGGGCGCGCCGATGCAGTATTCGATCACCTCAAGCCCGCGCTGCAGGTCGCCCTTTGCGTCAGGGATCGTCTTGCCGTGCTCACGGCTGAGGGCTTCGGCAAGCGTGTCCATGTCGCGGTTCATCAGCGCGACCATCTTCATCATCACCCGCGCACGTTTCTGCGGATTGGTGGCACCCCAGGCGACCTGCGCTTCGGCTGCGTCTTCTACAGCTTTCGAAACTTCAGCCGGTGTGGCCAGCGGCAGTTTCGACTGAACCTCGCCTGTGGCCGGGTTGTAGACATCGCCAAAATTGCCCGAGGTCCCTTTGACCTGTGCGCCGTTGATGAAATGCGTAAGCTCTTTCATGATCACTCTCCCTTTTCGCGCGCAGCATAGCCTTGCAAAAATGCGGGGCAAAGAGGCAATATCCCAAATAGGTTTTGCAAAAATGCAAAGGTTTCGACATGCAAAGCTGGGATGATCTGCGTATTTTCCTGTCTGTCGCGCGCAATGATACGCTCTCGGGCGCGGGCAGGGCGCTGCGGATGGACCCTGCAACAGTGGGACGGCGTGTTGCGCGGCTTGAAGAGAGCATCGGGCAGGCGCTTTTTGTAAAAAGCCCGCAAGGCTACACCCTGACCGAGGCCGGGACCCGGCTCATCGACCATGCAGAGCGCGCCGAACAGGCGATGCAAGGGGCCGCATCTGTTTTGACGGGTGAGGCGGGCACGCTGACAGGGCAGATCCGCATCGGCGCGCCCGATGGCTGTGCGAACTTTGTGCTGCCGCGGGTTTGTGCCGACCTTTCGAAAGCCAATCCCGATCTCGATCTGCAGATCGTCGCGTTGCCGCGGGTCGTAAACCTGTCGCGCCGCGAAGCAGACATGGCCATCACCGTCAGCCCGCCAACCGCGTCAAGACTGTCGTTTCAGCGGATCACGGATTACAAGCTGCATCTAGCCGCCAGCGAGACGTACCTGTCGACGCGACCGCCCCTGACAACGGTGGAGGATCTGCGGACCCATCGGATTGTCGGCTACATCCCGGATATGATCTTTGATAAGGAACTGGATTACCTCAGCGACCTGGATCTCGAACGCGTGGCGCTGGCTTCGAACTCGGCGTCGGTCCAGATCCAGATTTTGCGACAGCACGGCGGGATTGGCATCGCACATGACTTTGCGCTGCCTTTCGCGCCCGGCGTAGGACGGGTTTTGACCGATGCGCTGTCCTTCACCCGCAGTTTTTACCTTGTCCGGCATGCCGAAGATCGGCGCCTCGACCGCATTACGCGCTTTGCCGCCGCTTTGGCCCAAGGCGTGCGCGCAGAAGTGACACGATTGGAGGCGCTGCTTTCAGGCACTTGACAGGACAGGGGTCTGTGAGGACCCTGAAAGGGCACAGGGACCGGAGGACAGACCATGCAAGTTCATCATATTCTCAAAAGCAAAGCCACAGACGCTGTGGTGACGGTGACATCCGGAACCACGATTTCTGACGTGGCAAAAATCCTTTCTGAAAAGCGTATCGGGACGGTGGTTGTCTCGAATGACGGTGAAACCGCCCTTGGCATTCTGTCCGAGCGCGACATCGTGCGCGAGCTGGCCAACAGGGGTGCGAGCTGTCTGTCCGACACCGCCGAAAGCTATATGACCTCAAAGCTGGTGACTTGCGGGCGCAATGACGACGCGGATCATATCCTGACGCTGATGACCGATGGACGGTTTCGGCACATGCCCGTTGTCGAAGACGGAAAATTGGTGGGCCTGATCACCATTGGTGACGTTGTCAAAGCACGACTGACGGAATTGGCGATGGAACGGAATGCTCTGGAAGGCATGATCATGGGGCACTAGGCCTCATCCCGACTTAGACTTGAACTCCGATGCGCTTTGATGCCAGACAGGCGCAACTGACGACTTGCCGGAGACTTGCCCATGCGCATCGGTCTTTACCCCGGGACATTTGACCCGATCACTATGGGCCATATCGACATCATCCGCCGTGCAGCGGCTCTGGTGGATCGGCTTGTGATCGGCGTCGCGATCAACCGCGACAAAGGTCCGCTCTTCGATCTGGAGGAGCGGGTTGCGATGATCGAGGCGGAATGCGTGTCTCTGGCAGAGCAAACCGGGATCGAGATCGTCGTCCACCCGTTCGAAAACCTTCTGATCGACTGCGCCCGCGATGTAGACGCGACGATTATTGTCCGCGGTCTGCGCGCCGTCGCGGATTTCGAATATGAGTTTCAGATGGTGGGCATGAACCGGGCGCTCGACGACAGTGTCGAGACCGTTTTCCTCATGGCAGAAGCCCGCCATCAGGCCATCGCCTCCAAGCTGGTCAAGGAAATTGCCCGGCTTGGCGGGGACGTGTCAAAATTTGTGACCGCCCCGGTGCGGCTGTCTTTGATGAAAAAGTTCGGTTCCGGATAAAGATTGCCTGACGATAAAGCTCTGGCCATTCTCTCCGCATTAGAGCGGAGGTGCATACGACAGTTTGGCAATTGGCTACGCTGGCCGATCTTGTTTACCGCAGTCATTTGCCAATGGCGCAGCGGGGCATCCCTACGGGCGAAACGAGCAAGGCGGTCTCTCCTTCAACGAGCCAGGGCTGAGTTGGCGAGCTTTCGAACTTGCGCTTGTTGGCGTGCCCGGACCCGGAGCGATCCTTCTGCACTGATACAGGTTTCCCGATCTCTGCTCTGGGGGAAGCGGTTTACTTTCCGTAAACCGCTTCTTCTGCGATCCGTTCTGCATCGCCCTGATAAATGTTCAGGTCGAGTGCCACATCCAGTGGCATGGCGCGGATTTCGCGAACGGTGCGATGGTAGGCGGCCCGCTTTTCAAGACGGTTCCGCAGGGAAGACATAAGATGGGCCATTGTCAGTCCTTTCCTTGCTCTATGGTCCTGTGCCGGAGCGCTGTTTGCGCTACCAGTCACGGGAATGAAGATAAGGATGCTGCGGCGCAGAACAACTGACACAGCCGAAAGCCCGCCTTGCAAGAGATGCAAGGGTCCGAAACGGACAAGGCCGGGCTGCGGGCCCGGCCTTGTCGATTTTACCAACTGGTAAATTTTCTCAGATCAGCTTGCCCATCGCCACTGCGGTGTCCGCCATGCGGTTCGAGAAACCCCACTCATTGTCATACCAGCTCAGGATGCGGACCATGTTGCCGTCCATCACCTTGGTCTGATCGGTGTGGAAGATCGACGAATGCGGGTCGTGGTTGAAATCGGTGGAGACCAGCTTTTTGTCGGTATAACCGAGGATACCCTTGAGCGGGCCGTCGGCGGCGGCGCGGATCGCGTCGTTGATTTCCTCAACAGTCGTGTCGCGCGAGGCAGTGAAAGTGAGGTCGACGACCGACACGTTCGGCGTCGGCACGCGGATCGCCACGCCGTCCAGTTTGCCGTTCAATTCCGGAAGCACCAGACCAACGGCCTTTGCCGCGCCGGTGGAGGTCGGGATCATGCTCAGTGCCGCAGCGCGTGCGCGATAGAGATCCTTGTGCATCGTGTCCAGCGTCGGCTGGTCGCCTGTGTAGCTGTGAATCGTGGTCATGAAGCCGCGCTCGATGCCGATGGCATTGTTCAGCACATAGGCGACAGGGGACAGGCAGTTGGTCGTGCAGGACGCGTTCGAGACAACCAGATCGTCTGATGTCAGGCTGTCATGGTTGACGCCGTAGACGATGGTCTTATCCGCATCCTTGCCCGGCGCCGAGATCAGAACCCGGCTTGCCCCGTTTTCGAGATGCGCCTGGCAGGCCTCTTTGCTGGTGAATATGCCGGTGCACTCGAGCACAACATCGACATCAGACCACGGCAGATCGGCAGGGTTGCGCATCGATGTGACTTTGATCGGGCCACGGCCTACATCGATCGTGTCTTCCGATGTTTTGACCTCGACAGGGAAGCGGCCATGCACACTGTCATATTGCAGAAGATGCGCGTTGGTTTCGACCGGTCCGAGATCATTGATGGCGATAACCTCGATATCGGTCCGACCGGACTCGATGATGGCGCGCAGGATGTTGCGGCCGATGCGTCCGAATCCGTTGATGGCGACTTTGGTGCTCATTTGCGTGTCCTCACTGGTTTCGACAGGAGATGCTGCCCAGTTCTGTTATCGCTAACAAACAGAACCCGGCAAAGCTGTCAAGCGATGCGCCGCCGTGCCCAAGATGTCTGCCGCCGTGAACGTGGCGTGGTGGTGCCGAAATTCCTTGCGGTGCAAACGGCTTCAATTTTGACAGACGGCATCCCCCATGCCTATCATGTGTCTATTGTTTTACAGACGTTCCAGCGGTGGATCCGTTCCTCCGATATTTCTTTTTGAACGGTGAGTTCCGCCGCCAGACGCGATTTGATGGGTCGGTCATGGCACAAAGTTTTGATATTCTGGGCGGGCAGTATCTCGAGATGATCGAAGCGCTCCGCCGCTCGTTCAATGAAAACCCTCAAGGGCTGCTTGAGGTGACGCTGACGGGCACACTGAAAAATAAATCCAAATCCGTATCGATCGGCATCCAGACCCAGGCTCCGTATTACGTGAAGGTCATCAACGGGCACCGGTTGAGTGAGGTCGAAGAGAGCTATGCCCGGAAACCCCTGCCGCATCCTTTCAACCTCACGCATATTCACGGAGCGC
>QCWH01000037.1 GCA_003149565.1 Marivita sp. XM-24bin2 | reverse complement strand
ATTGCCGAAGCACATCCCGACAGCACAACTGATGACGACCGCTGGGAATGCGTGGACATCAAAGCGTTAGAGCCGGTGAAAACTCCTGTGACGCTGGATCAGATCAAGGCGGACGAACGACTTTCCGAGATGGTTCTTGTAAAAAGTTCCCGCCTATCCGTACAGCCAGTTACGGAAACGGAATGGCGCATCATTTGTGACCTTGCAGGCTTGCCAGGATAATTCGCCCCAAACGGAGAAACATAGATGCCTATCCTCCCGATTATTGCTGCTGGTCTGGCGGGCTGGGCGTTTGGCGCGGTATGGTACAGCATTTTTTCAAAACCGTGGATGACTGCATCTGGTGTTGCAACCGATGACACGGGCCGGCCTGCCAAACAGAAAAGCCCATTGCCCTATGTGATCAGCCTCGTATCAGCGATGATCGTTGCCGCGACAATGTATTACGCGTTCGACATGCTGAATATCGTGACCATTGGCAAAGGGTTCACCTCTGGCCTAGGGATCGGTGCCTGTTTCGCCGCCCCTTGGCTGGCGACCACTTACGGCTTTGCTGGTCGGCCCTTCAAATTGACCCTGATCGATGGGGGCTATGCCACGTTCGGGTCTGCAGTAATCGGCGCTGTGATCCCCTTGTTCTAAATTTAAACGGAGGGCCCGGCGTGCGCCGAAACCCTCCGTCCCCGCGCTCCCAAGTCACCACGCGCGTCAACTGAATTTGGTTTCGGTCATCCTGACCGTCGCAGAAAACCTATTCCAGCCCGCACAAAATACCAAACACCAAGTCCCTTGCAATTATCTCAAATAAACGGAAACGGGCGCTCCTACAGGAGCGCCCGACCTCAATGAAGTGGAGGGTTTGCTCAGCCGTAAACCGACTCTTTCCCAAAATGTTTGGTGAGCATGTAGTAAACCACAGCGCGATACTTGTTCCGCTCAGACTTGCCATAGGTTTCGATCACGGAATTGATCGCATCCATCAGTTCCGGACCGTCTTTCAGACCGAGCTTCTTGATGAGGAAGTTGTCCTTCACCGTTTCAAGTTCCGACGGTTGCGAGCCTGCCACAGTTGAAGCATCCGCATTATAGATCGCGGGACCACAACCAATCGTAACCTTGGTCAGCAAGTCCATGTCAGGTGTCATGCCGCACTTGTTCTTCAAATCATCCGCATACTGAGCGATCAACTCGTCTCGTTTGCCCATTACTGTCTCCCTGTGAAGTCTTCTATCCTCGGAGCTTTGGCCCCCAACACAATCGAAGGTGGCAAAAAGCCCTGCACCGAGCAACGAAAAACACGCTTTTGCGTCGCGCACTCGCAATTTCCCCGTGCTGCTGGCGGGAAAGTCACGCCATGCTCTTCGGCATAGACATTAATGAAGGTTTTGAGCGGACTTTGGAGTTTTGAAAAAGCGGGCCAAAAATTGATGGGGCGACGAGATGGCAACAACCGCTGCGCTTGAAAAACATCTTGCAAGTCTCGGTCTCGACACAAAAGAAGCAGAAATCAAAGTTGAGCGTGACAAGGTTGTCCTCTCTGACGGCGACAGAGCCAGGAAGAACAAGAAAAGGTCATCCTGGCTGTCGGCAATGTCGACGGCGTGTCCACGGTCGACGTTGACACGTCAGACGGGCCAATGTTCCACACGGTTGTCAAAGGCGACACCTTGCGGGCGATCGCGAAGAAGACTCGGCAACGGGTCAAAGTACAACGCGATCTTTGAGGCCAACCGGCCCATGCTCGACCACCCGGATAAGGTCTATCCTGGTCAGGTATTCAGGATACCGACCGAGGCATGAAGCATAAGGCCCAGGGTGAACTCCGCGCCTCTCTGCCTTTGGATCATACCTTTTCAAAGCATATAGCCTGGAGCGATCATTCGCCAGCCACGTAAGTCGGCATTGATTTCGTGAGGATCAGCGTTTGCGCTTTCCGTTTGCCTTCCTCAAGCAGATACCAAACCTCCTGACCTCTCTTCCGACTCTTTGGTTGCGCAACGATCTTATATTTTGAGGTCCTCGGGCCAACGTTGGAACCATGTTGGCAAATAACAACGGAATCATTCCGTACATGATTGATCACTCCGATATGCGCATGATGGTCAGGCCCTTTTTGTCCATTTGGGATCACTTGCCATGTTGTCTTGGACCCCTCTTCACCTGATTTCTGGGGCTTGGGACGTGCCCATATCGCGGCACTGTCGTAGTTGATGTCGTGCCAATCACGGGCGACACCAGCAATTTGTTTGTATTTGTTATGATAATGGATTGGCTTTTCAAGGAAGCAACCAATGGCTGTGTAGTAGGCGTTCGTGAAACCATTGCAATCGAAACCGATTTCTTGATCCTGATTGATCCATTCCTGTAGTCGATCCGGTGAAACGACGCCCGCCTTCAACGCAAGTTCGCAAAGCAGAGAAATCTCTTCCAGCGTGGCGTGCCCACAATATGCCATACGGATCCGGTGCTTTGACACGTTGAGCCATTTCTTTGCATCTGAGCCTTCTTCGATCACCGGATTATTCCGCAGCAAACTGCGGAGCGTGCCCGCCCGTTTATAGGCGCCGCCTCCCGTCCCGGACTTGTAGCGCGTTATAGCAACGTGCTTTCTTCCGCCATTCGGCAACCGAACTGGCATAGCAAGACAGGCTTCGACGAATTCCGAACACCAAAGCTCTGGTTTGAATTGGGGAAAGTTGGCTTTTCGCACTTCCTTGATTGCGGGATGATCTCGATAATCGCCCATGAGACGCCTGAAAATAGATATGCAAAATATGGCTTGATCAGAACACAGGTCAGCGATTCTCGACAGCGCCAAACTGCAACTGTGCGTATTGAAGGAAATCGAGACTCTCCATGACGGAGTGTGGGCCGGACAAATGATTGTCGTGCAATAAAAAAGGCTCCAAGCAGGTGCGTGGAGCCTTTTCAAAACGGTGGGCGGGTTGTCGCCTAAGGCATGCTCAATACCGGTAATGCTCGGGCTTGAACGGCCCTTCCGGCGTCACGCCGATATAGGCGGCCTGCTCGGCTGAAAGCTGGGTCAGCTTGACGCCGATCCGGCCCAAGTGCAGGCGGGCGACTTTTTCATCCAGATGCTTGGGCAGGATGTAGACCTTGTTCTCGTAGTTACCACCGTTCTTCCACAACTCGATCTGGGCGAGCACCTGATTGGTGAAAGACGCGGACATCACAAAGGAGGGGTGGCCGGTGGCATTGCCAAGGTTCAGCAGACGGCCTTCAGACAGCAGGATGATCCGGTTGCCAGACGGCATCTCGATCATGTCCACCTGTTCCTTGATGTTGGTCCACTTGTGATTGCGCAAGTTTGCAACCTGGATTTCGTTGTCAAAGTGACCGATGTTCCCGACAATCGCCATGTCCTTCATCTCGCGCATGTGCTCGATGCGGATCACGTCCTTGTTGCCCGTGGTGGTGATAAAGATATCCGCGCTGTCTACAACGTCTTCCAGCAAAACGACCTCGAAACCGTCCATTGCCGCCTGAAGCGCGCAGATCGGGTCGGCTTCGGTCACTTTTACGCGGGCGCCAGCACCGGCCAGCGAGGCGGCAGAGCCCTTGCCTACATCGCCGTATCCACAAACGACAGCGACCTTGCCGGCCATCATCGTGTCAGTCGCACGGCGAATACCATCGACGAGCGATTCCTTGCAGCCGTACTTGTTGTCAAATTTCGACTTCGTGACGCTGTCGTTCACGTTGATCGCCGGAAACGGCAATTGGCCTTCACGCATCAGCTGATAAAGGCGATTCACGCCGGTGGTGGTTTCCTCGGACACGCCCTTTATCGCGTCGCGGGTCTTGGTGAACCAACCCGGGCTTTGCTCCATACGCTTCTTGATTTGCGCCTTGATGACCGCTTCTTCTTCGGATTGGGGAACAGGAATGATGTCCTCACCTGCTTCCGCACGCGCACCGAGCAGAACATAAAGCGTCGCATCGCCGCCATCGTCGAGGATCATGTTGGCGCCTTCAGGGAACATGAAGGATTTGTCGAGGTAATCCCAATGCTCTTCCAGCGTCTGGCCCTTGATTGCGAAAACAGGAACGCCCGCTTCGGCAATCGCCGCCGCCGCGTGATCTTGGGTCGAGAAGATGTTGCAGGACGCCCAGCGCACATCGGCGCCTAGCGCAACCAGTGTTTCGATGAGAACCGCTGTTTGGATCGTCATATGCAATGACCCGACGATCCGCGCTCCGGTCAGAGGTTTCTCTGCCCCATACTCCTCGCGCAGCGCCATCAGTCCCGGCATCTCGGTTTCAGCGATATCCAGCTCTTTGCGGCCAAACCCAGCCAGCGCGATGTCCTTGACGATATAATCCTTGGCCATTCCCGGCACTCCACATGTCCTATTTGGTTGGGAGGGCAGTTAGCACGGGGCCAGCGCTCCGGCAATGCGGCGTGGTTTACAACGCTGGGGTGTCGTTCTACGCAACTTGAAAACGAGGCATAGTATGGCGAAACCACCAAGAGCCTGGCAACGGATGTTATCAGGACGCAGGCTTGATCTGCTTGACCCGACGCCGGTCGATATCGAGATCGAAGATATAGCCCACGGGTTGGCATTTGTTGCGCGGTGGAATGGACAAACATACGGCGACTATGCCTATTCGGTGGCAGAGCATTCGCTGCTGGTCGAAACGCTGTTTTCGCGTCTCTGCCCCAAGGCAACTGCCGCCGAACGCCTGACCGCACTTCTGCATGACGCACCGGAATATGTAATCGGTGACATGATTTCACCCGTAAAATCAGCGGTTGGGCCCGGCTATGGAGCCTTGGACGAACGTTTGACGGCTGCGATTCACATTCGGTTCGGACTTCCCGCCGTGACTCCACCAAAACTCAAGAAACTGATCAAGAAAGCGGACCGGATCAGCGCTTGGATGGAAGCCACACAAATCGCTGGTTTTTCAAGAACCGAAGCAGATCGTTTCTTCGGAGCGCCGGATCTTGATTTGATCTCAGACCTCGCGATTGTGCTGCGGCCCCCGGTCGACGTGCGCAACGACTTTACGGAACGACACGCTGTGCTGATCGGAGATATGGTGTGATTACAATTCGCCGTGCTGGAGCGCTTGACGCGAGACATATGGCGGAAATCTTGGATGCCATCATCCAAAAAGGCGGAACCACCGCGCACACAGGACATGTCCCGAAGGGGACAATTCTGGAATGGATGCACCGCTACCCGGAACGATCAGCATGGCATATTGCCGAGGATGAGACCGGGAACATCATCGGATTTCAGTTCCTCGAACCTCATCCGGATCTACGACCAGAGGCCTGCGATATTGCGAGTTTTGTACGCGTTGGCACAACGGGACTCGGCGTTGGATCAAAACTGTTCGACCAGTCAAAGAAAACCGCAAAAGAGCTTGGCTATGCTTGGATCAATGCAACGATCCGCGCCGATAATGCAGGCGGACTGGCTTATTATCAAAGCCGGGGATTTGAAGACTATGCACATCATCCCAATCAAAGACTGGACAACGGCTTCATCGTCGACAAAGTCAGCAAACGATACGATCTGACCTGACGTGGCTGCCTTGGGCTAGCGGGGCGATCGTTTTGCAAGGATCCGCTGCAACGTCCGGCGGTGCATGTTCAGACGACGGGCTGTCTCTGACACGTTGCGATCACAAAGCTCGTAAACGCGCTGAATATGCTCCCAGCGCACGCGATCTGCACTCATCGGGTTCTCTGGCGGCGGTGGAAGATCATCACCTTTGGCAAGAAGTGCATTTGTGATATCGGTCGCATCCGCCGGTTTCGACAGGTAATCCGTCGCCCCGATTTTGACCGCGGCAACAGCCGTCGCAATCGCCCCATAACCGGTAAGAACAACCACACGACTGTCCGGGCGCTTTTCGCGGATCACTTCAACCACGTCGAGTCCATTCCCATCCTCAAGGCGAAGATCGACAACCGCATAGGCCGGTGGGCGCGCCGTGGCGATGGCAGATCCTGCTGTGACGGATTGCGCCGTCTCGACTTCGAAGCCACGCTTCTCCATCGCTTTGGCAAGCCTGCGCAGAAACGGTTCGTCGTCGTCCACAAGAAGCAGGCTCTTGTCGTCGCCAAGATCGTCAATGTTACGCTCGCTCACCGTGGTTCCCTCCCGTCGCGTTTGCGTTATCCGTCAGTATTACCGGCGAATTTTCCAACATCAACGCACAAATGCCCCTCTAGCCGGCAACGTCAAGAAAGCAGGATGTCCGCTCTGCGACATCCGCCGGAGACAATTCGCGACGGAAGAATTCAACAAACCCGTCCTCTGGCATAACCAGATATGTAAATGTCGAATGATCGACGAGATAGTATTCATCGTCACCCGGCTGCGCACGGAAATAGGTTCTGTAGGCTTGGCTCGCCGCCTTCACCTGCTCTTCCGAGCCGGTCAGCCCGATCATGTCTTCATGCAGATTGGCTGCGAAATCTCCAACGACCTCCGGGGTATCACGCTTTGGATCAATCGAAATGAAAATCGGTCTCACATCGCTGCCTTGTTCTTTCAGGATATCGATCGCCTCGGCATTTCGAACTGTGTCGAGCGGACAGACATCAGGGCAGAACGTGTACCCGAAATAGATCAGCGAAGGCTTTGTGATCACATCTTGGTCGGTCACCGTCTCGCCTTCTGAATTCACCAGAGTGAAAGGCCCCCCGATCGTATCCGCGCCGCCAGCAACCTGAGTGTTGCGACACGTGGCGAACTTATCGCCGCCACCAGAAGGCGAGCTTGCGTACCAAAATCCCCCAACCAATGCGACAATGGCCACACCGGCTGAGATCGCTGCCAAACGTACCATATCCACTCCTTTGCTTGAGCACCAACAAAGGCCTTCTCATCAGATTTGCCTTGCTTATGCTCCGTCACTGCCGAGGTAAGGATTTTGAAATCCGGGGCAAGTGGCGAAAGGGCGCAGATGACGCAATCCGAATTCGGAATTCTTCAAGAAAGACAGCGCGGCAGCTTTATCCGGCTACGCACAATGATCTGGCTGCGCTGGTGTGCCATCGCCGGTCAGCTCGCTGCAATTACGCTCGCGCAGGAACTCTATAACCTCCAGCTGGAGCTGGGACTGTGTTACCTTGCGGTTGGTGTGTCCATTGTTGGCAACCTGATCGCAATCTTTGTGTTCCCGGAAAACAAGCGTTTGAATGAGGCCGAGAACTTCCTCATGGTCCTGTTCGACCTGTTGCAACTATGTTTCCTGATCTATCTCACCGGCGGATTGCACAACCCATTTACAATTCTGATCCTTGGTCCTGTGATCGTGTCCGCCACAATCATGACCTTGCGTTCGACAATCATCATAGGCGCAACAGCTCTCACCTTGGTGACATTGATGGTTTTCTTCCACCTCCCCCTGCGCACTGAGCAAGGCTTCATCATGCGCATTGCGGATGTGTTTGTGTTTGGTCAATGGACGGCCATCACAATCGCAGTTGTGTTCCTGTCGCTCTACGCACGGCAAATCACAGAAGAAATGAACTCCATGAGCGATGCGGTGGTCGCGACGCAGATGGCTCTGAGCCGGACCCAGATGCTCAATAATCTTGGAGGCGTGGTCGCCGCTGCTGCACACGAATTGGGCACACCTTTGGCCACCATCAAGCTTACAAGTGCCGAATTGATCGAAGACCTGGACGATCAACCCGAACTTCAGGACGACGCTCGGCTGATCCGCGATCAGGCGGATCGGTGTCGGGATATCCTGCAGTCGATGGGCCGAGCAGGCAAAGAAGACCTTCAGATCAGATCGGCACCTCTGGCAGAAGTTGTCCGCGAAGCCGCGGAGCCGCATCTGAACCGTGGGAAAGATGTGCTGATTGATGCGCAAAGTCTCGACGAGAGTGACTTCGATCCTCCTTTGACGCTGCGCCGACCCGAAGTCATTCATGGCTTACGCAATCTCATTCAAAACGCCGTGGATTTCGCCCGCTCAACAGTCTGGATTGAGGCGCGCTGGTCAGACACAACAATTTCGGTGCGCATCATGGATGATGGCCCTGGATACCCTACGAATATGCTCGGACGGATTGGCGACCCCTTTGTCCGCAATCGAAGGACCGAACGGGATCGAAAGGCGCGACCGGAATACGAAGGCATGGGATTGGGTCTTTTCATCGCAAAAACCCTTCTGCAGCGCTCTGGCGCAGAGCTGAGTTTTGCCAACGGCGCAGATCGCACGTCAACCGGCTCCTCACGCCACAGAGGTGCCGTTGTCGAGGTTGTTTGGCCGCGCGAGGTGATCGTGCCGCCAACTTTGCCAAAAGGCGAAGGCATCGGGGAAAATCCTGCATTTGGCGTGTGAACTTTGCTCCTAGCTTAACCAACGGTTAACCATCCGACCCTTGAATGGACGTCCAACGCGTTTTGGGGTCGCAATATGGACAACATTTTACTCACAGGGACACTTCTGAACCTCGTTTGCCTTGCCTTGGCGGCAAGTGTTTTGTGGCGCGTCAAACGAAGCCTTGCAGGCCAAACAACAGGCAAGCACGACTCAAAGATCACTCTGCTCTTTCACAAGAAAACGCTGATAGACGCAGATGATCGAGTTTGGGCACTTTTGCCCCAAAATGTTGAGACGCCCCATTGGGATCACGTTCGAACGGTGTTTCTGCCAATATTCCCCAATTGGCCCACGGCCCCGGACATGCGCCCAGAGACCACAGAAAAACACGATAGGCTGACGCTGACGCGGACTGGCGACGCGATCCGCGTCACAATTTGTACTTCCGAGGAACCTGCTATCGACTGGCTGTCGGTACATATGGAGCAGGCTTCCGCCGAACGGACTCAAACTGCGATAGCACTGGCACCTTATCTGGTTTGGAGTGTTTCGCCCGAAGGAGTTTTCTTATGGGGAAACGATTCCTTTTTGACATATGCAAAAGCGTATGGAAGCGCGCGGGCACTTGCAGAACACTTGGATGACCACCTGAGTGAAAATGAAACAGATCGGCCAAAACGGATCGAGCTTTCTTCCCAGCGTCTGGACTCACGGCACAATCGCTGGATCGAGGTGACCACCCGAGAAACAGAGATTGGACGCTTCTACTTTGCCATTGGCATTGATGCCATGATCCGTGCGGAGGCCGCGCAGCAAAACTTCGTCCAAACTCTCTCCAAGACCTTTGCGAACCTCACCACGGGCCTAGCGATCTTTGATCGTGATCGGCGATTGGCTCTATTCAATCCTGCACTCGTTGATCTGAGCGACGTTCCGATCGAATTTCTAAGTGCCCGGCCCGCGATGTTCGAATTTTTCGACAAATTGCGCGACTCTCGCATCATGCCCGAACCTAAAAACTACGATAATTGGCGTGAAGGCATGGCCAAGCTCGTCGCCGCAGCGAGCGATGACAGATTCCGCGAAACCTGGACACTCTCGACCGGGCAAACCTTCGATATTACCGGACAACCGTACCCTGACGGGGCCATTGCTTTCCTTTTCAACGACATCACGGCCGAAGTGTCGTTGACACGTGGATTTCGAACTGAGCTTGATACCATGCAATCCGTGATCGATACGCTGATTGACGCTGTGGCCGTATTTAGCCAACAGGGCAGCCTGACCTTGTGCAACGCGACGTATGCACAACAGTGGAATGTCGAACCCGATGCCTGCATCGCAGAAACATCAATCGTGGATGCTACGCAATCATGGAAGACCGCTTTTCACCCCAGCCCGGTCTGGCCAGAGCTTCGCGACTATGTCACCCGAACGACCGAACGTGTCAGTTGGGACACAGAGCTTCGAGGGAAAGATGGGCGTGAAGTGATCTGCCGCATTGACCCGATCAGTCATGGGGCAACGCTGATCCGCTTTTGCCATCGTCCACCCCAGCCGGGGTCGCAAACCGAAAACGATGCTCTTCAAATCGTTTCAGCCTAAGAGGCTGTTTCAAATCTTGCAGCCGCAACCAAGGCAGGTAAACATCCCTGCATGAGCACAAACAGCGCGGCCTTCACCTCGACCTCTCCGTATGTAACCGCGCAGCTTGCCGTCCGGCTTGGGGCCAGTCTTAGCGCTGGCGACACGCTTTTGTTGGAGGGGGACATTGGCGCAGGCAAGAGCCATTTCGCACGCGCCCTCATACAGTCGCGGCTGGCCGAACCAGAGGACGTTCCTTCACCAACTTTTACACTGGTTCAGGTCTATGATCTGCCAGAGTGCGAGCTCTGGCATGCTGACCTGTACCGCCTGAACGATCCAGATCAGGTTGTCGAATTGGGTTTGCTGGACGCGTTCGAAACCGCCATCTGCATTATCGAATGGCCAGACCGTCTGGACGATCTCGCACCGGCTGACGCATTAACCATCCGGCTGGATGATCCCGATCAAAGCGACATGCGAAACATTACATTTGAATGGCAAAATCCGGCATGGACGAAGCGCGTCACTGAGGCCCTGCCATGAGCATTGAGACGTTTTTGACAAGCAATGGTTGGGGTGCAGCACAACAGCAACCGCTGGCGGGAGATGCGTCTTCCCGGCGTTATATCAGGCTCTATATAGGCTCAAAACAGGCCATTTTGATGATTGACCCGGATGGAGATACATCGCTATTCGCCACGCTTTCAGAGCATCTGACACGTCTGGGTCTATCGGCCCCTGCCATCTACGCCCGGACAGATGACTTGATGCTGCTCGAAGACTTTGGCGATGCACAATTCGCAAGAGTGGTTGAAACTGAACCGGATATGGAATTCAGGCTCTATCAAGCCGCAACAGACGTCTTATGCCACTTGGAAACCCAAGCCGTCCCGGAAGTGCTTCGGGTTGCGACCCAAGACGTTTTGGCGAACATGGTTGAACCGGCCTTCACGCATTACCTCCCTATGCTGCAGGTCGAACCGAACGACGCAGTATCGGACATCATCACCTGTTTGTCCGACCTTCTGCATCAGTATCTGCCAACCGAATCCGTCTTGGTCTTGCGCGACTTTCACGCCGAAAACATGATCTGGCTGCCAGAGCGCGAAGGAGTGCGGCGCGTGGGGTTGCTAGATTTCCAAGATGCCGTGGCTGGACCGCCTGTATACGATCTGGTTTCGCTTCTTCAGGACGCACGACGCGACGTGAGCGACACGTGCCAATTGTCCACGTTGCAGCACTTTCTCAACACAACCGGACGACAGGAAAGCACGGTCATGCCGATCTTTCATCTGCTTGGTGTGCAGCGAAACCTGCGCATACTCGGCATCTTTGCTCGCCTCGCAAAAGAGCGCGGCAAACCGGGCTACCTGTCTCTGATCCCACGGGTCTGGCAGCATATTGAAAAAAGCCTGTCCCACCCGGCGGCGAAACAATTGGAACCTCTCGTCAGGCGTGTTTTTCCGACTCCAACCGCTGAACGACTGAGAGCTTTGATACCCTCATGAATGACCCTGTGATGCTTTTTGCAGCCGGTTTTGGCACGCGAATGGGAGATTTGACCAAAAACCGGCCAAAACCGCTTGTTGAAGTCGCGGGAAAACCGTTGATCGACCATGCAATGACCATTGTCCGCGAATTCGCGCCAAAACAGATCGTCGTGAATGCACATTACAAAGCAGAGCAAATCGTCGCGCACTTTGCCGGAACAGACGTGCACGTTCTTGTCGAAACTCCAGACATTCTTGACACCGGCGGAGGCCTCAAGGCTGCATTACCACTACTTGGCGGAACCCCGGTTTTCACCATGAATACTGACGCTGTCTGGGCGGGACCAAATCCGTTGGCAGTGCTCAAGAGCGCTTGGACCGATGACATGCAAGCTCTGCTATTATGTGTGCCCAAACACCAAACAGTCGGTCACTCAGGCCTCGGCGATATCGACATCGGCGCACAAGGGAAGGCGGTGTGGGGTACGAATACCGTCTATTCAGGAGTCCAGATGATCCGGACAGATATCGTCTCTAACATGGCAGAAAAAGTTTTTTCCCTGAAAACCGTTTGGGACGCTCTTGCGGCGCAAGGCTGTCTTCACGCGGTCGCCTACCCCGGCCGCTGGTGCGACGTAGGTCATCCTCAAAGCATCGCGCTCGCAGAAGAGATGCTGAGACAAGAAGATGTTTGATCCAACCACAACTCCCCGCGTTTTCGCACTGCCGCCTGGCGCCGACTTTGCGCGGGAATTGGTCCTGGGTCTCAAATTGCGCATGGCGAGTCAGCCTCCAGAAGCGATCGCGCGTGTCGAACTGATCCTGAACACGCGCCGTATGCAAAGACGTGTGGAAGCGGTCTTTGACAGTCTCGGCGCAGGATTTCTGCCGCGCATACGGCTCATTACGGACTTGGCTGATCCTTTAGATCGCGCGCATCTGCCTCGGCCTGTTCCCGCATTACGGCGGCAGCTTGAACTTGCTGAGCTTGTCAAAAAGCTCATCGAAACGGATCCCGGCCTGGCACCGCGATCTGCTGTCTATGACCTTGCACAAAGCCTGAATGCACTTCTGGATGAGATGCAGGCGGAGGGCGTGACGCCCGAGGATATCGCAGCCCTTGATGTGACGGATCAATCCGGACACTGGGACCGCGCGCAACGTTTCCTACACATCGTTACGCAGTATTTCGACCCGCAGACAGAGGCTCCCGACGCGGGCACAGTCAACAGACTTGCTTTGGCCCACCGTCTGGAACGCTGGAAAAACGCACCACCCCAGCATCCCGTGATCGTTGCGGGGTCTACCGGTTCTCGTGGATCAGCGTTTCAATTGATGACGGCAGTCGCCCAGCTTCCGAAGGGGGCTGTTGTTCTCCCAGGATTCGACACGAACATGCCTGAATCGACATGGGACGTCCTGCGCAACAACGTGCGCAACACCGAAGCGATGCAGGGTGAAGATCACCCCCAATTCCGCTTTGCCCGCCTATTGGACAGGCTCGATATCGGGCAGCAGCACGTCGTGGCCTGGACCGACACACCGCCTCCCAATCCGGCACGCAACGCTTTGGTCTCACTCGCGATGCGTCCAGCACCTGTCACCGATCAATGGCTGAAAGACGGGCCCGAGCTGCCATCTCTCTCGGATGCCATCCAAAATTTGACGCTCGTGGAAGCGGCATCGCCCCGCGACGAAGCGCGCGCCATTGCCATGCGCCTGAGACAAGCCGCCGAAGACGGTGTGACATCGGCTCTGATCACGCCGGATCGCATGCTGACACGGCGTGTGACGGCGCTTTTGGACCGCTGGGGCATTCTGCCGGACGACAGCGCCGGTACCCCAGCGCAGCTCACAGCGCCCGGTCGCTTGCTTCGCCATATCGCGCAACTGCGCGTAAATGGACCCACGGCTGATGTTCTTCTTACAATCCTGAAACACCCGCTGTGTCACAGCGGCGCGAACCGTGGTCAGCATCGGCTATGGACATCCGAACTGGAACTGTTCATCCGCAAAACCGGCATCCCCTATCCAGACCGTCAAAAGCTGATGTCATGGTCAAAGGCAGATGAGGCTCAGAACTGGCTGGATTGGGTGGATCGGTGTCTTCTCCAACCGGCCACCACAGGTCAGATTCCGCTTGATCAGCATGTATCACAACACCTTGCACAAACTGAAGCGATCTGTGCCGGCTCAAACAGTGATGATGGCTCTGAGCTTTGGAATATGAAGCCCGGCGAGACCTGTCGAACAGCCTTCGACAGACTTCTGGAAAACGCAGGCTATGGCGGCTCCTTGTCGGCACGCGACTACGCCGATCTTGTGGACTCTTTATTGCGTGCCGAAGACGTGCGCGACCGAGATGCGCCACATCCGCATATTCTGATCTGGGGGACAATCGAAGCACGCGTGATGGGCGCAGACCTGGTCATTCTAGGCGGGCTCAACGAACATTCCTGGCCCGACCTTCCACCGGCCGATCCCTGGTTGAATCGCCGTATGCGACAGCAAGCCGGTTTGTTGTTACCAGAGCGTCGGATCGGGCTGTCTGCGCATGACTTTCAGCAGGCGATTGGAGCAAAAGAAGTTTGGCTCACCCGCGCGGAGCGGTCTGAGGACGCTGAAACCGTCCCATCCCGCTGGTTGAACCGCCTGACCAATCTATTGAAAGGGCTGCCTCAGACAGGCGGGCTGACGGCTTTGGACGCGATGAGGACGCGCGGAAACGATTGGTTGTCGCTCGGCCAAGTCCTCGACACACCAATTCGCTCCGCTCCGGCAAAACGCCCGTCTCCCGTGCCACCAATCTCCGCACGGCCAAGCGAATTGTCCGTGACCAATATCGAGAAACTCATCCGAGACCCATATGCCATATACGGATCCAAGATCCTGCGGTTGCACCCACTTCACCCAATCCAGCATGCACCAAACGCTCTTCATCGAGGAACGGTGATTCACAAGGTTTTCGAGGATTTCGTCTCTAACACAACTCATAACAATGCTCCCATCTCGGAAAACACACTTCTTGAAGCCGCACAGCGCATTCTTACCACCGATGTTCCCTGGCCTACCGATCGCATTCAATGGCGCGTGCGGATCGAGAAAATTGCGCGCTGGTTCATCGAACATGAGCAGGCACGCCAGTCAGCCGCACGACCCGTGCTCTTTGAAAAAACCGGTAGTATCAGCCTGTCTGACCCACCATTTAAAGTGACCGCAAAGGCCGACAGGATCGACCTGAACGAACGCGGTGAAGCGTATATTTACGACTACAAAACCGGCACAGCACCAACCAAGGACCAGCAACTTCAGTTTGATGTTCAGTTGCTCGTCACAGCGGCATTGGTGCTTGAAGGTGGTTTTGATCCGCTCTCGCCCCGGTTTGTTGCCGAAGCCCGCTACATCTCGTTATCGGGCGAGGGCTATGAAGTGCCGGCACCTCTTGAAGATTGCCCTCCAGAGCGCACGCTGTCGATGCTGAGGAAGCTGATCGAGGCGTATCGCGAGCCTGACATCGGCTACACGGCCCGAAGCAAGATGCACAAAGACATTTTTGGCTCAGACTATGATCAGCTGTCCCGCTACGGGGAATGGACGGCCTCGGATCCGGTGACAAAGGTGCGCCTGACATGATCCATAACGACGCGACCGAGGCTCAAATCCGGGCTGCTGATCCCCTTGCTTCTACTTGGCTTGGCGCAAACGCCGGCTCTGGTAAGACGCGTGTTCTAACTGACAGGGTCGCACGGTTGCTGTTGGGAGATACGCGCCCGGAACACATCCTGTGTCTGACCTTTACCAATGCCGCAGCCAGCGAGATGCAAAATCGCCTTTTCAAGCGGTTGGGCGAGTGGGCGATGCTGGAGGATCCGGCGCTCATCAAACAACTGACTGAGCTGGGAGAAGACGCGGAGTCCCTGACAAGCGAATTTCTGGCCCGCGCCCGAACGCTTTTTGCACGGGCCATTGAGACCCCCGGAGGACTGCGGATTCAAACGATCCATGCGTTCTGCGCATCAATCCTCAGACGATTTCCGCTCGAAGCCGGGGTCAGTCCGCAGTTTCAGGAAATTGACGACCGCACGGCGCAATTGCTTCGGGAACATATTCTCGATGAGATGGCGAACGGTCCTGAAGCCGGCTTGATTGCCGACATCGCCCGGATTGCGTCAAACGAGCCGCTGCAAGTTCTTGCGGAATCCATCGTTGGCAAACGAGATGGATTCACCCCACCGCTGGACCGTGCCGTTCTGATACAGCGCTATGGCCTTGCACCACATCAGACGCTCGAGACCCTGCCCACTGCAGTCTTTCCGGGTGATGAACTCGCGTTTTTGGCTGGATTGGTGCCGGATCTCAAGAACGGTGGTGTCACCGACAAAAAGCTGGCGGACGCCATAACCAATGCGCAGAGCGGCGGTCTCTCCGCCGTGCTTGCACTGGAATCCGTGGTTCTGACGCAGCAAGGCACGATCAGCCAGCGTGTCCCCCCCACCGGCAAACTGCGTAAAGGCGCACTCGCCGCCAGCATCACCCGTTTGGAAGACCTATACAAACGGATTGAAGCCGCACGGGACACACGGCTGGCACTCGAAGCAGTCGAAAGGGACGTCACGCTGCACCGCTTTGCCGGCGCATTCCTGCGACGCTACGAAGAAACCAAACAAGCACGCGGCTGGTTGGACTTCGACGATCTGATCACAAAGACGCGTAACCTTCTCACCGATAAGCAGCAGGCGGAGTGGGTGCTTTACAGGCTTGATGGCGATATCGATCATATCCTGGTGGATGAAGCCCAAGACACCAGCCCCGCGCAATGGGACGTGATCAACAAACTGGCTCAGGAGTTCACGTCCGGCGCAGGAGCACGCAGCTCTATCAGACGAACGCTCTTTGTCGTCGGGGACAAAAAGCAGTCGATCTATTCATTTCAGGGCGCCGATCCTCGCGAATTCGACACAATGCGAAGCGCCTTCCGGGATCAGATGGCAGCAACTGATGCGCCGCTGATTGATGGGCAACTGAGTTATTCCTTCCGATCCTCTGTGCCAATTCTGCGTCTGGTCGACAAGGTCTTCGAGGGACGGGACAAAGCCGGTTTTCTGCCGGATCAGACTCACATCTCTTTCCATGACAGACTACCAGGTCGAATAGATCTGTGGCCGTTGATCGAACCGCCTGAAGCAGACGAAGACGAAATGCCCTGGGACACACCAGTCGATCGTGTCAGCCCAACCCATCACAATGTGCTCCTCGCCGGGCGCATTGCACAGTTTATCGACACGACGCTCAAGGCGGGAACGGCAATACCGGACAGAATTGAAGATGGCGCTGTGCAGAGCCGCAGGGTTCACGCCGGCGACTTTCTCATTCTTGTCCGCAGTCGTGGCGCCCTGTTCCACGAAATCCTGAAAGCCTGCAAAGCGCTTCGCCTGCCGATTGCCGGAGCTGACAAGCTTAAAGTGATGGCAGAACTTGCGGTTCAAGATCTGCGCGCCCTGCTCTCTTTCCTCGCGACTCCGGAAGACAGTCTCTCTCTCGCCGCTGCCTTGCGATCACCTTTGTTCGGGCTTGACGAGCAGGCGATTTTTGATCTCGCGCATCGCAGGACATCACCGCACCTTTGGACGGAGTTGCGCCGACGTAGAGACGATTTTCCAACTGTGATGACCGTGCTCGATGATCTGCGCGGACAGCTGGACTTCCTTCGACCCTATGATCTTTTGGAGCGCATTCTGATCAAACATAAGGGTCGCCAAAAGATCATTGGCCGACTGGGTGAGGAATCGGAAGACGGCATTGATGCCCTTCTCAATCAGGCTTTGGCATATGAGCAAACCGACATACCCAGCCTGACAGGCTTTCTTCACTGGATGGAAACGGACGACATCGAGATCAAACGCACCGTGGACAGCGCTGGCTCTCGGATACGCGTGATGACGATCCACGGCGCAAAAGGCCTTGAAGCGCCGATTGTGATTTTGCCAGATACACACAAGAAACCTTCCCAGTCGAACAAGGAGACCTTTGTCCATACTCAGGGGTCCGCGCATTGGCGGGGCACCGAAAAAACCCGAGCGGTTTATCAGAGATCAGCGGTCGAAGAGGCGAAGCAGGCGGAAGAGGAAGAAAGAGACAGATTGCTCTACGTAGCCCTCACCCGGGCAGAACGTTGGCTCGTTATTGCAGCCGCAGGCACCGCAGACAAAAACGCAGAGAGCTGGCATGACCGGGTTCAGGCAACGTTAGAGACGATTGGCGGGCTTCCACATCGCTTCGGTTTCGCCGACGACGGCCCAGATGAAGGGCTTCGTCTTGACCACATGGCGTGGCCAGATCCAGTGGCGGAAGCGGCTGCAGTATCAAAAACTCCGGACCTGAGTTTACCAAGGATCTTTGAAAACCTTGCGCCAACACCTGTGGGTCCGCCGGCTTCTGTAAGCCCATCTGACCTTGGTGGAGCGAAAGCTCTTCCTGGCGCCGACGGTGATCTGACAGAGATCGCGAAAGAACGCGGGACACTCATCCATTTGCTGTTGGAAACGCTACCCTCCCTGCCTGAAAAAGACAGAGAGATCGCAGCCCGCAGCGTGGTTGGCGACCACATATCGGCAGATGATTTGATCAAAGAAGTGATGAACGTTCTCACAGCACGATCGCTCCAGCCGTATTTCGAGGATACTGCCCTGACCGAAGTGGCAATCACGGCAGAACTGGACCAATTTCCCGGCGTGCCGCTTCATGGCGTGATCGACAGACTCTTGGTAACAGCAGATCAAGTTGTTGCCGTGGACTTCAAAACCAATCGCACGGTTCCACACTCCGAAGACCAGGTCCCCGAGGGACTTTTGCGCCAAATGGGGGCATATCACGCGATGCTCGCGAAGATTTACCCGGGCAAACGGATCGAAACGGGCATCCTTTGGACCCGAACGGCCACCTATATGCCGTTGTCAGAATACCGTGTGACACAAGCACTCGTGAGCGTGCACCACCTTGACGGCCCAACGGGGGATACATAGTCTCTCGATCCGACCGAAACATGCGCCATAGCCGCAAGGAGAGCTTTCAATGCCCACCGTCGCCGTAACCGATGATACCTTCGAAACCGAAGTCAAAAATTCCAGCGTCCCCGTCGTCGTCGACTTCTGGGCAGAGTGGTGTGGTCCATGCAAACAGATCGGCCCGGCACTTGAAGAGCTGTCCGCCGAATACGGCGACGCTGTAAAGATTGCCAAGGTCGATGTTGACAGCAACCCGAACACTGCAGCGGCAATGGGTGTGCGTGGCATCCCATCGCTCTTCATCTTCAAAGATGGTCAGGTGGTCTCGAACAAAACCGGCGCGGCACCCAAAGCGGCGCTGAAAGGCTGGATCGACGAAAGCATCTGATCTTTCAAGAAAACCAGGAAAACGCCCGGCCTTGACGCCGGGCGTTTTACGTTCAGGGGCTTGTGTGATCCAAAGCATCGGCCCATATCGTCAGAAATGCGAAAAAGGACACCTCATGGCTGACAACGACTTCCCAGGCTGGCACGGCACCACAATCATTGGCGTCAGAAAAGGCGGCAAAGTCGTTATCGCTGGTGACGGTCAGGTCAGCCTTGGTCAGACCGTAATCAAGGGCACTGCGCGCAAGGTTCGCCGCATTTCGCCGGGTGGCTACGATGTGGTTGCCGGCTTTGCCGGATCGACTGCGGATGCCTTCACCCTGTTGGAGCGTCTTGAAGCAAAGCTGGAGTCAACCCCCGGGCAATTGCAGCGGGCCAGTGTTGAGCTCGCCAAGGATTGGCGCACCGACAAATATCTGCAGAAACTCGAAGCCATGCTGATCGTTTCCGACGGCAAAGAATTGTACGTCATCACCGGCGCAGGTGATGTTCTTGAACCGGAACACGATGTGACAGCAATCGGATCGGGCGGCAACTATGCGCTGGCCGCTGGCCGCGCGCTCATGGACACCGACAAGGATGCAGAACAGATCGCCCGCGAAGCGATGGCCATCGCCGCCGATATCTGTGTCTATACCAACGGCAACCTGACGGTTGAGACGATCAGCGCCTGATCTCTGACACCCGCTTGACGCCGAGAAGGAACTCACAATGACCGACCTCACCCCCCGTGAAATCGTCTCTGAACTGGACCGCTTCATCATTGGCCAGAAGGACGCCAAGCGCGCTGTCGCCGTCGCCCTGCGCAACCGCTGGCGGCGCAAGCAACTCAGTGACGATCTGCGGGAAGAGGTCTACCCAAAGAACATCCTGATGATTGGACCGACAGGCGTTGGTAAAACCGAAATCAGCCGCCGTCTGGCCAAGCTCGCCAAAGCACCTTTCATCAAGGTCGAGGCAACGAAGTTCACCGAAGTTGGCTATGTCGGGCGTGACGTTGAGCAAATCATTCGCGATCTGGTGGATGCGGCCATCGCTATGACCCGCGAGCACATGCGCGAGGACGTCAAAACAAAGGCCCACGAGTCCGCGGAAAACCGTGTGATTGAAGCGATCGCCGGTGAAGGCGCGCGCGAGTCAACCCGCGAGATGTTCCGCAAGAAACTTAAGGACGGCCTTCTGGACGACACGGTGATCGAACTCGAACTGCAGGACACATCCAGTCCGTTTCCGACAATGGACATCCCCGGCCAGCCCGGAATGGGTGGTGGCGCAGGCATGATGAATCTGGGCGATCTTTTCGGCAAAGCATTCGCCGGACGCACTACACGCAAGCGCATGACCGTTGCGGAAAGTTATGGGGTCCTGATAGCAGAAGAAGCGGACAAGCTTCTCGATGATGAGGTGGTCAAGGAAAAGGCTCTGGAAGCGGTTGAGCAGAATGGCATCGTGTTTCTCGACGAGATCGACAAAGTTGCGGCGCGGCAGGAAACCCGTGGCGGGGATGTCAGCCGCGAAGGCGTTCAGCGCGATCTGCTGCCTTTGATCGAAGGGACCACCGTGAGCACCAAGCATGGCCCGGTCAAAACCGACCATATCCTGTTCATCGCCTCAGGTGCCTTCCACATCGCCAAACCGTCAGACCTGCTGCCCGAGCTTCAGGGCCGTTTGCCGATCCGTGTGAACCTGCGCGCGCTGACCGAAGAAGACTTCGTGCGTATCCTGACTGAGACCGACAACGCGCTGACGCTGCAATACACGGCTCTGATGGCGACCGAAGAGGTCACTGTCACGTTCACCGAAGACGGGATCGCCGCGCTTGCCAAGATCGCGGCAGATGTGAACCAGACCGTAGAAAACATCGGGGCGCGGCGTCTCTACACGGTCATGGAGCGGGTTTTCGAAGACCTGAGTTTCGACGCTCCGGACAAGTCTGGGCAAACGGTGACTGTAGATGCCGGTTTTGTCGATGAGCATCTGGGCGAGTTGACGAGATCAACCGATCTAAGCCGTTACGTGCTCTGACCTTCATCTTGCCAATTAAACTCCGCCCGGAGGCATCGAACGCTTTCGAATAAGTGCTTGCGCCGCTATGTTAGCGCAAACTCTCCAAGAGGCCCTTATGAAACGTTCCCGCATCAATGATATCCTGCGCGAAAGCGATGCTTTCATCAGGTCATTCGGATATTGCCTGCCGCCCTTCGCATATCTCTCGCCGGACGCGCTGAAGGCCAGCGACCACGCCGAAATCAAGACCCGGCGCATGGGTTGGGATATCACAGACTATGGCAAGGAGGCCTTTGATGAGATGGGCCTCTTTTTGTTCACGACACGCAACGGATTGAACAGTGATCTCGGCAAGAAAAGCGCCATGCTCTACGCCGAAAAAATCATGATCTCGCGAGATCGGCAGCTCAGCCCGATGCACCGTCATGATCTCAAGGTCGAAGATATCATCAACCGGGGCGGCGGTAAGCTGGTCATTGAGCTGTTCATGGCAGATGCAGAAGGCGGAATTGACCGTGAGACAGACGTGAGCGTCATGGTAGACGGCGTCATTCGGACGTTGCCTGCCGGCGGTCATCTCAAGCTTGATCCAGGCGAGTCAGTGACGCTTTTCCCCAATAACTGGCACGCCTTCTGGGGAGAAAATGGCGATGTACTGATTGGAGAGGTCTCAACAGTCAATGATGACCTGACTGACAATGTGTTCGAGCATCCAATAGGACGATTCTCTAACGTCGAAGAAGACGAAGCGCCGCTTCATCTTCTCGTATCAGACTACGACACGTACTTATAAGAAAAAGCCCCGCCGTGACGCGGGGCTTTTCGTATCTGGCTGGGTGCGCGATTTACGCGAACCACCAGCGCTCGATCATGCGCGAGCTGTCCATCTGGAAGACGTTGCCAATAATGCCCGAGTTTGTGAGCTTGTTGGAATGCGCGTCCACAAAGTTCGCATACATCGGGATCACCGTGCCGCCTTCTTTCGAAACGAGCATCTGCATCTCGCGATACTGCTCACGGCGTTTGTCACTGTCCAACTCCGCACGTGCGGTAAGAAGAAGCTCTTGGAAGCGCGCGTTCTCCCAACCCGTATCGTTCCACGGCACGCCGGATTCGTACGCTGTCGAGAACATCCAGTCTTCGGTTGCACGACCCGACCAGTAGCAGGCGCACCACGGCTTCTTCAGCCAAACGTTCGACCAATATCCATCATCCGGCTCTTGCACGACGTTGATGTTGATCCCGGCTGCCTTGGCGCTCGCCTGATAAAGCTGCGACGCATCAACCGCGCCCGGGAAGGCCGCGTTGGCCGCCGACAGGTCAATGGACAAACCATCAAGGCCTGCCTCCTTGAGCAAAGCTGCTGCCTTGTCCGGATCGTAATCGTTCATCTCGATATCGTCTGCGAAATACTGGTTCGCAGGGCCAATCGGGTTGTCGTTTGCAACCGCGCCGTGCCCGAGCAGGATCTTGTCGACCAACTCCTGACGGTCGACCGCATGCTTAAGCGCCTGACGCACCTTGAGGTTGGTGAACGGATCGACATTGGTCAGCATCGGGAAGGTGAAGTGCTGGTTACCAGTCACTTCGAAGATGTTGATCATCGGGTTGGCACGCATCAGCGGTTCGGTCTTGAAATCGACACGGTTCACGGCATCGACCTGACCAGTCATCAGCGCGTTCATACGCGCCGACGAGTCGTTGATCGCAATCATTTCCACGCTGTCGAACCAGCCCGATTTGCCATCCTTGTAGTGGCTGTCGACGCGGCTCAGAAGCGTGCGGACACCCGGATCGAAGCTTTCGACCTTGTAAAGGCCAGTACCGATGCCCTGCGCGATGGCTTCTTCGATCTGACCCGATGGGTAAATACAGATGTGATAATCTGAAAGCAGGAAGGGGAAATCGGCGTTGCCTGCCTTGAGGGTGAATTCAACCTCGTGGTCATTGATCTTCTTCATCTCGGCGATGTTTTCGACAATCGGCTTAGCTGCCGATTTCGCACCCTCTGCCGTGTGCATCTGCAATGAGTCGAGCACGTCATCCGCACCAAACGCCTTACCATTATGGAAGGTCACGCCCTGGCGAAGCTTGAAGGTCCATGTCACCGCGTCAGCAGATGCTTCCCAGCTTTCTGCAAGTTCGCCTACCAACTCGCCATTTGCGGCCACTTCAGTTAGGCAGTCGAACACGGCACCATGCGCGGCCATGATCATGTAGCTGTCAGAATGAGTCCGGCTGTCCCAGCTGTCCGAGGTGTTGGCGCCGGCCAGACCAAGGCGCAGCGTGCCGCCACGTTGTTGTGCGCGGAGTGGCAGGCCACTCGCTGCGAGAACACCGGCGGCTGCACCGGTCTTCAGAAGTCCACGTCTTGAAATGCGAGTCATCATCGTCTCCCTGTGTTTATCAGCGGTCTTCAGCCGCCTGTTGGCCCAAACCTGGACCGATTCTCATGACATCTTATCAACAGCTGCGTCGCCAATGTTATCAACTCCGCGTTCATTGAGCAGATTGGTGAGCCAGTCCGGATCCATCTCGGGTACGGAACTAAGCAAAAGATCTGTGTACGGATGGTGTGGTGGGACAAACATGTCATGTTTCGGCCCCTGCTCAACCACTTTCCCTTCTTTCATCACAACCACTTCATCCGCGATGGCTTTGACCGTCGCCAAGTCATGGGTGATGAACATATAGCTCAGTTTGAGATCGTCCTGAAGTCGCGCCAGCAATTTCAGAATGCCCTCGGCCACCAATTGGTCCAGTGCGCTGGTCACCTCATCGCAGATGATGAATTTCGGCTCGGCTGCCAGTGCACGCGCAATGCCGATGCGCTGCTTCTGCCCTCCAGACAACTCCGAGGGAAGACGGTCGTAATACTGCGCTGCAGGCAGCTCGATTTCTTCCAGCAACTCCTCAACACGGCGGCGCCTTTGCTTGCCGGTCAGGCCCATATAGAACTGCACCGGCCGACCAATGATGTTGCCGATGGTGGTCCGTGGGTTCAATGCAGTGTCAGCCATCTGATAGATCATCTGGGCCTGACGCAACTGGTCCTTGTTCCGGCTTTTATAATTTGCCGGCAGTGGCTGGCCATCGAACTCGATCAGCCCACTGGTCGGAGGCAAAAGACCTGTGATGCAGCGCGCTGTTGTTGATTTGCCCGAACCGGACTCACCCACGACGGCAACGGTGCGACCCTCGTGAATGTCAAAGCTGACGTCGTGCAGCACTTGGATTTTGCCATAGGCCGCTGACACGTTCTGGACAGAGACCACCGGCGTTGCGCCGGTATGGACGGCCGGTTTCTGAGGACGCTCGAACGCACGAACCGCCCATAGGCTCTTGGTGTATTCTTCCTTGGGCTGCGCGAGCATCGTTCGGGTATCGGCCTCTTCGACTTCATCCCCTTTCAGCAATACCTTGATACGGTCCGCCATCTGAGCAACCACAGCAAGGTCGTGCGTGATATAGATCGCAGCCGTATCGAACTGCTCCACGATATCCCGAATTGACGCCAACACTTCGATCTGTGTCGTGACGTCTAGCGCGGTGGTGGGTTCATCAAAGATGATCAGGTCAGGCCGACAGGACATCGCCATTGCCGTCATCGCCCGCTGAAGCTGACCCCCAGACACCTGATGCGGATAGCGAAACCCGATCTCCTCGGGGTTGGGCAGGCGCAAGCGACGATAAAGTTCGATGCCGTCCTGCACGCTCTCAGAACGCGACATGACTCCATGCTGGACCGGGCCTTCGGTGTGTTGGTCAATCAGCTTGTGCGCCGGATTGAAACTCGCAGCAGCCGACTGCGCGACATAGGCGATGCGCTTGCCCAGCAAATCACGCTTTTTCGCAGCGGATGCGGTGATCAGGTCGATGCCATCAAACATGACGGACCCTTTAGAGATGCGGACACCGTCGCGGGTGAAACCCATTGCAGCCAGACCGAGCGTCGATTTGCCTGCGCCGGACTCGCCGATCAGTCCAAGCACTTCACCCTTATTAAGCGTCAGACTGGCACCGTTGATGATGGGCGACCAGGTTTCATCGCTGCGCCCTTCGATCCAGAGATCACGGATTTCAACAAGCGCGCTCATTCTTTCAACCCCGAGCTTCTGTGAAGCATCCAGTCGACCACAAAGTTCACGCCAACCGTGAGCAGCGCGATCGCACCAGCTGCAAGCAACGGCAGCGCAGCGGTCAGAGGCGAGAATGCCGCAAAGTTGATGAACTGTGCCGAGTCGCGCACCATCGTCCCCCAATCGGCCAGAGGCGGCTGGATACCAACACCCAGGAACGACAAGGAGGCAATCGTCAGGAACACGAAACAGAAGCGCAAGCCAAATTCCGCCAGCAGCGGCGCCGTCGCATTGGGCAGGATTTCCTTGAAGATCAGATAACCCAAACCCTCACCGCGCAGCTTGGCCGCTTCGATATAATCCATGACCACGATGTTGAGACCCACCGCACGGGCCAATCGAAACACGCGGGTGCTGTCAATCACCGCAATGATGATGATCATATAGACCGTCAAAAGCCAGCGCTCTGAGCCTGCCCAAGCACTGGCGATGGTCATCAAAAGCAGCGCAAAGATCAGCGACGGAATCGCCATCAAAACGTCCACGGCTCGGCTGAGAATCTGGTCCAGCCAGCCCTGCAGTGTAGCTGCCAGAAACCCCAGTGAGCCGCCAAGGAAAAAAGCAAGACATGTGGTGACAAACGCAATTCCCACCGTGTTCTGCGCGCCGTAGATCAAGCGACTGAGCAGATCACGCCCGATCTGATCCGTCCCCAAGGGATGCAAAGGATCACCACCGGTCGCTGCGTTACCACCCGGCAGGACGTTGACCTTGGTAAAAATCTCTTCCTGACCATGCGGAGCAAGCCAAGCCGCGAAGACCGCCGTGAACGCGTAAAGGATCACGACAAGCACGCCGAAACTGGCCGTCAGTGGCATCTGCCGGAACAGCTTTCTGCTGCCTTTGGTTCCTACAGTCCGCCCCAAAGCGCGGAAGAGGAAAGCCGCTATGGCGGAGACAATAAAGAACTGAACCGCCCATCTGAAAAAGACGACGCCGGCGTTCGGAACGCCTGCATCGGTTTGCGTCGGCTGGAAAAAGTACCAGATGGAAAAAATCAGAAGACTTGCGCCAAAGACATATCCAAAAGCCACCGCAAACGGCATGTCGCGAAATGTTGGCGCGTTGCCGCTCGCTTTTTGCCCGGCAAAGCGCAGCACCCAGCCACCCGCCGCGACAGCCACCAAAATCAGGGCCAGTGTCAAAAGCGTGCTCATTTCGGATGCCTCAGACGCGGATTGGACAGGATCGAAAGAATGTCCGCCAACAGGTTCAGCAAAATATACGCTGCCGCAAAGATGAGGCAGCACGCCTGCACAACCGGAATGTCACGGATCTTTACGCTGTCGACGAACAATTGCCCGATCCCCGGATAGACAAAAACCACCTCGACCACGACCACGCCAGTGATCAGATAGGCGAGATTGAGAGCGATCACGTTAATGATCGGCGCAAGTGCGTTCGGTAATGCGTGTTTCACGATCACTCGCATCGGCGACAATCCCTTGAGCCGCGCCATTTCGATATACGGCGACGCCAGCAGGTTGATAATCGCGGCACGGGTCATGCGCATCATATGCGCCGTCACTACCAATGTCAGTGTGAGCGCAGGCAGTAGCGTTTTCTCAAGCCGTTCACCAAAGGACATACCCTCAAAGATATTCGACAGAGACGGCAGCATCGGGTTCAAAACGGCGAGGAACAGGATCAACACGTAGGCCAGGAAGAATTCTGGCGACGAGATCGAGGTCAGAGTGGTGACATTGGTGGCGCGGTCAAAAACCGAATTGCGAAACAGCGCAGCCAGGATCCCGAGGACCAAGGACACGGGAACCGCGATACAGGCGGTGACCGCCGCAAGGAACATGGTGTTGGCAAAGCGCGGCGCAATCTGTTGTGCAACGGTTGTACGTACGCCGCTGTCCGCGCCAACAAAGCTTGCAAAGTTGGCCTGCGCAAAGGAATTGCCCAGGTCACCCTGCAAGGCACCACCCAACCACTGAAAATAACGCGTCACAGGTGGCTGATCGAGCCCAAGGTCCTTTCGGATTGCATCAACCGCTTCGGGCGTCGCTCCCTGTCCCAGAATGGCCTGTGCAAAATCACCGGGAAGCATGTTCACTGCGGTGAAAATCACGACTGAAACGACAAACAGTGTCAGAAGACCAAGCGCAAGACGCTGAAGAATGATGCGAATGACCGAATGCAACGTCTTGGTATACCTAGTTTCCTCTGATGGGTATACGTTAACAAGCGGATCCGAGGTGTAAACATCAAATCACCGCAGAAACCTAAGATGTTGAGATCTCGTCCATAATTCGTACCAATTCAGCACTGATTCCGGGCTCTGACAAGGCATGGCCCGCATTGCGCACCATGCGGAGGTCACAATCGGGCCATGCGCGCGCCAATTCCCATGCGCGTAGCGGCGGACAGATCATGTCGTAGCGGCCTTGCACAATCGCGCCGGGGATACCTGACAGGCGGTCGATATTCTTCAGAATCCAGCCGTCCTCTTCGAGGAACCCGTTATTAATGAAATAGTGATTTTCAAGGCGGGCAAACGCCCTGGCATAGTCTCCCGGCGACTCGCCTCCCGAGCCACTGGAATAGACGGATGCCAGCGCATTTTCCCACGCTGACCAGGCCCTGGCGAACCGTGTCTCGGTCCGGAGATCGCCACAAAACAGCCGACGATGATAGGCTGCGATCAGATCATCGCGCTCGTCTTCGGGGATCATATCGACAAATCGCGCCCAGGTTTCCGGCCAGAACTGCCCAGCGCCACCACCATAGAACCAATCCAGCTCGGCCTTGGTCATGGTGAACACACCCCGCAAGACCAGCTGGCACACGCGCTCGGGGTGACTGATGCCGTAAATCAGCGCAAGCGTTGCGCCCCAACTGCCGCCGAAAACGATGAACTGCTCGATGCCCAACGTCTCGCGGATCAGCTCAATATCCGCCACCAAATCCCATGTGGTGTTGTTGTTGACGCTGGCATGCGGCCGCGACCGACCGCAGCCGCGCTGATCGAACAGGACAACCCGAAACACCTTCGGATCAAAATAGCGTCGCATCGACGGGCTGCAGCCACCACCCGGTCCGCCGTGCAGCACAATCACGGGAATCCCGTTTTCGGCACCGCATTGTTCAACGTAGATACTGTGTCCATCCCCTACGGACAGCATGCGCTGGTCATAGGGGTCAATGGGGGGATAAAGGTACTGCACTGCGCGCTTTTGGCTCGAGAATTTATCCATACTCAATCTATATTGGCACTGATCACCAAAAGACCATGGGGAAAAGTTCTGTGACCGCCACGACAACCGTCGATCCAGCCGAAATTGCCAAATTCGAGGCGATGGCCGCAGAGTGGTGGGATCCAAATGGCAAGTTCAAACCGCTTCACATGATGAATCCGGTACGGCTGGACTACATCGCAGCCCAGATTGCAGCCGAATTTGATCGTGATCTTGAACATGCTCGCCCGTTCAGCGGGTTACGTTTGCTCGACATTGGCTGTGGCGGCGGCCTGCTGTGCGAACCAATGGCGCGGCTTGGCGCGACGGTCGTGGGCGTAGATGCCGGCGGCAGCAACATCCCGGTCGCGCAAGCACATGCAAGACAGTCTGGTCTCGACATCGATTACCGACACACCACTGCCGAAGCATTGGCGGAAGCTGGCGAAACCTTCGATGTCGTGCTCAGCATGGAGGTGATCGAGCATGTGGCTGACCCGCTTGGCTTTCTGACCGCGTGCAAACGACTTCTGAAACCTGGTGGGCTACATCTCTGCTCAACACTCAATCGCAATGCGAAAAGCTTTGCCGCAGCCATCGTCGGCGCGGAGTTCATCATGCGCTGGTTGCCCAAAGGCACGCATGACTGGTCCAAGTTCATCACGCCTGACGAATTATACGGTCTTTTGCGCGAAGCCGGATTGACCCCCGTCGACCGCAAAGGGTTTCAGTTCAATCCTGTCTCTTGGAAATGGAGACTGTCTGACCGCGACCTGAGCGTAAATTATGTCACAACGGCTCTGAAACCTTCCTGACACGAAAGTCGCTCAATTCCGGCCGTCAGGTTCCTCCAGCTTCACGCGCAATTCCCGCAACACAGGGAGTGCTGCACGCACCTTGGTGGCCCCCAGTTCTTCGACCATTTCGGTGATCAAAGGCGTAATCGCCGCAATTGCCGCGTCGCGCGCCGCAAGACCCGCCGGGCTGATCGATACCTGCTTGCGTCGCGCATCATCCCAATCCGGCCGGATGTGCACATATCCCGCGGTCTCAAGCTTGCTTAACGTATTGGTCATCGCACCCCGTGTGACGTGAAACGCTTTGGCCAATTGCGCCGGTGTCTTCTCGGACCCACCGCGCGCCAGCTGGTTCAACACCGAAAAATGCGAGATTTCCATTTTGTTCGGCAACACCCGAGTCAATCTGTTTCGCAGCAACTGGTCCGCTGTCAGCAACTCACTGAAGAGCGAAATGGCAAGGGGGCTGCTGTCGGTCATGAAGGGCCTGAGAACTCTCTATCATGCTGTAATGACGGAATTTTATGACGCGCTTTTGCCACGTTGGACATATCGAGGTCAACAAAATGCACGCCCTGACTTTGCCCTGCGTCCAAAAGCACCTCACCCCAGGGCGACACTGCCAACGAGTGCCCATAAGTTGTGCGAGGTTTGCCAGTGCTGACCGAATGCGCGCCCACTTGCGCCGGGGCAAGCACGAAACACCCCGTCTCAATGGCACGAGCCCGCAACAACGGCTCCCAATGCATCGGACCCGTTGCAGGCGAAAACGCAGCCGGAACGGTCAGAATGTCCGCGCCAGCCTGCGCCAGCGCCCTGTGAAGATACGGGAAGCGAATGTCGTAGCACACCGTAAGGCCGACACGACCAAACTCTGTCTCGGCAACAACAGCCCGATCACCGGGTGCGAACCCGGCGGATTCCCGAAACGTCTCGGTTTCGGTCACCTGCACGTCGAACATGTGCAACTTGTCGTACTGCGCAACGATTTTGCCATCGGTCCCAATCAGAAAAGATCGGTTCGCAAACCGCTCTTCAGGCGGTTCAGCTTTGAGAGCGAGTGATCCAATAAGAAGCGTAACGCCCAATCGAGCCGCCTCGTCCCGCAATCCTGTCAGCGTCGGGTCATCATCCTGATGCTTCAGGACATTGCGCTGATGGCTGCGACTGTTGCTGACGCAATTGGTCACTTCCGGCGTCAAAACGAAGTCAGCCCCATCAGAGACCGCCTCGCGCATCAAGTCTTTTGTCACCTGCAGATTTTCTGCAGGATCATCCGAGGACGTCAGCTGAAGCAATGCCGCCCGCATGCCGGTCAAGCCGCCAAAAGCGCGTCGAGTTTTCCTGACCGCTCAAGCGCATAGAGATCGTCACAACCACCCACATGGGTATCGCCAATAAAGATCTGAGGCACCGTTCGGCCTCCATTGGCGCGTTCGATCATCTCAGGCTTTCGCTCTGGATTGACCAGTACGTCAATCTCGGTGAATGTCGCGCCTTTTTGCGTCAACAGCCGCTTTGCAGCGTGACAAAAGCCGCAGATCGGCGAAGTGTAAATTTCGATGTTTTGCATGGCTAAGCCCCTTCGGTGATTGTTGGGGATTTAAGCTTCCTTTGCAACGCGTGCCAGAACTGTGACAAAAATCTCTCGGCACTGTGCGCTGTGACAGACAACGGCACAGGCAGCAAGTGTTGCACCCGACGTCATCACATCGTCAATCAGAAGGATATTCCGATCGCGCAATCGGCCCTCTTTTCCGGGACGGACAGAGATTGCACCCGTTACTTCGGCAAACCGCGCATCCCGTGACTTACCATCCAACGAAGTCGTCCGCTTGCTGCGCATCAAAACCTCAGGGCAAAATTCCAGATCGAGCCGCTGCGCAATCGCTTGTGCCAAAAGGGCTGACTGATTGTACCGGCGTGTCACCAGCCTAGAGAAATGGAGGGGAACGGGCACAACGAGCGCATCATCGGGCAGATCCGGCGGTCGTGCGTTGACCATCCAATCGGCAGCCAGATCGACGATCTCATGCCGGTCTCCATGTTTAAGCCCCAAAACCAGCTTTCGGGCGACACCGGCATATCGAACAGGTGCCCGACCCCGATACCAGGGGCGGCCAAGAGACAGACAATCATCACAGATCACGGCAGTATCAGACGTACCTGGCAAGGACGTCCCGCAAAGATCACATACGAGACCTGTGATAAACGGCGTCTCTGCAAAACATGACGGACAGAGACCCTGGTCCTGCCGCACCAAACCGCCACACCCAAGACATCGAGGTGGATACAGCATGCGCAGTGCGGTTTGCATTCCTGACCACAGCACCCTATCTGCCGCTCATGTCCGAGACTCCTATCCTGACCGACCGTTTGGCCCTGTCCCGTTACCGGGACCGCGCGCGCAGGAATCCGGCTCTGTTCCTGCATGAAGAAGCGGCCGCCGATGTGCAGGATCGCCTCGCATTGGTAAACAAATCCTTTACCGCGCCCGCAATTGTGACCCCGTTTCCAGAATTCTGGCAGAACACGCTTCCCGGTGCTCGTGTTACTGAAGACAGCGAAATTCTCGAGCTCAAGGAAAACAGCCATGACTTGATCGTGCATGCGCTGGCATTGCATTGGGCAAATGATCCGGTAGGACAACTTATTCAGTGTCGCAGAGCCCTCAGGCCAGACGGGCTGCTTCTGGTTCTCGCGCTGGGCGGTCAAACCCTACAGGAATTGCGCGCAGTTTTAGGACAGGCCGAGATCGAGATCACCGGCGGCTTGTCCCCGCGCATCGCTCCGATGGGGGAAATTCGCGACCTTGGAGCGTTACTGCAACGCGCAGGACTTGCCCTGCCCGTCGCCGACAGCGCTGTTTTGAAAACGAGCTACGCCACAGCGCTGCACTTGATGCATGATCTGCGCGCGATGGGTGAAAGCAACGCAATGACAGCCCGCATCAGGACTGCGACACGGCGCGACGTTGTAATGCGGGCGATGGAACTCTATGCGGAAAACTACTCAGACCCCGACGGGCGTATCACGGCGACCTTCGAAATCATCACTTTGACAGGTTGGGCACCCGATGCCTCTCAACCACAGCCCTTACGACCGGGGTCCGCTGCGCAACGGCTTGCAGATGCTCTGAACACGGTAGAAACACCGCTCAAAGATTGACCTGACCGGGATAGAGGTTAGTTAGCCCGCTAAACGACATTAAGGATGCAGGCCCGATGTTGGACGCAACAAAAACAGCACAACGCCCGACCCACGCCCCGACCGATCACCCCAAGGTGCCGGCTGAGCGGGTTGGTATTCTTCTGGCCAATCTTGGCACTCCGGACCACTATTCCTACTGGCCCATGCGCCGCTACCTGAACGAGTTTTTGTCGGACCGGCGGGTGATCGACTACAGCCCGTGGCTGTGGCAACCGCTGTTGCAGTTGATCATCCTCACCAAGCGTCCGTTCAGTTCGGGTGAAGCGTACAAGTCGATCTGGAACGAAGATCAGGGCGAAAGCCCCTTGATGACCATCACCAAGGATCAGACCGCAAAGATCACCAAAACGATGCAGGACCGCTACGGCGATCAGGTCATGGTGGATTTCTGCATGCGCTACGGTAACCCGTCGACCAAATCCAAGGTGCGCGAGATGGTCGAGGCAGGCTGTCGCAAGATCCTGTTCTTCCCGCTCTATCCGCATTACGCGGGCGCAACATCAGCCACGGCCAATGACCAGTTCTTCCGCGCTTTGATGGATGAGAAGTGGCAGCCGACCGTGCGTACGGTTGATCCGTATTACCAGCACCCGCTTTACATCGAGGCTTTGGCCCAGTCGATCGAACGCGCCTATGACAAGCTTGAAAAGCGCCCAGACATCCTTGTGTGTTCCTATCACGGCGTGCCCAAGCGCTACCTGCTGGAGGGTGACCCCTATCACTGCCAATGCCAGAAAACGACGCGTTTGCTGAAGGAACGTCTCGGGTGGGAAGACACCGAGATCACCACCACTTTCCAGTCGAAGTTCGGCCCCGAAGAATGGCTGAAACCCTATACAGTGGAAGAGGTCGCTCGACTCGCCGAAGAAGATGACAAAAAGAACATTGCGGTCTGCGCGCCTGCCTTCTCAGCCGACTGCATCGAAACGCTGGAAGAAATCAACGAAGAGATCAAGGAAAGCTTTGAAGAAGCGGGTGGTGAGCACTTCACCTATATCCCGTGTCTCAACGACGACGATGCACATATCGCTGCATTGTCGGCTGTGATTGAAGAGAATCTGAACGGCTGGCTTGACTGATCGCAGTTGGACCATCTGCCAAATACAAAAAAGGCGGTGCCAATGCACCGCCTTTTTCGTTTAGACAATCCGCTGCGGATTAGTCCGAAGCAGCAGCAGCCAGCAGGGCGATAACGACCAGCGGGATGATGATACCTGCGGACGAGGAGCTTGCTGCGGCTTCTTCAACCACAACCACCGGCTCCATGACCACGTCGTCTTTTGCGTAAGAACCGGCCATTGCTGTCGAAGCAGCACCAGCAAACGCAGCGGCGAGAACGAGTTTCTTCATATTAACCTCCAGATATTTGCTTGTCAGCGCGTAAAACGGCGCACGACAGGCACCCAAGACTTACCTCGTAAGACTGTCTAACCAGTATATAGCGGCAAATGCAAACCTATCTTATCGCACGACTTTCTAGCCCAACGTGCATGTCGTCAAATTAGCAACACCTGTGTGCCAACTTTCGCCAACTCGTAAAGTTCTTCGATATGCTCGTTGTAAAGACCGATGCATCCGTTCGATGAACGCCGCCCGATTTTGCGCGTGTCATGTGTTCCGTGGATGCGGTAATAGGTCCAGCTCAGGTGCAAAGCACGGGTTCCAAGGGGGTTGTCCGGACCAGGTGGTACATAATCCGGCCACTCAGGATTTCTGATTTTCATCGATGGCGTTGGACGCCAATCCGGTTCCGGGTCCTTGAACGTCACCGAAGTCCGGCCGCGGCGGGTGAGGTCTTCGGTCAGAGGAACAGACGAGGGATAGAGCCGGTAGTTTCCGTTCTCTTCCCAGTAATGCAACGCCCGCGAATCGATATCAACAAGGATGGCCCCGTTCTTCAAATCGCTGAAGTAAGGACGCCAGTCGAGGGTACGGAAGCTTGAGATGTTGCGGCGCACAACCTGTGACAGGTCCCGTTCAATCTCGACTGTTGAGCCATCATTGACGTTCTGGGCAAGCGCCGGCGTCGCCACAAATGCAGCGGTTCCCGCGAGAAAGCTGCGGCGGTTCACTGGAAAACGCGGATTTTCTGCCATGGCATGGCCTTTCCGAATGCAAAAAGAATGAAAACTGCTGTGATACGTATATTGCGTGAATGCCTCAGTCGCAATTCAAAGGAATGTCATATCGGCAAATCTCGGCTTTGTGTGTTTGCCACCCCTCATCTCTGAGGCTAAGCCCATTCTGGACCAAACTTGGGTGGATGATAATGAAGCGTTCAACATTTCTTCTGGGTGCAGCAGCACTGGCGCTGACCGCCTGCGCCGGTGCACCACCCGCACCGACACTGGGCCCGGACGGCAAGCCGCTTCCGCAAGTCTACCGCATCCGCTCGTCCGACACCGGGCGCATTCAATTTCGGATGCTGGATGCTTTGAACGCGTTGCGCCAGGCATCCGGTGCTCCGGCGCTAGAGCTGAACGCGCGTCTGAACGCGGCAGCGGCAACGCACGCACGGGATATGAGCGTGCAGAACCGTCCGTGGCATTTTGGATCCGATGGGTCCTCTCCGATCACGCGCATTCAGCGCGCCGGTTACAATGGCCGCCTGGTGGGTGAGGCGCTTTCTGAAACTTATGAAACCGAGCTGGAAACACTTGGTGCCTGGATGGAAGCACCGAACACCCGGGCAGTCCTTCTTGATCCATCTGCGCGCGATATGGGGTTTTCCTGGTATCAGGAAGCGAATGGCAAAATCTGGTGGGATTTGGTTCTCGGCGCGCCCGAAGAAACCGGGTTCGTTCCAGTCAACGCCCCGTCCTGAGTTAGGTCCACTTCGGCCCCAATGTTTCGCGCGCGAAACATTGGGTCACAAAATCTGACCTTTCTCAGGGATTAATCGTAATGGGCGTTCCATTGCGGACCATCGAGTAGATTTCGCGCATTTCACGATTGGTCACAGCGATACAGCCCCACGTCCAGTCGCGGCCACCCTTGCGGTTTTTCCATGGCCTGCCGTGAATGAAGATGTCACCTCCGGGTGATTTTCCCATCGAACTGGCATATTCGACGTCCCGCGGGCGTGGATAATCAATACCGATGGACAGGTAGAACGCGCTGTTCGGATTGCGCCGGTCAATCATGTACTCGCCCTCGGGCGTCTTGCCATCGCCCTCGAACTGCTTGTGACCCTCAGGAGCAAACCCAAGGCCGATATCATAGGACTTGAGCACCGCGTCGTGGTGCAGCAGATACATCTTGCGATCTGCCTTTTGCACCACGATCCGCGTCACCTCGGGACCATCATAAGTGGGAAACTTGCCACAGGCCGTCAGACCCAGACACAGCGCCAGAAGACACAGAAGTCGAAACATTGGAAAACTGCCCGATTTGTTTTCAACACGTGTATCAGAAAACAGCCCATGCAGGGAAACGAAACCGTCATCGGAACCGGGCGGTTTATCGCTGGTCCAGCCTCTTTTCGATGGCCTCCAGCCGCGCCAGAACCTGATCACGGTAGGCATCGGTTTTCTCGTTCGATTCCTCGGCATGGGCATCTTGCATCGAGTTCACGATCAGACCGACCAGAAGGTTCACCACGGCAAAGGTCGTGACCATGATAAACGGTACAAAGAACGCCCAGGCCCACGGGAAAACCTCCATCACGGGGCGCACGATCCCCATCGACCACGACTCGAGGGTCATGATCTGAAACAGGGAGTAAGCCGAGCGCCCAAGATCCCCGAACCATTCGGGGAAGGCATCGCTGAAAAGCTTGGTAGCCATGACGGCGCCAATGTAGAAAATCAACGCCATCAAAAGGAACACACTGCCCATCCCGGGCAGCGCCGTCACGAACCCTTCAACCACACGGCGCAGGCGAGGCGCGGCAGAGATGATGCGTAGCACACGCAGGATGCGCAACGCACGCAACACCGCAAATCCCTGAGTGGCAGGCACCAGCGCGATGGCGACAATCACGAAATCAAAAATGTTCCAGCCGCTTCGGAAAAAGCGCAGTCCGTAGGCGAACAGTTTCAGCGCAATCTCAATGACAAAAATCGCAAGACATACTTTGTCGAGCGTAAGGATCAGCGGACCAGCAACCGCCATAGCCTCGTCAGAGGTTTCAAGACCCAGCAGAATGGCGTTGAAGACAATGACCCCGATAATGAAGTTCGTCACCCAATCCTGTTCGATCAAGCCCGCGACTTTGGCCCGCATATCCTGTCCCCGTCACTTACCCCAGCGCAGTAGCGCCACCAGTTCCACATGGGTCGACCAACGGAACTGATCAACCACTTTGACCCATTCAAGATCATACCCCGCCCGGATCAAGGTGGCGGTATCCCGCGCAAAGGTGGCTGGATTGCACGAAACATGGGCGATCTTAGGAATCTTGGTCTGGGCAATTTCAGCCACTTGTGCGGCGGCCCCTGCGCGTGGCGGGTCGATCACAACAGCATCGAAACGCGACAATTCATCGGGCTGCAAGGGGTTGCGAAACAGGTCCCGCACTTCGTGTGTGACCCGCTTGAGTCCTTCGGCATTGCGCCACGCATGGTCCAACGCATTCATCATGTCCCGGTCGGCTTCAACCGCATGTACCATCGCGTCCTGTGCCAAAGGCAATGCGAAGGTGCCGCAGCCCGCAAACAGGTCAGCAACCCGTTTTGCCCCTGTCAGAGCCTGCTTGACGGCGTTGATCAGGGCGGTTTCCCCGTCTTTTGTCGCCTGCAAGAAGGTACCCGGCGGCGGAGTCAGGTCTGCGGGACCAAGTGCCAGAACAGGTGCACGGCGCTGCAAAGCAATCTCTCCGTCCCAGGAGATCCGGGTGAGATCATACTCACGGGCGAGATCGGCCAGTGCCTGGTGCAGCGCCAAATCCATTTCTTTCCCACCGGTCACAGACACGTCCAGCCCGGTATTCGTGCGCGTCACCAGAACGGAAAGCTCACCCTTGCGCGACGCCCCCAGAACGCCCAGCGCTTCGACCATGGGCAGGGCGGCGACCAGATCGGGATGCACCAATTGGCAATTCGGAACCGCAATGATCGTATCCGACGCCTTCATGTGAAAGCCAGCCAAGGCACCCTTTTTGGTACGTTTGACAGAAAATGTTGCACGTCGGCGCGACCGTGCAGGCGATGTGATGGGTTCATCCAGCTCAACGGCTATCCCTTGCGCAGCCAAGGCTTGCCGCACCACCTCCCGCTTCCAGTCCGCCACAAAGACATCAGACGCATGCTGCAACTGGCAGCCGCCACAGGACCGCGCATGACTGCAGGGCGGTTTCACACGGTGCTCGGATGGCATGTCGATCTTGGGGTCGCGGAGGTGCTCGCCCACCAGCGTGCCACTTACCACTTCACCGGGCAGGGCAGATGGCACATAGATGGGACCATCGGCAATGCCGTCACCCAGATGCCCCAGTCGTTTGATCTTAACCGTTGTCATGTCGCGGCTTGTGCCTCAGCGCTGCGTCCGGGTCGAGACCTATTCGGCGGCTTCGGCACCAAGAAACCCACCGGATTGCCTGTCCCAATAGCGCGCGTAAAGGCCACCCTTCGCTAAAAGCGCATCGTGCGCGCCGACTTCGACAATACGGCCCTGATCCATAACCACGATGCGATCCATGTTGGCAATTGTCGAAAGGCGATGTGCGATGGCGACCACGGTCTTGCCATCCATCACGTGGGTCAACGCCGATTGTATTTCGGCCTCGACCTCGGAGTCGAGCGCGCTTGTGGCCTCGTCCAGTACAAGGATCGGCGCATCCTTGAGGATCGCGCGGGCCAGCGCAATCCGTTGGCGCTGACCGCCCGAGAGCTTCACGCCGCGTTCTCCCAGATGCGCATCATAGCCTCGGCGGTCTTTGTGATCGACAAGATCGACGATAAAGTCGTGTGCAGACGCCCGTCGAGAGGCTTCGAATACCTTTGCATCAGAAGCCTCCGGGCGTCCGTAACGAATGTTCTCCATAGCCGAGCGATTGAACATCGACGTTTCCTGACGCACGACCGAGATATCACTGCGCAAAGCAGTTTGCGTAATATCGCGGATATCTGTGCCCCCAACCGTAATCCGCCCGGTTTCCACGTCATAGAGCCGCAACAAAAGCGATACGACGGTCGATTTGCCGGCACCGGACGCCCCAACCAGCGCCACTTTTTCGCCTTCCGCAATGGTGAGATCAAAATCGCTCAATGCGGTGACGGCCCCGCCATAGCCAAAAGTCACGTCCTCGAAACGAATTGAGCCTTTTGGTGCCACGCTCTGCGCGTTTGGTCTGTCGGTGATACCATGTTGCGGCGTCAGAGTGCCGATTCCGTCTTCGACCTCACCAATGTTGGTAAAGATGGACATGGCCACGCGCCCAAGTCGGTTGGTCAACATGGACAACCGCGTGGTGACCATTGCGGTCATCGCGATGTCGCCCGCCGTAGCGCTGCCTGCGCTCCACAGCCAAAGCGCACCGAGGATGGCAAACAGGGGCAAAATGCCCCCCAGTGTCATCAGCACCATACGGAAGACAGCTGACAGCTTTCCGAAATCCAGCGACCGGGCCCTGTAAGCTTCAAGCGCATTACGTGTCGCGCTGTCTTCGTCGGCATCACGTGCGAAGAGTTTTACCGCCGCGATGTTGGAATAGATGTCGACCACCTGACCGGTGACTTGGGTCCGTGACCCCGCACGCGCCTTGGACCGGGCTTGCACCCGAGGAATGAAATACCGCAACGCTGCTACATAGAATACCGCCCAGACGGCAAAGACCAACAACAGCCGCGCATCAATCGTGGCCATCAGGATGAACGCCCCGAAAAACATCGCTACCGAGTAGACAACGACATCCGACACTTCGATCACCAGATCGGTCAGCGCCCGAGCCGTCTGAAGCGCTTTCTGACTGAGCCGGCCGGCGAAATCGTTCTCGAAGAATTGCATCGAATGGCCCAGTGTGTGCTGGTTCAACCGAGCGAGCACCATCGGATAGAGATTCGGCCCCAGCAGAATACTGGTCACGCCCGCGTCCATCACATAAATCAGGGGGCGGATCACCAGAAAGAACGCAATACCGGCCACAACAACAGGCCAGAAATTTACCCAAAAGGCACCCTGTTCGGCGGACGCCGTCTGGTCGATCACCCAGCCTGTAAAGCGCGCCGCGACAAGTTCGGACATGCCGGTGACGAAAGTGACGGCAAACGCCAGCAGGATAGCGCGTTCGGACCCGCGCAGCGCCCAGCGCATGAACGGCAGGATCGCCTGTGGAGGGGGGCCCTCTGCCGGATCAAACGGACGGATCAGATTGGCCACCGCTTTCATTCGGCTGCCTGTGATCCAATGAAGCCACCAGACTGGCGCTCCCAATAGCGCGCATAAAGCCCGCCTTTTGCGAGAAGTGTCTCATGGGTTCCGATCTCGGCGATGTGTCCACCATCCATCACGACAATCCGATCCATACTGGCGATTGTTGAAAGACGATGCGCGATGGCGAGCACGGTCTTTCCTTCCATCACCCGTTCCAGAGCAGACTGGATCTGCGCCTCGACCTCGGAATCAAGCGCACTTGTCGCCTCGTCCAGAACGAGGATCGGCGCGTTCTTCAGGATTGCGCGTGCCAAGGCGATACGCTGACGCTGACCACCCGAAAGTTTTACCCCCCGTTCGCCCAAATGTACGTCGTACCCGGATCTGCCGGAACCGTCTTCCAGCTCCTGAATAAACTCATGTGCCTCGGCTTTGCGCGCAGCTTCAAACACCTGCTCTTTCGTAGCGCCGGGGCATCCATATCGAATATTATCGAAAGCAGAGCGATTGAACATCGCGGTTTCCTGCGTGACCATCCCGATCTGCCGCCGCAGACTTTCCTGCGTCACCTTTGCGATATCCTGCCCGTCAATTTGGATGACGCCTTTTTCGGTGTCATAAAGCCTTAGCAACAGCGACACGAGCGTTGATTTTCCGGCCCCGGATGCTCCGACAATTCCCAGCTTCTCACTGGGCGCAATGTCGAGCGTGATATCCTCGATTCCGCCGTCACGCTGTCCATAGGCGAAAGACACATTGTCGAACTGGATACGTCCTTCGGGCACCATCAATTCCGTCGCATCAGGTGTGTCGTCGATCCGGTGCGGCGGGGCGAGCGTGTTCATGCCATCCTCAACCTCGCCCAGATGGCTGTAGATCACCATGATCGTGTAGCTGATCCATCCGGTCATCTGCGACAGACGAATACCAACCGCGCCCACGGCGGCCACTTCGCCCGGAGTCGCCCCCGCGCCACGCATGCCGATCGCCATCGCGACCAGAACGACCGGCAGAATCCCGGCAATGAACATCAGCCCAAGCCGAAAGAGCGTCTGAGCTTCGCCAAACCGCAAGGCCGTGCGCCGCAGATCTTCCATCGCACCTAGCGCCTTGCCGTCTTCGTGGCGGTCTCCTGCGAACAGCTTTACGGTCTTGATGTTGCTGATCGTGTCCACGACCTGCCCGGTGACCTGCGCTTTGGCCTCGGCCCTCGCGGCTGAACGGCTCCGGATGATCGGGAGCATCACGCGTAGAAACCCGAGATAGACGGCGAACCAGATCGCCATGGCAAGGATCATCCACGGGTTCACAGCACCGACCAGCACCGCTGCGCCCAGGACCGTTGCCAGACCAAAGGTCACGGCGTTCACCGTTTCGACCACGATCTCGGTCAGCGATGTCGACGCCTGCACCTTTTTCTGTGCCAGCCGCCCGGCGAAATCATTGTCGAAGAAGGTTACCGATTGGCCCAGCGTCCAGCGGAACATCCGTGCCATGACCTGCATGCCGATATTCGGGCCGATCATGACGGATTGCGTCAGCGCCAGCCCTCCGAACAGCATCGGACGGAGGATCAGCAGGACGAGCAGGCAGACAATGACCAGCACGCCATGCTCGGCCAGGAAATTTTCGGACGGCGTGGTGGCAACAGCATCCACCACCTCCCCCAAGAGCTGCATCGAAACAACTTCGGTGATCCCTGCCAGGACGGAAATCAGCACACCCAGCCAGATCACACGCCAGCCACCACGCAAACACCATGCCATGAACGCACGCAAACCCGTCGGTGGCACACCGTCAGCCGGGGCAACAGGCTCAATCTGGTTACCTGCGCGCTGGATAAGTGTGGTGAAAAGGCGCCGCATTATTCCGCTGCTTTCGTATCTGGATCAATGAACCCACCCGACTGGCGTGCCCAGAACC
>QCWH01000036.1:20865-41991 GCA_003149565.1 Marivita sp. XM-24bin2 | reverse complement strand
CCTTCTTGTCTGGTGGTGTCTTCTCGTGGTAGCGGCGTCCAAGCCTCGTCGCGTTTCTCGTAATCTCGCCAAACTGTTTCATCCAGAATGCTGAACAGCGCGAACTCTGCGTCCCCGTTTTCATCCTGATGCTGCCTCAGCCAAAGCGAATAACGTGCGGCTTGCTCTGCAATGCTTTCAGGGACGGTCCCTGTCTTTGTCCGTCGTGCTAATGCTACCTGTTCTTTCCAAACCTCAATGAAGTGCCATTTGCGCCGGTTAGCCTCGCTGAGATTTCCTGTTTTGAGGGTAGTGCTAAACCGGGTTTTCCCTTGAAAGTATGGTCTTACGTCAGCGGGTATTTTCATCACAGCGAAGTAGGTGTTGCGTTGCTTTTCAAGGTAGGAATCCTGCTTGGCCATTGCTAATTTCCCATACATTTTTCCCATACATCTACCTACTAAGTATAAGTATACAAGGAAATTATAGGCTTACGGAGTCATGTCGTCTCGTCCCCTACGGGCTGCCACTTTTCCGATTTATTGTTATTTTACTCGACCTTACAGGGTTCAATGCCCCGTCGATTTTTCGACGCGTGGTACACTCCGGGGTTCTGCGGCCGCCTCGGCGCGTACAAATGCCCGCTCGGCGAGTTTCGCCCGATCCAGACCCTTGGTGTAAATCGCGGCGGTTTTGGGATCGCTATGAGACAGGTAGGCCATGACTTCGTATACCGATCCCGACGCCTCCGCGATTTGCTCTGCGCGGCGCTTGTGGATACCATGCAGCGATCAGATCGCGCGCATCTTCGGATTACCAGCAGTGATGAACGATGGAGGCAGTGGGTAGCGAACGCGACCTGCGATCTGAGGTCGGTGCAAGGTATGACTTGTTGCGGCTAAGGGCGACTGATCATGGGATCCAATTGGCGCGATTGAGTGCTGACCGCGGCGAGCGGCAAGAATTTGAAACAATCGGCATAAAAGGCGGCTCTATGCATTACCGCCAATGTTGAAGGCTGCAAGGTTAGGGATTGCGTACTTTGATCCATACGTGGCTGCTGTCTTCCTCGCTAAGGATACTCCGAGCAGTTGCAGCAAGTGGGCAGGACCGACCCGCCTACCGGAGCCGTTGCGGCTGCCCCACACATGTCGTTCAATGGGGATGTCGGATGTTGCAGCGCGGCCCTTCAGACTTGTCATTCGCCGCAACGTTGCAAGGCCCCCAGCATGCTTACGACAGACCGATAGGTGGAGAGAGCACAGGTTTGGCCTATTCACTGGATACTTCCAGCTCAGACTGTAATGATCACTGCAATCGCCAGGACGCAGATTGATCCCACTGTCGGTGGAATGGCCGAGATCGCCAACGGCTTTTTGTTCGCCATCGCGGCCATGCGCTCCTCTTGCATTTTCTGGATGGCGATCGGATTCATGTCGTAAGTCGGGAACATTGTTGTCTCTCCTCAGTTGATTTGACACTTCTGAGGTGGACCATCACCCTTGGCCGTCAGTGAGGCGTCAAAGCGAGCGTAACGTCGGCGTGATTTCGTGCTAGGCATTGGCGCGCACCCGGTCTTAGCGGTTGTGACAGCAAGCGACCTGACCGAGTATGTCTCGTGACGGAGTGGAACATGCCCGCAATGAGCAAAACACCATCTGGTAGACACGTCTTGCGGCTGATGGGCGGCCTTCAACTTGAGGGACCCGATGCGAAATTCGTGCCTCGCAAGGCAAAGGCGCTTGCCGCGTGCATCGCTTTGCACGGTTCAAGAGGCATCAGTCGGGAGCGTCTCGCCGCGCTTTTCTGGGAAGATCGGCCGGATGACCAAGCCCGTGCCAGCCTGCGTCAAGCCCTTTCACTGTTGCGTCGGAGCCTTGACGACGCGCTCGTCGTCGATGGTGGCATTGTCCGGCTCGATCCCGCTCTCGTTTCAGTCGATGTCTGGGAGTTTGAGAAAGTGATTGCCATGACGGATGCGGCGTCGCTCGAAGCGGCATCGTCCCTCTATGTCGGCGATCTGCTCGAAGGGTTCAACATTCGAGAGGACGCTTTCGAAGCGTGGCTCAGGACCGAGCGGGAGCGGCTCCGTAACCTCATGACCGCTGGTCTCACAAACTTGCTCACCGACCCGGCCGTTTCGTGCGACCCAGCCCGGCTCGTCAGCTTCAGTACACAGCTTCTCGAGAACGACCTGCTGAATGAGCAGGCCCATCGTAGCCTAATGTCTGCCTATGCAATGCAAGGTCGTCATGATGCAGCGCTCAGGCAATTCACCAAAGTCCGTGATCTCCTGGAACGCGAGCTTGGAGTACGGCCGCAGCCCGAGACGATCGCGCTCAGGTCGCGCATCAGGCTGGAGCGTGCCAAGCCGGCTACTGAAGTTAGCCCAACCGAAAGCCGGACCGAGCTGCCTGACGATCACGAAACGGAACTTGGTACCCTTGGGATCGAGCTTGAGATTCCGCCTGAGCCCTCTCTCATCTTGGCACCTTTCCGTGATCTTTCAGGTGGCACCTTGCCCATCTCGCTGAAGGGCTGCGCATCGATATCCAAAGTGCGCTGGTGAAGATTTCGGGCCTCTTCGTCATCGCAGCCGGCAGCGCGGCAATCTATTCTGGTCAGGATGCGGGGCCGGAGCAAATCTCAACCGACATGGGGGTGCGTTATGTGCTGACAGGTGCTGTTCGTGGGGCCACGCATCGTATCCGTGTTTCCGCTGAGCTGACTGATGGACTAACCGGCCAAGTGGTGTGGAGCGACCACTATGATCGGGATCTTGATGAGGACTTCATCATCCCCGACGAGATCGTGGAACGCATTGTCGCGATGTTGGACGTCACGCTCGCTCGGGGAGAGCAAGCCCGGGTCTGGAGAAAGACCCTCCGAAATCCAGATGCGCTTGCGCTCTATTACAAAGGCCTCGAGCATCTCATGCAATTCGATAAGCAGAGCGTAGCTTCCGCGCGCCGGCTCTTCGAGCGTGTCAGCGAGATTTCGCCCGATGTCACTCTAGGACCGACACTTGTCTCGTTTTGCCATTACTGGGATGCGACCATGGGATGGAGCGAAGACGAAGCCGTCAGTCTCGCCGCCGCCGATGAATGGGGTGAACGAGCAAGTCGACTCGAGGATGCAGACGGTCAGGCTCATGCGATCCTGGCGCATGTTAGCCTTCTGCGAAACGAGCATGAAGAAGCCTTGAGACTTGCAGAAGAGGCCATCTCAATCAGGCCGCAATGTGCGACCACCAATGCACTCTATGCGAACATCCTTCTCTGGTACGGGCGGCCCGGGGAGGCACTTGATAGGGTCAATTTCGCGATCCGTGCAGCGCCTGTCTACGCATCCTGGTGGGTCGAAATCCTTGCTGCCGCGTATCGTGATCTTGGGCGATTTGAAATGGCCGAAGCGGCTGCGCGTGAATTGCTACGGAGAAAGCCCGATCGTCTTGAGGCCCGTGTTCTGCTTGCAGGCATACTTGCAGCGCAAAATCGCCATGACGAAGCGGCCATGATCGGTGCGGAAGTCATTTCGCTCGATCCCGAGTGTTCAGCCGCAAGTTTGGTTCGCCGCTACCCGTATCGTCGTAAAACTGATCTCAAGAAACTACTCGGTTTGTTGAACTCATGTGGATTACCAACATGAAACTCATCTCCGGGACGGGCGATGTGGTCAGAGTTGGCGCAACCTCTACATCACCTTGTGGGATTTCGCGGAGGGCAGGTCAGCTGTTATGACAAACGAGCGGCATCAAACCGCGACCCGTCCAGTCTAGCTCCTCAGGGCAATAGCTTTGAACGTGACAATCCGGGATGAATGACAGCGCCGGACAAGCCTAACGCTGTAAGCTCAGGGAACCAATGTGATGGTTTCGATCAATTTTTGGCAACCGGTATAGGGATTATTTTCAGTGTGTTTTGAGAAACTCGATTATCGCCTTTACCTCTGTTTCTAAAAGCTCCGCGCCGAAACGGTGTCCCTTGTTGCCGTACCCCGGTAGCGTCGTGTCATAGATCTCACGCCGCGCCGCAGCATCGTCTACAGCGTCTTGGCCAGCTTGTAGCCGCTCATATCTCCATCCAACGGCGGCCTCGTCATAGATGCGCGGTCGGACATGGCGCCAATAGTTTGGTCGGGCGTCAGGGCGTAGCAGCAAGCGAAGATTTGGAACTGAACCGTTGTGCAGATAGGGGGCTGTCGCCCAAACGCCATCGAGCGGCGGAGCGATATAACCAGGTGCAGGCGCCGCGCTCTGTTCATCGCCATAAGGAGAGCGCGCGATCCATTCGTAGAAGCGGTCCCGCGATCCGTCGGTCGCCGCACGCGCATATGCAGTGTCGGTTCCGATCTCGTCTAACGGATAAACACGGTTGGGGTAGTCGTCGCCCTCACCATGGCACTCGGCGCATTCCCGTGAATAAAGCTTAGCGCCGGTACGGGCCAAGTCTGTGTCGATTTCGAATGGATAGTCGGGGGCTTCGAGCGATGCGAGGTAAGCTCGTACGTCGCCTGCGTAGGTGTCGACAGCTCTGAATTCCTCAACGCTGTCAACGCAAAGCATGGAGGCCAGCAGCATGAAGGTCGAATGATCGCCCCGTCCGATCGTAGTGTAAAACATGGCCGTCTTGTGTCGCATGTTCCACCATGGCGGTACGCTGATCGGCAGTGGGTCTTCCGGCGGTGGGGCGATGAGGGGCGCGTTTGACCATTCGAGCGTCTCCGGATCCCGATGCGCCATCAGCGCCCACGTCAAGTTTGGCGCCGGGTTCACTCCAATTGTCCGCGTCTGGATGTATGGGGCGATGCCTTCGACGCGGTCAGCCCACCGTTCCCACGCCTGTGTCTCGGCATTGCCTCGCACGTAAGTACCGGCTTGCAGCGCGAGGCGGCGCGGGTCATGCGTAAAGTCCGCGAACTCATTGCCGAGACCAATCACGATTTCATCTTCGATACGAGTTGCGTGGCATGTCAGACAGTTACTCGACACGATCGTAACGCCATCGTTGTTCTCATGCGCGGTAAAGGCATAAGGCAGATCGGCATTGAGGCCGTCGCGACCGGGCAACCGATCGGCGGGATCCGTCTCGGGAAAAATCCGCTGGAATGCTTCATAGGGAATGCCGCACGAGACGTAGGGCTCGTTTACCAGAGCGTCGTAGCCTGCGTCGGGATCGCCGTCCCGTTGCTCCATCGCTGGCACTGAGCCGACCTCGGATCGGTAGGACCCTTCCGTTTCTTCGCGGCAACCGGCGAGCAGTACTGCCAAGATCAATCCGAGTGGGTTCAAGCGCATCGTCACGGCTTTCGCTGCTCATAGCCCGATAAAAGAAGCATGCCTGTGCCTTCGACCGACTTGCCATCCCTTTGGCCATTGACCGAGACGGGAGCCTGCCAGACAGGCGTCAAGAAATCCTGCCGTACACCTTGGGCCGCTGCGATCACGCTGAGATCAAAGTCCTTACCCTGCAGACGCCAGGAAACCGGATACTTGGACCCGGTCTGCCCTTGGCGCCACTCGAGAATCTCGACCTCCAGCGCCTCATCTCCCAGATACGACGCCTGTCCGTCAGGTCCCACGACGATACTATCGAAGGTTCCGAGGCCATCCCGGCCGGCGCGTCGTGTCTGGACGACGGAAATATCGGTCCCGTCTGACAGGTGCAGCGTCAAGCGATCATAGGCGATTGGCCCGCCTGGGGGTGGCACGTCGCCCCAGAGCCTGTCCAGCCAAGCAGTGCCGGTAACTTCGACAGTAGCGTGAGGCGTCTGCAGCGTCCCCGCGACGGATAGCCGTGGCATGGTGAAGCCCCTAGTGGCAGCTTGAGAGTCCTCATTGCCGCGCAGGGCTGTCTTTTCCGGCACGAGATTAAGGTGGACGAGTGCCTCAGGTCCAGAAGCACGGACGCTCAGGCCTTCTCCCATACCCGCCGCACCATACAAAAGGGACCACTCGTCCAGCCAGACCTCCCGCTTCTCAGGGTCGTGGCCTGCTGTGCCTGCCAAGCGACTGAACCTGACGGCGGAATGGACGGCTCCACCTTCGGCGTCGAACAAAAGGAACTGTCCCGCATGCAACTCGACCAAGTCCCAAGGCGACCGACCGTTTCGCTCTTCTGGCGGCACAATTCCGAACCGCGCAAGCGACCAGGAAACATCATATTCTTCACCCCCTGGCGTCTCCAAATGGGCGGCCAGACTCCACGTCTCCGCGCGCGCTGACGGATGCGCCCCGTGATCCGCCGGGAGTGAAAGGACCCAGTTTCCAGTGAGCGGCTCGAACTGCGCTTCGGCTGCTTCATCCAGCAGCGCATCGATCATCCCAGCTGCTGCGGCTGCTGGTACGACCAGCCCCATTATCGCAATACACGTCTTGATGAGAGCTTTTATTGTAAAGCGGGAAGAAGCGCAGTCTCTCATCGGTGCACATCCCCCTTTAATTTACCGTGGTCAAAGTGAACCGCAGCTGCATTTGCGTTATCTATCCAAACGCCGCGTGCGACAGCACGCCCCGCCTCGAAGGCCACATAGCTTTGACCAGTGTAGTAGCGAACCGCACGGAGATCTTCAGCGAGTGAGGCCATATCCTCGAGCGACAGAAAGGCCCATAACCGCCCGGCGGCATCTTGCTCGACCCACAGCCTTGTTCTCCCGTCAAACAGCGCATCGGGAATCGGCCCTAGATTGGTTGGTCGCCAAGAAGTGACGTCATCGGCCAGACCGACGATCAGAGTGGCCGCTCCTTCCTCGGAGGTTGGCGCGTTGTCCCAGTCCAACCCGCGTTCGCCCAGGAGCGGTTTCAGCATAGACTCGATCGTTCTTCGAGCCTTCCCCAGACCTGATGCGTCGACGGCACTGATACGGTCCGCGCCGCTAAGCGCGCCAATTATGGGCGCCAGTTCCCGGTCGAGCGGATAGCGGGCGAGATCAAAGTCGGGATCAAGAGTAACGGACAGCGCAGGCGCCGGAAGAGCGAATTGTACGTTGCTCACTTCACCCTCTATCCGGGCTTCCCGCGAAAGCGACTGCCCCGTGGTCATTTTGAAGATCAAAGGCACGCGAAGCCTGTAAGCCGGTGCATCCTGCCGGATCGTCAGCGCTACCTGGGTGCTGTCCTCTGCTTCCGATTGCGCCGCTTCGGTTATTCGGATCCGGGGCAAGCCTGCCCGCGTCACCCACTGGTCAAAGAACCAGCCGAGATCGTTGCCTGCGCCGGCCTCGAAGCCAGCGCGAAGGTCAGCCCAACCGGCAATCTTGTTGCGATTGGCATCGTAGAAAATGCGGATACCGTCGCTGAATGCCTCGGCTCCAATCTCGTCGCGCAGCATGTGGAAAACCAAAGCAGCCTTCCCGTAGCCTTCGCTCTGGTCGGCTGCTTGGGAGGAGGACTGGAAAGCTGTCAGAGGTTGCATCCGATCATCTGAGCGGCGCGCAAGGTCGCGGATCCAGCCGATGCGCATGTCGCGGGCTGCCGCCGAGCCCTGTTCTTCTGCCAGGGCGTAATCCGCTTGGAAGGTCGTAAGGCCCTCGGCCCAGTTGCCGCTCGCATAGTCTACCGCGACTGCATTGCCCCACCAGCTATGCAGCACTTCATGCGCAAGCGAGCGGCCCGTCATGTAGGGATGGCGGAGAATATCGCGACTGACATAGGTTAGCCCGGCAAAGCCGAGCCCGACCGGAATGGGTGCGGAGACCACGGAGAACCCGTCATATGGATACGCGCCGACAACCCGCTCGTAGCGGTCGACATAGTCTGCGACCGCCCCAAGGTAGCGTTCCGAAAGCTCGCTATCCGCAGACTCGAAAAAGGTGCGCAAAGCGAGCCTGCCGTGCTCAACATTGTGCAAGACGTAAGGGCCGCCGAAAAACGCAAGATCTTCGCTTCGCCCAGTAAAGGCGAACTGGACGCGCCGCTTGGCACCTTCGGTTGCGTCGGCGACCAGCGTCCCCGTTGCGGCTATGCGATGCGACGCTGCGATCGTGACGGACAAATAATGGCTGCGGATCGCCAGGTCATCGGTCGGAAACCATGAAGCTCCGATCGCGTAGAGCGTCTCGGGGGTCCATGATATCCCTGCCGGTTCTTGCGCAGGGGCTGGTAGGCGCCCGGACATGATCACGCGCAGGTCCCTGCCATCGTGCACATCGCCCAATATTATACCTTCTGCAAGGATGTCCGACGACAGCGACTGGTTGCCCGCTTTTATCGCCTCGATTCCTAGCCAGTCTGTGCGCGGCAGCACGACATCGCCAACGGGGTCATTGAGGATTGCCACGGCGGAAAATGCTCCGCTGGTATTGTCGACGTCAATTGTTAGATCGAGTTCTGGAGGTGTTTGCGCCGCAGCCCGCATACCAGGGAAAAGGAGCATGACGGCCAGTAGTGCCAGGAGCGTGGTGCGTGGTTCTCGATGACCGAAAGCCTTCATATCGCATACCTCTGCCTCTCAATCCCAACAAAGCGGACGGTAGCCCGACACAACACTTTTTCAAAGAATGCTGGGCTGTAAAGCCTTAGACAGGCAACAGAAACGGTAGGCTGTCCGCGATCAGTCCGACCGCACCGCTGGCCGCTACGTCGAACACCTAACTTCGCCGCCGCAACGGTGTGAACAATGCCGTCTCGGCAGCCTCGGACAGCGCAAAGGCGGTGAGGTGACCGCCCGACGTGGCCGGTCCCCGCGGGACTCGTTGACGCTAAGGCGTTGTTTTCCAAAAGTCGGTTCTTGCAAGCTCGTGGGACACTTCTTCCCTTGTTTGCCGGGCCTTAAGTATGTGTGTAGAGTCCCTACGATGTGCCGCTAGTTTCCCCGATCATCGTTTGTCTTGCAAATGACCGTGGCCAGCGACATATGCACGCCATGATTATACTTCGAACGTTGTGCATCTTCGTTTGTAGCCTGTTGGGCGCTTCGGCTTTTGCGCAAAGCGCTGATACGTCTCGGGTGCCGCAATCAGCTGCAGAGATCAGCCTGTCCTTTGCTCCATTGGTGAAAGAGGCTGCCCCTGCGGTCGTGAACATCTATGCGCGTCGGGTTGTGCAGACGCGCCGCAGCCCTTTTGAAAACGATCCCTTTTTTGGTGGATTGTTCCGTGATTTCAATGCACCTCGGCCACGCGTTCAGAACTCGCTGGGATCGGGTGTCATTGTCTCTGCAGATGGTTTTGTGGTGTCCAATTACCATGTGGTCGGGCAGGCAGACGATATTCGTGTGGTCTTGAATGACCGGCGTGAATATCAGGCGCGGGTGCTGATCGGTGATGAGGAAGCTGACCTCGCGATCCTCAAGATCGACGCAGAAGACATGCCCTTCCTCAACCTGCGCGACAGCGACACTGTTGAGGTTGGAGAGCTAGTTCTGGCCATTGGAAATCCTTTTGGCGTAGGCCAGACCGTGTCATCCGGGATTGTATCGGGACTGGCCCGCTCCGGAACTGCGACAGGCAATGCACGCGGATACTTCATCCAAACGGATGCGCCGATCAACCCTGGCAACTCCGGGGGAGCTTTGATTGATATTTCTGGAAGGATGATTGGGATCAACACGTCCATCCTAACTCGCTCGGGCGGGTCGAACGGAATTGGTTTTGCCATCCCCGCCGCTCTGGTTGCAGAGTTTCTGGATCAGGCCCGCGCAGGACTGACGTCTTTTCAGCGCCCTTGGGCAGGGGCCACCGGACAGCCCGTTGATGCCGACCTGTCTGATGGTCTTGGTCTGTTGCGTCCTGAAGGTGTTGTTTTGACAGCGCTGCATCCTGCCAGCCCGCTGGTTGCGGCCGGCCTTGAAGTTGGCGATGTGATTGTAGAGGTCGCAGGGCAACCGGTGAACACACCAGCGGAAATGTTGTTTCGGATGTCGGTTCAGGGCATCGGTGAGACTGTCGAGATCGCTTACCTTCGGAACGGGGACAATCTGCGCACAAAAATCGCATTGATTGCGCCGCCCGATGAGCCACCGCGTGATGTCCGGGTGCTTGGGGATCGGGATGTGTTGACCGGACTCACCGTCGCGCGGATCAATCCTGCGGTTTCAGCTGAACTGGGTCTGCCGCTGAATAAGGAAGGCATCGTTGTCGTGAAGCCGGGGCCTCTGGGCCGTCGGGTCGGGTTGCAGACCGGCGACGTGCTTCGCCAGGTGGATCGGATCGTCATCGAGTCCCCTGCCGATGTCGGACCGGCACTCCGGCGAGCGGTACCCAACGTCACCATCGATGCCGAACGCGGCGGGCAACGGCTGCTTTTGCGGTTCCGGGCCTGACCGGTGGCTGATCTCTTCGATAACGGTGACGCCTCCCGAGATGCGCCGCGACCGCTTGCGGATCGCCTGAGACCGCAAAAGCTGACGGACGTGATCGGCCAGTCACAGGTTATCGGTCCAGATGCGCCTCTCACCGTCATGCTTGAGGCGGGCAGTCTCGGTTCGGTGGTTTTCTGGGGACCACCGGGCGTTGGCAAGACCACCATCGCGCGGTTGCTCGCGGATGAGACCGATCTGCATTTTGTTCAGATCAGTGCCATTTTCTCTGGCGTGCCTGAACTGCGCAAAGTGTTCGAAGCGGCCAAACAGCGGCGGAAAGCGGGGCAGGGGACCTTGCTGTTCGTGGATGAGATACACCGTTTCAACAAGGCCCAGCAGGACGGCTTCCTCCCACATATGGAGGATGGCACCATCCTTCTGGTTGGTGCGACAACCGAAAACCCATCATTCGAGTTAAACGCCGCTCTCTTGAGCCGGGCGCAGGTGCTGGTGCTGGAGCGTTTGGGCCTGCCTGATCTGGAGCGCCTCGCTCAAAGGGCTGAAGTTGAGTTAGGCCGAACCTTGCCACTTGATGGCCCCGCGCGGGAGAACCTGCTGGAAATGGCCGACGGGGACGGGCGCGCGCTGCTGAACCTGATCGAACAGGTGATGGCATGGCATATCGACAAGCCGCTCGACACCGCTGCGCTGAGCCAACGGCTGATGAAGCGCGCGGCGCAATACGACAAATCCGGCGATGCGCATTACAATCTGATTTCGGCGCTGCACAAATCGGTGCGCGGCTCTGATCCGGACGCGGCGCTTTACTGGTTTGCACGGATGCTCGATGCTGGCGAAGATCCGCGCTATCTGGCGCGTCGCATCACCCGCATGGCCGTGGAAGATATCGGCCTCGCGGACCCGCAGGCGCAAGCTGTTTGTCTGCAAAGCTGGGAAACCTTCGAGCGCCTAGGCAGTCCTGAAGGTGAATTGGCGATTGCTCAGGCACTGGTCTACATTGCGCTCGCGCCGAAATCGAACGCGGTGTACGCCGCGTATAAAGGGGCTCGTGCCGCTGCAAAGAAAACCGGATCGCTGATACCACCCAAACATATTCTGAACGCCCCAACAAAGCTTATGAAAGAGCAAGGTTACGGCTCTGGATACGCCTATGATCACGACGCCGAAGACGGGTTTTCGGGCCAGGACTACTTTCCCGATGCGATGGGGCGCACAGAGTTCTATGCGCCTGTCGAACGCGGATTTGAGAGAGACCTTAAAAAGCGTGTCGCGTATTTTGCAAAGCTGCGCGCGAAACGGAACAGTTGACCAGTCAGGCGGAAACCCGGATCCAAGTACCCATCCCCGCTTGATGGTGCGCCAGCATGTGACAGTGGAAGAGCCAATCACCCGGATTGTGCGCCTGAAAGGCGATTTCGCGGGTTTCTTGCGGGTTCAGCAGAATGGTGTCGCGCAATGGTCCAAGTCGGCCATCGGCAAGGACCTCTGAAAAGTGGACGCCATGCAAATGCATTGCATGCGGAAATGCGGTATTGTTCGCCATTCCAATCCGGGCGCTTTCTCCCGAAGACAGATCGAGGAGGGGCGTATCAGGGCGACCGGCCACGCCATTAAGCGCCCAGAACATACCACGGCTGGCAAGCTCTCGCGCGCCTAGTTCTTCGCCATTTAAACGGGCTGCGCGCATCCCTCCCATTGCGCCGCCTTCAATCAATAAAGTGGCTGCGCGCGCATTGGCAAGATCGATTGGGTATATCGGATTGGGTGGCAGCACCGGGCGGTCTTGGCGCGCTGCGACCGATGGGCCTGATATCGGAAAATGCGTGATTGCATAACCGCCGTCGCGCTCAAACGTGATCACAAAAGCTTCGTTTTCGTCAGTTGTGACATCGACCATCAAGTCGATGCGTTGTGCCGGTGCCAGAATAAGCTCGTCGGGCAATGCTTGCGGATCGGATAATGGCATGCCGTCTAAGGCGACAATCCAGCCGTCGAACCCTTGCAGGCCAAGCCGGAAGACCCGCGCGTTGGCAGCGCTGATCAGTCTCAGCCTCACGCGCTCTCCGCGTTTTAGCGGGTAGGCGGGGTCGATCTGACCGTTTGCAAGCCAGAGGTTTCCGATGCGCCCCGCGTGGCTGAGGTCGTGGAAGTTGTCAAAGTTTGCAACCGTCCCGTCACGCTCCAAGCGAATGTCATCCAGGATGAGGGTGATGTCTTGATCGACATCGGGCGGATCGGTCTCATCGATGATCAAAGGACCGTAAAGACCGCGTTCCACCTGCTCCATGCTTTTGGCGTGGCTGTGATACCAATAGGTGCCAGCATCAGGCAGCGCGAATTGATAGTCAAAAGAGTCACCGGGGGCGATGGGGTCCTGTGTGAGCCCAGGCACCCCGTCCATCGTATTATCCAATCGCAAGCCGTGCCAATGCACGGACGTGGATTGTGGCGAGGCGTTCTCGACAGTGACGCTGAGTGTGTCGCCTTGCCGTGCGCGCAGCTCCGGACCGGGAAACGCAGCATCAAAACTCCAGATTTCCGTGTCAGGATAATCTGCGGGCAGAATCTGTTGCCTATGAGCGCCAGCAATAAGGCGGCGCCGGGATGACTGTGCAAAGCTGCTACCTGGAATAAGGCTCGCAGCGGCAATGCTGCCCAGAAACTCGCGACGCTGCATGTCGGCTCCTTCCAATCTATCTGCTGCAAGAGTAGAGTGGCGGTGGCAAAGCGCAATGGGGCATTGCTTGACATCTCACAGACGCCGCGCGACAGAGCCGTTATGTTAAACACCCTGTCTCTTGTTGCTTTGGGCGGAGCCATTGGCGCGTCACTTCGGTATCTGTCCGGGATAGGTATCGTGCGATTTGTCGGGCAGACCGAGTTTCCGGTCGCAATCATAATCGTGAACGTCCTGGGATCATTTCTGATGGGCGCATTCGTCGTTGCAGCTGCAAATCGGGGTATGATGCATCTTTCGCCTTTGGTGATGACGGGCATGCTGGGTGGTTTCACAACATTTTCGGCGTTTTCGCTGGAAACGGTTATGTTGATAGAGCGGGGGCAGATCGGATCGGCGATGCTTTATATCGCTCTGTCTGTGGTCCTGTCGGTTGCCGGATTGGCGCTGGGACTGTTTGTGGCGCGGAGTGTGTTTGCATGAGCCAAGTTCAAATCATCACCGTCGGACCTGGCGATGCCGACCAACGCCTTGATCGCTGGTTGAAACGTCTGTTTCCGCATCTGGGGCAAGGACGCATTGAAAAGATGTGCCGCAAGGGCGAACTGCGCGTCGATGGTGGTCGCGTCAAAGCGAGCACGCGGATATCCACTGGGCAGGAGGTGCGTATCCCGCCTCTTCCTGCACCGGGCGAGGTTCAATCGCGGCCAAAACCCAGTGTTTCTGACAAGGATGCGGCGATGATGAAGTCGCTGGTCCTTTTTAAAGACGACCACATCATTGCGCTCAACAAGCCGCCGGGGCTGCCGACGCAAGGTGGCAGCAAACAAACCCGTCATGTCGATGGGCTCTCGGAAGCATTGTCTTTTGGGTATGATGAGAAGCCGCGCTTAGTCCATCGTTTGGACAAAGACACCTCTGGAGTCTTGTTGTTGGCACGAACACGCGCGATTGCCGGGGCCTTGACCGAAGCGTTTCGGGCTCGGGAAACGCGTAAGATTTACTGGGCCGCCGTAGCGGGCGTGCCGGCGCCTCAAATGGGAACCATTAAATTTGGTCTGGTCAAAGCGCCCGGCCACGGGGCTGGCGGTGAAAACGAAAAAATGCGTGCTGTTCACCCACGCGACGTCGCGACGACCGGAGGTGCGAAACACGCAACCACGGATTATGCGGTTCTCAGCGCATTGGCAAAACGAGCTGCATGGGTGGCGATGGTGCCAATCACGGGTCGAACCCATCAGCTTCGTGCGCATATGGCGGAACTTGGGCACCCGATCATCGGCGATGGCAAATACGGTGGCTCTGGTCAGGAAAACCTTGGTGACGGTTGGGGCGCTATGCTGGGTGGTGCGATCAGCCGTAAACTGCACCTGCACGCGCGCTCCATATCCTTTCGGCATCCCGTCACTGGAACGAAGCTTACGGTGACTGCACCTTTGCCCGAGCATATGGAGCGTACCTGGGAATTTCTGCAGTGGGACCCTCGTGATGTACCGGCCGACCCGTTCGAGGATCTGGAGTGATGTCCAAACCACTTCGGCTGGTGGTTTTTGATGTAGACGGAACGCTTGTCGACAGCCGTGCCCATATCGTGGGCGCGATGCAAGGCGCCTTCCTGGAACTTGGTCTGGAGGCACCAACCCGAGAAGCCGTTTTGCATGGCGTTGGTCTGTCTTTGCCCGAATTCATGGCTCAGTTGGTGCCGGAACAGTCACCACAAGTTCATGACGCGCTGGCTGAGCAATACCGATCTAAGTCTCTCGCGCAGCACATGGCTGCAGGCCCTGATGGCAAGGCTATCCTCTACCCCGGAATTCGTGACGTTCTGGACCGGTTGCAGCGCGACGATTTCACACTTCTGGCGACGGCGACCGGCATGTCGCGGCGCGGCCTCGACAGGATCATCGCGCAGCATGGTTTGGAACGCCATTTCCAGTCAACGCAGGTAGCGGACACACATCCTTCGAAACCGAATCCGTCCATGATCCATGCCGCCCTTTCTGAAACTGGAGTGTCGCCGTCCCATACAGTGATGATCGGAGACACAAGCTATGACATTCAGATGGGCAAGTCGGCTGGGGTTGGCACAATTGGCGTGACTTGGGGCAATCATACGCATGAGTATCTTGCAGGTGCGGACCATATTGTGGAAACGGCCGATGAATTGATGTGCACGCTGAATGTTTGGATTGAGGAACGCGCATGAGTGAATGGGCGCCAAAACGTTTTTGGACATCTGCCGATGTCAAAGAAACCGAAACTGGGTTCGCTGTGGTGCTGGATGGTCGTCCTGTTCGTACTCCGGCCAAAGCCGTGCTTGAGGTGCCCAGCCGAGCGATTGCAGAAAAGATCGCTTCTGAATTTGCGGCTCAAGACGACAGAATAGATCCAGGTACAATGCCGTTTACCAAGACTGCGAATGCAGCCATCGACAAAGTTGCGCTGCAGCTTTTGGAAGTTGCCGACTTGCTGGCGGAATACGGGGATAGCGACCTTCTTTGCTATCGCGCCGATGCTCCTGAGGCGCTTGTCGAACGGCAGAATATGGTTTGGGATCCGTTGCTTGAGTGGGCTGAGCGTGAATTAAACGCAAAACTGGAGCCGCGGGTCGGCGTTATGCACGCACCGCAGGATCCGGCGGCGATCTCGGAATTGCGGGAACGTGTCAGAGCCATGAACGCGTTCGAATTGGCCGCTTTTCACGATCTAGTTGCAATCAGCGGCTCTCTTGTGATTGGCTTTGCCGCCAAGTCCGGTGATCATCCGATCGATGAGCTTTGGTCTGCATCTCGTGTCGATGAAGACTGGCAACAGGAACAGTGGGGAGAAGACGAGGAAGCTGTCGAGATGGCAAAGCACAAGCAAGCCGCATTTTTGCACGCTTTCGATTTCTTACGATTGCTCAACGGGCAATCTGGCGCTTGACGCTGGGTAAACAGCGCGCTTGTGATCAAAAAATGGGCTACGCGCCTTGACCTCTGGCGATGAATCCCCGCAAAATCGCTGCGATCGATAGTAGGTTCCCCTACTTTCGTCGTATGAGCCATTGTTGAGCTCGTCAAAAACTGCGCTGAAAGGCGCGGGGAAACAGGAAGAGGTAAACATGAAAAAACTTGCAATTCTTGGCGCGATGACCGTGGCCGGCCTTTCGGCTGGTGTTGTGTCCGCCGCCACGCTTGACGACGTGAAAGCACGCGGCAAGCTGAACTGCGGCGTGACAACCGGTCTCGTCGGTTTTGCAGCGCCGAACGCGAATGGCGAATGGGAAGGCTTTGACGTGGGCGTCTGCCGTGCCGTTGCCGCGGCAGTTCTTGGCGACCCGACTGCGGTTGAGTTCGTTCCGACCACAGGCAAGACACGCTTCACCGCACTCGCCTCCGGTGAGATCGACATGCTCGCACGGAACACCACCTGGACGTTCTCGCGCGACGTTGACCTCGGTTTTGAATTCGTCGGTATCAACTACTACGACGGTCAGGGCTTCATGGTCCCCAAAGAACTGGGCGTGTCTTCCGCGAAAGAGCTTGATGGTGCGACTGTCTGCATCCAGACCGGCACCACGACCGAACTGAACCTCGCGGACTACTTCCGCAAGAACAACATCAGCTACGAGCCGGTTCCGATCGAAACCAACGCTGAAGCGCAGCCGCTCTATCTTGAGGGTGCGTGCGACGTCTACACAACTGACGCGTCTGGCCTCGCTGCGACACGTGCAGCGTTCGAAAATCCGGGCGATCACGTGGTTCTGCCAGAAATCATCTCGAAAGAGCCGCTTGGTCCGCTTGTGCGCCACGGTGACAACGAGTGGGGCGATGTCGTTCGCTGGACGCTGAATGCCCTGATCGCAGCTGAAGAATACGGCGTGACTTCTGCAAACGTCGCAGACATGGCGTCGGCAGCGGGCGACAGCCCGGAGATCAACCGCCTGCTGGGCACAGAAGGCACGCTTGGTGCGATGCTCGGTCTCGAACCCGATTGGGCCGTGAAGGCAATCTCTGCCGGAGGTAACTACGGTGAGCTCTTCGAGAAGAACATCGGTGAGAACACACCGATCGGTCTGGCACGCGGTCTGAACGCGCAGTGGACCGAAGGCGGTCTGCTCTACAGCCCGCCCTTCCGCTAAAACCTGACCTCGGAAAAGGGCGCGGATCACTCCGCGCCCTTTTTCAAATTCAAGAAAAAGCCTTCGGAGACGGCATCAGAGCGCGAAAAGCGCCGCCACAAGGCTCCGTAAGAACAGGGATAACAAAATGTCCACGATTTCAGACCCACCGTCGGGGTCGTTTCAGCTATCTATGCTGATCAACGATACGCGATACCGTTCCTACACGTTTCAATTCATCGCGCTGATCCTGCTCATTCTGGCATTCGCCTACTTGGGCTACAACTTGCTGGCAAATCTGCAAGCCGCCGGGTTGAACATCTCTTACCAGTTTCTTGGTGAGCCTGCCGGTTACGACATCAATCAAACACTCATTCCTTATACGAGCCAATCTTCGCATTGGCAGGCGTCTCTGGTCGGTGTTCTTAATACCTTGCTGGTCGCATTTCTTGGATGTTTGATGGCGACAGTCATCGGTGTGATCGTCGGTGTGCTTCGTTTGAGTGACAACTGGCTGATCCGCCAGTTGATGTCGGTCTATGTCGAAATCTTCAGAAACGTCCCGGTTCTGATCTGGATTCTGATCATTATGGCGGTGTTCATCGCCGTGTTGCCTCAGCCACGTGATTTCCGTGGTGATGATCCCGAAGCGACGATGTTCCTGAATGCCTTCGCATTTACCGGGCGCGGTTTCTACGCGCCTGCCCCTATCTTTGGTCCGGGCTCTGTCGCAGTTATTGCCGTTTTCCTTGCATCGATTGCGGGCATTTTTGCCTTTCGCAACTACGCCAAGAAAGCGCTGTACGAGCGTGGGCAATTGATCCCCACCTTCTGGCCTTCGCTCGCTATCTTCTTCCTTCCTGCGATCACCGCCTATTTCATTTTTGGGCGCCCGATCACGCTGGAATATCCTGAGCTAAGGGGGTTCAACTTCCAGGGCGGTATCTTCATGCGCAATTCGCTGATTGCGCTGTGGTTCGCATTGTCAATCTACACCGCAGCCTTCATTGCGGAAAACGTCCGCGCGGGGATCCTTGCCGTCAGTAAGGGACAGACCGAAGCGGCGGCCTCTCTGGGCCTGCGTCCGGGTCGGATCATGAACCTGGTGGTTCTTCCGCAGGCGCTTCGGGTGATCATTCCGCCGCTGATTTCGCAGTACCTGAACCTCACCAAGAATTCCTCGCTGGCGATTGCCGTGGGGTACATGGACCTGACCGGCACGCTTGGCGGCATCACGCTGAACCAGACAGGCCGCGCGATCGAGGCGATCTTCCTGCTCATGCTGTTCTACCTCGCCATCTCGCTTGCGATCTCGGCGATCATGAACGTCTACAACAATGCCGTTAAGCTGAAGGAGCGCTGAGATGTCAGATACACATGCACAGTCTGTTGCCTTCGTGCGCGACACCATGCTGCCCGAACAGCCGCCTCCCGCGACTGAAGCGGGTGTCATCAAGTGGATGCGCGAAAACCTTTTCAAGGGCTGGTTCAACTCTCTACTGACCCTCCTGTCGTTGTATTTCATCTACAAAATCGTCACCGGCGCCTACCCGTGGTTCGCCAACGGCATATGGACGACCAGTTCGCTCGCCGAATGCCGCGAGATGCTGGATGGCATGACTGGCGCCTGTTTTTCGGTCCTGACCGAACGCTGGAACCAGCTGCTATTCGGCTTTCAGTACCCGTCGGACGCATATTGGCGCCCGACCTTGGCGTTCGTGCTTCTGCTGGTCGCGCTCTATCCGGTGCTGTACCCCAAAGCGCCGCGTCAGATGCTGACGTTCACGGCGGTGTTCCCGTTCATCGCCTACTGGCTGATCTGGGGGGGCACGTTGTTGACGCCTTTGGTCATCCTCGCGGGCTTTGTCGCGGGTTACTTCGCGTTCAAGCAGTTTGAACGGCAAAGCTTTTCCATGGGCATGCTGGCGGGGCTTATCGCGACGTTGGTCGTGATCTGGGCGGGCCAGATCCTACCCGCGGCACTTCCCAATTTCATTGCGCTCGAGGCGGTGGAATCGCGGAACCTGGGCGGTTTCATGCTGAACATGATCCTCGGCACCGTCTGTGTGTCGCTGTCGCTGCCCTTCGGCATTCTGCTGGCGCTCGGCCGTCAATCGTCCATGCCGATCATCAAGTGGATATGCGTGATTTTCATCGAGTTCATCCGGGGCGTGCCGCTCATCACGCTTCTCTTCGTGGCGAACGTGGTACTGGCCTACTTCTTTCCGCCGGGCTCGAATATCGACCTCGTGCTCCGCGTGATCATCATGATCACCGCCTTCGCGTCGGCCTACATCGCCGAGGTGATCCGGGGTGGCCTCGCGGCTCTGCCACGCGGTCAATACGAAGCGGCCGACAGCTTGGGTCTCGATTACGCGCAGGCCATGCGGTTGATCATTCTGCCGCAGGCGCTGAAGATCTCGATCCCCGGCATTGTTAACGTAGCCGTGGGTCTCTTCAAGGACACGACGCTTGTCGCCATCATCTCGATGTTCGACCTCGTGGGTATGATCCGCGGGCCGATCCTCGCATCAACCGAGTGGAACGGCGTCTATTGGGAACTCTGGGGCTTTGCGGTCTTTGTGTTCTTCATCGTCTGCTTCAGCATCTCGAAATATTCACAGTGGCTCGAACGACAGCTCGCCACCGATCACCGATAAGCCCTTAGATCGCCTAGGCGACAAGGGTCATAAACAGGAGGCCAATCCATGGCTGAAACTGCAAATGCACAAATGGCTGTCTCGGATGAGGTGGCAATTCAGATCCAGAGCATGAACAAGTGGTATGGATCCTTCCATGTTCTGCGGGACATAGATCTGACGGTCTACCGGGGTGAACGTATTGTCATCGCGGGCCCTTCAGGATCGGGCAAGTCTACGCTGATCCGGTGCATCAACGCTCTGGAAGAGCATCAGAAAGGCTCGATCACGGTAGATGGCACATTGCTGTCCTCGGACATCAAGAACATCGACACGATCCGCTCAGAGGTCGGCATGGTGTTCCAGCACTTCAATCTGTTCCCGCACCTGACCATTCTGGAAAACTGCACGTTGGCCCCAATTTGGGTGCGCAAAATACCTAAGCGTGAGGCCGAGGAAACTGCGATGCACTTCCTTGAGAAGGTCAAGATCCCCGAGCAGGCCAACAAGTATCCCGGCCAGCTTTCTGGTGGTCAGCAGCAGCGTGTGGCGATTGCCCGCTCGCTCTGCATGCGGCCCCGCATCATGCTATTCGATGAACCGACATCGGCGCTCGACCCGGAAATGATCAAGGAAGTTCTCGACACAATGGTGAGCCTCGCGGAAGAGGGCATGACCATGCTCTGCGTGACCCACGAGATGGGCTTTGCCCGTCAGGTCGCGAACCGTGTGATCTTTATGGATGCGGGCCAGATCGTGGAACAGAACGAACCCGAGGAGTTCTTCAACAATCCGCAGAACGAACGGACCAAGCTCTTCCTGAGCCAGATTTTAGGTCACTGATCGCAGCGCGATCACATGCGAAAACGCCCCGGATGTCCGGGGCGTTTCTTATTTGACCGAAACGGTTCAGTGCTCCTGCTCAGTTGCAAGGATTTCTCGGGGAACCGTAAAATCCACGCAACGACCAAGGTTCTTTTCAATTTCTTCCCAATCGCTGAAATCAAACTCGATCAGAGATGTGGCGCATGTGGGATAATCCTCAAACCGCGGATGGTCCGGCCAACGCACGACAAGCTCATGGGCGCATTCTGCGATCCCATAATTGTGGCCCAAGAGCAAAACGGTTTGCGCCGAGGCTGTTCGGAGCGCGTCAAGTATCTGATCGTTATCCGCAAGGTACAAGCCGCGCTCAAATCTTGTAGGGAGCGACGGCAGCTCCAGGAGGTCCAGCGTCTGACGCGTCCGCGTTGCAGTGGAGCAGAGCACTTCGTCGGGCAGCCAACCACTGCGTTTCAGCCAACGGCCCATCGCTGGGGCGCTTTGTCGGCCCCTTTTGTTCAGCGGCCGACTGTGATCATCCCCGGATGTTGACCAATCCGACTTGGCATGACGCATTAGGATTAGTCGTTTCAAAGGTTCCCACCTTTCGTTGGCTATATGTCACTCTCCCAAAAACGCGCGCATGTG
>QCWH01000036.1:0-20267 GCA_003149565.1 Marivita sp. XM-24bin2 | reverse complement strand
CAAACGTTTTTGACACCGGGCAGGCGCGGCGAACAAGGCACCCGTCGCGGCATTTTGCACCGTCAGGGGACCTGATATGCGCGATACAGGCAGGGACGTCATAGTCCTGAGCGGGTGCTAAGGCGCCAACTGGGCACGCGGTTTCGCAGGGGCGTGTGTCACAGGTCTTACAAGGGCTTTCGCTTATTGGCCGAAGTTCAAATCTGTGTGGCAGGGCAAGCGCCGCACGAAAGCTGATGAACAAACCTGCCGTCTTGTGCACCAATAATCCAACCGGCGATGGCCAACTTTCGCGGCTCTGATCCGCCCATCGCAAAAACGGGGCATAGGGCGGTCCGTCATACGGAAAAAGCGCTGTGCCATTCAGTGGTGCAGCAAGGGACCCCACAATCCGTTTGGACCAACGATCCAGAGGATGCGGATCACCATCGCCGTATTCGGGCGAACTCTTGAAGGTATCCCAGAAATTAGGCTCATCAGGGCCAAGCAGGATAAGTGTTCGAGTCCCCTTAGGAGCAGCATCTGATGGTTCCGGATGGAAGGCTCCTCGCACTGCCAGCCCGACGGACCGGGCGGACGTGTCAAGCGCCTCGATGCTCATCGGGGGGGGCGGATAAGTGAGCCCGCTCCATGCTCGGTAAAAAGCTCAAGCAGGCAGGCATTCGGCACCCGACCGTCAAGAATGACAACCGCGCGCACACCTTCCTCAATGGCTTTAAGCGCGGTTTCGGTTTTCGGGATCATTCCACCGGCGATGGTACCATCGGCGATCATCGCCGTCACCTCGTCGGGCGTCATGGCAGTCACGACATTTCCGGTTCCGTCCTTTACCCCGCTGACATCGGTCAGGAGCAGCAGCCGGTCTGCTTTCAAAGCGCCGGCAATCGCGCCGGCGGCGGTGTCGCCATTCACATTGAACGTTTCGTTGGGCTGCATCCCGGTGGCCACAGGCGCCACAACGGGGATGATGCCTGCTTTGAACAGATCGCGCAGAACCTGTGGGTTCATCTCGACAGGACGCCCGACAAAGCCCAATTCCGGATCATCAGCTTCGCAGACCATGAGATCGTCATCCTTGCCGGACAGACCTACGGCACGTCCACCTTCATCCATGATGGCCTGCACAATCCGCTTGTTGACCAGCCCGGTCAGAACCATTTCGACCACGTCGATAGTGGCCTTGTCGGTCACGCGTTTGCCGCGCACAAACTCCGATTTGATCCCAAGTTTCTTCAGCATGTCGTTGATCATGGGCCCACCGCCATGCACAACTACCGGGTTGATCCCAACTTGGCGCATCAGCACGATATCTCGTGCAAATTCCGCCATTGCTGCGTCGTCGCCCATTGCATTGCCGCCGAACTTTACAACAACGACGGCCCCGGCATAGCGCTGCATGTAGGGCAATGCCTCTGAAAGCGTGCGGGCGGTGGCGATCCAGTCGTGGTTCATATCTCGGGATTTCATGCTTGTTCTCGTTTCATGCCGGGTGGTTGTCCCGCACTCATCTTGTGTGCGCCAACGCTTTCCGAGTGGCAAGCTGTTTTGCGCTCAGGTGATCCCTGCAATAATGCTGCGCAGCGTCGCAATGCCTTCGCCTTTTTCGCTGCTGGTAAGCACGAGTTCGGGAAAGGCTGCCGGGTGTTTCGACAGCCTGCTGCGGACCTGTTGTAGCAGACCGTCGTGCTGCGACGGTTTGATTTTATCGGTTTTGGTCAGCACCACCTGAAACGTTACGGCGCTTCGGTCGAGCAGCGTCATGATTTCTTCGTCAACGGGTTTAATACCGTGGCGGCTGTCGACCAGAACAAACGCGCGGCGGAGGCTGGCGCGGCCTGACAGGTATTGCTTGAGCAGCGTTTGCCATTTTTCAACCACCTTTACAGGAGCGTTGGCGTAACCATAGCCGGGCAGATCTACGAGGTAGCGCTCATCTCCGAGTGTAAAATAATTTATCTCTTGAGTACGTCCGGGTGTGTTCGACGCACGTGCCAGTGCCTTGCGTCCGGTGATAGCGTTGATCAACGAAGACTTGCCGACATTCGAGCGTCCTGCAAAACACACTTCAATCCTGTCATCGGCGGGAAGGCCAGACATGGCCACGACGCCTTTAAGGAAATCAATCTCACCTGCAAAAAGCTTGCGCCCGGTTTCCCGGCTGATTTCATCGGGCTCTTCTGCGAGGGGAAACGGCAGTTTCATCTCAGACACGGGATACCTCGTCACCAATTTGGATCGCTCCTCCGCGGATCACTTGGGCACGTACGGAAAAATCCTGATGCCCCCAACTTTCGAGCGCTCCCAAAACATCGGCGTCACGCTTGCCCGTCTCTGGATTGCTATGGGTCGATTTGCAACGATCCGTGCGTTCGCGGACACGAAGGATTACTTCTCCGATTCGGACTTCGCGACTATCCCAGTCGAACTCCTCCCAAGGGGCCAACCCGTCGATCCAGATGTTGCCACGCCATCTCAAATGCGACAGAGGGCGACCGACCCGCTGCTCAACCGCCCGGTGTGATGCGTGATTGCACAATGTGATGCTCGGAAAGTCACTGTCGGTAAAGGCCGGGCCCTGCGCTTTGACAAGTCGCGCGGGTTTGAGCGTATCCTCTGGGACAAGGTTTCGCACCCAGGCCAGAAAGGCGGGGCTGTCGCAATCAGGATTGAAAGTCAGATCCGGCACATCGGGATGGCTCAAAGTGATTTGACCAAGGCTTTTATCAAATCTTGCGCTCACGGCCATAAGGCTGGGCAGATTGGCAACCCGACAGAAATTCCCACAACTCGCCCATTCCGAACCGTCCACTTTTGAACGTTCGTGGGCGACAGCCCAAAGACGGTCAAAAGGGATCGTACCGCCCGCTGCAACGGTCACCGACTCGAGCGTCTCCCGACCGTGGCTTTTGATCGGGTGTCGCCAGATTTCGGTGACATTGGCCGTCATTTGCTGTCTGTTTTCGGGCCGCGCTTCAGGCTCGATTTGATATTTCCAAACACATCCGGCTTATACCCTTGCGACCGCATGATGAGATATTGCTGAGTAAAGGTGATCGTGTTGTTGGCAATCCAGTACACAACCAATCCGCTGGCAAAGCCACCCAGCATGAACATGAAGACCCAAGGCATCCACGCAAAGATCATAGCCTGTGTGGCATCAGTGGGGGCCGGGTTCAGCTTTTGCTGAAGCCACATCGAGATACCAAGCAGCAGGGGCAGGATGCCGATAAAGATCAGTGCCAGAAGCGATCCCGGTTCCGGTGCTGCCCATGGCAAAAGACCAAAGAGGTTCATAATGGAGGTGGGGTCAGGTGCCGAGAGATCCTGGAATGGGCCCAGCCATGGCGCGTGACGCAACTCCAGAGTGACGAAGATCACTTTGTAGAGTGAGAAGAAGATCGGAATCTGCAACAGGATCGGCAGACAGCCCGACGCCGGATTGACCTTTTCTTTCTTGTAAAGCTCCATCATCTCTTGCTGAAGCTTCTGACGGTCATCGCCAGCGCGCTCTTTGATCTTTTCCATCTCCGGCTGGAGTTCTTTCATTTTGGCCATCGAAACATACGATTTGTAGGCCAGCGGGAAGAGGACAGCTTTGATGATCAGTGTCAGGCCGATGATGGCCCAGCCCATGTTCCCGATGAGTGCATTGAGGTTGTGCAGCAGCCAGAAGATTGGCTTGGTCAGGAAAAAGAACCAGCCCCAGTCGATGCTGTCGATAAAGCGGTCGACGCCCCGGTTCTGGTATTCACGGATGGTTTCCCATTCCTTGGCGCCGGCAAACAGCTGGGTTGCGACCTCGCGTGTTTCTCCTGGAGCAATCGTGATCGTCGGTTGGACGGCTTCGGTCTGATAGATGTTGCTCGCGTCGTTATACTTTGCGACGGCACGGAATGGGCTGCCGTTTTCCGGGATGAGCGTTGTCATCCAGTAGTGATCGGTAAAGCCAATCCAGCCATTTTCGGTGACCTGAGTCACCTCGGCGCGTGCACCCTCGGCAGGTACAACGGCAAAATCAGTCATATCGTCATAGTCGATTTCGGCCAATGTGCCGTCTGCCATCGCAACCACTCCTTCATGCAAGATGAAGAAGTTCTTGAGATCGGCTGGTTCACCGTGGCGAGCAATCAAACCGTACGGCGCCATCGTGACAGCATCGCCGCCCGCGTTCTCGACAGACTGAGTTACGGTGAACATGAAGTCATCGTCGATTTCGATGATGCGGCGGAAGATCGTTCCGTTCGGACTGTCCCAACGCAAAGTGATGGGGCTGTCCTCGGTAAGCGTCTCGCCTTCCTCAACAGTCCAGTCTGTCGTCACGCTGGGAACGGCATCAAGCGTCAATCCACCGCCCGGTGCCCATCCGAAAAGGGCGTAGTAAGGGCTTTCCGAGCCAACGGGATTAAGCAGATGCACAACGTCGGCATCTTCTTCTAGGCTTACGCGATAGTTCTTGAGCGACAGGTCATCAATTCGACCACCGATAAGCGAAATTGAACCTACAACCCGGTCGGTTTCGATAGGAACGCGCGGTGCATCCTCAACCGCTGTCGGCCCCTGTTGGGTGACCACCGAGGTATCGCCGGGCGCGGCATCCGGGGTGGCTGCAATCGTTGGTGCAGCGTCTTCCCCTGATGTCGGGACAGGTGCGTCCGGATTGACGGTTGGTTCCGGCGGAGGAAACATCACAAACCATACCAGAATGACCGCAAAGCTGAGCGCTGTCGCGATTAATAGGTTCTTGTTCTGATCGTCCATAGGGGCCCGCCGCCTGTGGTTTTTGGATTACCGCTGCGTTCAACAGGCACTGTGCACGAAGGTCAAGCGGATTCACAGCAGAGACCGAGGCGGTGCGGCATTTGATCTGCGCAGGTTGCAGTGGCTGTGGTCTTGAGCTGCGACGGCTATTTGATACTGCGGATATGTTTAGGCTTGGACGTCCGTTTGGGGTTTTGCCGCTCTGTCAACCAGCGCGTTGTTTCTCGAATGTCGGCTGGCGGAGCGAACAGCGCGCCTTGGGCGTAGACCGCCCCCAATTCTCGCAGAACTCCGTGTTCAGCGACCGTTTCGACACCTGTCGCGACGCTTGGCAGGTCGAGCCGTTCAGCGATGCCCAGTATGGCGTGCAGAGCTTGTCGTGCCGCATCGGATGTGCCGGCGTCATGCATAAGGGTTCTATCGAGTTTCAGACGCGTGATCGGACAGTGCTGCAACAGCGCAATGTCGCAGCCAGCCGAACTCACACCCTCGAGATCCAGGCCGCACCCAAGTTCACCGAGTCCGTCAAGTGTGCGTCGGATGATTTCATCGCCCCGGGCGCTCAACACTTTGACAGGTATATCGAACACAATGCGATGTGCAGGCAGTCCACACCGCTCAAGGTCATGAGCGATACGCTTTGGTAGCTCAGGGTCACGCAATTCTGTCTCGGACAGGTTCACGCTCACCGTTTTGACATCCAGTCCTGCGTCATCCCATGCAAGCAGGGCAGAAACTGATTGCAGGAACATAGCCCGGCCCAGTCGCATCATATGCCCGCCGTCCTGCACAAAGGGCAGGAAACTGGACGCGCTGAGAACGCCGCGCGTTGGATGTTCCCAGCGCGCAAAGGCCTCAACCCCGATGATGGCACCGGTTTCCAAATGGACTTGCGGCTGAAAGTGTGCGTGAACTTGAGTGGTATCCAAAGCCGCTTCGAATTCATGTTGCAGATTTCTGCGCGACTTGTGTTGACGCGCCAGCCTTTCTGACCACAACCTCGTGCTGCCAGCCCCCGCCGCTTGTGCATCGTTTAAAGCGTCTTCTGCGCAGGACAGCCATTTTTCTGCAGTTGCATTCCGACCTAGCGTCAGGGAAGAAGCGATCCCGATGCTGACTGTCAGGTCGTGCGACGCTCCGCCCAAGGACAACGGCATTTCGGCCGTGGCGCGGAGCCGTTTTCCCAAGTCAATGAGACTGTCCAAGCGTAGCCGGAAACCGGGTGCGATAAGAATGATGAAACGCGTCTCACCCGACTGAAACACGTAATCACTGTCTCGCAGCGTTGACCGTAGGCGTGCTGCGAGCAAATCGCGTGATTGTTGTGCGGCATCCGCACCACAGCGGTGTGCAACGTCTTTCAGTTCAGGGATCGCAATCTGCAGACATGCCGCTGTCTGACCATTGTGCCGCGCGATTTCAAGGAAATCCCGCGCGGTCTTTCCCAGTTCGGGTAGTTTCCGAGAACCAACCTGCACACTTGTCAAGCCCGGCGCAAAGCTGCCTGTCAGAGCGTAGAGAACCGGCAGCGTTAACGCGCACAGGACGAGCAATGCCTCGCCCCCAAGCCAATAAGCGGCAAGACAGAGGGCAGGAAGAAAAGCCAGCATCTGAGGGCCGGCAAGCGCAGAGCGCACTGCTTGCCGCAAGCCAGTCGCCGTTAGGTGTATTCGCATCGCATAAGTGCCTCGAACTGGGAGTTCCGAAGCATCTCGCGAGGTCGGTAACTGTTGACTTAACGCAGGTCGGGAATATCCGAAGAATTTTCGATATCGTCCTGCGCCCAGGTTGCCAAGCCTTTGAAATCAAATAGACCGCTGTCCAACAAATGTGACGGTCTTGCATTGGTCAGAGCGCGAAAAATCACCTGTCTGCGGCCCGGAGAGTTTTTTTCCCAGCCATCGAGAATCGCTTTCACCTGCTGTCTTTGCAAGCCGTCCTGACTGCCACACAAATCGCATGGAATGATTGGATAATTCATCGCTTTGGCAAATTTCTCACAATCGGCTTCCGCGACATGTGCAAGTGGTCGGTAGACGAATAGATCGCCGTCTTCGTTCACCAGTTTTGGAGGCATCGTTGCGAGCCGTCCGCCGTGAAACAGGTTCATGAAAAAGGTTTCCAGAATATCATCGCGATGATGGCCTAGGACAACGGCGTCACAGCCTTCTTCTCGGGCAATGCGATAGAGGTTGCCGCGCCTCAACCGCGAACATAGGGCGCAATAGGTGCGCCCTTGTGGCACCTTATCGACGACGATCGAATAGGTGTCCTGATATTCGATGCGGTGTGGGACACCCATCTTTTCCAGGAATTCCGGCAGAACGGTCGCAGGAAAGCCCGGTTGTCCCTGATCCAGATTGCAGGCCAAAAGATCGACGGGCAGAAGACCGCGCCACTTCAATTCATGCAGAACAGCAAGGAGTGTGTAGCTGTCTTTACCTCCGGACAGACAAACAAGCCACTTCGGTGTTCTATCCGTGTCTCGTGAAACCATGCCATATTGTTCGATCGCCTCCCGGACGTTTTGAACAATGCGTTTGCGCAGCTTCTTGAATTCGGTGCTCTTGGGAGCACCGTAGAACAGAGGGTGTATGTCGTCTGCATCATCAAGCATAGACTGGCATGTACGGTGGATCTGGGCGCTCGGCAAGCGGCAGAGCGTGCGGCGGTGTGGATCCAAGATCAGCCTGTGGGTCTTCTTTTGGCGCGCAACGTCGGATCAGCCTGGGTTGGGTCCTCAGGCCAAGGATGTTTTGGATATGCGGCACGCATGTCTTTGCGAACATCAGAGTAAGAGCCTGCCCAGAAACCGGGGAGATCCAAGGTCGTCTGCACAGGACGCTGCGCTGGCGACAAAAGCGTGACCCGAAGAGGCGTAGTGCCGACACAGGGATGTGTCTTTTGGCCGAACAATTCCTGCAGGCGCAAAGATATCTCAGGATGATCCCCAGAATAGTCGATCGGGATCTCGCGCCCCAAAGGTGTTGTGAATTTGCCAGGTACCTGACGATCCAGTGCTTGCAACTGCGACCAGTCCAGCATTCCACGCAAGGCTGGCAACACGTCAAACCGTTTCCAATCTTCAGCCGTTCGCACGCCATTGAGATGCGGCAGCAACCATGTTTCCAATGTCTCCATCAACGCCGCTTCGGACAGATCGGGCAAGTCCAACCCAGCCTCCCGGCCCAAAGTGACCCGAGACACAAAGCGCCGAGCTGCATTTGTCATTACAGGAGCAAGCCCCATTTCCCGCACACCATCCAACATTGCCAGCGCCACGCGATCGGGTGGGACGTCTTTCCAAATCCGATCATCCAAGGCAATCACGCCAAGCTTTTCTTGTTGGCGGGCAATCACCCGGCGCTCACGTTTTGACCACTCACAGACCTCAGCCCAACCAATCTGGTCATCAAACAGGCTCCGCAAAGCGCTTTCCGTTATCGGGATTGCCAGACGGACGCGTGCCTCGCGCGGATTCCCGTCCACGTCACTTGCGACAATGAGACGGGCACCGGCCAAAGGATCTCCGCTGTCCATGACGGCGCCTTTGCCACCAGACAGTTGGTAGCGTGGGGCGTCGCCCTTTCGGCGCAGGCCGATGCGGTCGGGGTAGGCAAGGGCGACCATTTCGGCAGGTTCGATTGCGGCTTGAGACGCTCTGGAAACCAACCGCTCAAGTCGTTTTGCTTCGGTGCGGATCCGTTCCGCCGCTGCGCGATTGAGCATGAAAGGTCGCTCTTTGGCAAAGCGTTTGGGATTGCGTAGCGCTTCGATGCGTAGTGAAAGATCCACGCCACCACCTTGCACAGGATCGCGTTCCGACAACAGCGCCGCCAAGGGGGCTGCCGCAGGTCCAGCTACCGCCATCATATGAGCCAGTCGCGGATGCAGGGGCAGGCTGGACAGCAGACGGCCGTGCTCTGTAATCCGATTATTGCGATCCAATGCACCCAGCATGCGCAACAGCGCCTGCGCTTCGGTATAAGCGCCTTGAGGCGGGTGCGTGAGGAACGGCAGATCTTCGGGCTGAGCACCCCACAGTGCAAGCTCCAACGCAAGTCCGGCAAGATCAGCCGCCTCGATCTCGGCAGGCGGAAAGGCCAACAGTGCCCCGTCTTCGCCTTTGGTCCAAAGCCGATAGGCCACTCCTTCCGCAACACGGCCAGCGCGGCCTGCGCGCTGTGTGGCTTCGGCCTTGGTCACTTTTTCTGTGACCAGACGTGACATGCCGGACCCTGGATTGAACCTTGAGCGACGTGCCAAGCCACCATCGACGACCACTCGAATATCCTCGATTGTGAGCGACGTTTCAGCAATTGACGTGGCCAAGACGACTTTTCGCCCAGTCCCCTCGGGACGAATGGTGTCTTGCTGTGCCTTGAACGGCATTGCTCCGAAAAGGGGGCGGACATGACAGTCTGGCGGAAGCCGTCCGTCCAAAGCGGCCTGAACCCTCCGGATTTCGCCCTCTCCGGGCAAGAATGCCAGAATGCCTCCGTTTGTGTCGTGGACAGCGGTCAGGATGAGATCGGCCATGGCATTTTCAAAACGCACATTTTTGGCGATCGGTGCCTCCAGCCATTTGGTGGCGACCGGAAAACTGCGCCCCTCCGAAGTGACAATTGGCGCATTCATCAAATCCGCAACCGGAGCCGCGTCGAGTGTGGCCGACATCGCAAGCAACATCAGATCGTCCCGCAAGGCACCCGTAATCTCAAGGCACAAAGCCAAGCCCAGATCTGCATTCAGCGACCTTTCGTGAAACTCGTCAAAGATCACTGCGCCGATGCCGGAAAGCTCGGGGTCAGATTGGATCATCCGGGTGAGGATACCCTCGGTCACAACTTCAATCCGGGTCTGTGCCGATACCTTGGCATCGCCACGCACCCGATATCCCACGGTTTGGCCGGCCGCCTCGCCCAGCGTCTCCGCCATCCGCTCTGCTGCCGCACGTGCGGCCAGCCGCCGGGGTTCGAGCATCACGATCTTCTGATCGGTCAATCCAGCGTCGAGAATTGCCAATGGCACACGCGTTGTCTTGCCGGCGCCTGGCGGTGCCTGCAGAACAACACGGCCGTGATCGCGCAGATGCGCGATAAGCTCTGGAAGGACGTGGTCAATGGGAAGCCGGGTCATGGCGTCTTCTAAGCCGGTCCGCAGGCACGCCGCAAGCCGTGCTCAGGACGCCTGTTTCGCCCGTGTCCAAGTCCCGTGAACAAGCTGATCCGTCGGACAGGCGCGAAACTCCTCGACCGCGGGTGCCGCGCCATCCAGCGATACAGGCACTTCGAGATCGCCCAGAACCGCCACAGCGCGCTGGTTGAAGTTCAACCCGTTCAGGACATTCCCGAATCCCCGATCGCGGACCGTCAGGGTGCGTGTGTCCTCTGCCTCGATCACATGCTGCGTGGTGGAAATCGTCAGCCCGCGTGGGCCTTCGAACCGCATGGAAAACACCGCCGTGTGGGGCCATCCGCTCTCGCGCGAGAGGTGAATGGCGTATTCACCGCCATCCGGGTCGTAAGTGACCATGACTGCCACTTCAGGGTCCTGATGGAACAAGGTGCAGATCGGCACGGGCGTAAACTCCCACGTCATCGCGGGGAGGGGCGCAATCAAGAGGACAAGGGCAACAAGAACCGTACGCATGAAGCTATGGTAGCGTACGGTTCGGATTGCGCCAGTGTCTTTGGGAAGGACTGTCGCACTGGGGATGATATTCGGTAATGAGTGCATATCTCCTGTAGGTCAAACCCAAGGAGATGGCCCAATGAAATGTCCCGTCGATGGCACCGCGCTGGTGATCGCCGAACGCTCTGGTGTCGAAATCGACTACTGCCCGCAATGCCGGGGTGTCTGGCTGGATCGCGGTGAGCTGGACAAAATCATCGAGCGCAGCGCGAGCTATGCGGCGCCACCCCCGCCGCCGCCAGCCACACCGCAACCCGTACGCGGCCAAGCCATTGGCCACGGGGACACAGGTTACAGCAAAAAGAAGAAACGCGGCGGCTTTCTGGAAGACCTGTTCGACTTCTGATGCGTCCTCGCCTAGGTCGGAGGGGTGGTTCCAACCGATGGAGGCGTTATGCGCGTTTGGTTTGCGATTGCGAGCTTGTTGGCCCTCAGCGCCTGTGGAGTGCCATTTGTTCCGTTTATCTGAGTCCAAGCGGCGAAATAAATTTTGCGGTCACCCGGCCCAAATTCGGTAGAAAAGTCCGGCGACCCGCCGCGCCGCTGGCTCAAATTGCAAAAAAGCCGACCGCAAAAGGACTTTGTTGGATTCGATGACCGCAGCTATGCGCGAATAATGCGGCCTCTGTGCCTCTGTTGGTGAGCGCAAGAGAATGGTCCGCGCTTCGTCCATCGCGCCCAGCGTTTCGCGCCGAAGCAGCGGAATGGCCTCTTCTTTCACCGCGTTGAACACGCGCCCGCCTTGCCGGAGGGGCGGTCTGGACCGGTCTATATTGGCCGATACAACTGACGCGATGCGGTCTTCGACAAGACGCAGCGCGTCTTCTGCTGGAGCTTATTCCGAAAGCCCATCCAGACGGTCGGCCGCGCTACGGTAGCTTTGGCTATAACAATCATAGCGAAAGGCCAGGATCAGTTCGCCGCATTCGCGAAAATCGCCCTGCAGGATGCGGATCACAGCATTTGTGGTCCTGTTACTGAGCCCATTGCCCCATGTTGTGTATTGCGCATGAGTGGAGGAAGAAATGGCGCATGTCAAAACGGCACTGGCGATGGTGCGAGACAGGAACTTACGCATAAAATTCAGATGAATCTCTTGGGTAGACGACAGCAATTCGCACGCCTGTCCCGTGATGTTTCATGGGCAGCGCGTCGGCATGAAACTCCTAGCGCGGCACCATATGCCGCGCAATTCTTGATTTCAAAACAAGCGCATCACAAGATAGAGATGGCGCTGCTTCGGTCGCAGATCAGAAGGTTGACGCGGCTGCCCGATCTACCTTATCGCTTCCGCCGCTTCACGTTCCCGCCACGCTGACCGGGCCGTCCGGCTGTTGACCGACCCGACGATTTGACCGCCGCTTCCGCTGCCGCCTCGACTGCCGACTGACGGGCAAGCGGGTCGTCGGCGATGGCCAGATCGACCGCTTCCAGCCGCTTAACCTCATCCCGCAGGCGCGCGGCCTCTTCGAATTCGAGGTTTTCCGCCGCCTTGCGCATATCCGCACGCAACCCGTCCAGAACCGCCTGTAGGTTGGCCCCGGCCAGCGGTTTGTCCACCTTGGCGGTCACGCGGTTCATGTCCACGTCGCCTTTGTAGAGCCCTTGCAGAATATCATCGACGTTCTTCTTGATCGTCGCCGGGGTGATGCCGTGCTCTTCGTTATAGGCGATCTGCTTGGCGCGGCGGCGGTCGGTTTCGGCAAGCGCCCGCTCCATCGACCCAGTGATCCGGTCGGCATACATGATCACGCGGCCTTCAGCATTCCGTGCAGCACGGCCAATGGTCTGGATCAGCGATGTTTCCGAGCGCAGGAAGCCTTCCTTGTCCGCATCCAGAATGGCGACCAGACCACATTCGGGAATGTCCAAACCTTCGCGCAGGAGGTTGATCCCGATCAGCACATCGAACGCCCCAAGGCGCAGGTCGCGCAGGATTTCGATCCGTTCAATCGTGTCGATATCCGAGTGCATATAGCGCACGCGGATGCCCTGTTCGTGCAGATATTCGGTCAGGTCCTCGGCCATGCGTTTGGTCAGGGTGGTGACCAGAGTGCGATACCCGCCCGCTGCCACTTTGCGGATCTCGTCCAGCAGATCGTCCACCTGCATCTCGACCGGGCGAATTTCGACCATCGGGTCCAACAGCCCCGTGGGGCGGATCACCTGTTCAGTAAACACGCCGCCGGTCTGTTCGATCTCCCACTTGGCGGGGGTTGCGGACACGAACACCGATTGCGGGCGCATGGCGTCCCATTCCTCGAACTTGAGAGGACGGTTGTCCATGCAGGACGGCAGGCGGAACCCGTGTTCGGCAAGTGTGAACTTGCGTCTGTAGTCGCCTTTGTACATGCCACCGATCTGCGGAACGCTCACATGGCTTTCGTCGGCGAAAACAATCGCATGGTCGGGGATGAATTCGAACAGGGTGGGCGGCGGTTCACCCGGCGCGCGGCCGGTCAGATAGCGTGAATAGTTCTCGATCCCGTTGCAGACACCGGTTGCCTCCAGCATCTCCAGATCGAAATTCGTCCGTTGCTCCAGCCGCTGCGCCTCAAGCAGTTTTCCCTCGTTCACCAACTGGTCAAGCCGCTGCCGCAACTCTTTCTTGATGCCCACGATGGCTTGCTGCATCGTTGGTTTTGGCGTGACGTAGTGGCTGTTCGCATAGATGCGGATCCGTTCGAACGTGTCCGTCTTTTCGCCGGTGAGCGGATCGAATTCAGTGATGGACTCCAACTCGTCACCGAAGAAGGACAGCTTCCAGGCCCGGTCCTCAAGGTGCGCCGGGAATATCTCAAGACTGTCCCCACGCACGCGAAACGACCCGCGCTGAAAGGCCTGATCGTTGCGACGATATTGCTGCGCGACCAGATCAGCCATCACCCTGCGCTGGTCGTAGTTCTTGCCTACATGGAGGTCTTGAGTCATCGCCCCATAGGTTTCGACCGAACCGATGCCGTAGATGCATGACACGGAGGCCACGATAATGACGTCATCGCGTTCCAAAAGCGCCCGGGTGGCCGAGTGGCGCATCCGGTCGATCTGTTCGTTGATCTGCGACTCTTTCTCGATATAGGTGTCCGAGCGCGGCACGTAGGCTTCGGGCTGATAGTAGTCATAATAGCTGACGAAGTATTCGACCGCATTGTCCGGAAAAAAGCCTTTGAACTCACCATATAACTGCGCGGCCAAAGTCTTGTTGGGGGCGAGAATGATTGCCGGGCGCTGCGTTTCTTCAATCACCTTTGCCATTGTAAAGGTTTTGCCCGTACCGGTCGCCCCAAGAAGCACCTGATCACGCTCTCCGCCCAGAACGCCGCTGGACAGCTCACGAATTGCGTTTGGTTGGTCGCCAGCCGGTTTGAACTCCGTGTTCATCCGAAAGCGAATACCACCCTCAAGCTTCTCGCGGTCGCGCACATCAGGTGCAGGAGCGTGCAGGATTTCAGTCTCAGCCATATCTCACCAGTGGGATTCGAAGATCTGCGGTATGAGGTGCAACCACAACAGGGAAAGTCAAAATGGGTGGCTGCCGACAGAAATGCAACCATCGTCGCAGTTAAGATTACTTTCGATTAGAGGCTTGTTATTAGACCAATTCCCGCAAAGTTGCAGGCGATTTCGGCGCGCGGCGCAAAAGTGGGCGGCTTTTTTTTCTTTAAAACCTATGCGAAATAAGTACCTTTAAATTGCAAGCAGTTGGTATCATAAGTTTTCGGGCCGCACACACCCACCCCTCGCTCCCCGCAGCTCGAAGATGGATGACACCCTGCTTGCACCGATCACCGTTGGCCTGCGACATTATCATGATCTTGCGTGCAGGCCCGTTTTTGAGCATACCAGCCCCACGAATAAAACAGGTGAGACTCATGCGCGCCCGGATCTATCAACCATCAAAAACCGCAATGTCCTCTGGCACGGCGAAGACGCGCCATTGGATTCTGGAATTCGCGCCAGACAGCCCGCGCGAGATTGATCCGCTGATGGGATGGACATCCTCGTCAGACACCCAAACCCAGGTGCGTCTCAAGTTCGACACTCTGGATGCGGCCAAGGCTTATGCAAAAGAGCACGGGATCGACGTCATCCAGCTCACGCCGAACAAGCGCAAACCAAATATCCGCGCCCGTGGCTACGCCGAGAACTTTGCCGTCGACCGCAAAGGCGCTTGGACCCACTGAGTTTTGTAAATCGGGGCAAAGTTAGCACGGAATCGGGCAAAGATTTCGCGAAGACCATGGTTTAAGCTAGATATGGGGCGCCCACTGGGCGCCTTCGCTATTTGTAGATTCCAGTTGAGAGTTGCGGCAAAGGAGGACGGCGATGGCGGGAAAAGCTCTGAACAAGGTGAACTTGTTAACCCTCGGCGCGGATGTTCTGGCCGACCTGCTCTTGGAAAGCGTCAAGGGCGACGCGGCCCGCCAACGGCGCGTCCGCATGGCGCTTGCGGCGGAACAGGGACCCGAGACCATCGCCGCCGATGTGCGCAAACGGTTTGCTCAGGTCCGGAGGGGTCGCAGCTTCATCTCCCGCAAGGCGCAAAAGACGCTGGCCAAGGAACTGTCCGACCTCACGCAGCTGATCGAAACGGGCATCGCGCCTGACGCGCCCGATCTGGCGTTCGACCTGCTTTGGGCGCAACTTCATCTCGCGGCAGGCATCCATGAGCGCACCGACGACAGTTGGGGCACCATCGGCGACGCCATGCGGGACGCGATGGAGGCGATCGCGCGTCTTGCGCCATCCATTACGAAAGACCCGAAAGGTCTCGCGGAAGACGTGTTCGAGGCGGTCTCGGTCGACGGATACGGCGCGTTCGATCATGCCGTCCACGCATTGGCAGAGGCGTTGGGTGACACCGGTCTGGCACATCTCAAGGCGCTGTCTGAGGCAGCGCGGTCTGCGCCGCTGACCGAAGCCGATCTGGTTCTCTACGATTTCATCACCGACCCCGTACAACGCGAGGACCGCGCACGGGTCGCCCGAGACCGGACCGTCGAGATGATCCTGCAGGATGTCGCCGATCTGCAAGGCGACGTGGACGCATGGCTGCCCCGATACACACCCGAGCAACTGACCTTCCACACCATCGCCCCCGAGGCCGCGACACGCCTGCTGGCCGCCGGCCGCGCCGAAGAGGCGCTTCGGCTTGTCGAAGGTGCCCTGCCGAATGATCACTGGTTCGACAGCCCCGATCTCGACGAGGCGTATTTCGCCTGCCTCGAGGCGCTGGGCCGCAAGGACGACCTCCGCAATGCCCTGTGGGCGCGGTTCGAAAAGCGCCTCTGCCCGGATGCCCTGCGCCGGCACCTCAAGCTCTTGCCGGATTTCGACGACATCGAAGCCGAAGACGCCGCCCGCCAGCATGTGCTTGCATTTCCAGTGATCGACGCAGCCTTGGCCTATTGCCTGCAAGTTCAGGACATGTCCCTCGCGTCTCAACTGGTCGTGTCTCGCCACGCCGAGATCGACGGCGATGCCTATGACATCCTGACACCGCTGGCCGATGCTTCGGTGGCCACGCACCCCCTGGCTGCCGTCCTGCTGTGGCGATCGATGATCGACTTCGCCCTGACCAAGGCCCGCTCAGGCCGCTACGGCCACGCCGCCCGCCACCTCGCGTCCTGCGCATCAGCGGATATGGCGATACCGGACTATTGCGGGCACCCGACGCATGCGGACTATCTCAACGGGCTGAAGGCAAATCACGCCCGCAAAGCGTCGTTCTGGGAGCGCGTCGCGGATTTTGGGTGAACACGCTGCACGCCTTGGTCATCGAGTGCTGGCTGGAAAGTTTGGCGGGAAGCGGCCGTTCGCTGCGCTCTAGACGAAAGGCAGCAATGCACACAGCGTGCGCGAAGTCTGGCTTGCAAAACGCGTTGCGCAATTAATTAAACTGCAGCTGTCAAACAGGACTACCCAATGGACGTACGCTCGGCGCGTGATCATGCAGGTTGACAAATGTCTCTATCATTCAGTCGACCCGTCACCTTTGCGTCCGAACACAAGCGATTGTTCGGACCCCCATGAATTTGAAAGCCATCGGATATTGCGTAAGGCACGGATCACAAATGCTTTGCTTGTCAGAGGGATATCCAAGCCCGCTCCTCATCAGATCTCTGCATAGCCTCGACGGTACGCTGCACCTCGTAGGCTTCGCGGAAGTCAGGGCCCGTCGCGCCGAGACCTGCATGCGCCTCCAGCAGACCCGCCACCTCGATGATTTTGAGATCGTTGAACCCCAGATGGTGGCCGGGCGCTGGGCAAAAGGCACCGTAGGGCGGGTGTGCAGGCCCCGCTTCGATCCTGATATAGCCGCTGCGCCCCGGCGTGGCGGACCACAACTGCAAATCGTTCATGCGCTCCTGGGTAAAGGCCAGCGCCCCCTTGGTGCCGGTGATTTCCCAGGACAAGTCCATGGTTCGCGCGGTTGCGGCCCAATTCGCTTCCAGACTGCCGCTTGCGCCATTCTCGAACCGTACCAGCGCATGGGTCATGTCGTCGACCTTGACCGGCTCGCGCCTCGTGCTGCGCGGCGCGGTGGGCCGCGTCGCGTGGAACGTCCGGCTATCTGCCTGCACCTCGGTGATCGGCCCCAACAGGTAGCGCGCCATCGAGATGATGTGGCTGCCGATATCGGCCAGCGCGCCGCCGCCCTGAGGATTGGTGCGGAAGGAATGCGGTGCGTCGGGATCGGCCATGTAGTTTTCCGCGTGGCGACCGCGAAAGCCGGTGATTTCGCCGATCTCGCCCGACGCGATGATCTGCTGCGCCAGCTTGATCATCGGGTTCCGCAGGAAGTTGAAGCCGACCAGCGTGACGACGCCCGCCGCCTCGGCGGCTTGGGTCATCTCAAGCGCCAGCGCGGCGGTGGTAGACAGGGGCTTTTCGCAATAGACGGTCTTTCCGACGGCAATCGCCGCATGGGCAATCGGTGCGTGCAGTACGTTGGGCGCGGTGATCGCGACGATGTCGACAGCCTCATCTGCGACCAGCGCCCGCCAATCGCCCGTGCCGCGCTCGAAGCCCAATGCCTGCGCAGCCCGCGTGGCAAGCGCGTCATCTGCATCCGCCAACACGCGCAGGCGCGGCTCGCCCGGCACATCGAACAGCCCGGACACGGCGCGAAAGGCATTTGCGTGACACCGCCCCATGAAGCCCGATCCAACCAACCCGATTCCGATTTCCGGTTTGCTCATCTCTCTATTCTCCGCCCGCTCACGCCGCCGCCTCGTCCCGGTGGCGGGACACGGCGTCGATCAGGTTTTCCTCTGTCATGGCGTCGCCTTTGAACTCTGTCACCACGGCGCCTTCGGACATGGTCAGCACCCTGTGGCTGACCCCAAGCACCTCGGGCATCTCCGATGAGATCACGATCACTGCCAGCCCGCGTTCGGCCAGATCCGCGATCAGTTCATGGATGGCGGATTTCGAGCCGATATCGATCCCGCGGGTCGGCTCATCAAGGATGATCAGCTTGGGATCGGCACAAAGCCATTTCGCCAGAACGAATTTCTGCTGGTTGCCGCCCGATAATTGCGACACCGCCTGATCCGGCCCGGTTGTCTTGATCGACAGGGCCGATCGGTATTTCTCGAACGTTGCCAATTCCTTGGTCCGGTTCATCACCGACAGGTCCGAGAACAGGCTGAGATGCGGCAGCGAGGTGTTTTCACGCCCGCCCATGATCAGGACCAGCCCCTGTTCCTTGCGGCTTTCGGGCACCAGCGCCATGCCCATGTCGATGGATTGGCGCGGGGTGGGCAGGTCGATCTTCCCGCCTTTCCAAAACAGCTTGCCCGCATCGGCCTGGCGCACGCCAAAGACGGTTTCGACCACCTCTGACCGGCCCGCGCCGACAAGGCCGTAAAGCCCCAGTACCTCGCCCTCGCGCACGGTAAACGACACGTCGCGGAACAGCCCCTGCTTGGCCAGCCCCTCGACGCGCAGCACCTCGGCGCCGAACTCAGGTTTGGCCTTGACGAAATAGGCATCCAGTGTCCGCCCAATCATCATGCGCGTGACCTGGTTCAGGTTGGTCTCGGCGGTGTCTACGGTGCCCTGCACCTGCCCGTCGCGCAGCACGGTGATGCGGTCGGTGATGTCGAAGATCTCGTCCATCTTGTGGCTGATATAGACGATGCCCACGCCGCGCGCCTTGAGCCCGCGAATGGTGTGAAACAACTGGTCCTTTTCCGTATCGGTCAGCGAGGCGGTGGGTTCGTCAAAGATCACAACATTGGCGCTGAAGGCCTCGGCGCGGGCAATCTCCACCATCTGTTGCATGGCGACCGACAGGGTTCCGACCCGCACATCCGGGCCAAACCCGCACCCCAAAGCTTCCAAAGCGGCGCTGGCATTGCGGCGCAGCTCGCGTTTCTTCAAGACGCCGAACCGGTTCGTGGGCCACGCGCCCAGATAGATGTTCTCGGCCACCGACAGTTCCGGCGACAGCGACAGTTCCTGATGGATCAGCAGGATGCCTTTTCGTCGTGCGTCCAGCGGACCCGCAACCTGTGTTGGCGCGCCGCGATAGACGATCTTGCCCCCGTCGGGTTTGTAGAGCCCGGCGAGCACCTTCATCAGGGTCGACTTGCCGGCACCGTTTTCGCCCACCAGCGCGTGAACCTCGCCGGGGCGGATGTCAAAGCTGACCGAGTCCAGCGCCTTGACACCCGGAAAGGTCTTGGTGATGCCTTCGACCTGTAGAACGACCTCTTTCATCGCGTGTCCCCCTTGTGATTGAGCAGCTTGTCCAGCACCAGCGCAAGTATCAGCACTGCGCCCATGACCATCAGCTCGACATAGTTGGGCGTGTTCAGCAGTCGCAGACCATTGCGCAAAACCGCCAGTGTCAACACGCCGCCAATGGTCATCCACATGCTGCCAAAGCCGCCCTGCAACCGTGTGCCTCCCAGCACCACGGCGATGATGGTCCACAGTTCCCAGATTTTGCCGGCGTTGGGTTCGGCCGTGCCCAGACGCATCGACAACAGGATTCCGCAGACCGCCGCCAGCGTCCCGCAAATGGTGAAGTTGATGATCTTGTGGCGTTTGACGTTGATCCCCGCATCATGCGCGGCCTCGATATTGTCACCCACCGCATAGGTCTCGCGCCCGTGACGGGTGCTCGACAGGACCCACTGGAAAAACAGCGCCAGCCCGAAAAAGATCATCGCGGTCAGCGACAGCGGACCAAGATAGATTTCTGGAATCTCGGTATAGCTGAAATCCGGCACCATCAGCGCATTTTCCCCGGAATAGACAAAGACCAACCCGCGAATGCCGATCAGCCCGCCCAGCGTCACAATGAAGGAGTGCATCCCCGACAGGGCGACAAGCGTGCCGTTGACAAAGCCCAGAAACGCCCCCGACATCAGTCCGATGAACACGGCGGGCCAGACCCCAATATGGTCCTGCAAGCCGATCGCCAGTGCCGAGGCCAGCGCCAACACCGCACCCACGGACAGGTCGATCTCGCCGTCGATCATCACCATGGTCATGCCGATGGCAAGGATCCCGATAAAGGCGCCTTGGGTCAGGATGTTGCCAATGTTGTTGATGGTCAGGAAGTAGGGGCTCGCCAGCGAAAAGATGGCGACGGTCAAGGCAAGGAAGACCCAGATGTGGTTCCTTAGCAACCACGAGACAACGGTCATTTTGGGCGAACTGGCTCGGATATCGGTTGTGTGGCTCATGCGAAGACCCTCCCGCGCTTAGCGCCCAGATCAATCCAGACGGCGATGATGATGACAGCCCATGTGACGAGCCATTGCACGTAGTAGGGAAAGCCCAAAAGCAGCAGTCCGTTT
>QCWH01000035.1:16123-45297 GCA_003149565.1 Marivita sp. XM-24bin2 | reverse complement strand
GGGCGAGTGCGCCGAGTCCGCAAGCGAAAAATTGCACCAATTGTCGTTTTTTCCTCTCGTCTGTTTTTTTGCTTAAAAACAGGGTCTTGGCGCAATATTCGTTCGACAAGGGCACCAACCGCGCAATGCAAGCATCCACCTAGCTAGATGTTGTATGGTCACGACCAATTCGTGCAATATCTCACCTAGCTCTGACGCGACACACGCAGATTGAAGGCCTTGCGCGGAATGAATCGGCTGACAAGGAGGCCGGCGATAAGCAACGTGTACAAAATTGGCTCCAACTGGAAACCTTTGACGAGCAGAAGGAAGTGCAGTGCTCCGAGAATCGCAACCGGATAGACCAGTTTGTGAAGATTGCGCCAACGCACGGGGCCAAGCTTCTTGACACTCCAATTGTTGGAGGTCAGGGCCAATGGCAACATCAAGACAAAAGCCGCCATGCCCACCGTTATATACCACCGCTTCACGATATCCGCCCAGACATTCTGGAACTGTACATCAAGCACCAACCAGGTCAGCAAATGTGCAGCGACGTAGAAGAACGTGATGACACCGATGGCGCGTCGGAATTTGAGGAGATTCACCCCAGTCCAGCGGCGCACGGGCGTGACGGCGAGCCCGGCGATCAACAGCCAAAGGCTCCAGAGGCCAAGCTGGTGCTCAATCCGCTTGGCTGGATCAACGCCCAATTCGCCAGTCAGTCCCAGATAGTACAGAGCCACGATCGGCACTGGCGCGGCAGCGTAGAGGAGCCACGCCGGAACCTTCCGCAAGGTGGCATTGAGTAGATCGACCACGTCTCAGAAGAACTTTCTGAGATCCATGCCGTCATAAAGACTGGCGACCTCTTCGGCATATCCATTGAACATCAGCGTGGGTTGTCGCTTGGCGAAAAGCCCCCCGCCAAGACGACGTTCTGTCGCCTGCGACCAACGCGGATGATCGACCTCTGGATTCACGTTGCTGTAGAATCCGTATTCCCGCGGGTTCGCAACGTTCCAGCTTGCAGGCGGCTCGTCCTCGACCAGCGAGATACGCACGACCGACTTGATGGATTTGAAGCCGTATTTCCAAGGCACCACGAGACGCAAGGGCGCGCCATTCTGTTTGGGAATATCGCGGCCATAGATGCCCGTGGCCATCATGGTCAGCGGGTGCATGGCCTCGTCAAGCCGCAAACCTTCAACATAGGGCCAGTCAAGGACCGGGTAGGACACGCCCGGCATCTCGTCTGGGCGCAATACCGTCTCGAACGCGACATACTTGGCGTTGGATTGAACCCCGACCCAATCAAGAAGGTCCGCCAGCTCAAACCCGTTCCAAGGCACCACCATTGACCATGCCTCGACACATCGGAAACGATAAATTCGCTCTTCAATGGTCATCTGAGACATGATGTCATTAAAACTATAGTCGCCCGGCTTATCGACAAGCCCGTCAATACGCACAGTCCAGGGTTCTATTGTCAAAGCCTCGGCATAGCGCGCCGGGTCTTCCTTACCCGTCCCGAACTCATAGTAATTGCAGTAGTTGGTAATCTCTTCCCAAGTATTTGGCTCAAGCGCATCCTGAGCCGTCGCAAGGTGTGGAAGACCCCCGGCAATGCCACCTGCGGCCAGTCCCGCCATCAATTGTCGGCGGTTCAGAAAAGCGGAAAATGGGGTTACGTCCTCTGCGCTCAGGGTATTCGTCCAACGGTACGCCATGCTATCCTCTTTGTCTTTGTCACAAAGGGATATAGAGGCCGTGCGTCCAAGGCCCAAACCAACTTGTCTCACGTGTCCGTGGTAAAACTGAAATGTTTCGACACGACCTACGGTCGCGGAGTTGTAATCAACCTTCAATCATATCGACGCGTGTGGCGTGCCGACCGCCTTCGAATTCGGCGCTCAAAAACGCATCCACGATATCCAGTGCCAAACCCTCGCCGACAACGCGTGCACCCAATGACAAGATGTTTGCATTGTTGTGCTGACGGATCATGCGCGCAGAAAAAGGATCGGAACACACGCCACACCGGACACCGTTGACCTTGTTTGCTGCCATCATGATGCCTTGGCCTGTCCCGCACAGGATGATGCCCAGCGCGCAATCGCCAGATGCGACGCGTTCTGCAGCGGCCTTGCCGTGGATCGGGTAATGGGTGCTTTCAGGTGTCTCGGGACCGATATCGACAACCTCCCAGCCCTTCGATGCAACATGTTCAGCAACAGCCCGACGCAATTCGATAGCAGCGTGGTCACTGGAAAGAACAATACGTTTCATGTCGGTCATGGCGATGCAATCCTGAACAAGCTTTCGATTGCGCGCCTTGGATCAGATACAGGACGGGACGTCAATTCTCATGGCGCTTATGAACTCTAAAGGTCAGGTGCTCACAGCTTGCGGCCAGAGATCCGACATCAGGATACTTCGCCCGTTTGGCTGCACGACGCGCACATGTTTGCGGCGCATGAGGCGAGGCTCAGCAACACCCACGGAATGTGCGATGGTTTCGACCTCTTTGACGATCTCTTTCGCATAGGCGGCAACGCGCAATTCTTTGTCCTCAACCACCAAGCCCGCCTGAAATCGTGGATTATGGGTGGTGATGCCTGTGGGACAAGTGTTCCGGTTGCACTTGAGGGCCTGAATACACCCCAATGCAAACATGAAACCACGCGCGGACGTGACAAAATCAGCGCCCGTTGCCAGCGCCCACGCAACATCACCCGGATTGACGAGCTTGCCGCTTGCAATCAACGGAATACGCTCACGAAGACCGTGGGCGTTCCGAATATTGGCCACCTTAGGCAACGCCTCTCGTATGCTCATGCCGACAAGATCAATCAGAGGCATGGGCGCCGCGCCAGTACCGCCCTCGCCGCCGTCCAGCGTTATGAAGTCCGGCGCATCCTCAAGACCGCGCTTCGAGATCGCCTCGAAGAATTCCACAACTCCGTCTTCAGAACCTATACACATCTTAATGCCAACCGGCTTCCCAGTGACCTCACGCACCCGAGCAATCATGTTCAGCAGGTCATCCCAATCGTCGACTTCTTCATGGCGATTTGGAGAGATGCTGTCCTCGCCAACCGGAATGCCCCGGATCTTTGCAATCTCCGGCGTAATTTTCTCACCCGGAAGAATCCCACCTTTGCCGGGCTTTGCGCCCTGGCTCAGTTTGATTTCGAACATGCGAACCGTCTCGTGAGACGCAATCTCGCGCAGCTTTTCCTCGTCCAGTTGGCCATTCTGGTCACGCACGCCATATTTCGCAGTGCCAATCTGAAAGACAATGTCGCAGCCCCCTTCAATATGGTACGGAGACAATCCACCCTCTCCGGTATTCATCCAGATGCCCGCGCGTTTCGCGCCACGGCTCAAGGCCCGGACGGCCGGCTTGGAAATCGCGCCGTAGCTCATACCGGAAATGTTGAAGAAGGACGTTGCGGTAAAGGGAATGCGTGCGCCCGGTCCAATCACCTTGGGTTCTGATTTCGCAAACTGGTTATCAACAGGTGGGAAAGGCGCATTTACGAATATGGGCGTACCAACAATCGAGGTGTTCCGCGTCGATCCAAAAGCAACGGTGCTGCCATGCCCTTCGGCAGAGCGTTTCACCCATTCCCGTTGGGCCCTGTTAAAGGGCAGCTCTTCGCGATCCATTGCAAAGAAATACTGTCGGAAGAACTCGCCAAGGGTTGAGAACAACCCCCTAAATCGGCCAAGAACCGGATAGTTGCGCCGGATAGCGTCATGGGTCTGGGTCCTGTCAAGAACACCGAGTATAATGGCGATCAGCAAAGCCAGACCCAGCAAAGTGACCAAAAGAACCGCCAGAAAATTCAGAGCATACATGGCGACACCCATCAGAACCTCACATTCAAATCATTGCATTTAATAACATGATCGGGCTAGGGTGTCCCATCTAGTCCCGGCATATGAACACGTTGCCACAAAAGGAGGCCCCATGAAACGCCTGCTCGCCACACTCGTTCTGACAATAGCGGCATCCACAGCTTCGGCTGCGGACATGATCACCTATGAGACGGATCAATCCTTTGATGACGTTGTCTTCGGATTGGAAAACGCAATTCTTGATGCGGGACTCGTGATCGACAGCGTCAGCCACATCGGTGAGATGCTGGAGCGCACCAAGGCCGACGTCGGCTCTGACGTGACGCTCTTTCTGAATGCCGATGCGTATAGCTTCTGCTCGGCCAAACTGTCACGCGAAGTGATGGAGGCGGACCCAATGAATATCGTTTTCTGTCCCTATGACATCTTCGTCATGGTCCGACCTGAAACTCCGGATGTCACAACCATTGGATTTCGCACCTATCCAGAAGGTGCGATGAAGACGATCGAAACGCTTTTGGATGACATTGCAAAGGCGGCGATTGGCCTTGAGTGATAACAGGATCCTAACTTAGGATCACAAGAATTTCACTTGAATAGCCAAAGGCTTGCAGCTTAGGCGGCACGCCTTTCCAGTCAAGAAGCATCGGCGGATTTCCCCGCAGATCCAAAGTCCTTTCGCCCACGTTAAAGCTAGAGATGCGCGAGACGCATCGTAACGCATGACAACAAAGGACGACTAATATGTTTCGTAAGACAACGATCGCCCTCACCACTGTCGCAAGCCTGATGGCAGGCACCGCATTCGCTGGCGGTCACTCCAAAGACATCGTCGATACTGCCGTCGAAGCTGGAACGTTTGAAACCCTCGTCGCAGCCGTACAAGCAGCTGGACTGGTTGACACGCTGAAGGGCGATGGCCCCTTCACAGTATTCGCCCCAACAGATGAAGCTTTTGCGGCACTGCCGGAAGGCACGGTTGAAGAACTGCTGCTGCCGGAAAATCAAGAACAACTGACAGCCATTCTCACCTATCACGTGGTCCCAGGCAAAGTCATGTCGACCGACCTCATGGATGACATGGAAGCCGAAACCGTACAGGGTTCTTCTGTCACCATCGATCTTGACGATGGCGTGATGGTCGAAAATGCCAATGTGACCACCCCAGACATCGAAACGTCAAATGGTGTGATCCATGTGATCGACACGGTGATCATTCCAGAAGGCTGAGCCATCCAAACCAATCAAGGGCGGCCTTCGGGTCGCCCTTTTATTCAGAGTAGTTTGCAAAGCCAGAGGCCAACTTTGCAAACTCACCTCACAAAGGCCGCTTGAGCCGACGCGACATTCCCGTAATCTCCAGGCATGTTCGAGCGCCTTCTTCAAAAGGGATTTGATGTCGAGACCCGCAACCACGCGGGTGCCATCCTTTCCGTCGATTTCCCCGACATTGCTGGTGAACTGGAAACCGCACTTCTTGCCCTTTCAATTCCAGCCGAAGAACTGATCGGTTCTGGTGGGGGCGAAGCACCCTCAACGCAACGGCTGCGCAAAAGGCTTTACGAAGAGCGTTGGCCGAAACACACCTTCGATTTTCGTTTGATCGTCGATGGCCGTGAAAGCGTCTCCAACAGCCATGAAATCGATCACGTTCGCACCACGCCACTAGGCAAGGTCGCGCTCGAGATTGAATGGAACAACAAGGACCCGTTTTTTGACCGTGATCTTGAAAACTTCCAGCGTCTGCATGCGCAATCCGCGATATCCGTGGGGATCCTGATCACCCGAGGCGCCAGCCTGCAAGACGACATGCGCAGCATCATCAAACGCTGCATTGAAAAGCATGAGTTCGTGAATGAAGCGGATATGGTGCAGACCTTTGGCATGAAGGATCGCACCAAACGTCAACGCGATGCGGTTCAGCGCTTGATAGACCTACAGACGCCATTTTCCGAAGCGTTTGCAAAGCATTTTGTCAGCGACAAATTCGGTGCCGCAACAACGCACTGGCAAAAGCTCAAAGACCGGATCGATCGCGGCGTTGGCAACCCCTGCCCACTGTTACTGATCGGCTTGCCCGCTTCAATCGTCGAAGTTTGACAGCTGCACTGCGGCGTCGATCCCTCAAAGCACGATCTCGTTTCAGGGTATAAAAAACGAAGCTACTCGGCCGCCACACCTGAATTGTGCTTATAAGTCTTCCATGTCGGCTTATAGTCGTCACTGGCCTGATTACCCCAGACCGTCCATCCGTCGCGGACCCCACGGCCAAAGAGCTCAAGATATGGCCCCCAAGAGCAGCCTTCGATGATCTTGTATTGCTCATCGGGCTTGCGGCTATGCTCGCGCTTCCGGGTCTTGAGCACGTCGCCGTCCGGTTCCTCTGCCTCGATGTAGTTCACTTGAGAGCGGCCCGGAGGAAGTGTCCGCACATCTTTGCCTCGAACGCCGAACAACAGAATCTCGGTCACATTGCGGAAGTAAAATCCGACACCTCGTCCGTCTGGCCCACCATCCTTGCGCACTTTTTCCCAGATAATGTTGGACTTGTACTCAAAGCCCCAAGCACTCAACACTTGCAGGCCCTCAGGCAACAAAGCATTGGGCACCCAAAGGTAGCAATGCGCACGGTCCTCAAGGTGTTCGGCCACAGGCAGCGCACAAATTTCGTCAAGTTCCATCGTGGGATAGCGCGCCAGACGTTTGTGCTCGGGGGCAACTTTTCCCGTCCGATTCTGAAAACGCCACGGCGGATCCGCCATGACACAGCCAAAACGGTCGTCGCCTAGGAATTTGCGCAGATCGTCCGCAGCTGTCATGACTCACCTCTTATTGTGGGCTTGTAACTGTCTAGATCAATATTTGGTATCGGGCAAACAAAGATAACGCTTTGCCTGCAGGCAATATGATGCACACTGCTTAACACACTGGAAACGCCTTCATATCACCTCATGAAAATGAAAAAGGCGGGGTTTCCCCCGCCTTCCCACATCAATTATGCTTTGAGAGCTTCAGTGCACCACGGCATTGTCCGGGCGCGGTCGATTAGACGCCGCAACCCTGTCGCCAATGATGAGTCCATCAGCACCTGCAGTCACCGGCACAAGGTCGCCGTCCGCGACATCTCCCGCCAGCAGCATCTCTGCCAACGGATCCTGCAAGGCACGCTGGATCACCCGCTTCAAAGGCCGCGCCCCGAACACAGGGTCATAGCCTTCTTCTGCCAGCCATTTGCGCGCGGCGTCGTCCAGTTCCAGGTCGATTTTGCGTGCCGCAAGCCGCTTCAGCAGACGGGACATCTGAATGTCGACGATCCCATGCATGTCCTCACGCTTGAGACGGTCGAAGATGACAGTCTCGTCCAAACGGTTCAGAAACTCTGGGCGGAAATGCGCCCGCACAGCGTCCATCACATCCCGCTTCGCCTGACTTGGGTCCGCGCCATCCGGCAATTGGCTCAGCGCCTGCGATCCCAAGTTAGACGTCAACACGATGAGCGTTTGCTTGAAATCTACCGTACGGCCCTGACCATCGGTGAGAACGCCATCATCCAGAACCTGCAACAGCACGTTGAACACATCCGGATGCGCCTTTTCGACCTCATCGAACAGCACAACCTGATACGGACGACGCCGGACAGCTTCGGTCAAGACACCGCCTTCATCATAGCCGACATAGCCCGGAGGGGCACCGATCAGCCGTGACACAGCGTGTTTCTCCATGAACTCCGACATGTCGATGCGGACCATCGCGTTGTCATCGTCGAACAGGAACTCGGCCACAGACTTGGTCAATTCGGTCTTACCCACACCGGTCGGCCCGAGGAAGAGGAACGATCCCAATGGTCGATTCTCGTCATTCAGACCTGCCCGCGCACGACGCACCGCGTTTGCAATAGCACGTACTGCCTGATCCTGTCCGATGACCCGCTTGTGCAAGCCCTCTTCCATACGAAGCAGCTTGTCGCGCTCGCCCTCCAGCATCTTGGAGGTTGGAATGCCGGTCCAACGTTCGACAACGGCCGCAATCTGTTCAGGGCGCACGGCCTCTTCGACCATCATGCCATTGTCTTCTGCTTTTTCGGCTTCCGACAACTGTTTCTCAAGCTGCGGGATTACCCCGTAAGATAGCTCACCAGCCTTCGCGAGGTTGCCTTCGCGCTTCGCGATCTCAAGTTCTGCCCGCGCTTTGTCGAGCTGTTCTTTCAATTCACGCGCCGAAGCCAACTTATCCCGTTCTGCCTGCCATTTGGCCGTCATTTCAGCCGATTGCTGCTGCAGTTCAGACAGGTCCTTTTCAAGCTTCTCCAGCCGGTCTTTGGACGCCTGGTCATCCTCAAGCCGCAAAGCTTCAACCTCGATCTGCTTTTGCAGAATATCGCGGTCCAAAGCATCGAGCTCTTCCGGTTTGCTGTCCACTTCCATCCGAAGACGCGACGCGGCTTCGTCCATCAGGTCGATGGCTTTGTCCGGCAGAAAACGGTCTGTGATGTACCGATGCGACAGCGTTGCAGCCGCGACCAAGGCACTGTCCGAAATACGCACCCCGTGGTGAAGTTCGTATTTCTCTTTAATGCCCCGCAGGATCGAAATCGTGTCCTCAACCGTGGGTTCCTGCACCATTACAGGCTGGAACCGGCGGGCAAGAGCCGCGTCTTTTTCGACGTGCTTGCGATACTCGTCCAGCGTCGTCGCGCCGACGCAATGCAGTTCACCGCGCGCCAAGGCAGGCTTCAGCAAGTTGGATGCGTCCATCGCACCATCAGCTTTGCCAGCCCCGACAAGCGTGTGCATCTCATCAATGAAAAGGATGATTTCGCCAGCGGCGGTTGTGACCTCGGAGAGGATACCTTTCAGACGTTCCTCGAACTCACCACGATATTTCGCACCGGCAATCAGCGCGCCCATATCCAAAGCCAGAAGCCGCTTGTTGCGCAGGCTTTCCGGCACATCTCCGTTCACAATTCGCAACGCAAGGCCTTCGGCAATCGCAGTTTTACCGACGCCCGGCTCACCGATCAGAACAGGGTTGTTTTTGGTCCGGCGGCTCAACACTTGCATGGCGCGACGAATTTCATCGTCCCGGCCAATGATTGGGTCGATTTTGCCTTCGCGTGCACGCTCAGTCAGATCCAACGTATACTTCTTCAGCGCTTCGTACTGATCCTCCGCACTGGCACTGTCGGCTGTCCGACCTTTTCGAATATCGTTGATTGCAGAGTTCAACGCCTGCGCGTTTACGGCTCCAGCGTCCAGAGCTTCCTTTGCAGGGCTCTTCACCATTGCCAGCGCCATAAGAATACGCTCAACGGGAACAAAACTGTCACCCGCCTTCTTGGCAATTTTTTCTGCCTCGTCGAGCACTTTGCCCGTCGCGCTGTCCAGATAAACCTGACCCGCATCGCCCGAGACTTGTGGGATTTTGGACAGTTTGCCGTCCAACGCCTGCACAACCCGTTCCGGCGCACCACCGGCACGCTGGATCAGGTTGGAAGCCAACCCTTGTTCGTCATCCATCAATGCTTTGAGGATATGTTCAGGAGCAAGCCGTTGATGGCTTTCCCGCATTGCAATCGTCTGGGCCGCCTGAATAAATCCGCGCGACCGCTCCGTGAACTTTTCTAAGTTCATGGCATTCTCCTTTCGCTAAGCACCCCTTCGTAAAAACGCCCTAAAGCGGCACGTCCCTTGGCGGGGCCTTCGACAAAGAAATGGGGGCCCGCAGGCCCCCGTTCAAGAGGTTGTGAACACTCAGTCCTGAACCTCTTCCAAAATGGTTTCGTTGTCGCCGTATTCAGGTCCTGACGGCGATGGAACACCCGCGCTGTCAGTGTCTGGATCGACCACATCGCCTAGATTTGTGTCCGGCGCTTCCCCTGTGGCCAAAGGTTCGGTCTCAATCTGCTGTGGCTCTGGCGCTACGGGGCCTCCTGTCGGTCGACCGATAAGAACCATTGTGGCCACAATCAGCACAAAGCCAAGTGGGATCAATACGTAAATCCATCGTTTCATGAAGAGTCATCCTGCGCTTGTACTGTGCCTGTCTCATTGCTCACGGTGCCAGACCCGGGCTCAACGACGTCCGCAGGCGACAGAGTGCGCCGCCCTTCGTCAGAAACAGTGTTGGGGGCATCGGGATTGCTAATGCCGGTCAGGTCGGTGGCGTCTGCGCTTCCATCAATCACCGTACCGGCATCCCGTTCCACAACAACACCGTCGTCAATCACTGCGGCTGCACCGCTCGGGCTGCTGCCAGCGCCTGTCGGGTTCTGCGAAAGGTCATCCAGATACGGATTGGTCTTGCTAAATGGCACCGGTCCGATTTGCCAGATCGCAAGAGCAGCAAGGCCGACAACGGTCACGACGATCCCGATCGGACGTAAAAATGGTGGGCGCTTTGACGATTCTGTCTTCGTACTCATGTTCATCTCCTTGTTGAGAGACGAACGCGTTGGCTTCGATGATGTTCCTTGACGTCTGGTCGCACGTAGCTAAGACAGGCCCACCCTAGGAAAGGATGCCCAATGTCGGATGACCGTTTGATTGTTGCCTTGGACGTCCCCAACGCACTGCAAGGGCTGCAGCTGGCAGAGAAACTTGGTGACAGCGTATCCTTTTACAAGGTGGGCCTCGGGATGCTCACCGGCGGCGGGCTGGCTTTGGCCAACGAGTTGAAGCAGGAACACGGCAAACGCATTTTTTTGGACATGAAACTGTTCGACATCGGCGCGACAGTCGCAGCGGCAGTGCGCGGACTGGCGCAATATGATCTGGATTTTCTCACCGTGCATGGCGACCCACACGTGGTCCGCGCGGCCAAAGAGGGCGCCGCTGGATCGAACCTGAAGATTCTCGCGGTCACCATCCTGACATCCCTTGAACGCAGCGATCTTGACGACGCCCTCATGAAAGACGGCGCTGTACCGGACCTCGTCACCGAACGCGCTGGCCGTGCCTTTGAAGCAGGCGCTGACGGGGTGATCAGTTCACCAAATGAGGCCGCGATGATCCGCGCACTACCAGAGGCGTCGGACCGTCTGATCGTAACGCCCGGCGTTCGGCCGGCTGGGGCGGATCTGGGCGATCAGAAGCGCGTCGCGACACCTGCAAATGCCGTCAAGAACGGCGTCGATCATATCGTTGTCGGTCGCCCAGTCTGGAAAGCAGCTGATCCACGTGCTGCCGCAATTGCGATCGTGTCCGAAATGCAGTCCCCTCAAGCGGTTCAGCCCAACGCCTGATCCAAATAACGCCGAACCATATCTGCAAAATGCGGAATGGCTTTGGGGTGCTGGACGTACTCAGTTGGAGTCATCAGCAACCAGCCCTGCCCTTCAGACCCGAATACGATCTTCTGTGCGGTGTCCTCCGGCAAATGCGCAGCAAAGAACACGCCTCTCTTGAACCGTGCCTGCCACACGAGATCGCGGACATCCAGAACCAAACCAATCTCCTCGAACGTCTCACGCAAGACACATGCCTCGGCGCTCTCCCGACCTTCACGGCCCCCGCCGGGCAAATCAAGCCGACCCGGCCAGGGGATGTCCGGCTTCTCATCCCGACGTAGCACAACGATTTGCGGCCCTAAAAACAGAAGCAACTTTGCGCCACCGAAGTCATCCATCATCCGGCCTTTTGTCTGCACAGCTGCAAGTGTATCCTCACGATGCTTGTTCGGAAACATATCCCATGCCCGCCCTCTGCCGAGATTGCCTTACCGAATTCGACTCCGGCACCCGGTGTCCGGCCTGCCGATCTCCGCGCGTCGTTTCGCATCCAGAGCTCTTCGACCTCAACATCGCACATATGGATTGTGACGCATTCTACGCATCGGTCGAAAAGCGCGACAATCCCGAACTTGCCGACAAGCCGGTCATCATCGGTGGCGGTCGGCGCGGCGTGGTCTCGACCGCATGCTATGTCGCGCGGATCAAGGGGGTCCGCTCAGCCATGCCGATGTTCAAAGCTTTGCAACTCTGCCCCGACGCGGTGATCGTAAAACCACGTATGGAAGCCTATGTCGAAGCCTCCAGGGCAATTCGTCAGTTGATGGCAGAACTCACCCCTTCCATTGAACCGCTCTCTCTCGACGAAGCCTTTATCGATCTCACTGGCACCGCCCGTCTACACGGACACCCGCCCGCGGTCATGTTGGCGCGCCTCGTTAAAAGGATGCGCGAAGAATTGCGCCTGACAGGGTCTATCGGGCTGAGCCACAACAAATTTCTCGCCAAGATCGCCTCAGATCTGGACAAGCCACGCGGATTTTCGGTCATTGGTCAGGCTGAGACGCAAGCCTTTCTCAGACCCAAATCCGTCCGCATGATTTGGGGTGTCGGCACAGCGACCCAAGATGCCTTGGAGCGTGCAGGCATTCGAACCTTCGACGATCTGCTGCGGTGGGAACTGGACGATCTCACGCGTCGCTTCGGCAGCATGGGCCATCGCCTTTGGCACTTGGCACGTGGGCAGGATCAGCGACGGGTATCTGCCCACAGTCCGATGAAATCCATTTCAAACGAAACCACATTTCACGAAGACACAAATGATCCCGAACTTTTGGATGGGCATCTCTGGCGAATGTGCGAAAAGGTGTCCGATCGCGCCAAAGCGAAAGGCCTTGCAGGCCGCGTGGTCACGCTCAAACTCAAAAAGTCGAACTTTGCCCTTGTGACAAAGCGGACGTCGCTCAGTGATCCGACACAGATTGCTGACCGAATATACCGTACCGCCCGAGCCTTGTTTGATCAGGTTGGTGACCAAGGCCCCTATCGTCTGCTGGGCGCCGGCCTCAGCGATCTGAGTACAGCCGAGGGAGCAGACGTGTCCGGAGACCTGCTTGATCCACAGGGAACAAAGCGCGCACAGGCCGAACGGGCCACCGACGCCATCCGCGAACGGTTTGGGCCGGACGCCATCCTGAAAGGACGCGCTTTGCGTTAACTGTCACATCAACTGATTTTCCTCGTCCACCGCCGAAATGCCCAAAGCATCAAGGCCAGCTTCAAGATGGTCTGCGAGATGAGGCGTGCCGATCAGGTAATCTGCAGTCGGCGTCGTCGCTTCGTTGACAGCAGTTTGAAACGCTTCATCCCACTCATCAACTTCAAAAGCACCGCGCCCAATCCACATAACCGAAACAAGTGCCGCCTGCTCTTCTTCGGTCATTCGATCAATGAACCCCCGCATTTCGCCCTCTGCGCGATCCAATTCGCGGGCCATTACGATGACGGCGGCCACCTTGTTTGCACTGATATGTTCCATGTCGAATCTCCCTTGCCGTTCATCAAACATGGGGGAAGAAGGAATCTTTGACTTTGATCTTAAGCAAACAGCCGATAGTAAAGCCAGTCTGGTAGAAATTGGCTGCCCCGGAACACCCAGGAGAACAACGTCGGAAAGCTGCGCTTGAAGGCATCGCTGTTCATATGCTCAAAGAACTCGCGTGCGGCTGCTTCCGGCTCCATGATGAAAGGCATATTGAAGTCGTTTTTGTCGGTCAGGCGGGTCTTTACGAAGCCGGGGTTCACCAGCTGTACTTTGACATTGGTCTTGTGAAGATCCGCATAAAGCGACTCGGCCAAGGACATAACACCCGCCTTGGATGACGTGTATGCAGCCGCCCCCGGCAGTCCACGAAAACCCGACAGTGACCCGGTCAAAACGATATGGCCAGCATCACGCTCGACGAATTTTGGAACCACAGAACCCATCAGACGCATGGCACCTGTGAAATTGATGTCAGCCATCGCGACAGCTTGATCTGCGTCCCAGTCCTTCGCACCGAACGGCCAGTACACACCAGCCAACTGGACAACACCATCAATATCTCCGACTTTTTCAGCGGCCTCCTTGACCGACGCGGCATCGGACACATCAACAGTTAAAACATCTGCACGTCCGGGCAGCGCATCAGCAAGTTGGTGCAGCTTGTCTTCGCTTCTGGCCGACAAAATGAGATGAACACCAGCCGCACTCATCTTGTGCGCCAGCGCTTCGCCAAGACCTTCGCTCGCACCAACCAACCAATACCGCTTACCCGCCCAATCGCTCACACCGCTTCCTTCCTGCGCATCGTGGCCACCAATTCGGCCACCTTGATTCCATACTTCCGAAACTGGCTGCGGTTCACGATGGTTCCATTCGGAGCGAGATACATCCAATCCGTCGTATCAAGAACATGCCCGCCCTGTTCTTCAGGCAGCCGATATTTGTATTTCAATTGAACCGTTGGGCCGCTCTGTATGCCTTGACCCTCACCGACAACATCCGACGCAGATGCCCGGATCCGGCCATCATTTCCCAGACTTAGCTTCCACTCACGCAGAACCTCATCACCGCTGTCATAGGTAAACCGCTCGGTCATCACGCCTTTATTGCCGTCCCATTCAGCGTAAAAGTCGCCCACAAATCGCGAGGTCACGCGGCCCGTCGGACCATAGATGACACCCTCACATGCAATCGGCCCGTTCAGATGCGTCCGCAGATCAAATGGTTCGCCAGCCGCCGTCGCGTAGTCGGAGGGCGATTGACCGAAGAACCCGAAATACCGGCTCTTCAGGTAACCAAGGATCAGCATCAGGCTTGCTCCGAGAAAGACGAGAAAGACAGCTTCCATGACGTCATTCCTTTCCGATAGATGTGGCGAGCAAGAGCCCGATCGCCACGAGTTTCAAAGCGCAGGGCACCCCTGCGTAGAGCAAAGTCAAAGTCGTTAGAGCAGCGTCAGAGTTCTCAGTCCCTGACGTGAACCCACTCGCCTCAAGGATCGGTAGCAATGCAATGGCGGCGAAAGCCAAGGTGAACTTTGAAACAAACCCCCAAAGCGCAAATCCTTCAGACGCTTCAGGCGCAACCTGCTCCATACGGCGTGCAAAGACCGCAGGAAGCAGCGTCAGGTCCGCTCCGACCGCAGCACCAGACGCTACGCAAATCAGTGCGAACCAGATCGTGTCTCCACTGCCCAGCATCATCGCAAAGCTGAACGCCACAATCGCAAGCACCATTGCCGCCAAGAGCGCCGATTTTGCGCCGATCCGCTCTGCAATGACGCTCCACACAGGCGCGGCGGCGGCGGCGGCCACAAAGAACAAAAGCAGTAACGGCCCTTCCCAACCGGGCGCGTCAAGACGGCTTTCCACAAAAAACAGAAACAAGGTCGAGCTTACAGCCACCGGCGCCGCATTGACCAACGCGATCAACAGCAATCGGCGCGAAATCTGGTCCTTCAAAACAATCCCAAATCCGGCAGATGGCTCCAAAGTCGTGCCTCGCCATTCGTTATGCATGGCCACCCCGGCAACCAGGCAAGCAACGGCGAAGACTGCCGCATAGGCCACGAATTCCGGCCAGGCAATTGCCAGGAAGACGGATGGCATCACTGACGCCACGCAGACGCCCAACAAGGCGCCCGTTTCACGCCAGCGCGCAACGCGCAGATACCCTTTTTCCTCACCCAGCGCCTTGGCCTTCTGGACCCCCCGCGCATAGAAATTAATCGTCAGAAAGCTGAAGGCGGAAAACACCAGAGTCAGCATCACCGCGAACCACAAAATCGGGTTTGTCGGCGGCGTGACAGCGAACAGGCCCAGCATCGCGGCAGCCATGATCGCCAAGGTTGAGCCAACGGCTATTCCCTGAAACCGGCGAACCGCGACCGCAAGCTTTCCCAGCAGGGGGTCTTGCACCACATCCAAAAGTCTCAACCCGAACAGCACGGACCCCAGTGCTGCAAGACTTACCCCGTATTCATCGACGTAGAATTTGGGCGCATGGATATAAATCGGCAGACCTGCGGCTGCGAGGACGGCCGCGAAAATCGCGTAGCCGCCAAGGTTCTGCCGGTCTGGAACCATCACTGGCTGACTTCTTCCATCGGCGGTTCACTGCGCGTACGGTAGCGCGAACCTTTCCACCAAAGCTTCAAGGCTTGCCAGTGAATCAGAGCCAACACACGGCGCGACCCAAACGGCCGACGTAGAACGGATCTGAGGATTGAACGATTGCTGATGGTCTTTCTCGGCCCGGTCAGCGTGGCAATCAAGCCACCCGATGCCTGAGAATAATCTATCCAGATCCCAATCTTATCAGGCCGGATGTCGAACCGAAACTCATAGCCACCCTCGACCGGCTGGAACGGCGAGACATAGAAAATCTTGGTCGCCTGCAGGCGATCGCAGGCTGAGATCGGCGAATTGTCTGGCTTGCGGCAAAGATACGAGTGGCGATCCCCAAAGGTGTTCGTCACTTCGGCTATCACGGCAACCAGGTTGTCGTCTTCATCGTTCGCCAACCAGAATGACACCGGGTTGAACACATGACCCAGGAAACGCGGCTGAGCCAAAAGCATCAGACGTCCGCGCGCATGGACCTGATGCGCGTCAAGCACCTCGCGCGCCCAGACCGCACCGCGACCCGCGCCCGGCGCTCCGCCATGATCCGAGTCCTGCAGGCTGGCAACATTCCCTTTATTTCGCGAAAAGAGCCAGGGCGTCTTCGGCTCTGCCTCGGCATCCAGCATCACATAGTCAATGGAATACCGGAACGCGTTGTCCGTGCTGCCTTTGCGACCGTGATAGGTGTGGCCAACGATATGATCGACAGTCTTCATTCTGCCGCCACCGCAACCGCACTGCGCGCCCGGATCGCATCGACCACGTCCACCGCACTGCCAATACCGTCCTCGTGGAACCCATTCTTCATCCACGCCCCACAGAACCACGTCCGGTTGGTGCCGTTCATGTCGCGTACCGTGTCCTGCGCGGCCAGCGCTGCTAGGTCGTAAACCGGATGGCGCAGCGTGCATTCGTCATAGATCAGCTCTTCGCGGATCGGACGAGTGGTGTTCAGCGTCACAAAATGCGGATCGTTTTCAGGGATCGGCTGAAGGCTGTTCATCCAATAGGTGAGGTCGATGGTGTTCAGTTCTTTTGCCGCGCTCTCGGTATAGTTCCAAGACGACCAACAGATCCGCTTCTTCGGCATGATACTGGCATCTGCATGCAGCACGACCCGGTTGGGCTGGTACTTGATCGCCCCCAAGGCCCGTTTCTCCACTGGCGTGGCGTCGGACAAAAGACGCAGCGTGTCATCGGAATGAGTGGCGAACACAACCTCGTCAAACCGTTCCCACTCGCCGCCTTGAGCCTTGATCTCAGCCCCCAAAACATCACGCCGCACGGCGTCAATAGGAGCGCCAAGACGCAAGGTCACGCCGCGCTCTGTCATCGACGACTCGAGGCGACGGACATATTCGATGGAGCCACCTTCGACAGTGTACCACTGATGCTGTCCCGAAGCAGACAACAAAGCATGGTTGTCCATAAACTGCACCAAAGCGTGCGCTGGGAAATCCATGATTTTTTCCGTCGGCGTCGACCAGATCGCCCCCGTCAACGGCAGCAGGTAATACTCGCGGAACCACTCACCGGTGCCGATTTGTTCAAGGAAGTCGCCAAGGCTCAGGCTACGGTCACGGGTCGCATCCAAGGCACGCTTATTGAACTTGGCGATGTCAGTCAGCATGCGCAGGAACTTCGGGTTCACGAGGTTCTTCTTCTGCGCGAAAACCGAACCCACGGTCGCCAGAGCATACTCAATACGCCCACCGTCAAGACTCGCCCCAAAACTCATGTTGCTCTTGGTCACCGGCACATGAAGCGCTTTGAAAAGACGGGCAAGATGCGGATAATTCGCGTAATTGAATACGATGAACCCGGTATCGACCGGCTGATCGCCGTTCTTGCCCGCCATGATGGTGCGTGCATGCCCGCCCAGCCTCGGCTCGGCTTCGTACAATGTGACGTGATGGTCTTCGGACAACATATGCGCCGCCCCCATCCCGGAAATCCCTGCCCCGATCACGGCAATCTTTTTGGGGGCACTGGAGCGGGCTTCAAATGGCATAGTCGTCTCTCTCTATGGTGTGTCTAGTTTTCTTTACGCCCGAAACCGCCGACCGGATGAAAGAAAAAAGAAAATAATCTGTGATCCAAAGCTGCAATTGCACCGTACCTTCAACATGTTCACGACAAATGTGCTTTCGTCGGATTGCCAAGCCTCACCCGTTGCCAACGGGGTGAAAATGCGCGATTCCTGCAAAGAACACGCGAACGGAACGAAAACGTTGACTGAAGGATTGCGGAACACAGTCGTGCCCTGGGTGGACGACCTTATTGCCGTTCGTGATGATCGCGACGAGGCGGCCTTCATTCGGGTGTTTGGGCATTTTGCCCCCCGTGTGAAAGCATTTCTGATGCGAACCGGTATGGACGCTGCATTGGCCGAGGAATGCGCTCAGGAAGTTCTCGTGACGGTTTGGAACAAAGCGCATCTTTACGATGCAAGCCGGGCAAGTCCATCGACATGGATCTTCACAATCGCCCGAAACAAAAAAATTGATGTGCTGCGCAAACAGCGGCGGCCGGAACCCGAAGACTTAACCTGGGGACCGGAAGCAGAGCCCGATCAGGCCGAGGTGCTGGGACTCCAACAGGAGAGTGAACAATTGGGTCGCGCGCTGCGCGATCTACCCGAGAAACAGAGGGAGTTGATCGAGAAAGCCTATTTTGGCGACCTGTCGCATAGCGAAATCGCGGATCAGACGGGTTTGCCACTGGGCACGATCAAATCCCGGATTAGGTTGGCGTTAGAACGCTTGCGCCACGCGATGAAGTGACAGAGATATGACAGTTAAACATCACCTTACAGACGAACTGTTGATGGCGTATTCTGCGGGCGACCTGCCCGAAGCCGTCAATTTGATCGTCGCGACGCACATCTCTCTGTGTGACGAATGCCGCGCGGCACTTGGCAGCTACGATGCTGTTGGTGGTGCGGTGCTAGATTCGTGCGACACCGTTGAAATGTCGAAGAACAGTTTGAATTCTGTTCTCGACATGATCCACGCGCAGGACAGTCAGGTTCAGGACAAACCCGCATCGACCAAAGTGCAGGACGATGTGCTTCCGGCACCTCTGATTGACTACATCGGCGGCGGTCTCGACAGCGTGCGCTGGCGCGCGGCCGGCATGGGCGTGAAACAGGCGATCCTGCCGACGTCCAAAGACGCAACCGCGCGTCTGCTCTACATCCCCGCAGGCACCGCGATCCCGGATCACGGGCATCATGGTCTGGAATTGACGCTGGTTCTTAAAGGCGCATTTCAGGACGAAGGCGGTTATTTTGGCCGGGGCGACATCGAGGTTGCCAGCGAAGACCTGAACCACACGCCCGTGGCGGACATTTCCGAGGACTGCATCTGCCTCGCGGTCACCGATGCCCCGCTCAAGTTCAAAGGTTTGATGCCGCGCATCGCGCAGCCCTTCCTCGGCATATAAGCGGTCGATCAAACCTATATAAAAAGGGGGCCAACCGGCCCCCTCTTCTTTTGCGATTATGCCTTTTTCTTTTTGGGCGGCATCAGATCGGTGATCGTGCCCTCAAACATCTCGGCGGCAAAGTTCACCGTCTCCGACAGGGTCGGATGCGGGTGGATCGTGTGTCCCAGATCAACCGCATCCGCGCCCATCTCGATGGCAAGCGCCACTTCCGAGATCAGATCACCTGCATTGGTGCCCACGATGCAAGCCCCGATCACGCGGTCATCTTCGGGATCAAACAGAAGCTTGGTCATCCCCTCGTTCCGACCATTCGCCAGAGACCGCCCAGAGGCCGCCCACGGGAACACGCCTTTTTCGTACTTGATCCCCTGCGCCTTGGCCTGCGTTTCGGTCACACCGCACCACGCCACTTCGGGGTCAGTATAGGCGACCGACGGGATAAGCTGCGCATCGAAGAACCGCTTGTGACCAGCCGCCACTTCTGCTGCGACCTTGCCTTCATGCACGGCCTTGTGAGCCAGCATCGGCTGGCCAACCACGTCACCAATCGCAAAGATATGCGGCACGCCTGTGCGCTGCTGGTTGTCCACGGCAATAAAGCCACGATCGTCTACAGCCACACCCGCCTTTTCGGCGTCGATCAGCTTGCCATTCGGCTTGCGACCCACAGCGACCAGAACTTTGTCGAACGTCTCATCAAAGGTCTCGCCCTTGTCGTTCTCAAAGGTAACCTTGAGCCCCTTCTTCTGCGCCTCCACATTCGTGACCTTTGTCTTGAGCCAGATATTCTCGTAGCGGCCCTCGATCCGCTTGTGCAGCGGCTTGACGATGTCCTTGTCAGCCCCCGGCATAAGCTGGTCCATAAACTCCACGACCGAGATCTTCGATCCCAGCGCGTCGTAGACACAGGCCATTTCCAGACCGATGATCCCACCGCCCAGAATGAGCATCCGCTTCGGAATATCCCGCAGTTCCAGCGCCCCGGTCGAGTCGATCACCCGCTCGTCGTCATGCGGGATGAAGGGCAGGTTCACCGGCTCGGACCCGGCTGCGATGATACACTGATCAAAACTGACATTTGTCTTGCCGTCATCGCCGATCACTTCGATCATGTTCGGTCCGGTAAAGGTGCCATATCCTTGCACCACCTGAACCTTGCGGCCTTTGGCAAGCCCACTCAGACCGCCGGTCAACTGACCGACAACGCTGTTCTTGAAGTCGCGCAGTTCATCAAGGTCGATCTTCGGCTTGCCAAAGCTGATCCCGTGCGAGGACATTTCCTCGGCCTCGGTAATTACCTTGGCCACATGCAGCAGCGCCTTCGACGGGATACAACCGACGTTTAGACACACACCACCCAGCGATGGGTACTTCTCGATCAGGACAACTTTCTGGCCCAGATCCGCAGCCCGGAACGCTGCTGTGTAACCGCCAGGGCCAGAGCCCAGAACGACCACTTCGGCATGCACATCGCCCTTGCCTGACGCTGTGCCTGTCGCCGCAACAGATTTCGGTGCTGCGGGGGCTTCATCGGCCTCTTTCGTGGCCTCTTCAGCTTTGGCATCTGCGCCTTCCAGAACCATGATCACGGTGCCTTCCGACACCTTGTCACCCTCGGCAACCTTGATCTCGGTGATCTTGCCAGCCGCCGGCGACGGCACTTCCATCGTCGCCTTGTCCGACTCCAGTTCAATCAGCGGGTCTTCCTCGCTGACCGTATCGCCCACGCTGACCAGAACGGTGACAACGGGTACGTCTTTGAAATCCCCGATATCGGGTACTTTAACATCCATCAGATCGTCCCCCTTACCACATCAACTTGCGCATATCGCCCAGCAGCGTCTTGAGCGTCACGCAGAAGCGCGCGGCCAAGGCGCCGTCGACGGCACGGTGATCGTAGGACAGCGACAGAGGCTGCATCAGGCGCGGCACGAACTCCTCGCCATTCCAGACAGGCGCCATCTTCGACCGGGTCAGACCCAAAATTGCCACTTCGGGTGCGTTTACGATGGGCGTAAAGCTGGTGCCACCGATGCCGCCCAGCGACGAGATGGTGAAGGTGGCGCCCTGCATGTCCTTGGACTTCAGGTTGCCTTCGCGTGCGGCCTTGGACAGCTCCATCAGTTCCTTGGAGATCTCAACCAGACCCTTGCGGTCCGCGTCCTTGATCACAGGAACCATCAGGCCGTTCGGTGTGTCTGCCGCAAAGCCGATATTGTAGAAGTCCTTCTTGATCAGCTTGTCGCCATCCGGGTGGATTGATGAATTGAACTCCCAATGCTCTTTCAGAGCAGACACCGACGCTTTGATCACAAAGGACAGGAGGGTCACCCGATAGCCGTTGTCCTTGGCCATCGTGTCCATTTCCTTGCGGTATTTGTCCAGATCCGTGATGTCCGCTTCGTCATTATGCGTGACATGCGGAATGTTGAGCCACGACCGATGCAACGCTGGACCCGAGATTTTCTTGATCCGGGACATCTCGACTTCTTCGATCGGCCCGAACTTGGAGAAGTCCACCGCCGGGATCGGCGGGATTCCCATGCCGCCTTGGGCGGCTCCGCCGCTTGCAGCAGCAGGCACTGTCTGGGCCTTGAGCGCCTTTTCCACATCTTCACGCAGAATCCGCCCCTTACGGCCCGAGCCATTCACCTTCGCCAGATCAATCTCGACCCGTCGCGCATAAGCACGCACTGAAGGCGACGCATGGACCTTGCCGAATCCGGCATCTGTCTTTGCCGGTGCAGGGGCCGGGGCGGGCGCGGCGGCCGGGGCTTCGGCTGCCGGAGCCTCGGCTTTGGGTTCCTCTTTCGGCGCATCCTTGGGCGCGTCGCCCGCGCCGTCGCCTTCAAGGACAAGGATCAGCGATCCTTCGGACACCTTGTCGCCTTCGGACACCTTGATCTCTTTCACGACACCGGCGGCAGAGCTTGGCACTTCCATCGTCGCTTTGTCGGACTCCAGTTCGACAATCGGATCCTCTTCCGCAATTGTGTCGCCCACACTCACCAGAACGGTCACAACGGGTACGTCGGTGAAATCGCCGATATCGGGTACTTTAACTTCTACGGTCATAATCTTGATCTCCTCCCGCTCACACCAGACGCGGGTTCGGCTTGTCGCCGTCGATGTCGTATTTCTTCAAAGCCAGTTGCAGGTCTTTCTCGGTCACCGCACCTTCGCGGTAGAGATCGACCATCGCAGCGGCGGCGATATGGTTGGCGTCCACCTCAAAGAACCGGCGCAGGTTCACGCGGCTATCCGAGCGGCCATAGCCGTCGGTGCCCAGAACCGTGAACCGACCCGGCACGAAGGCGCGGATTTGTTCAGCGTAGTTCTTCATGTAGTCGGTCGCGGCAATCACCGGGCCTTTCGCGCCCTCAAGCTGCTGCGTGACATACGGCACTTTAGGTTCTGCCAGCGGGTTCAGACGGTTGTGACGCGCACAATCCTGACCATCCCGCGCCAACTCGTTGAGCGATGTCGCCGACCAGATGTCCGAGGTGACACCGAAATCTTCCTTCAGCATCTCAGACGCCTTGATAGCCTGAACAAGGATCGTGCCCGACCCCATCAGGTTGACGTGTTTCTTGCCGGGTTTCGCTGTCTTGTGCATACGATAGAGACCCTTGATGATCCCCTCTTCGGCACCCATTGGCATTTCGGGATGTTGATAATTCTCGTTCATCAGGGTCAGGTAGAAATAAACGTCTTCCTGATCGACGAACATGCGCTGCAACCCGTTCTGCACGATGACCGCCACTTCATAGCTGAAGGTCGGGTCATAGCTGATGCAGTTGGGGATTGTGCTGGCAAGGATATGGCTGTGCCCGTCCTCGTGCTGCAAGCCCTCGCCGTTCAGCGTGGTCCGGCCAGCCGTTCCGCCCAGCATGAAGCCCCGCGCACGGCTGTCGCCTGCCGCCCAGGCCAGATCGCCAATCCGCTGGAAGCCGAACATTGAGTAATAGATGAAGAACGGGATCATCGGCACGCCGTGGTTGGAATACGACGTCGCCGCCGCGATCCAGTCCGCCATCGCGCCCGCTTCGTTGATGCCCTCCTGAAGAACCTGACCATCGAGGCTCTCTTTGTAGAACATCATCTGGTCTTTATCTTCGGGTGTGTAGTTCTGCCCCAGCGGGTTGTAGATGCCCGCCGACCGGAACAGACCTTCCATCCCGAAAGTGCGGCTTTCATCCGGCACGATCGGCACGACGTTCTTGCCGATCTTTTTGTCCCGGAGCAGCGTCGTCAGGATGCGGACAAAAGCCATCGTGGTGGAAATCTCGCGGTCGCCCGTCGATTCCAGTTGACCCTTGAACTTATCAAGCGCCGGGATCTCCAGCTTCGGCGCATCCTTCCAGTCGCGCTTCGGAAATGATCCGCCCAACTCTTTGCGGCGGTCCGCCAAATAGGCTTTTTGCGCGTTGTTCAGGCTGACAAACGGTACGTCCTTTTCCAGCTCTTCGTCGGTGACCGGAATCTGGAACCGATCCCGCATCGCCTTGAGCTGATCGAACTGCATCTTCTTCTGCTGGTGCGTGGTGTTCTGACCTTCGCCAGCCGTGCCCATGCCATAGCCTTTGACAGTCTTGACAAGAAGACAGGTCGGCGTGCCCTTCGCCTTGCTGGCCCGCAGAAAGGCATTGTACACCTTCTTGGGATCATGCCCGCCACGCCGCAGCGCCCAAATTTGATCGTCGGTCCAGTCTTCGACCAGCGCCGCCGTCTCGGGGTATTTGCCGAAGAAATGCTCGCGGATATACGCGCCGTCTTTGGATTTGAACGTCTGGTAGTCGCCGTCAACGGTTTCATCCATCAACTGGCGCAGCTTGCCGGACGTATCGCGCTCCAGCAGTTCGTCCCAGCCACGGCCCCACAGCAGCTTGATCACGTCCCAGCCAGCACCCCGGAAATCGCCCTCAAGCTCCTGCACGATCTTGCCATTGCCGCGCACCGGCCCGTCAAGACGCTGCAGGTTGCAGTTGATGACAAAGATCAGGTTGTCCAGACCTTCGCGCACAGCCAAGTCGATGGCACCCCGGCTTTCGGGTTCGTCCATCTCGCCGTCACCAAGGAAGCACCAGACCTTACGATCGGCCATGTCGATCAGACCACGGTTGTGCATGTATTTCATGAACCGCGCCTGATAGATTGCCATGAGCGGCCCGAGACCCATCGAAACGGTGGGGAACTGCCAGTAATCCGGCATCAGCCACGGGTGCGGGTAAGAACTCAGACCACCGCCATCGACCTCGGATCGGAACGCCTCAAGCTGTTCAGCGCTGATGCGGCCTTCCATAAATGAACGGGCATAAATGCCGGGGATCACATGACCTTGGAAGAACACCAGGTCGCCACCATGGATCGCCGACTTGGATCGCCAGAAATGGTTTAGCCCGATATCATACAGCGCCGCCGACGAAGCAAATGATGCAATATGCCCGCCATACTCGCTGCTGACTTTGTTCCGCTTGACCACGGTCGCCATCGCATTCCAGCGGTTGATGGTGCGGATGCGCCATTCCATCTCGGTATCGCCGGGGATGTCGACCTCGTCATCCGGTGCAATGGTGTTCTGATAGGGTGTGTTCGCCGAGAACGGCAGCTTTGCTCCGGCAGCGCGTGCCTGTTGCACGGCTTTGTCGAGCAGGAAATGCGCACGATCCGCGCCATCCCGAAGGATGACGTCTTCAATCGCGTCTTGCCATTCCTGGGATTCGACCGGGTCAATATCTTGCGGGCTGTCTTTCATATTCCCTCTTCCCTTGGTCTGGCCAGTGGCCATTAGTTTATCGTTGAACAAATTGCTTGGGCGCAACTATACTCAACCAAGTAACGCGCTCCTAGCATGCCCGGTTCCCTTGGGGCAGTAAGGCAACGTCATATCGTCCATGCGTCAGGCGCATGGCAAAGTAGTTCAAGGTTAAACAATACATCATGCGTAGTGTTTGCAACGCGACATCTTGCCGATTCCGGGGTTGAACGAATTGGTCGGATCAATGGATTTGTAGAAATCAGCAAGATCCGGTTTGGCTTTGTAAATATGACCAACATTGTGCTCGGCTGGATATTCCGCCCCACGCTGATCCAGCAGCAGAAGCATCTCTGCCTTCAAGGCCGCCACATCAACACCCTTCTTCACAATGTAATCCTGATGCAGGACGTGGCAGAAGAAGTGCCCATAATAAAGCCGATGCACCAGCTTGTTGGCGATGTGATCCGGTAGTTCTTCCAGCCAGTTCCGCTCGTTCCGTTTCAGCGCAATATCGAGAGCAAGAATGTCCTCGACCTTGTCTTGATGGACATTCTGATACCGGATTGCGGCCCCCGCCGCGGCAAACCGATTCAACCCAGCCAGCTTGCCTTCGCGCGCATCGCATTCAAAGAAGTTGCCTTCGCGCTCAGCAAAGAACGCCTTGAGAAAGGTCCGCGCCTCACTCACCCCCGAATCCCGCATCTTGAGGATCAGGTGATGCTCATACCGGTCGCGATATTCCCTCAGCCGCTTGGGCAAAAGCTTTGGCACCATACGTGACACGAATTGCATGAAACGGTCGGTAAACCCGCGCGTCAGCGCCAGCTTGTTCAACCGTGCGTCCACAGCGCCCTTGAGAGCAAAGAACATCGGCAGCTTGTCGGTACCGAGCTTGTCGATCATGAGCACCGTGTCTTTGCCGTAGGCCTCTGAAATATCGAAACACTCCCGGTGCATATATTCGCCGGACACTGGCAGAGAGTCGAACTGCGTAAGGATATGCCGCCGCAGATCGGTCAGCGCGCCGGAATCATTTGTTCCAATATAGAAGGTCTGCTCTGTCTCGTTGATCGGATAGGTGTCCAGCCTGACGGCGAAAACCGCGAGTTTCCCGGCACAGCCCGCTGCTTCATAAAGCCGCCGCTTGTCTGCGTTGAACCTTGCCGGGCTGTCCGCATCCACGTCGCGCACCCGCCGGTGGTATTCGGTATCCGACGCGCGCTTGTTCGTGGCCTCCAGATCGGAATCGCCAAAGTCGCCCTTTTGCACGCGCGTCAGAATCTCTTCCGGCGTATCGCCCAGCGCGACCCCCAGATGATTGACCAGCTCCAGCTCGCCCTCTTCGGTGATCCGCGCAAACAGCGACAGCTCGGTATAACTCGGGCCCCGCTCAATCAGCGACCCGCCGGAGTTGTTGCACACGCCTCCGACAATGGACGCGCCGATACAGGACGAGCCAATTACCGAATGGGGCTGCCGCCCCAAAGGCTTAAGCAGCTTTTCCAAGGCAAATAGCGTCGCCCCCGGCAGGCTCACCACCTGTTCACCGCCGTGCAACGTGTGGATTGCATCCATCCGCCGCGTGTTGATCAGAACGACATCGCGATCATACGAGCCTTTTGGCGTCGATCCTTCCGTCAGCCCGGTATTGGCCGCCTGCATGATGACAATTTTGTCCGCCGCCACACAGGCTTGCAGCACCTGCCACTGTTCCAGAATAGTCGCAGGCTGCACCACTGCAAGCGCGTCACCTTCGCCAGAGCGGAACCCCTTGCGGAACCGCTCGGTCTGCTTGGTGCCGGTCAGGACATGCCGTGTTCCGACCACCGCACGCAATCGTTTCAGAAGGTCGTCGTCCGTCATCGGTCTTCTCCCCCGTGTCAGGCTCAGTAAGCCACCGACGGCAGCCACGTTGCAAGCCATGGCAGGCAGAATACCAACGCCAACCCGGTCAGCTGCAACAGGACAAATGGCACCACCCCCTTGTAGATATGGCCCAGCTTGATTTCGGGCGGGCACACCCCCTTGAGGTAGAACAGCGCAAACCCAACCGGCGGCGTCAGGAACGAGGTCTGAAGCGTCACCGCAACAAGGATCACGAACCAGATAAGAGCGGCCTCATCGACAACACCGTAACCCGGGATATCCAGACCCAACGCATTGATGATCGGGCGCATCAGCGGGAGGACAATCAGCGTGATCTCGATCCAGTCAAGCACGAAGCCCAACAGGAATACGATAGCCAGGATCACGATTACGGTCCCATTCGGGCCAAACCCGGTGCCGAGGATCATATCCTCGATCAACTGATCCCCACCCATCTCACGCAGAACATATGAGAACACGGTCGCACCAAGAAAGATCGCAAAGATATAGGCAGTTGTGTTGAACGTGGACTTCAGCACGTTGATCAGCTTTTGAAGCGTCAACTTGCGGTAACCCAAAGCCAGTATCGTCGCGCCAATGGCCCCGATCCCCGATGCCTCCGTCGGGGTGGTGATCCCGGCAAAGATCGACCCAAGAACAGCGAGGATCAGACCAAGCGTCGGCAACACGGCGATCAGTACATCCTTCACCGCCGCCCAATCCGGTCGCACGGCACCATCGGGGACCGGCGCGACCGACGGCTTCAGGTACGAGATGATGAAGATATAAGTCAGGTACAGAACACCGATCAAAATCCCTGGCAGCATCGCCGCCATGAACAGGTCACCGACCGACAGCGCCATCTGGTCTGCCATGATCACCAGCATGATCGATGGTGGGATCAGAATGCCCAATGTGCCTGACGCGGCAACAACTCCGGTGCCCAGAAGCGGTGAGTATTTCTGCTCCATCATCGACGGCAAAGCCAGCACACCCAGCAGAACCACCGACGCGCCGATGATCCCGGTCGAGGCCGCGAGGATGATCCCGATCATCGTCACCGTAATCGCGAGACCGCCGCGCGTCCGCCCAAAGAGCCGCTGCATCGACGACATCAGTTTCTCGGCCACACCGGACTCGTCCAGCATCAGCCCCATGAAGATGAACATCGGCAAGGCCACCAGCACGGCGTTCGACATGGTCGCATAGACCCGGTTCACGACCGCCCCAAGGCTCAGGTAATCCAGACCAATGAGTGTCTCCTCAAGCCCGGTCCAGTTCATCATCCCGTTGTCGAACAGATACGCGATCCCGCAATACAACACGCCGGTGCCAGCCAGCACCCACGCCACCGGGAAACCGGTGAACAATAGCGCAATGAAGGTCAGGAACATCGCAATGACCAGCTTTTCCTCAGTTGTATGCACCAGGAAGGTCAACGCGGTCGCCACGGCCGCAAAGCTGACAAGCGCCCAAAGGATCAAACGCAGATCGCGGCCCTGCCGCTCTTCTTGACCCGCCACGAACAGCGCGTGCACATCGTGGATCAGCCGCGCCAAAGCCGCAAACGACAGCAGCACGAATGAAATCGGAATGATCGCCTTGAACGCCCAGCGCGCAGGCAGACCCGTCGGTGAAGATGACCGTTCGCTCACGCGCCAGCTTTCGTAGAAGTAATCCCACCCCTGATCGACCATCAGGTAGAGGAACGGCGCGACCAATGTCAGGATCCCCAAAACCTCGATGATCCGCTGCGCCCGGCGGCTCAGTTGCAGGTGCAGGATATCCACCCGCACGTGACTGTCCGTGACCAGCGCATAGGAAATGCCGATCATCGTCAACAGCCCATAAAAGTGCCACTGGATCTCGTCCAGTTTGGGGAAGTTCTGGTTGAGCAGGTAGCGGAACAACACCTGCGCCACGATAGCCGCGATCAGCAGGAGGTTGGCCCACATGACCACATGACCCACACCCTTGACCATCTTGTCTATCCCGACAGCAACGCTCTGCGTGTCCTTGTCCTCGTGCTCGAGGATGCTTTCATAGGTTTCAATCGGGTCTTCAATGGCGTTTACAGTCTCTGACATGACGGTGTCTCCTGTCCCTCACCGGGCAGAAATGTCCCGGCGTCCAAATCCGTAAAAAGTGAAAAACGAATGGAAGGGCGGCGCCCCGATTAGGGCGCCGCCAGCACGCAACTTACTTGCGCGGCAAGAACGCGTTTTCTTTCCAGAGGGTATATCCATCCCGGAAGTCGTTCATGTCCTTCAGAACTTTGGCAAAGAACTCGTTATTCGCAGCTTCCTCTTCGGCGACCGCGTCCCAGGTCGCTTCGAATGTCGCCAGCATCTCTTCAGACCATTGCTT
>QCWH01000035.1:0-15026 GCA_003149565.1 Marivita sp. XM-24bin2 | reverse complement strand
TGCGTGCTGGATCGCCTCGCCTTCCGCAAAGCTGTCTGCCATCGACGCCTTGCAGGCGTTCTCGATAATGGCCTTGTGCTGCTCGGACGCGTCGTTCCAGACATCCTTGTTGATCATCAACTCAAACACCGTCGCCTGCTGGTGCCAGCCGGGGAAGTAGTTGTACTTGACCAGCTTGTGGAACCCGAGGCGCGCGTCGATCGCGGGCATAGAAAACTCAGTCGCGTCAATTGCACCCTTTTCCAGCGCCGGGAAAATCTCACCACCCGGCAGCAACGATGTCGCCACGCCCAGCTTCTGCATGACCTTGCCGCCCAGACCGAAAAAGCGCATTTTCAAGCCTTCAAGATCTGCAGGCGTATTGATCTCTTTGGCAAACCAGCCAGAGGTTTCCGGCGCGATGATCGCGCAGGGCATGACTTTCACGTTGTACCCGGCCTGGTCATACATCTCCTGGTACAGGGTCATGCCATTGCCGTAGTAGAGCCACGCCATGTATTCGCCCGCTTCCGGACCAAACGGCACAGCCGAGAACAGGGGCGCTGCGGGGATTTTGCCCGCCCAGTACCCAGCCGTCGTATAACCAGAGTTGATCTTGCCGGTGCTGACCGCATCCAGAATTTCAAATGGCGGGACAAGCTTGCCCGGCTCATAGATCTTCATCTTCAGCGTGCCGCCAGACATCAGGTCCAGTTGCTCTGCAACGCGGGGGATCGGAGAACCCAGACCCGGCAATGCGGTCGAGAACGCGATTGGCGTCTTCAGCAAAAGCTTGTCAGCAGCATGTGCTGCGGGGGCGGTCAAAACAGCCGCTGCGACGGCCAGGCTGGTGAGTACGTTTTTCATGTTTCCTCCTCGGGGTCGTCCGGCCTGTGCCGGGAAAAATCACCGGGACAATCACCCGGAATGCAGTGGTTCATATTATTTACCACGCATCAGGATCAATAAATTCATGACCACCGACACCACATCGGAAACGGAATACAGTCGCATACCGAGCGGATAAAAAATATACTTCAAAAATTCATTTTTTACCAAATAATTGTTTTTAATAGATTTTTAACGCAATCCGGACTGACCAGAAACGTATAACTGCGACATTTTCGTTGACCCCCAAAAAGGACCACTTATTTTACCACTAGACCGCACAAGGAAATAGGAAACCAAATGCCGAATTCCGTCGCAAACCTCTTTGGACCTGTCGGTCACGAATCAGTCGCAGACTCCATCGTTCACCACATCGAAGAGCTGATCGTGTCCGGCGTTCTCAAGGACGGCACCCGCCTCCCATCCGAGCGCACGCTTGCGGAAGAGATGAAAGTCTCCCGTCCCAAAGTACGCGAGGCTCTCAAACGCCTAGAGGAAAACGGCCTGATCATCGTCCGCCACGGTGAGGGAAATTTTGTTGCACCGCTTGTCGGCTCCGCCATGTCGCCTGCACTGGTCGATCTCTATGCCCGTCACGTAACCGCATTTGAGGATTACCTCGAATTCCGCCGCGAACAGGAAAGCTTTGCGGCCATGCTCGCCGCGGAACGTGCCACCGAAGAGGATCGTGAAACCCTTAAGGACATCGTGCACAAGCTGGAAGACGCCCACGCTAGCGGCGATGCCGAGGCGTCACGCGATGCCGACGTTCGGTTTCATGCAGCCATTGTCGACGCCAGTCACAACTCGCTCATGGTGCATACGATGGCGGCGATCTACCAACTGATGGCCCGCAACGTGTTCTATAACCGGGACTTCCTGCGCGCCATCGACGGCACCGGGGAAATGCTTCTGGAGCAACACAAAAGCATTGCCGACGCAATCATCCGGGGCAAACCCGAAGAAGCTGCCGATGCTGCGGCGGATCACATTGCTTTTGTCGCACGCAGCTTCCGTGTCGGGCTGGCACAAGATCGGCGCGAAACCGTGTCCCGCCGCCGCCGCGCTCTTCTCAACATGCGGACCTAAGCCGCGCGCGCCACAGCCAAATCCAGTTCCAACCGCGTCAGCCCCTCCAGCGACAGCATCACAAGACTGTCGGGCTCAATCGCAGACCAGACCAGCGTGTCTGCCTCCAAAGGCTCCGACGCAAGAATCCAGCCGCCCTCTGTCGTTTCAGCCACATAAAGGCTGGGTGCCCGCGCATCACTTGAATGACGGAAGGCATAGATCGTCGCGCCATCAGACATAACACAGGTCAGCCGCACCGCTTCGTCACAGCCCTGACCATAGGAACTGTGCTTCCGCAACAGCGCGACAACGGCCCGAACCGCCCCTGCCGGATCACGCTCCATTCCATACGCCAGCAGCAACAGAAAGATCAGCTCGGAATCCGTTGTCCCACGCCGCGCCAGATACAGATCGTCCGGCAATAGGGCTTCGAGTTTACGCCGGATACGGTCAATGTCCGGCACCTGCCCATTGTGCATGAAGGACCAGCGCCGATGCACAAAGGGATGGCAGTTCAAACGCGTGGTCTCACCCGTTGTCGAAGCCCTGACATGCGCCAGAAACAGCGGCGATCGGATCATCTGGCACAGGCTGAGCAGGTTCCCATCCGACCATGCCGGGAGAACATCGCGGTACAAACCGGGGCCCTGACCGTCGGCATACCAGGCGAACCCGAACCCGTCGCCCTGCACGGCAAGCTTGGCCTCGTTCGCATGCTGGCTTTGCTCAAGCAAAGAATGCGCCGGATCGACAACAACATGTGCAATAGGAACCGCCGGCCCAAGATAGGCCGCAAGGCGGCACATGCTCAGCGCCCGGCGTTGGTGTGTCGCGCTTCGATGCGTGCGTGCATCTGACGGATCATCCGGCTGGCCGTGGTCTCAAACAATGGCGGGATCACCGCATGGATCAGCGCCGCCATCGACGCCAGAAACAGCCGCGCCGCAAAGCCGAACGCAAAGCCCGCATGCTGCAGGTAGGTTTCGTTCACGCTGGCTGGGTGATCAATAAAGCTGCGCAAAAAGCCGGGCCGCGCCGTTGTATCGGTGTCTTGAATCGCCATGAGAAGCTCCCTGTTTCGATGCCTGATCAGAACATGCCAGACACCGACAAAGCGCGTTTCCCAATTTCAGGACATAACCAAACGATTATTGAGAACTTCTCACGCAAATGAAGATCAGAGTGAGAAATTTTCTCACCCTGGAACCGCTCACAAATCAAACGTGGCAAACACCGGCGCATGGTCGCTGGGTTTTTCCCAACCGCGCGCATCGCGCAGCACCCGGCTGGAATGCGCCGCATTCGAGATATCCGGCGTCGCCCAGACATGATCCAACCGCCGCCCCTTGTCCGCAGCCTCCCAATCCTTGGCGCGGTAGCTCCACCACGAATAGAGCAACCCCTCGGGAATATCCTGTCGCGTGACATCGACCCAGCCACCCGCGTCCTGCGTTTCACCGAAATGCTCGACCTCGATGGGTGTGTGGCTCACCACTTTCAGCAGTTGCTTGTGCGACCAGACATCGTCCTCACGCGGTGCGATATTCAGATCACCAACAAGGATCGCCTTCTCAGGACGCTCCGCATGAAACCAGTCCCGCATGTCCGTCAGATAATCCAGCTTCTGCCCGAACTTCTCGTTCACCTCGCGATCCGGCACATCACCGCCCGCAGGCACATAAAAGTTGTGGATCGACACCCCGTTTTCCAACCGCCCCGCCACATGGCGCGCATGGCCCAGACCGGCAAAATCCTTGTCACCCAGATCTTCGATCGGCAGCTTCGACAGGATGGCCACACCATTATACCCCTTCTGCCCCCGCGCGATCATGTGTCCGTAACCCAGTGCCTGAAACTGCTCCATCGGGATCTTCTCAACCGGGCTCTTGCACTCTTGCAGACAAAGGACATCAGGCCCCTCTTCCGCCATCAGCTTGGCCACCAGTCCTTCGCGCAGGCGGACCGAATTGATGTTCCAGGTGGCAAGGGTAAAGGGCATGGCGACGCTCCGGCAGGTGATCAGGTCGCCAGACACTGCCCCCACGCGGCCCCGGTCGCAACCCGGAAACCGACACGAAAAAAACGCCCCGGCTATGGCATCCGGGGCGCAGAGGTTGTCTGCGAACAGACGAGGGAGGAGGTTTTTACCAGTCCTTCGGACCTTTGTCAGCGAACTGGTGGACAAGAAAGTCGATGAAGGCGCGCACCTTGGGCTGGGTAAACCGGCCCGGCGGATACACCGCGTAAATGCCCTGTGTGTCGATCGGCAAATCCGGGATTGCGTCCTCGACCAGACCCTGCTCCATCGCTTCAGCATAAAGGAACGACGGCAGATAGGCGATGCCCAGACCCGCCACACAGGCGTTCAGCAGCGATTGCCCGTCATTCACCGACAACCAGCCCGCGGTGCGCACTTGGCGTTTTTCGCCAGACGGCGCAGTCACCTTCCACACATTGCCGCTCGACTGGTTCGAGTAGTGCAAGAGCTTGTGTTCGTTCAGGTCGTCGATCCGACGCGGTCGGCCGTATCTCTCGAAGTAAGACGGCGCCGCGATCATCCGCTTGGTGGTCTCGGTCAGCTTGCGCGCCCGCAGGGTGCTGTCTTCCAACTCACCGATCCGCACAGCCATATCAAAGCCTTCGGAAATCAACTCCACATAGCGGTTGTTCAGCACCATGTTGACCGTGATGTCCGGGAAATCCGACAGGAACTCGCCCAGAACCGGCGATAGGTGGTTTACCCCGAAATCGGTCGCCACACTGATCCGCAGCAGGCCCGAGGGCGCAGACTGCATCGACGTTACCAGCGCATCCGCTTCGCCTGCATCGTTCAGCACCCGTCGGGCGCGATCATAATAGGCAAGGCCGATCTCGGTCGGACTGACACGACGTGTTGTTCGGTTCAACAGGCGGGCACCCAGCCGCGCCTCCAAAGAGGACACATGCTTTGAGACAGCGGATTTCGAAATCCCCATCTTCTTGGCCGCGTCGGTGAAGCCACCCTGATCCACAACCGTGGCAAAGGCCTCCATTTCGGTAAGACGGTCCATAGTTTTCCTCGTGTTTCGTTAACACAGCTATGACCGTCAAATCGGGCGCGACTTGGGCACTCCGCAGACAATATCTGGGTTTTGTTGGGCAATGTCATGCAAACGGAAACGGCAGATTTTACAACCATTGATCGACCTTTGATTGCGCGACACACGTTATGGATATACTCTTGACCTGAGGGAAGACAGGCTTCCCTGACAGGGAGAGAACCTCATGTATCGTGTAATCCTAGCCGCAGCCGTTGCGATCTCGTCCGCAACCTTGACCCATGCAGGCGACACGCCGTCAAACCCGGAATCGGTGGCCTATGTCGTCAACTTGGAAAATGGAGCAACCATGCAATCGCCGGTGACCTTGGTATTTGGTTTGGCCGGAATGGGAGTCGCCCCTGCAGGTGTCGAGAAAGAGGGCACAGGGCATCATCACATCCTGCTCAACCGTCCGCCATTCGGTGAAGGATCAGAGGATGCCGAACTGATCGCCAACGGCATTCCAGCCGACGACAACCACATTCACTTCGGCGGTGGGCAAACTCAGACCACGCTCGATTTGCCTCCGGGAGAACACACGATCCAGCTTGTTTTGGGTGATCACTTTCATGTCCCCCATAACCCGCCGGTCGTCAGCGAGGTGATGACGATCACCGTCACCGAATAATGAAAAGCCGGGCGCAAGGCCCGGCTTTCCAACGTCTTCTGAGGATATGCCTCACGCGGCCTTGCGCGTATGCCTACCCTCTTCAATCTCTTCCACGATCTTCGACACAAACGCCTTGAGGTCTTCCGGCTGACGGCTTGTCACGATCCCCTGATCGACAACAACTTCTTCGTCTTTCCAATTGGCGCCGGCGTTGATCACGTCGGTCTTGATCGAATGGTAGGAGGTCGCATCGCGCCCCTTGAGGATACCCGCTTCGACCAGAACCCACGGCGCGTGACAGACAGCAGCAATGGTCTTGCCCTGATCGTGAAAGCTCTTCACGAGTTCAAGAACGTTTTCATCGACGCGCAGCAGGTCGGGATTGATCTGACCGCCGGGAATCACCAACGCATCGTAATCCTCGACCGAAACGTCCGAGATCTTGGCGTCGGCCTCGGCCTCACGGCCCCAATCGCTGCCTTCCCAGCCTTTGACAGCGTTGCCGTCCGGCGTCGCGACATGGAGTTTGGCGCCCTTGGCACGCAACTGATCGCGCGGGAATTCCAGTTCGGACTGTTCAAAACCGTGGGTAGAGATAAGAAGAATTTTTGCGTCACTGATTGCAGGCATTGTAGGCCTCCTGATGTGTTGAATGTCCAAGCGGGGCCTCTCGCACCGCCGTCTGACCGCTCAACGCAACAGAAGTCCAACTGTTCCTTACAACTGCGCCGCGAGCCGCGTGCCCTGATCAATCGCCCGTTTGGCGTCCAGTTCCGCCGCCACATCGGCACCGCCGATCACATGGCAGGTCACCCCCTTGGCCTCCAACGCGTCCGCCAGAGACCGCTCCGACACCTGACCGGCACACAGCACCACGGTATCGCAGGCGATCACCTCGGGCCGCTCGCGCGCCTCGCCGTAAGAGATGTGCAGCCCATCAGCATCAATGCGCTCGTAATTCACACCCGCCTTCATCTGCACATCTTTCATCATCAGGCTCATGCGGTGAATCCAGCCGGTCGTTTTGCCCAACCGCTTGCCCGGCTTCTCTGCCTTTCGTTGCAGCAGCGTCACCTGCCGCGCAGGTGGGGTCGGCTGCGGTCCCTTGGGGTCAAGACCAGACCTCTGGTCGGCCGGATCGGAGACACCCCATTCCTTCATCCACTCCGGCAGGTTCTCGGTCGGGCTTTCACCCTCGTGCACAAGGTATTCTGACACGTCAAAGCCAATGCCCCCGGCCCCAACAACCGCCACATGCTGACCAACCGGAGCCTTGCCACGCAGCACATCGACATAGCCTAGCACGTTCGGCCCGTCCTGACCGGGGATCTGCGGATCACGCGGAAGAACACCCGTGGCGATGATCACCTCGTCAAAACCGGTCAGGTCTTCCGCACTGACCGCTTTGCCCAAAGACACAGTGACCCCGGTTTCCTCCAACATCGTGCGGAACCAATCGACCAACCCCCAGAACTCTTCCTTGCCCGGAACCTGTTTCGCCATGTTCAACTGACCGCCAATCTCATCGGCCTTGTCAAACAGCGTCACCTGGTGCCCGCGCTCTGCCGCTGTGATCGCCGCCGACAGGCCAGCAGGCCCCGCGCCCACCACCGCAACGCGCTTGGCATTCACGGTTGGTTCAACTTTCAACTCAGTCTCGAAACACGCCTTCGGATTCACAAGGCAGGACGAGATCTTCATCTGGAACGTGTGATCCAGACAGGCCTGATTACACGCAATACAGGGCGCGATCTGCATGGCCTTGCCCGCAGCCGCTTTCGCAACGAAATCCGGGTCAGCAAGGAACGGCCGCGCCATGCTGACCATATCGGCGCATCCCGTCGCCAGCACTTCCTCCGCAACCTCGGGCGTGTTGATCCGGTTTGACGTGATCACCGGAATCCCCACCTTGCCCATCAGCTTCTTCGTCACCCAGGCAAACGCCGCACGCGGTACGCTTGTCGCAATCGTGGGAATCCGCGCCTCGTGCCAGCCGATGCCGGTGTTGATGATCGTGGCCCCCGCCTTCTCGATGGCTTGCGCCAGTTGCACGACCTCTTCATGGGTCGATCCGTTAGGCACCAGGTCGATCATCGACAACCGGTAGATCACGATGAACTCCGGCCCGACCGCCTCGCGCACACGGCGCACCACTTCGACAGGCAGGCGCATCCGGTTCTCGTACGACCCGCCCCAGCGATCCGTACGTTTGTTGGTGTGGGTCACAAGGAACTGGTTGAGGAAGTACCCTTCCGATCCCATCACCTCGACCCCGTCATACCCCGCCGCTTGCGCCCGTTGTGCAGCGGTCACGATGTCGCTGATCTGCTTCTCGATCCCGGCCTCATCCAGTTCGATCGGCGGGAACGGAGAGATCGGGGATTTCACCGCAGAGGGTGCCACACATTCCTTGCCATAGGCGTACCGACCCGCATGCAGGATCTGCATCGCGATCTTGCCGTCGGCCTCATGCACCCGGTCGGTGACGATCCTGTGGTTCGCGATGTCCTGGTCGGTAAAGAGCCCGGACGCGCCCGGAAACACACCGCCCTCGCGGTTCGGCGCCATGCCGCCAGTGACCATCAGCGCCACGCCACCGCGTGCGCGGGTGGCATAAAACTCGGCCACGCGGTTCCAGTCGCCGGTCTCTTCCAGGTTGGTGTGCATCGACCCCATCAGCACGCGGTTCTTCAGCGTGGTGAAACCAAGATCAAGCGGGGCCAGCATATGCGGGTATGTGGTCATGGCAGAACTCCTCCGTTGGCATCACCTGACACGTCCCAAGTTGACGTGTCACGCCCCAACGTCACGTCACGGCCTGTCGTATTCCGCCGCGTGACGCCCAGCCCAAAGCCCGGTGGCGAAACAGGCGGTCAACAGATACCCCCCCGTCGGCGCGTCCCAATCGAGCATTTCGCCCACGCAAAACGTGCCGGGCCGATCCTTGAGCATAAGCGTGTCGTCCAGCGCGTCAAAGGACACGCCGCCCGCAGTCGAGATCGCTTCGTCCATGGGGCGCAACCCGGAATGGCGGATGGGAACGGCCTTGACCGCTTGCGCCAAGACGCTTGGATCATCGGGCCAAGGATGCACGAACTCCCGCGCTATGGCCTGCGCAGCTGGCGACAGTTTCAGCACCCGGCGTAGATGGTTCGACAGACTGGCTTTGCCTTTGGGTTTTGCCAGACGGTTAGCCACCGCCTCAAGGCCGAGGTCGGGCAACAGATCCAACGTCAGAGCAGCGCCTTCGCGCAAAGCCGGAGCCAGCGGGTACACTCCGCCCCCCTCCAAACCGCGTTTGGAGATCACCGCTTCCCCGCGCGACAGCGTATCGCCCGCGTGCAGGGCAATGCCCTTGAGCGGCGCGCCAAAGTGGCGGGTCATATGTTCCGACCACTCCACCACCACCCCCACATTCGACGGCTGGAACGGCGCGACCGTGATCCCGTTCGCTGCGAAACGCTCTGCCCATTGCCCGTCCGACCCCAGCCGCGCCCAGCTCGCACCGCCAAGGGCAAAAACGGTGACGCGCGGGGTCAGAACGCGGGGGCCCTCGGGCGTGTCGAAATGGTGGATGTTCCGCTCCCAATCGACCCAGCGCCAGCGGGTATGCCGTTCGAGTCCCAATCCATCCAGCCGCGCCAACCATGCGCGCAGCAAGGGCGACGCTTTCATCGCATCAGGAAACAACCGCCCGGTCGAACCGGCGAAGGTGGTCTGCCCCATCCCTTCGGTCCATGCCTTGACCTCGTCCGGTCCAAAGGACTTGAGACATGCCCGCATGGTCGGATGCAAACTCGCGCCGTAGGAGGCCAGAAACGGCCCGAAGGCCTGCATCTTGGTCAGATTCAACCCCGACTTCCCGGCCATCAGGAATTTGCGGCCAATCGACGGTTTCGCCTCGACCAAGGTCACCGCCCGGCCAGCCTGCAACAAGGCCTCTGCCGCCATCAGACCAGCCGGCCCGCCGCCGATGACCAGCGCGTCCGTCACTCTGCCGATGGCGCGTTGCGCAGCTCGACAACACGATGGGGATAGGGGATTTCTATTTTGTGTTCCTTCAGCGCGTTCCAGATCAGGAACAGCACATCCGAGGCATATTTGTTCTTGCCGTCGTCGATGCCATTCACCCAGAACTCTACACCAAAGTCGATGCCGCTGTCACCGAAACCGCGCAGTTCGACATCAGGAGGCTCTGGCGATTGCAGTATTCCGGGATGCTTGGAAACGGCTTCGACGATAATGTCAGGCACAAGATTGATGTCGGTGTCATAACTGACCGAGAACGCCACTTCGAGCCGGTTGGCGCTGCCTTGATCCGAATAATTGATCACGCGGGTGGTGATGAAATCCTCGTTTGGCACCACGATCCAGCGCCCGTCAAAGGTTTCAAGGATCATTGCGCGGGCGGTTGTCTTGACGATGGTGCCCGCCTCGCCGTTGTCCAACGCGACATAATCCCCAACGGTCGCCTGCCCTTTGAGCAGCAGGATCACTCCAGAGATGTAGTTTGACGCGATCTTCTGAAGGCCAAAGCCCAGACCCACACCAATTGCACCACCCAAAACGGCAAGTGAGGTGAGCGGTACACCCATGATGTTCATCAGAAGGATGAAGGCGAGGCCGAAGATCAGAAGCTCTGCCGCCTTGGCGGCCAGTTGCCGGGTGGCGGGGCGCATCTCTTCTTGTTTGTTGATGTAGGCAGCGGATTGGTCGTTCGACCAGCGCCCCAGCCAGAACAGGATCGCCCCGGCGATCACGCCACGGATCAGGGCCATGACCGAGAACGAGATGTTTCCCAGCGAAACCATCGTTGCATTCAGGCGGTCGGTGATCAGGTCCAGGATGCCGAACACATAGAGCGCCATCGCAGGCAGGAGGACGTAACGCCCGAGCAGTTTGAGGAACGGGTCCGAAACGATGTCACGCACAAGTGCACGCGCTGCGAGAAACAGAAACAGACGTTTGCCAAAGGCGATGACAGTGCCCGTTCCGAATGCCGACCGGATCACCTGTTCTCCGATCCCCGCCAGTGCATAGGCGATGACCGGCGACAGGAGTGGCAGAAACAGGAGCAAGAACCGACGCGCCTGTGCCAGTACGCTTGTGCTGTCTTCGGCAGGGTTCAGAAGACGTGACAGGGGGGTGCGCAGGCGCCGCGCAATGAAATTCGCAAGAAGATATGCGACCACGAGCATGGCGAACTGTGACCACGCCGCTGGTGACACCACCCATCTCAGGGCAATTTCATACCCTTGAAGCACCAGTTCGGCCACGTTCTGGACGACATGCGGTTGCGCGGCCAGATCCCACTGCATGACGACTCCTTGAAATACGCACTCGTTATGACAGCTAGATGCCTTGAGCCGTACCCCAGCACAAGTCTCGTCGCCCGGAGTTGTAAATCATTGAACGAAGCCGATCCGATCTGCCCGCTGTGTTTGCGCCCGATCCCGCCGGGCGTGAAACAAAGCGTGCATCATCTGATCCCGAAGCTGAAAGGCGGCAAGGGTGGGCCGACGGTGCTGGTGCATCACATCTGCCATCAGGAAATCCACGCAACGCTGACCGAGGCGGAATTGGCGCGGGAGTTCAACACGCCGGAGGCTCTGAGGGCGCACCCACATCTTGCAGTGTTCTTTGAGTGGGTGTCGAAACGGCCGCCAGAGTTTCATGCGCGCGGGCGCAGCAGCCTGCGCAAGCAGCGGTCACGCAAACGCAGGAGATAGGTCAGGTTGTGCACCCCAATGTTTCGCGCGCGAAACAATCGGGCCGGATCGGTCCTATAAAGGATTTATTAACTTGGATTCTCAAACTGTGCGTATTCGCGCATCACTCGCTTATTTAAAGGTAGTTGTGCATTTATGCCTTGGGATTACTTTGGTGCAAACGTTCAGAGTTAGGAGCACCTAGATGAGCTGGAACCCTGCCCTCGACCCGCATTGCCCCACTGGCGACGATGTTGACGCAATCGAAACCTTGATCATTCCCCGCGCCCGCGATCTGGGTGGATTTGAAGTGCGGCGCGCTCTGCCTGCGCCGCGTCGTCAGATGGTGGGACCCTTCATTTTCTTTGATCAGATGGGGCCGGCCGAATTTCTGCCGACCAAGGGGCTCGACGTGCGCCCGCATCCACATATCGGGCTGGCGACGATTTCCTATCTGTTCCGGGGTCGGATGCACCACCGCGACAGTCTTGGCACCGATGCGTGGATTGAACCGGGTGCGGTGAACTGGATGGTGGCTGGACATGGGATCACCCATTCCGAACGCACCGATGACACCACACAGACTGACCCGATGCCGTTCTTCGGCATCCAGACCTGGGTCGCCTTGCCGAAAGACCACGAAGACCGCGCACCCGAGTTCGAGCATGCACCCGCAGACGCGCTGCCGTTTCTTGAAGGGGAAGGCAAATCCGTGCGGCTGATCCTTGGCGATGCCTGGGGCGAACGAGCGCCGGTCAAGACGGCGTCCGAGATGTTCTATGCCGACGCGGTGCTTGAAGCGGGCGCGGCGATTCCGCTGCCGGATAATCACGAGGACCGTGGGGTATATGTCGTCGACGGGTCAATCACGATTGCCGGGGAAACCTATGAGGCGGGGCGCATGATGGTGCTCCGTCCGGGCGACAGACTGTCCCTTCAAGCCGGACCGATGGGCGCGCGGGTGATGCTCTTGGGCGGTGAAACGCTTGAGGGGCCCCGCTACATCTGGTGGAACTTCGTTGCCTCGTCGAAGGAACGCATAGACGAGGCCAAGGAAGCGTGGCGCGCCGGGGACTGGGCGGAGGGTCGGTTCCAGTTGCCTCCGGGCGATGATGCGGAGTTCATTCCCTTGCCTGATCGGTAATCCCGTTAGCCGGAGCGGGCCAGTTCCGGGTGTCGATAAGCTTCGGGATAGGGCATGGGGTGCGTCGGACCGAGCGGCACCACGTTGTTCCACGACCTGCCGAAATAGCCCTGGCGGCAATGGACCAGCGACCCCGCCTCGGCCACGCCTTCAAGCGCGTAGACCCGGCACAGCCAGCGCCACAGATGCGGGAAATCAACGATCTTGGCACCGTTGAGTTTCATGCGCAGGTAATAGACCGGATCGTGGCGAAAGAGAGTCGGGAAGAGGCGAAGGTCTGCCTCGGTGAATCTGTCGCCGGTGAGAAAGGCACGGCCATCCGAAAGCAAGGCGTTCAGGTATTTGAGCGTGTCGAAATAGGCGGCGAAGGCTGTGGCGTAGACCTTTTGATCCGAAGAGAACCCGGCCTTGTACGCGCCATTGTTGATCGTGGTGTAGATGCGCTCGTTCAGATCTGTGATCGCGGATTGTAATGCGGGGTCGTCGGGAAAAAGCGTTGGATTGCTGGTCGCCTCGCCACGTAGAGCATCCGCATGCGCATCCAGCATGCGCAGGATTTCGGCGCTTTCATTGTTGACGATCCGCTGGGTGATCTTGTCGTAGAGGACTGGCAGCGATTGTTCGTCGGACCCTTCGTGCTGGTAGATCTGTTTGGCGAGCCTCAGGCCCTGACCGGTACCGGTTTCGGGTGTGCATTCGGGTAACGTATCGCCGGTCAGTGACGCAATGCGGTCGGGGGTGAATTCCCAGAGGTTGGGGCCAGCGGGATCATCCTCGCCCGTGCGGTTGGGAAAAGCCACGTCCATACTGATCGAACCGGTCAGACCGAGAACGCTGCGGGCCAGTGTCGCGCGGTGACACCACGGGCAATTGAGCGCGACAAAAAGATGGTAGCGGCCCGGTTCGGGCGGAAAGTCGGGATCGCCTATGGCGTGGCGAAACCCGCTGACGCCACGGACGAATTCGCCTTTGGCGCGGCGCTCTGCGGCTTTGGATTGGTCTTCCTGGGTGGCGGTGTCCTGTGTCATGCGGCCAGCTTAGGACATTCGGGCAAAGAACGCAGCCCCGGTCAGCCAGCGCTCATGCGTTCCACGTAGGCGCGCATTTCCTCGGCCTCGTGCCGCGCGTCGCGCAGGCCTTCCATCGCGGCGGCAAGCTCGGCCTCTGTCTGGGCCAGCTGGTTGGTCAGTTCGGCTTCACGCTGCTGGAGGTAGGTGATCGCCTGATCGCGGGTTTCCTCGGCCTCGTGCAGTTCCTGACTCATGCGTTCCAACTGATCCATGTCGGCCTGACTGACGCGGGTGAAGCGGTGGACGAGCCAGTTGGTGAACCAACCGAGGCAGAATGCCACAAAAAGAATGATTGCCGTCGTGATGACAAACTCAGTTCTGTCCATCGCCGTTGTCCCCTGCGCCGTCGCTTTGTGATGTTTCGTCTGTTGGCGCGGGATCTTCAATACTTTCCAGCGTTGTTTCTGTCTCTTCGACGGGTTCCGGGCGGCGTAGTTTGAATTCGATCCGGCGGTTCGCTTCGCGGCCCTCTTCGGTGTCGTTGCTCGCGATGGGTTGTTCTTCGCCGTAGCCGCGCACTTCGTAGCTGGCGGTCAGAACCCGACGGGCGCGCAGCGCATCTACAACCGCCTGGGCGCGCTCCTGGCTGAGTTGCTGGTTCATCACTTCGCGGCCCTGGCTGTCGGTGTGCCCGGCGATCACGAGGGGGATATCCCCGCAGAGCTGCAGCAATTCCGCGATTTCATCCATGATATCCTGTGTCGCGGCGTCCAGCGTGGCGGAACCGGGCTCGAATGTGATCTTTCGATTGCCGATGATTTCGACGATCTGCGCTTCGCATTCTTCTGGGGTCGGGATGCCCAGAAGCGGATCGAGCTTTTCCTGATAAGTGACGTCAATATTGAACTCTTCGCTGTCCCCAAGTTTGTCCGCCAGAAGGCCTGCAATTTCAGAGCTGGCGTTCTGGTTGCCTGTATTTCCGCTGATCGAGAGCGCATCCGGGGTTACAATCACAGCGCCATTCGACAAACGCGACAGGGCATCGAGGCCGGCAAGGACGCGGCTGGACCATGTTGCCGGCAGGGTTTCGTCAACCCGGGCCGTGGTTCGGACGGTTGAAGAGCCAAAGGCCGCGCGGGCAAAGCTGTCGGCGGTGGTGCGGGCGATTTCGCTGTTGATCCGGCCGCGCAGTTGTACGTCGCCTTCCGGGCTGCGTGTGGCTGTGAATTCGGGGATGCCGTCCGGCGCGGCTTCGGGCGGAGTTGGCAGGGTCGCGTTGAGCAAAAAGACATCCGGCAGTTCGGCTTCGAACTCGCCCACGACGCGGTCGAACAGAGATTGGTCCGTGCCTTCAAGCGCGAAAAGGGTTACGTCGGCATCCGCGAATGTCACGCTGCCGCCGCCCAAAGCGTTGAGCGCACGGATGCCGAGCGCGGTCGCACTGCCCCACTCATTGGTCGGCGTGCCTAGTCCAAGACGGCAATCCACCTTGCCATCGAGCCCTGCCTCGGTTGCTGCCGCGAGAATTTTGCTGCG
>QCWH01000034.1 GCA_003149565.1 Marivita sp. XM-24bin2 | reverse complement strand
CCTTGTTTGTGCGTGCATACATTTCAGCCATTATTGTTCACGCAAACGGGTTATCCAGTACACCAACAAGCTGCATCAGGAACTCACCGTTCGATGGATCAAGCGCATCCTGATAGAAACCATCTATTGCTGCCACAGCGTCATTCACGCTTCCCTGAGAGCCATCAAACAGCGCCATAGCTGCAGACGCGCTATCAGTGTCAGACATACCCCTATGAACTGCGAAGTAAGCGCCAATATCAACCTTGGTGTCTAGGTATGCCCTATCCGGTGAACCATCCTGAACACCCCTCAAGACCTCAAGGATAAACTGGTCGCGGGTAACGTTAGTCTCTTCGCTCCTGTTGAGCATGTCCACCCAGAAGTCAAACCCATCTTGGTCAGGTATGCGCCCCAAGACATTGTCATATACCGCAGTTACAAAATCAGTGTTAGATGTTCCGTCTGGATAGGTAGCCCGCGTTTCATCCTGATCCACGAACAGTGTCGCCATCTCCTCAAGGGTGGTGCCATTGGCAAAGGCAGTTCCCCAGAAGTTTAAACCCACTGCATCAGGCGCACGGTTGAAATAGGCGATATAGAACTCAATGAAGCTCTCGAAGTCTTGTGCATTTAACCCAGTCGCACCGCCAAACTGCTGAAGATCAAACGGCGCACCAGTAAGGTCTGTGTCGAAGTCAAGAAATTCAATATCTACTAGCGTGTCAGTACCATTACCGTCAGTTCTGCGGTCTTCAATCGTTGTTCCGGTAGGTGAGAGCGTGAGGCTATAGCTGTTTTGATTGCCTGAGTAGACTGCAGTGTCAATACCCACGCTACCTTCGAGAAGGTCGTTTCCACCACCCCCCGCTATTGTGTCATCACCAAAAAGACCGCTCAAGACTTCGCTTTCCGAAGTTCCAGAAAGTAAATCATCAATGTCTGAACCAACTATATCTTCACCTGAAAAGGCATCACCAAATACAATGTAGCTAACCCCACTGTTGCTATCTCTACCAATACTCGCCTTGAACGCACTAACAACGATGTCATCTACACTGTCACCGTTAAAATCGCCAAAACCAGAAACAGCCCAGCCACTTCGATCATCATCACCAACCCCTTGAAGCCTCAGAACTTCGGCTTCTTCAGCAAAAAACAAATCGACCGTCGCTGCCGACCAACCCCGAACACCGAATATAATATAACTCTCACCAGATAGATTCACGCCGTTAGGATCAGCGTTTGGCGCACCAATCAATATGTCCTGCAAGCCATCATTATTGAAGTCGCCTGCACCACTAACTGAAAATCCACTCGAGTCTTGCTCATTAACTCCTACAATATGAAAGCCATTGCTACCATTAAGAGAAGACACATCAATAGTTGGATCACTCCAATCTTGTTTCCCAAAGACAACATAACTCTCCCCGGCTCGTCTCAATCCTTCAGGACTAGCCACTGAAGCACCAAAGATAACGTCATCTAAACCGTCACCGTTAATGTCGCCTAGACCAGAAACAGCCACTCCGCTACTAGTCATACCACCGGGTACGCCCGAAACGGAGAAGCCTTCTGAACTGTCCATTGCACTCAAACTAATTAGACTAGACCAATCGGCGCGACCAAATATCACGTTTGTTCCAACCAATAGATCGTCGAGGCCGTCCCCGTTGACATCGCCTGCACCAGAAAACGAGTTTGTTCCTGTGCTGGGAGCAATATCAGTAATTTCAAATCCACGTACGCCGTCAAGGAAGGATGCATCTACTAATGCCGAACTCCAATCTTGCGAACCAAATACCACACTCGCCTTGCCATCTTCAGTTAGCGAAGCGTAACCAATCAAAAAATCGTCAGTACCATCACCGTTGATGTCTCCTGCCGATGATACAAATGCGCCCCTTTGCTCACGGCTATCGAACTCAAGATCAACTCTGAATCCGGAAATCCCGTCAAAATCACTTAGAGAAATGGCCGAGTTATCCCATGTTTCGGCCCCAAATAACACAAATGACTGCGTTGATTCTTCGCCACTTATGATTACATCGTCAAAGCCGTCACCGTTGACATCACCTGCGAACGCTACGGACTCACCGAAACCAAAGGTCGTTTCATCTCCATTAATTTCGATACCGTTGTCACCATTGATTTCCGACAGATTGAAGAAGGGATTAGCTATATTAGCTTGCCCAAAGACAATGAAGCTCTTGTTTGCTCCAGGTGCACCAACGATTACATCGGAGAGACCATCACCATTAAAGTCCCCACTTGCGGAAATCGACTTTCCGGCATTATCGCTACCACCCGAACCAACCACCGCGAAGCCATTCGTCGAATTTAGGGATGATAGCAATATCGCCATTTGTCATACTCCGTTATTTCTGCGGTTTATCGTTTGTTGTGGAAGCGTCCCACACTCAAACCGGTACCTCAACCCCAAAGCATCAACCTGACAGCCTTCCCGTTGGTTTTGGTTCTTTTGTAGCCTTCCCGCCCAAAAGCGCTTCACCAGAGCCACCCACAAACACGATCTGAAAAGTTACCTGCCCCTTGGCCTTACAGCTACTACAGCGAAGGTTTGGCACCACGTCAGTCAAACGGGCTTCCCACCCAAGGCGTTCTATCAGGGGTTTGACTGCTAGGAGAGTGTTGTAGCCACAGACCTTGCATGTGATGGACAAGTGGTTGCCTGAGATGCTGCCAAGCTTGGTCATTTTCCGGAGGCAACCTCAGATGGATGGAATCGGCGTTCTTGAAAAGCGGTGGGACTCAGACAGAAGCTACACTTAATGCGGGAAAAGGTGTGGTAAACGTGTGTGGTTGGCGTGTGTGGTCAAAATTTCCGACGCTACTTTTTAATAAGTAATTTCAATAACTTGAAGCGCTCTAAAGAAATTGGCGGAGGCTCAGGGATTCGAACCCTGGGGACGCTCTCACGCCCAACGGTTTTCAAGACCGCCGCATTCGACCACTCTGCCAAACCTCCGATGGCAGGTGACATAGCCTCACAATTTCGATTCTGAAAGCGGGCACGAGGGAAAATCTACGCATTCTTATCGTCAGACTTTTCTTGCTGCATCGAAGACTGTAAGCTTCGCGCAAAAGAAAAAGGGGCGCGGCGCGGCTTGGCCGACGGGCGTCCATCAGGGCACAGCAGAAGGCGAGCAGGCAATGAACATCAGGATCATCAATTCTTCGCTTTGGCGTAGGGCGCGTGTCTCGGCTTTTTGCGGGGTTGCAGTGGTCAGTCTGGTTGCCTGTGACGGCGTCAACATGCCCGCTTTTCTGCAAGGCGGTGCTGGCGGATCGGTGGCAGATGGCATGCCCGCCGAGGGTACACGCGCCACCCGGCTGGTCGAGCGGGATGTCGAAGCGCCAGAGGTCTTTTCCGTCAACGAGAATGGGCTTTGGGATGGTCGCCCGTCGCTTGGTGGGGTCTGGGCGGCGCATCCTGATGTGGCCGAGCCCGAACGCGTGATCATCCGCAACGAGGCCAACGGCAATTTTGTCATCGGCGCTCTGTTCCGCAAGGAGCGTGAAACGCCGGGTCCTCGGCTGCAGATCTCGTCGGATGCGGCAGCCGCGCTTGGGGTGCTGGCAGGGGCACCGACTCAGCTGAATGTGGTCGCCCTCCGCCGCGAGGAAGTGCCGGATGATGCGACATCGGCACCGCCTCAGGACGCACCCATCGGGGATGGCGGCTTTGATGCGCCCACCGATGTGGCCGAAACCACGCTGGACCCGATTGCCGAGACCGCTGCGGCGGCGCTTGACGCCACGCCGGCGGCTGCCCCCGCATCGGCCCCGTCACAGTCGCCGTTGGACAAGCCCTTTATTCAGATCGGTATCTTCAGCATCGAGCAGAACGCCAACAACACCGCAACTGCGATGCGACAGGCAGGCATGACACCAACCGTGCTGGAACAAAGCTCAAGCGGCAAGACCTTCTGGCGCGTGCTCGTCGGGCCGGCACAGACCCGCGCAGAGCGGAGTACCTTGCTTGCCAAGATCAAGGATACCGGCTTTACCGACGCCTATGCCGTCACCAACTGATCCGACCTCGCAGGTATGACAGGAGAGCTGCCATGATCCGCAAATACCGCAGTTTCATTTCCGCCGGGCTTGCCGCGCTCTTGTTGTCGACGACGTCGGCATTGGCGTTCGACACCCGTGCTTCGGCCGCCTTTGTGCTGGATGAAAAAACCGGCACCGTTTTGCTGGCCAAAAACGCTGACATTCCTTTGCCCCCGGCCTCGATGTCCAAACTGATGACGCTCTACATCGCGTTCGAAGCGGTGCAAGACGGTCGGCTTCGCATGGACGAAGAACTGCCCGTATCGGCCCATGCCAATTCCTTTGGCGGCTCGACCCTGTTCCTGCGGCAGGGCGAACGTGTATCCGTCGAAGACCTGATCCGCGGCATCATCGTGCTCTCGGGCAATGACGCCTGCGTGGTTCTGGCCGAAGCGCTTTCTCCCGATGGCACCGAGGCCGGGTTCGCGCGCATGATGACGCAACGCGCGCAGCAGCTTGGCATGACCAATTCGATCTTCAAGAACGCCAGCGGCTGGCCAGCCGACGGTCATGTGATGTCGATGCGCGATCTGACGCTGTTGGCCCAGCGCCTGATCGAGGATTTCCCGGATTTCTACCCGATGTTCGCGGAGAAAGAGTTTCTCTTCGACGAGGCCGAGTCGTCCAACAGGTTCAATCGAAACCCGCTTTTGTCTCTTGGCATTGGCGCGGATGGGCTGAAAACCGGGCACACACAAGAAGCGGGCTATGGACTTGTCGGATCCGCCAAGCAGGGCGACCGCCGGGTGATCTTTTCCATCACCGGTCTAGACACAGCGCAAGCCCGCGCCGAGGAATCGGAATCGATCGTCAATTGGGCATTCCGGCAGTTTGCCGAAAAAACGGTCACGCGCGCCGGATCGGTCATCGCCGAAGCCGATGTCTGGATGGGTGCCAGCCAAACGGTTGGTCTGATGGCGAAAGAAGACGTGACGCTGCTTCTGCCCAACACGCCCGGACAGGGCGTGACTGCCGAGGTGGTCTATACCGGGCCGATTGAGGCGCCGATTGCCGAGGGACGTCAACTGGCCGAGCTGATCATCAGCCCGCAGGGACTGCCGGAACACCGCATCCCGCTTTTTGCCGCCAACGCTGTGCCAGCGAGCGGATTCGTTGACCGCATGATGAGCGTCTCGCAGATGCTGCTTGGCCGCATTCAGGCTTCGGATGAGGGCACGATGTGAGCCGACCAGGGCTGTTTATCAGCTTTGAAGGGATAGACGGGTCTGGGAAGTCGACGCAGGCGCGCAAGCTGGCAGATCGTCTGCAGAGTGAAGGCGCCGACGTTTTGCTTACACGGGAACCCGGAGGCAGCCCGGGGGCCGAAGAAATCCGCGCGCTTGTGTTGCAGGGCGATCCCGACCGCTGGTCCGCTGAGACCGAGATACTGCTTTTCACAGCCGCCCGCCGCGACCACTTGGAACGCACGATCCAGCCCGCGCTTGCCGCGGGCAAGGTGGTGATCTGCGACCGCTTTGCCGACAGCACACGGATGTATCAGGGCCTCTCGCGCGGCAATCTGCGGGTAAAGGTAGATGCGCTGCATGATCTGATGATCGGGGTTGAGCCTGACCTGACGCTCCTCATTGACATGGACCCGGAAACCGGGCTCAGCCGCGCCAAGGCGCGCAAGACGGTGGAAGAACGGTTCGAGGATTTCGGCGCATCGCTGCAAGAGGCGATGCGAGCCGGCTTTCTGGCTTTGGCCGAGGAATACGTTGACCGGTTCCGTGTGATTGACGGCGCCCGGGATGCCGATGCCGTTGCAGAGGATGTCTGGGCTGCGATAAGCCCCCATTTGACATGAGTGACGCAACACAACCCGAACCGGACCGCATCGACGGTGCGCCGCATCCGCGCGAGACTGTCATGCTTTACGGTCAGGACGCCGCACAGGCGGATTTTCTGCAAGCTTTCAGTTCCGACCGGCTGCACCACGGCTGGCTGATCACGGGACCGCGCGGCGTGGGCAAGGCGACCCTTGCCTGGCAGATTGCACGCTTCCTTTTGGCCACGCCCCTTCAAGAAGACGACGGTCTCTTCGGCGCACCTCCGCCACCCGTAGACCTGCATATCGCAGAAGATCATCCGGTTGCGCGCCGCATGCTCGCAGGATCGGAACCGGGCCTGTTTTCACTGCGCCGCCCCTACGATGAAAAAGCCAAACGCCTGAGAGCTCAGATCACTGTCGACGAAGTGCGGAAGCTCAAAAGCTTCTTTGCGCTGTCAGCAGCGGATGGCGGACGCCGTGTGGTGATCGTCGATGCCGCCGACGACATGAATGTCAACGCGGCCAACGCGATTCTCAAGCTGCTCGAAGAACCGCCCGCCCGCACAACTCTGCTCCTGGTTAGCCACCAACCCTCGCGGCTGTTGCCCACCATCCGGTCGCGCTGCCGCGAATTGCGGCTGGCCCCGCTCAATGCCGCCGACATGGCGCAGGCGTTGGCCGCGACCGAGATCGACCAGTCCGTGTCCGACCCCGCCGCTCTGGCCGCATTGTCCGGTGGCTCCGTGGGGGACGCTGTGCGCCTGATGCAGCAGGACGGGCTCAAGCTCTATGCTGACCTCGTCAAACTGCTGTCCACCCTACCCGACCTCAGCCGTCCGCACGCCATTGCCCTGGCTGAAAGCGCCGCAGGGCGCGGCAAGGAAGACCGGCTCGAGCTGCTTCTGGGCCTTTTCGACCGCGCGATGACACGGCTGGCACGCACAGGGGCAACGGGGCAGCCGCCCAACCCCGAGGCGGCCGCGCAAGAGGCGCAGACATTCCAACGCCTGTGCCCCTCGCCCGTCGCCGCCCGACAATGGGCGCAACTGGCACAGGATCAAGGCGAACGCTTGCGCCACGGGCGCGCGGTAAATGTCGAAGCGGGTTCACTTCTGCTCTCCAGCTTCCTTGCCCTCCAGGAAGGCTGCCCCAGGTCGTAAGCCACGTCTTGACGCTCCTGCCCGCATCCCTGATACCAGCCTCATGTTGACACCACAGATCACCGACAGCCATTGCCATCTGGACTTTCCGGATTTTAACGACGAACGCCCCGAGGTGATCGCCCGGGCGCTGGAGGCTGGTGTGCACCGCATGGTCACGATCTGCACCCGTCTGCGTTTAGAGCCGCAAGTTCGCGCGATTGCCGAAGCGTTCGACCCGGTGTTCTACGCCGCGGGCACCCACCCGATGAGCGCCGCCGATGAGCCCCTGACGTCAGTCGATGAACTGGTCAAACTGGCCCAACACCCGAAATTTGTCGGCATCGGCGAAACCGGGCTGGATTATCACTATACCGCCGAAAGCGCCGCCATTCAGAAAACCTCGCTCCGCTTGCATATCGAGGCAGCGCAGGAAACTGGGCTGCCGCTGATCATCCACGCTCGTGCCGCCGATGACGACATGGCGCAAATTCTCACTGAAGGGTTCAAATCCAAGCCCTATACCTGCGTGATGCATTGCTTTTCGTCGTCCGCAGAGCTGGCCCGCGTGGCGCTCGATCTTGGATTCTACCTGTCCATGTCCGGCATCGCCGCCTTCCCCAAGAGCCAGGAACTGCGCGACATCTTCGCCGCCGCGCCGGTGGACCGCGTTCTGGTTGAAACCGACAGCCCCTACCTTGCGCCGCCGCCTCATCGCGGCAAACGCAACGAACCGGCTTACACGGCGCACACCGCCCGCGTCGGAGCAGATGTGTTCGGCATGGACTATGCCGATTTCGCCGTGCAAACCGAGGCAAACTTCGAACGCCTCTTCTGGAAAGCCGCGCAATACGAGGCCGCTGCATAATGGGCGAAATGCGCTTTACCATCCTGGGCTGCGGATCATCTGGCGGTGTGCCCCGGCTTGGCGGCATCTGGGGGGCCTGCGACCCGGAGAACCCGAAGAATGTGCGCCGCCGCTGTTCAATGCTGGTTGAGCGTGTGACAGACGCAGGCACAACCCGCGTTCTGATCGACACCAGCCCCGACATGCGCGCCCAATTGCTGAGCGCCGGGGTCGGAGAGCTTGATGCCGTGGTTTACACCCACAGCCATGCCGATCACGTGCACGGTCTCGACGATCTGCGCATGATCGTCTTCAACATGAAAAAGCGCTTGCCCGTCTGGGCCGATGGCGATACCCAGAACGACCTGTATTCGCGCTTTGGCTATGCATTTGTGCAACCCTCAGACAGCCCGTACCCGCCAATCCTGGACATGAACACGATCAACGGACCGGTTCAGATCGACGGAGCGGGTGGCACAGTTACGTTGAATCCATTCGAGGTGAATCATGGCAGCATCGACGCGCTCGGATTTCGCATTGGCGACCTCGTCTATCTGCCTGACGTTGCCAGTATTCCGGAGGATGTCTGGGACAGCCATCTGCAAGACCTCGACGTCTGGATCCTGGACGCCCTCCGCCGTGATCCGCATCCGACACATGCCCACCTTGCCAAATCGCTGGAATGGATAGAGCGCGCCAAACCCCGCCGCGGTGTCCTGACCAACATGCATGTCGATCTTGACTACGCGACTGTCGAAGCCGAGACCCCCGACCACATCACACCGGCCTTTGACGGCATGGTGATCAACCAGCCGCTGGCGTGAGGCCAACTGTAGGATACAGCGGGCGAACCGGACGGAAGCGCATCTGATGCAGGCGCTGCTCGACATCATCCTGCCCGTCTTTCTGGTCATCGGCTTTGGCTATCTCGTTGCGTGGCGCGGCTTGCTCGCTGCTTCGTCCATCGACGGCTTGATGTCCTTTACCCAGAACGTGGCGATCCCGTGTCTGTTGTTCCGGGCGATATGGACGCTTGACTTGGGCGACAGTTTCTCACTGCCCCTCCTCATCAGTTTCTACACCGGGTCCCTGACCTGCTTCACCGTAGGTCTCTTCGGTGCGCGCTACCTATTCAAACGCGACTGGGAAGATGCCGTTGCCATCGGCTTTGCCTGTCTCTTCGCGAACTCCGTCCTGTTGGGGCTCGCCATCACCGAGCGCGCGTTTGGACCGGACTCTCTCTCGGCCAACTACGCCATCATCGCGTTGCATTCACCATTCTGTTATGGGCTGGGCATCACCGTCATGGAGTTCGTGCGCGCTCGCGCAGCCGGGCAGCCTAACCGGAACCTGCCACTGATTGTCGTCAAAGCGATGTTTCGCAATGCGCTGGTGATCGGTATCGCCGTCGGTGCGGTGTTCAACGTGTTAAATGTCACACTGCCAACGCCGTTTACCGACGCACTCGACATGATGGTGCGCACTGCCCTGCCCGCGGCGCTGTTTGCTTTGGGTGGCGTGCTCTACCGCTACCGCCCCGAAGGCGACATCCGCATCATTCTGTTTGTGTGCGCGATCAGTCTGATCCTGCACCCCTCAATCACCTGGACCCTCGGCACAGCTTTCGACCTCGACGACAGTGCCTTCCGCAGCGCGGTGATCACCGCAGCGATGGCGCCGGGTGTAAACTGCTATGTCTTTGCCAATATCTACGGCCGGGCACGCCGTGTAGCGGCGTCCTCGGTGCTTCTGGCAAGTGCATTGTCGGTGGTCACATCATGGTTCTGGTTGGGCACGCTGCCCTGACATTTCTCTATATGTAGTGTCGTCCACTGGTCGCACCGCGAATAGACGGACGCGAATTCGGAACAGTTTGTGCAAGCGGTGCGTTGATACGGTGAACCGCTGCCAAACGGAAACCAGACGATGACACGCTTGATTGCCATATTAATGTTGACCTTCACGCCTTTCAGCCTTGCTGCGGACACGCTGCCCGAGGTGATCGGAACCTATGTGACGGATTTCAATGTGGTCCATCTTGAGCCTGAGGATGAACGCGCAATCCGCGCCATTCACGCCCGCGTTGACCTCTCTCATGGCATGAAGCTGTTGCTGATCCACGAGGAGTTACTGAACGCCGGCGCGTTGGAGCATGCAAACGTACACGGCATTACGCCTGAGCCGTTCCAACTATCCCAGGCTGATTAACACCGTCTACAGACACGTCGAAACGCGCCTTGCATGGCGCGTTTTTTTGTTCCCCAAATCCATTTGACACCACCACGAACTCGACATACCAGTATTGTATCCAAACGGATACAGTATGACTGATCCCAAAACCCACCCCTTTTCCAGCGGCGAAGCCGCCTATGACAGCCTCATCGACGCGTTGCGCAGCGGCGATTACGCACCCGGTGATCGGTTGCGGGAAGAGGACGTGGCCAAGCGCCTGCACCTGTCCCGCACGCCGGTCCGAGAGGCGCTGCGCAAGCTGGAAAACAACGGCATTGTCGAACATCGTCCGCGCATCGGCGCGGTGATCCGAAGACTTTCCCAGACCGAGATTGTCGAACTTTACGAGATGCGGATCGTCCTCGAACGTACCGCAGCCAGCATGGCCGCGCAGCATGGCTCTGCCGCCGAATTTGACGCGCTGGACGATATGAATGCCCGCATCCTCGATGCGCAGGACACGCCCATCCTTGGCGCGGCGATCAATCAGGACTTTCATGCAGCACTCTACAGAGTGGCGCGCAATCGGTTCCTTCTGGCTTCGGCCGAGGCGGTGAACAATGCGCTGATTTTGCTGGGACCAACCACCTATCTGGATCCAGACCGTATCCGCATCGTGGTGTCGCAGCATGCTGACGTGACAACCGCCCTACGCCAACGCGACGGCGACCGCGCCGCCGACGCTGCGGAGGCGCATCTGCAAACCTCACTGCGGTACCGTCTCAAAGGTCTGTCCGCGTGATCGTCATTCTCCGCACCTTTGCAATCGCAGGCCTGGGCGTCGCACTATTCAAACTGCTGCATCTTCCGCTGCCTTGGTTGATGGGGCCGATCTTTGCCTGCCTGGCCGCCGCGCTTGCCGGAGTGCCGATGTCGGGGATCAAACCGCTCAACGACACGATGCGCACGATTCTGGGGGTCGCTGTCGGGGCAACGCTGACACCCGCCGTGCTGGCAACCTTCCCTGCGATGTGGCCCACTCTGCTCTTGGTGCCTGCCATGGTGGCGGTAATCGGGGTGATCGGCGTGCCCTATTTCCAGCGCGTCTGCGGCTATGATTTCCCCACCGCCTATTACGCAACCATGCCCGGCGGCCTTCAAGACATGATCGTCTTTGGGGAAGAGGCCGGGGCCAATGTCAGAACACTCAGCCTGATCCACGCCACACGCGTGATGGTGATCGTGGTCGCCCTGCCCTTCCTGCTGATCGGCATCTGGGAGGCGGACCTGTCGAACCCACCCGGTGCGCCCGCGACCAGAATCCCGCCGCTGGAACTGCTGCTGATGGCGGTCTGCGCGATCACTGGCTGGCGACTGGCGAAACGGGTGGGCCTTTTCGGCGCGTCGATCCTCGGTCCTCTGATTGTTACAGCCGCGCTGACGCTGGCAGGTGGGCTGCACAACCGCCCCCCGGCTGAGGCGATCTGGGCCGCGCAATTCTTCATCGGCATGACCATCGGCACCAAATATGCCGGAATCACGATGGCCGAGATTCGCAAGGATCTGGCCGCCGGTCTGGGATTTTGCGGCATCCTGATCGTGCTGACACTGATCTTCGTCGAAGCGATCTATGGCCTCGGCCTCGCCCCCGGCATGGAAACCTTGCTGGCTTTCGCCCCCGGAGGTCAGGCGGAGCTGACGGTGCTTGCGCTGATCGTCGGGGCAGACGTGGCCTTTGTCGTGGCGCACCATGTTTTACGGATTTTTGTCGTCATCATGGGCGCGCCCTTGGCGGCGCGCGTGTTTCGGAGACGGTTTGCAAAATAGTAAACTAGTGCAATCTTTGAAACGCTTCCGGTTATGAGTGGAAAGGTGTTTAATTTTCAAGCGGTAGGAACCAACACTGCTTCTTCATACTCACAAAAAAACGGCCCGGTTTGTTGACCGAATCTAATGTGCTTTCACCTGGCCCATTGTAGTTGAGCCGATCGTTCATCATTAGAGTGCCATCCCAGAAGTCGATATGATCGCCGCCGACGCTGGGGTTTTTGCTACTGAAGCAGTCTTCCCAATAGATGATACCTGGTTTGCCACGGACTTTACTGTGGATTTCGTTTGCGGTCATGGCATTGGCACCGCGCTTCGAATAGTTCTCAAATATCCACAGCGTCTTCAGGTGTTTAAAAACACGGCTCGCGCTTGCGTCATGAGGAGTATCGACCTCGCATTTGCGGCCACTATGCACCTTGAGATGGCTGCTGTTTAGATGGAAACCGATGTCGCAGCGTCCAAGTGCTATCGTCATCCTAATTGCGCATTGGTTCTTGATTACCTTCCAGGTGGCCTTGCAGGGTCGTCCCTTGTGCTCGCGAAATTTGCGATACTCACGGAACAAATCAGAGGCACTCGGCTTTCGGACTACTCCGCTGGCTATTGTAGTTTTTGGCGTCTCACCACGAGGTATTACCGCGGCATCCAAGGATATGCCTGGCGTCACTGGCGGATATGGTGCGAGCTTGTCCAACTCTCGCAAGGTATTGCGACCGGAAACTCCGTCACCACGCCCTTTAGAATCCGTAAGCCCCACCATCTCTTGGAACCTGCGCACGCCTTGAACAGTCTCGCTACCATAATCGCCGTCGAGCGAACCGTCTGATCGAATAGACCGACGCATCGTTGCGGCCCCAACCCCAATCAATGCCTGTTGGACAATGCGGACTGCCTCGGCGTCACTTTCGCCCCGGCGCATCGCAGGGGAATTCTCAGCAGCGCGCAGGAGCCTCTCATTTCTTGCGAAATCAGGATTGAGAAATGCCATCATTATCTCCCGCAAAGATAGCGATAATAGCCATTGGAAAAAACTAAAGCTCCAGCAGAATTGCTGGATGCGATTGGTATGAAAATTTCAATTAATTGTTACAGTTTAGCATGGAAGCGTGAGGGCGGTCAATGAGCACAACCCCTATCACCAGCCACGGATCTGACGGTCTGCAGGGCTACCCCTAGGCGGTGTGTCGCCAAACTTGTGTAACGACAGATATTTCTCGGCTATCTCGGATAACGGCAAGCACCGTGGCTTGATGTTCTCCACCACAGCAAAGACATCCATAGAGCTGATGTTCCTCGTCCTGCACCATGGCGTCTCAAGCACATCACTCAGACGTTCTGCAAATGCTTGGGCTTCGTCCGGGTCTTTCGACGGGGCTTTCCGGATGAACTAACCGTAGGCGGCAACCGCATGTATCGGGACACGACGGTTGCGGAAAAACGTTTCTGCTCTGCGGATTGTGTACGGGATGTATGACGCAACCAGGCCCTCCGATTAAGTTTATCGAGGGAACTTCAGTAGGTTGTCTGAAAAATGGTGCGGTCGAGAAGACTCGAACTTCCACGGGAGTTACCCCACAGCGACCTCAACGCTGCGCGTCTACCAATTCCGCCACGACCGCACTGTCTTGACTTAATAGGCGGGTCATTAGCGAAGGTCGCAATCGGGGGCAAGGGCAAATTTTGACAAAGATCTACACGAGCGATCTGGACGGTTGATCTTGTGCCCCAAACCAAGGCCGCCAAGCAGATTTCCGTTCTTCGCATGCGACTGGGCCCTGCCAAACGAAAGAAGCGAGGCCCCGGCCCCGCTTCCAATCACGTCAAAGGACGTTTGATTTGTCTGGCGCTACTCCAGAACCAACAACGGCAGCGCGGCCTCCTGCGGTTGCGTGACTGGCGCGGCTGCGCTGGGTTGGCCACTCATCATCATGGCGGCTTTCTGGACAAGGCCCATGCGCTCCGGCTGTCCCGGCGCAAAAACGGAAACCCCATTGCTCTCAAACGAGGTCATGGCCGCTTCGTACCAAGCAGCCGCAATCTCGCCGCGCTTGGTGGCTCCGATACCTTGGCTCAGGTGATGCCCCAACAACTCCGCGTACCCCGCTTCGCCCAGAGACGTGAGCAACAGGGCCGACCCCATCGCGACGTCCATGTCATCGACACGATAGCCGACCGACAGACAGACCCGCGCCGTTCCGGCAAGTTGCTGCGGAGACATGCCGCTGGACAGGATGAAGGAAGAGACCCCTTGCAACACCTCGTCGCGCGATTTGAGCGACACCGCCAGCACATGATCCTTCAGCACCGGACCAAATGCTTTGCACTGCGCGGTGATCTGATCCGGCGTCGCGCCCTGAACCTTGGCGATCAGTTCTTCGCCTTGCGCCATTGCATAGGTCCGCGTCAGGCACATCTGTTCCGCAAGTGCGAAATCCGGATCACTCAGCGTCGCAGCCGTGACAAAGCCGCCGTTCGAACTGGTCAGAAGACTGACTTTGTTGCAGAAGGAGGCGAGTGATTGCTGGGTCGGCGCTTGCCCTCCCGCCATGAACGAAGGTAGCTGCGCGACCGGCGCCGCGGCTACAGCAGAGACCTGGCCGCTGACAACAGCCTGTGCGCTGGGCACGGGCAGAGCCGGGGCGGCTGCCGCAGGTGCAGCTGCCATCTGGGTTTGCGGCAGGGCTGGCTGTGCTGCTTGTGGCGCCAGATTCGCAGCCGCCATTTGCGGCGCATTGTCCGTTTTGGTGCAGGTGCCCCGGACACAGGAGAACATGGCCGGCGTCACGTTGAACGCCTGGAAGTCATTGCGCTCGTATCCATCCGGGGTCGACGCAAAGACGCGCACGGTACAGGCCTGTGCGTTGCACCAGAAGGCAGAGCCAGTCACAGAAGTGTCGATAATGTAATCGGTCTGGCCGTCGCCATTGATGTCCGCCAATTGGATAAAGCCGTGACGCTGCACCAGTTGCTCGGCAGATGGATCAGAGCTTTTGGCAACTTCGTTGACCGCCGCGGCGACGACGGAGGGCAGACCATAATGCCCGCCAATAGCCGCCGTGGCGCTGCTGCCCGACCCATTCATCTGTTCGTCGCGGTAAATCGTCAAAAGACCTCGCACACCCTGTGGGTTGCTCGCGATCAGTTGCGCGGTATTGGGTCCCCCCGCCTGTGCGCGGTAGTAAGATGAAATCAGGAAGTCACGCTCAAATGAGGTCAGTTGCCCAGATGGGGTATAGCCCAGATGCGCCTGAAAGGCCGAAATCGCGGCGCGGGAATTCCGCCCGAGAACGCCGTCAGGTGTGCCGGAATTGAAGCCAAAGTAATTCAGAGCAACCTGAGCCTGCCGGTTCGACTCGCGCTGCGCGGTGCTGACGCTCGGTTTTGAGGCCTTGTAGGTGCGCTTGGGCGAAGACGAGCGCTGCTTGTTGCTGTTGCTGATCGCGCCACCGATCACACCGCCGATGATACCGCCGATCAAGGCATCGTTGGCCATCGCAGGAATGGGCGAGGTGGCAACACTCAGAGCGACGACTGCGCTCATGGTAAAACGTGAGAACATTGCAGAGCCTTCCAAAAAATGTTCAGTGCAAACTGAAATCACCAAAAAATCGCTTTGATTTTGGATCGAATGAGATGCGAGTCAAGAAAACAATGGCGAAACCAATGGTCGAATGGCGCATCACGGACGGGTTGACGGATTACGACGAGGCCGTGGCATTTATGGAGGCACGCGCGGCGGCGATTGCCGAAGGAACCGCCAAGGAGTTGATCTGGCTGGTCGAACACCCGCCTCTTTATACGTCGGGGACCAGTGCCAAGATCGAGGATCTGAAAGACCCCGACCGCTTTCCCGTCTACCCGAGCAAACGCGGCGGGCAGTACACCTACCACGGGCCGGGGCAGCGGGTGGTGTATGTGATGTTGAATGTTGGTCAGCGCGGGCGGGATGTGCGGTGCTTCGTGCAAGATCTGGAACGCTGGGTGATTGCGACGCTGGGCGAGTTCGGTCTCTCTGGTCATATCCGCGACGGGCGTGTGGGCGTCTGGATCGAACGGCCTGACAAGAAACTTTTACCGGATGGTAAAATCGCCGAAGACAAGATCGCGGCCATCGGCATCCGGTTGCGCAAATGGGTAAGCTTTCACGGCATCTCGATCAACGTCGAACCGGACCTGAGCCATTTCGACGGCATCGTGCCTTGCGGAATCACGCAATACGGGGTGACCTCGCTGGTCGATCTTGGGTTGCCGGTGACGATGGACGATGTGGATGTTGCGCTCCGTCAGAGCTTTGACGGGGTTTTTGGCAATGCAGCAAAACTGACACAAACCTGTCACGGAACTGATACCCGAATCCGGTGAATTGCGCACGACCGGTGCGGCGTGTGACGTCGTTGACCGGCATCAGGCAATCATCATCGGACATGGACCATGACACCCAAAGACATTCACGACCTTTCAGCAGACGAATGGGATGAGCTGAACTTCCCGCGCCCCGAGGTGCAGGACTTCGACGGCGTGGTCGAGCGCGCAATCTCCCGTCGCGGATTTCTTGGCGGCGTTCTTGCCTTCGGCTCGGGTGCAGCCGCAATGGGCACTGGCCTGCTTAAGGGCACCACAGCGATGGCCCAGCCTGCGTCTCGCTTCCCGTTCACACCGATCGCAGCGCAGACCGACGGCACTGTTCACGTGCCCGAGGGCTACACTTGGCAAACGCTGGTACGCTGGGGTGATCCGCTCTTCTCGGATGCCGAAGGCGCGTATGATCCCAAGGCGGGTGTGCCGGTCAACTTCGCCGACCGTGTGATGGGCGAAAACACTGACGGTATGGAGCTGTTCAATGTCGATGGTCGCGAGATCCTTGTGGTGAACAGCGAATACACCAACAACAAGACCAACCTGCCCCACCGCGAAGACGGTTTGCCGGGCAGTCTTGATGACGTGCGTATCCTCCAGCACCTTCAAGGTGTGACAGTCATGGAAGTGGCACAGGGCGATGATGGTTGGAACGTCGTTGTCGACAGTCCTTACAACCGCCGCATTCACCACAACACGCCGATGACGTTCTCGGGTCCGGCGGCGGGTCATGATCTGCTCAAGACAGCAGCTGATCCGACCGGAACGGAGTCACTGGGTACGTTCAACAACTGTGGTTCGGGACGCACGCCCTGGGGCACCTACCTGACCTGCGAAGAGAACTTCAACGGATACTTCGGAGCCACCTCTGACGTCGCGGCCGACAATATCGTGATGGACGGCTTCAAACGTTACGGCGTGCGTACCAAGGTGGATGCGGGACGGTATAATTATCACGGCTTTGATCCGCGTTTCGATGTCGCGACCAACCCGAACGAGCCGCACCGCGCGGGCTATATCGTGGAAATCGATCCGGCAAACCCAGAGATGACGCCGATCAAGCACACTGCACTGGGCCGCTTCAAACACGAGAATGCCGCCTACGGCATTGCAGCCGATGGTCGTGTGGTGGTCTACATGGGCGACGACGAGCGCGGTGAGTTCATGTATCGCTGGGTCAGCCGTGACGTCTATGTGCCGGGCGAAGACACCTCGACCCTGCTGGTCGAAGGCACATTGTCGGTCGCGGTGTTCGAGGACGACATGTCCGGTCGCTGGGTTCCACTGACACCTGCGACCACAGGTATGGATGCCGCGATGATCTCGATCTTCACCCGCATCGCCGCCTCGAAGGTGGGTGCAACGACGATGGACCGCCCCGAGTGGATCGCTGTCCACCCGAACGCGTCTGAGGCCTATTGCTGTCTGACCAACAACTCGCGCCGGGGGGTGTTGAACGATGACGGCACGGTGCGCACAAATGCAGGCGGCGACCCGATGACCGTGAACGCGGTCAACCCGCGCGAGACCAACCGTTTCGGCCAGATCGTACGCTGGCGCCCTGACGGGGGCGACCACGGTGCGGACGGATTTTCGTGGGATCTCTATGTCATGGCGGGCAACCCGACAGTTGCCGACGGCGCCAGTGCCGGAACCGCGAACATCAATGCGGGCAACCTGTTCAACTCGCCGGATGGCATGCAGATCGACTCGACCGGTCTGATCTGGATCCAGACCGATGGCGATGACAGCAACGAAGGTGACTTTGCCGGTATGGGCAACAACCAGATGTTGGCCGGTGATCCGGTCACCGGACGCATCGAGCGGTTTCTGACCGGCCCGAACGGATGTGAGGTGACCGGTCTGACCTGGTCGAGCGACCGCCGCACGATGTTTGTTGGCATTCAGCACCCCGGAAGCAACTGGCCGGACGGCGAAGGCTACCTGCCCCGGTCGGCTGTCATAACCGTGACCCGCGATGACGGTGGGCTTGTGGGGTAAGCTGCGACAAAACCGGAATCATGGCTCCGAGCGCCAATAAGGCGCTCGGAGATTTTACCATTTGGTAAAACATATAAATTTCATATACTTAACCGAAACCATTCTATTTTCCTGCCACGTTCGACCCGACCAAAGTGCGACAATAAAGTTTGATCTGCGTCAAATACATCCGTTGCCGCCAACAGGCACACATTCTAAAACGTCGATGGAACAAATGGCGCGCGGAGAATCCCTGCGCCTTTTTATTGGGAACCATCAGGAGGCAGATATGGCAGACGCCGCCATTCACGGCCACGAGCATGAGGACCAGCGGGGCTTTTTCACCCGTTGGTTCATGTCCACGAACCACAAGGATATCGGGATTCTGTACCTGATTGCCGCCGGTCTCGCGGGCTTCATCTCGGTGGCCTTCACCGTGTACATGCGCATGGAACTTATGAACCCCGGTGTTCAGTACATGTGTATGGAAGGTGCACGCCTGACCGCAGCAGCGGTTGGCGAATGTACACCAAACGGACACCTTTGGAACGTTCTGATCACCGGACACGGCATCCTGATGATGTTCTTCGTGGTGATTCCGGCGCTTTTCGGCGGTTTCGGTAACTATTTCATGCCGTTGCAGATCGGCGCGCCAGACATGGCGTTCCCACGCCTGAACAACCTATCTTTCTGGTTGTTTGTCGCCGGCACCACGCTGGCGGTCTGCTCGGTCTTTGCACCGGGCGGCAATGGCCAGCTTGGTTCGGGTGTCGGTTGGGTGCTTTACCCGCCTCTGTCGACCACGGAAGGCGGTATGTCCATGGACCTCGCCATCTTTGCGGTGCACGTCTCGGGCGCGTCGTCGATCCTTGGTGCCATCAACGTCATTACCACCTTCCTGAACATGCGCGCACCGGGCATGACGCTGTTCAAGGTTCCGCTGTTTGCATGGTCGATCTTCGTTACCGCATGGCTGATCCTTCTGGCACTGCCGGTTCTGGCAGGTGCGATCACGATGTTGCTCACCGACCGTAACTTTGGGACAACCTTCTTTGACCCCGCAGGCGGTGGTGACCCGGTTCTCTACCAGCACATCCTGTGGTTCTTCGGTCACCCGGAAGTGTATATCGTGATCCTGCCGGCCTTCGGCATCATCAGCCACGTGGTCGCCACCTTCAGCCGCAAGCCGGTCTTTGGCTACCTGCCAATGGTTTGGGCGATCATCGCGATTGGTGCACTGGGCTTTGTCGTGTGGGCGCACCACATGTATACCGTCGGCATGTCGCTGACCCAGCAGTCCTACTTCATGCTGGCGACGATGGTCATCGCGGTTCCGACAGGTGTTAAGATCTTCTCGTGGATCGCAACGATGTGGGGCGGCTCCATCGAATTCAAGACTCCGATGCTCTGGGCGTTCGGGTTCCTGTTCCTCTTCACTGTGGGTGGTGTGACCGGGATTGTGCTGTCGCAGGCCGCTGTGGACCGGGCTTACCATGACACCTACTACGTGGTTGCGCACTTCCACTACGTCATGAGCCTCGGTGCCGTGTTCGGTATCTTTGCAGGCATCTACTTCTACTTCCCCAAGATGACCGGCAAGATGTACCCTGAATGGGCCGGCAAGCTGCATTTCTGGACGTTCTTCATCGGTGCAAACCTGACGTTCTTCCCGCAGCACTTCCTGGGCCGTCAGGGCATGCCGCGCCGCTACATCGACTATCCGGAAGCCTTTGCTTTCTGGAACTACATCTCGAGCTGGGGCGCCTTCCTGTCCTTCGCGTCGTTCCTGTTCTTCATCGGTGTGATGGTGTGGAGCCTTGCCAAGGGCCGCGCTGAAACCGCGAAGAACCCTTGGAACGAATACGCGGACACGCTGGAATGGACCCTGCCCTCGCCGCCGCCCGAGCACACGTTCGAGCAGCTGCCGAAGCGGGAAGACTGGGAAAAGTCGCACGCGCACTAAGCTGAGTGTGACCTCAAAAGAAAGGCCCCGGCGGAAACACCGGGGCCTTTTGCTGTGATACGTACCGTTGTTTGCGGGTAGGTTTTACGGTATGTTTTGCGGGATAGGAGAGTGCTCATGCCACGCAAGTCCACCAGCCTCAGCCTCGACGCGGACCTCATCGCACGCGCCAAGAACGCAGGCGTCAACCTGTCTCGTGCTGCCGAGGCGGGGATTGAACAAGATGTCCGCCGCGCCGAAGCTGAGCGATGGAAGCAAGAGAACGAGGCGGCGTTTGAGGCATATGACAAGTTTGTCGAAGAGCACGGCATCCTACTGTCCAAGCATCGTACTTTCTGACACATGGCCCGTCAGTTTGACATTTACCGCAGCGATGACGGCGTTCTTGTTGTCGTCGTTCAAGCAGATATTCTAATGCACCTTCCCACGCGGGTCGTTGTGCCGCTTGTCTCGAACAAAGATATGAACACTGGTTTCAAGACGCTTATGCCAGTGATCCTTGAAGGCGACAGCAAGATGCACCTGTTTCCACAACAAATGGCGACGGTTCTGACATCGTCTCTGGTGACCTATATCGGGTCAGCCGCGCATCAAAGCGACGAGATCATCCGCGCTTGCGATCTTCTTCTGACTGGGTATTGAAACGCCATGCCGTATACTTGGACCGACACCTCTCAGGACAATCAGGAACTGCGCCTCTGGCCGCACCAATCGTTGCCCGCGCACGGGTTTGCGGCGACGATCCTTGGGATCTTTGCCCTCTCCACGATCCCATTATACGGCTTGATCGGCACGGTTCTGCTGTGGGGTATCCTGCCCTTCATGCTGATGGCGCTGGGCGCCATGTGGTACGCGCTGCGGCGGAACGAGCGGGATTTGCAGATCCTGGAGGTTCTCAGGCTGACACCCGATGATCTGCACCTGACGCGGCAGACGCGAAAAGGCGTGCCGCAAGAGTGGCACTGCAATCCTTACTGGACGCAGGTCAACATGCACCAGAAGGGCGGACCGGTGCCGCATTACGTGACGCTGTCGGGTGCCGGAAGAGAGGTTGAGATCGGCGCGTTTCTGAGCGAAGACGAACGCAAAGAGCTGTACGCAGAGCTGACTGAGAAGGTTCGGCGCATCGCCACCCCCTGACCCGAGGCTGCATGGCACAGGTTCCCGCCGTCCCGAAACTCACCCGCGCACGGCATTTGCTGCGCACGACGCTCTTGGGGCGTTTGGATCCGACACCGGACATGGCTGCCTCAGAACGGGCCGCCCTGGCACTGCGGGCGCTGGGCGTGCAGCAGAAAACCGCACAGCAAGTCACTTTCCTTGTGCCGATGGTCGGCCCTGATCAGGTGGGCGACTGGGATGCTGTGGCGGCGCGGTTGCGCACAACACTTGAGCAATTCATCGCGCAGGACTGCGCCAACTGGCGTGCGGCGATCTGTTGTCAGGCGCCACCCGATCTGCCGGACGATCCAAGGATCACCTACCTGCCCTTCACCGACCCCACGCCCGGCAACGACAAGTGGCGCAAGCTGCGGGTGCTCTGCGAGGCGCTACCGGAACTGGTTAAAACCCCCGGATATGCGATGAGTTTCGACGCAGATGATCTGCTGCGACAAGGCACGGTGCGCGAGATGCTCGAGCGTCAGATACCGGGAGGATATCTGGTGCAATCGGGCTATGTGATGGATGTCTCTACTGGCGATATCGGGCTCGCAGACACGCGGAGCCTTTCGGCACCGATGCGCAAACCATTCTGGAAGCTTTGCGGCAGTTGCGCCGCTCTCTACCATGATCCATTCGAGTCGGCATCAACGGCCTTTCTGGCTGAAATGACACAGCACGAGCACCGGATGTTTCCTTATCTTGCCGCGCTGGCTGGACAGCCATTGACGCCGCTGTCGCGGCCGTCGGTGCTTTACATGTTGAACCACGGTGAGAATTTTGGCGCACGGCGTGGACGCGTCGGGTACAAGACGCGGTTCGTGAAGCGCTACCGGATCGACGACCCCGATACGCTGGACGGAATTAGAAAAGATTTCTGGCTTTGACCGGTGGGCCCTGCGTCGACGCAGGGCCACGTTTCCGTTGACGGAAACGCGCTTGTTCAGAGGGCGGCGAGTCGGTCCTTGACCATGCCGCCGACGGCACCGAAATCCATCTGCCCAGTGTATTTCGCCTTGAGCGCGCCCATGACCCGGCCCATGTCGCGGATCGACGACGCACCGGTCTCTGCGACAGCGGCGTCAACCGCCTTGGCAACCTCGTCGTCCGAAAGTTTGCGCGGCAGGAATTCCTCGATCACGCCGATTTCCGAAAGCTCGCGTTCGGCAAGATCAAGCCGCCCGCCCTCTTCATAGGTCTTGGCGGTATCCTTGCGCTGCTTGACCATTTTTCCAAGAATGCCAAGGACTTCATCATCCCTCACACCCTCCTCGTTTCCCTCGCCACGGGCTGCGATATCGCGATCCTTGATCGCGGCATTGATAAGCCTCAGGGTCGAGAGCCGTGCACTGTCCTTTTCGCGCATCGCCTGTTTGATCGACGTGTTAAGCCGGGTGCGAAGGTCCATATATTTCATTCCCACGGTTAAACGAGCGCGCACACTAAGCGAGGACGCCTTCAGACGCAACCTCCCGCATGACGATGCAAGTCATTGAAAAATATAGATATCACATTTTCCCAACTCCCTTGACCGCAAGGCGGTGCAGCCTTAGGTTCCGCGAGATTTTACCCCCTGCGGAGTCGCGCCATGTCCATGCTTTCCACTGACAAACCGACCGCCTGCCTTGCCCTTGCGGATGGCACGATTTTCTACGGTCAGGGCTTTGGTGCAACCGGTACATCGGTGGCAGAACTTTGCTTTAACACCGCGATGACCGGCTATCAGGAGATCATGACTGACCCATCATACGCGGGCCAGATCGTGACCTTTACCTTCCCACATATCGGCAATGTCGGGGTAAACCCGGATGATGACGAAACCGGCGATCCGGTGGCCGAGGGAATGGTGGTCAAGTGGATGCCGACAAAAAGCTCGAATTGGCGCGCGGTGCAGGAGCTGAGCGATTGGCTGTCCGCACGCGGGCGTATCGCCATCGGCGGCATCGACACGCGTCGCCTGACACGGGCGATCCGGCAACAGGGCGCGCCGCATGTGGCCCTGGAGCACAATCCTGACGGCAATTTCGATATCGCGGCTCTGGTGGAAAAGGCGCGGGCCTTCAGCGGGCTTGAAGGCGTTGACCTGGCGAAAGACGTGACCTGCGCGCAGACCTATCGCTGGGATCAGATGCGGTGGGCCTGGCCAGAAGGCTACACGCGGCAGACCGATCCGAAGCACAAGGTTGTTGCTATCGACTATGGTGCCAAGCGCAACATTCTACGCTGCCTCGCGAGTGCGGGTTGCGACGTGACCGTGCTGCCTGCGACAGCCACGGCGGAAGAGGTTTTGGCGCACAACCCGGATGGCGTGTTCCTGTCAAACGGCCCGGGCGATCCTGCTGCGACCGGTGTTTACGCAGTACCGATGATCCAGGCGATCCTGAACGAGACCGACTTGCCGATATTCGGCATCTGCCTTGGGCACCAGATGCTGGCATTGGCGCTTGGCGCTAAGACGGTCAAGATGAACCACGGTCATCACGGCGCAAATCACCCGGTCAAGGACACCGAAACAGGCAAGGTCGAGATCACCTCGATGAACCACGGCTTTGCAGTGGACAGCCAGACCCTGCCCACGGGTGTTCTGGAAACACATGTCTCGCTTTTTGACGGGTCGAACTGCGGTATCCGAATGGCCGACCGTCCAGTGTTTTCGGTCCAGCAGCACCCCGAAGCGAGCCCCGGCCCGCAGGACAGCTTTTATCTCTTCGAGAGGTTTGCTGAGTCGATGGCCGCGCGCAAGTCAATCGATGCCTGATCGGGCATTAACCGCTGCTTAACCCTTTGAGGCTTAGCTGGCCCCCGGTTTATCTCCGGGGGTTACATGTTCGAGCGGACGGCATCACGGTTCAAGACACCCTTTGTTTTGACCCAAGCGCTGCGGCAGCCACCGGCAGCGCCAGCCACCTGCACGGCCGCTATCGAGGGCACGCGCCTTTTGAACAACGCGCGCGCTTTGGCCAACCGACACCGTCGGCTGAATCCCGACACGCATCCTCCAGACCCGGCACTGGCTGGCCTGATTGCCCCCGACCTTTGTCTGGAATACCGGATTCTGCCCTGGGGCACTGTTGGTGAGGCCACCTTGATCGCGACGGTGCCGGATCGGGATCGCACGCAACTCAGGGACATACTGGAGGCATCCCTCGGCCCGGTTCTTTTTGCCGATGTATCCGAGGATGATCTTCTGAGGATTATCACGCACAGGCACGGCGAAGTTCTTGCGGAGCGGGCGGAAAAGCTTGTCGCAGATGAATACAGCTGCCGCGACATCAACAAACTGACCTTCAGACGCGGGGTTGCTGCCTCGCTGTTTTTCGGGATCAGTCTGGCACTGATTTTCTATTTCCCGAACGTGTTCTTTGCTGGCATCACCGCCGTTGCGGTGATCAACCTTATTGCCACGCTGGTTTTCAAAATGGCCGTGTTCGCAGCGGGCTACAAGAAACCACCAGACGCGCCGGTCGACGTCCCCCTTTCCGAAAAACCTGTGGTCAGCCTGATTGTCCCCCTCTTTCGCGAGGCTGCAATTGCGCACGAGCTTGTTCTTCGGTTGTCGCGACTCACTTACCCGAAATCGCTGTTGGACGTGGTGCTGGTGCTGGAAGAGAAGGATACCAAAACACGCCAGATGATCGAGGCGGTCTCTCTTCCACGCTGGATGCGGGTCGTGCGGGTGCCAGATGGCTCTCTCAAGACCAAACCGCGTGCGCTGAATTATGCACTGGGTCACACGCGCGGAGACATTATCGGCATTCTTGACGCAGAAGACGCCCCGGCGACGGATCAGATCGAACGGGTGGTTGAAGCCTTCCACCTCGCCCCGCCCGAAGTGGCTTGCGTGCAAGGCATTCTTGATTTCTACAACGCCCAATCCAACTGGATCGCGCGCTGCTTTACCATCGAATACGCCACCTGGTTCCGGGTTGTTCTCGCGGGTGCGGCACGGCTGGGCCTGCCCATTCCTCTCGGAGGCACGACGGTTTTTCTGAAACGCGCTGCGCTTAATCATGTCGGAGGGTGGGACGCACATAACGTCACCGAGGATGCCGATCTGGGGATCCGTTTGGCCCGGTTTGGATATCGCACCTACCTGATCCCGACGGTTACGCGGGAAGAGGCAAACAACCGTTTCATCCCCTGGATTCGGCAGCGATCACGCTGGCTCAAGGGGTATATCGTCACCTACCGTGTGCACATGCGACGCCCGTTTCAATTGCTCAGGGATCTCGGCGCGCGCAAATTCATCGGGGTTCAGGTGTTCTTTCTGACAACTATACTGCAATTCACACTGGCGCCGGCACTGTGGTCTTTCTGGCTGGTCTGTTTTGGGTATTCGACGCCGTTTCTAGAGGCATTTCCACCGGACTGGACCAAGGGCCTCGTGGCCCTTTTCCTTTTTTCAGAGCTTGTCTCGCTGCTGACAGGTTTTTTGGCTGTCGCCCGCACACAGCATGAAAAGCTGATGCCTTGGGTGCCCATGATGTTCTTTTATTTCCCAATGGGAGTGTTTGCCGTCTACAAGGCGTGGTCCGAGATAGTGTTCAAACCGTTTTACTGGGACAAAACCGAACACGGCCATTCAGAGCCAGACCTTCCCGGCGGCGACATCCACGCGACCATCCGGTGATCAGTTTTGATCGGACGCCATCGAGTCAAGTTTGAGACGCGTCACAAACGCCACCGAAATATGATCCCGCAGAGCTTTGTAGGCGGCGTCTTCGTTGCGCTGTGTGATGGCATCAACGATGGCCTGATGTTCCTCCAATGCGATCTCGCCGCGCCCCTGAGCCGCCAACGAGGTGGTTGCCATCAGCGCCATCGAGCGATGCACCAGATCAAGCTGCTGCACGAGAAACCGATTATGCGACGCGAGGTGGATTTGCTTGTGGAACCGCCGGTTTGCCCGCGCCAAAGCTGACGGGTCATCAAGCAACGCGCGATCATCATGCACCATGTCCTGCAGAACCTGGACCTCTTCTTCGGTTGCGTGACGCGCCGCGAGACGAGCCGCCAATCCCTCAAGCTCGGTTCGGACGACGTAGAGCTCTGCCATCTGGTTATGGTCGAGTGACGCCACAATCAAAGACCGCCCGTCTCGGGTCAGCAGAGATTGGGTCTCAAGCCGCTGCAACGCTTCTCGGATCGGCGTGCGTGACATGCCAAACCGTTCGGCAAGATCGCTTTCGACCAGACGGTCGCCCGGGCGATAGACGCCGACATCAATCGCCTCGAGGATCGACGTATAGGCATCTTTCTGCGGCGGCTTTACATCTTTCATATGGCGCGATCCTTATCCATGTGTCGGCACGATAGCCCTGCGACCTCGCAAGACGCAAGTTGAGCCATTGCCGCGGCCACGCAGCGCGCGTAGATTGCGCGGTATGGTCAAGTCTGCTTTTCAACATGTGCGCCACTGGGTGTTCGATCTCGACAACACCCTTTATTCGCCTGCCGTCCGTCTGTTCGACCAAATCGAGGTCCGCATGACGAAATTCGTCATGGACGCGCTTGGGGTCGATCAGGATCGCGCCAACACGCTGCGGGTCGAGTATTGGAAGACCTATGGGACAACACTGGCAGGGTTGATGCGCGAGCACGACGTTGACCCGGGGCCATATCTGCACGATGTGCACAATATTGATTTTTCCGTTCTCTCCGAAGACCCCTATCTGGCCTCCCTGATCCGCGACCTACCAGGGCGCAAGATTGTCTACACCAACGGATCAGAGCCTTATGCTCGCAACGTACTGAAAGCCCGCGGTCTGGACGATATCTTCGATGCGGTCTACGGCGTGGAACATGCCGATTTCAAACCAAAGCCCGAACGCAGCGCGTTTGAGCTGGTGTTCGGTCTCGATGGCACCGACACGAAGACCGCAGCCATGTTCGAAGACGATCCCCGCAATCTCGCCGCGCCACATGCGATGGGGATGAAAACCGTGCATGTCGCGCCGGATGCCATTCCTGCAGAGCACATTCATCACCACACCGAAGACCTGACCGAGTTCCTCGCCCGGCTGACCTGAACCCGATTTTCTGCATTGCGGCAATTTGGCAGTGTTGCAGCGGATTTCAGTGCCTATCTGTCTTGCAGACAAAATAGGGGTTCCAGATGTCTATTTATGAACCGACAGGCGCGCGGCGCCGCAATCCATTTTACTCCGTACCTGTGTTGGGCTGGGTCGTTCGCGATCTGAAAGAGGGCGGACCGGACACGATTTACTATCTTCTTGTCGCGCTCTTCACCCTCTTGGTGCTGGCGGTGATGCAATGGGGTGTGGTGGCTTTGACCATGACGGCTCTGGCTTTGGTGCCCGTGGTCATGTTGGTGCTCATCCTGATCACGGTGGGCAAATAGCACACCCTGACGCATCGCGTTTTGGGCAACGCCTGCCTATAAGCGAGGCCAACCGCAATACCAAAGGGCCGCGCCATGACATTTGACATCGTCGTTTCCGGAGGCGGAATTGCCGGGCTGGCCGCGGCCGCCGCCTTTGGTGCTGATGGCTACTCGGTCCTCTGTCTCGATCCCGCACCGCCGGTAACCGATCGGAATGCCGTCGGCGCGGATTTGCGCACGACGGCTTTTCTGCAACCGGCGCAGGCGTTTCTGGATGATATCGGCCTTTGGGCGCGGCTTGCGGATCACGCCATGCCACTTCAGGTCATGCGGATCGTTGACGCTGGTGGCGAAGAGGCAAAGGCCCGCGTAACCAAGGAATTCAATGCCTCCGACATCTCGGACCTTCCGTTCGGGTGGAACCTGCCCAACTGGCTTTTGCGGCGCGAATTTGTGGCTCATCTGGACGAAATGAAGAATGTCACCTTCCGCGCAGGCACCGGGACGACGTCTCTCTTCACACGTGAGGCCGAAGCCCGTGTCGGTCTGAGCGATGGCACAAAGGTGCGCTGCAAATTGGTGATCGCGGCCGACGGGCGTAATTCACCCATGCGAGCCGCCGCTGGCATCGACGTAGAGACCACGCGGTTTGGACAGAAGGCGCTGGCATTCGCCGTAACCCATCCCATCCCGCATGAGAATGTCTCGACCGAGATACACCGCACCGGAGGGCCTTTCACCTTTGTACCTCTGCCCGATCTCGACGGACGTCCGTCCTCGGCGATTGTTTGGATGGAGGAAGGACCAAACGCAGAGGCACTGATGGCGTTGGACACAGATGCCTTTGAAGAGGCGATGACAACCCGCTCCTGCAGCCTGTTTGGACCTCTCACCTTGGCGTCACGGCGCACAATCTGGCCGATAATTAGTCAGCATGCAGACCGTCTTAGCGGAGAACGTCTCGCACTCGTGGCAGAGGCGGCGCATGTGGTGCCGCCCATCGGCGCGCAGGGCTTGAACATGAGCCTCAAAGACCTGAGCGTCTTGCGTGAGCTGGCGCGGCAAAGTGGCGAGGATATTGGCGACCGCAAAATGCTGGACGCGTATCATCAGAAACGCATCGTCGATATCCGCGCCCGTGTGACCGGGATCACGCTGTTGAACCGAACATCAATGCTCAGCGCGCAGCCGCTTCGCGACATCCGGGCCAAGGGGCTTGACGTACTCTATACGCTGAAACCGGTTCGCAAAACGCTGATGCAGTTGGGCCTCGGCGCACGCGGCGTGTAAACTCTTTACAGAGTTTACACAGGATTCTTGAAGGCTTTGTGCGTCTCAAGCCGCACGGAAGGTCAGGCTGACACCGTTTATACAGTGACGCTTGCCCGTGGGTTGCGGCCCATCGTCAAAGATGTGCCCCAAGTGGCTTCCGCATCGGCGGCAATGGCATTCCGTGCGCACCATGAACAGCGACCGATCTGGTTTGGTTCCGATCGCATTGGCTTGTGCTTTCCAGAAACTGGGCCAGCCTGTACCGCTGTCATATTTGTGCTCGGACGCGTAGAGCGCGAGATCGCAGCCCTTGCAGTGGAACATGCCATCACGCTTCTCGTCATTGAGCGGAGAAGAAAACGCACGCTCGGTGCCTTCCTCGCGCATCACCCGGTATTCAAGCGAGGTCAGCATGTCTTTCCACTCCGCTTTGGAGCGGGTCACCTCAAACGTGCCTTCTGCGGCTTGGGTGCCTTTTGCAAGAGCGCCAAGCCCGACCGCAGCGGCGGCGGTCTGCAGGAAACGTCGTCTCAACATCTTGTCCTCCTTCTTTGTTGAAAACATGGTGCCCCGGACTGTTTTAAAACAAGACCGGGGCACACACTTTTGCGCGACCTTTCAACCCCGCGGTTGGGGATCAGGGGCTTACTGAGCCGGCAAAAGCACGCGGTCGATCACGTGAATGACCCCGTTCGACTGCCGCACATCCGCAATCGTCACGGTGGCATCGCGACCGTTCTCGTCCGTGAGTGTGATTTTCGAGCCGTCCATCTTGGCCTGCAGCGTGCAACCGCCAACCGTCTGAACCGGATGCATACCACCGTCATCAGCGATCATCCCCGCGATGGCGTCAGACATCGCATTGGCCGCAACAACATGACAGGTCAGGATCTGAGCCAGTTGAGCTTTCGCCGATGGCTGCAAGAGCGCGTTCAGGGACTCGTCGGAAATGCGATCAAAAGCGGCATTCGTCGGAGCAAATACAGTGAACGGACCTTCGCCCATCAAGGTATCTACCAAGTCGGCCGCTTTGACTGCGGCGACCAGGGTTGTATGGTCCGCAGAGTTGACAGCGTTTTCGACAATATTCTTGTCCGGGAACATGGCGGCGCCACCAACCATTGGATTGTCCGTGCCAGCATGGCTTTCGGCCAATGCGGCCCCGGTCAGTGTCGTTGTTGCCAGTGCAGCGGCGATGAAAGTCTTCAGTGTCATAACGTCCTCCAGATTTTCCCGCCGGCTCCCGGCGGGTCGGACGTAGACACGGACGTCAGGTCGGAGGCGTTTCAAACATCCGGTTCACAAGTCGATCACGAGGCTGTGAGCGGACCTGCCGCCCTGACAAGTCCGGTTGGCGCCCCCGTCGGTGAGCCGCCCGGCGGTTCATCTGAAATTGCCAAGAGCGCACCGGGCAGGTCTGCCAGGATGTCTTCCGGCAGATCAATGAGCGTGCTTTCATCAGCGCTTAGAAGGCCAAGAGACACCGGGGCTGTGTCTCCGGCAATCAGCCAAAGTTCAAAAACACGTCCCTCTGGCGCGGCCCCGGCTGAGCGAACAACTTGCACCGCGCCACGCTCGGTATCGACTGCCGCGCGGATCAATAGACCCTCGCCATCCTCTGTCGGCGCCAACTCGGCGACCAGATCAGCGCGCAGCGCGTCGTCCAGGGTGACCAATCCCGTGGTCACCGACAGCCAAAGCACCAGCGCTGCGGCGACGCCACCCAATCCGTAGGGCCAGATCTGTTGCCAGAGGCTGCGCTTTTCGGGCTTGAACAGGACCGTCTGCAAGCGCTTCGCCAGTTGCGGGGATGGCTCCACCGCTTCGGTCTCTTGATAGATGGCCGCAGCGAAATGCTCTTGCCATGCCAAGACATCTGCCCGGAGTTCGGCGTCCTCTTCAAGACGCGCTTCGAACGCCGCAATCTCGGCGTCACTCAAGAGACCCAGCGCATATTCCGCCGCCAGTTCCCGACCGTCGTCACCGCCAGTGTCGCCCGCTTGTTTAGTCTGATCGCTCATCGGCTCAAGCACTCCCGCAGGGCCATCAGACTGCGGCGCAACCACGTCCGAATGGTGTTCAGGTTCACTCCTGTTGCCTGGGAAAGGTCGGCATAGCTGTAGCCGTCAAGGTACACGCGCCGCACCAGATGACCGCGCGCGCGCGGCAATTCATCGAGGCAGGCCTGTATCTGTCGGGCCTCAGACGCCGCAAGCGCGGCACCTTCTGGCCCCGGCTTGCTGTCCGGCAAAAGGTCAGCCGTTTCGATCGGAACCGGCGGCTGTTTGAGCGCACGGCGGCGGTCAATCGCCCGATTGCGGGTGATCGTGATCAGCCATGTCATCGGAGAATATCCGTTGACCTTATAGCTGTCGGCCTTGTTCCATACCGTCACGAACACGTCCTGTAACACCTCCTCGGCCTCTACGCGGTCATCCAACACACGCAGGCAGACGCCAAAAAGTTTCGCTGAGGTGCGGTCATAGAGACGCGTGAACGCGGCGCGATCACCCATCGCTACGCGGGCAATGAGGTTTTCCACCTCTTCTTGCGGCGTCATCAACGAAATCCCATGCCCTTTCCCTTGCCCCTCCCGCCATTATGTTGCACCACACACGCAAACATGCAGCTGAGAAGGATGTCCGCAACATGGCCGACGGGACGATCGACATCAACGCCAAACCGACAGAAGAAATTTCCGTTCGCGAGGTGTTTGGCATTGATACAGATATGGTTGTCCACGGTTTTCCCGAGCGGACAGATCGCGTGCCGGACATCGACAGTACCTACAAGTTCGACCCGGACACGTCGCTGGCGATCCTGGCCGGCTTTCGCAACAATCGGCGGGTGATGATTCAAGGCTATCACGGCACCGGCAAATCGACCCATATCGAACAGGTCGCGGCACGGCTCAACTGGCCTTGCGTGCGGGTAAACCTCGACAGCCATATCAGCCGGATCGACCTGATCGGTAAGGACGCTATCAAATTGGTGGATGGCAAGCAGGTCACCCAGTTCCAGGAAGGCATCCTGCCCTGGGCACTGCGCAACCCGACCGCCATCGTATTCGATGAATACGACGCGGGCCGCGCCGACGTGATGTTCGTGATCCAGCGGGTTCTGGAAACCGACGGCAAGCTGACTCTGCTCGACCAGAACGAGGTCATCACGCCGCACAAGTATTTCCGCATCTTCGCCACCGCAAACACTGTGGGTCTGGGCGACACCACGGGTCTTTATCATGGCACCCAGCAGATAAACCAGGGTCAGATGGACCGTTGGTCGCTGGTGGCGACGCTGAACTACCTGTCTATCGACGCCGAAACCTCAATCGTCTTGTCGAAGGCCCCGCATTACAACACCGAGAAAGGCCGCAAAACCGTGCGCCAGATGGTGACCGTGGCGGACCTCTCGCGGACCGCATTCATGTCTGGCGACCTGTCCACCGTGATGAGCCCACGGACCGTGATTGCGTGGGCGCAAAACGCCGAGATCTTCCGCGATGTGGGCTACGCCTTCCGCCTGTCCTTCCTCAACAAATGCGATGAACTTGAACGCCAGACCGTAGCCGAGTTCTACCAGCGCTGCTTTGACGAAGAATTGCCCGAAAGCGCGGCGAGCCTAAGCATCGCGTAACGCGGGCGGGCGACAGCAGAGACGAAAAAAGCGCGGCCCTAATGAGCCGCGCTCAGGCTGCTGACGTGGTGTCGCGGTCAGCCGTCCGGGTCGCTTTGTGACAGCGGACTGCGACCCGGCCTCGACTAATTGCCTGAAATCGCTTCTTCACGACTGTCCACGAGGTTTTCAATGAACCGCTCGGGCGAAATGCCTGCGGGTAGAACGATGATCGAGCCGCCGGGACGCGCGCGGACCTCTTCGCTGATACGATTGAGATCGTACTGATCTCTGTTATTCTGCTTGCCGGACATGCCGTCAGCGGAATTCGACGCCGTCTGGTCCGAACCACTGTTCATCTGCGACGAGCCTTGGGACTGATTTTGCGTCTGCTTCTGCGACTGGTTCGAGGCGCCGTCGTTGTCGGTTGTCGACTCCGTCACGTTCCAGTCCCGATAGCTTTCCATCAACTGGCCACGCTTGGCCAGAAAGGCGAGCCGATTGGCGAAATCTTCACGCGCTTCCTGTACGCCGCGGATATACCCTTGGCGAAAGCCGCGTTCGTAGATGTCGTGACCGAGACTTTGCAGGCTCATCACCCTAAAGCCGCTGTCCGATCCCGACATGCCAAGCATTCCAGACATGGCCATGCGGTTATTGGATTGGCCAGACATGCCGGACGCGCTGGGATCGTTGCGCTGATCCTGGGCAAGCTGACGTTCCTGCATGGTGTCGGTTTCCGCTATATCGGGGGCGTCCGCTGCGGTGATCTTTTCCTCCATTGTCATCTCGTCGTCATCGGAGGCATTCTCGGTGGTCGTCTGTGCAATGGCCGGCGTTACGGTCATTGCCGCAATGAGCGCCAGCATGGATGGCGAAACTAGGCTACGGGTCATCGTTCTCTCCTACTTTTTCATGTGACGCGGCCACGTCTTGCTGGGAGAACGTGTCGACCTGCGTATGGTTTCATGTTTTTCCAAATTCGCGTGGGGGTTTTGACGCTTTCCCGATTGTCGCTGGCGATGGAAAGGATAGATTGGAAGCCATGAGCAAACCGACAGACAACCCCGCCGATCCTTTCAAGAAAGCGCTGGCCGAAGCGACCAAGGTCATGGCGCACGACCCTGATCTTACGGTGAGCTACTCCGTCGATCCGTCCGGTATTTCCGGTGACGCGATGCGTCTGCCGCAGATCAGTCGCCGGTTGACGCGCGATGAGGTGCTGCTCGCGCGCGGCACGGCGGATGCGATGGCGATGTACCGTCGCTATCACGATGCGGGCACACATGCCCGCTATGCGCCGCAAGGCGATCTGGCGCGCGAGCTTTACGAAACGATGGAAACCGCGCGCTGCGAGGCGATGGGCGCTCGGGACATGCCCGGTACTGCAGGCAATATTGACGCCAAGATTGCAAATGAAGCGATGCGGCGCGGCTATGACCAGATCAAGGAAGCGTCTGAGGCACCGCTTGCGGAAGCCGCCGGATACCTGGTGCGTCACCTCGCAACCGGGCGTGATCTGCCCGAAGGTGCACAGAACGTCATGGACCTGTGGCGCGGGTTTATCGAAAATCAGGCTGGCGGGACACTCGAAAACCTCCAGGACGTGCTGAGCGATCAAGCCGCATTTGCCCGCTTTACCCGCGCTGTCATCAGCGATCTGGGATACGGTGACCAGCTTGGTGACGACCCGGACGAGTTGGACGAAGACGCTCAGGATCAGGCCGAAGAGGGCACCGACGAAGAGCAGGAACCTGACAGCACCGGTCAGGACGAGGACGAAAGCGAAGACGCCGAAGCAAGCCCGGAGTCGAGCCAGGATGAGACCCAGGACCCCAGCCAAGCGCAGGTGTCCATGGATGAGATGGCCGATCAGGAGTTGAGTGAAGAGGCGGAGATGCCCGAGGGCGAAGCGCCTCTGGAGCCACCGCCCCCTGCCCCGATCTCCGAGGCGGACCCGGAGTACAAGGTCTTCGACTCAGCGCATGACGAGGAGATTCTGGCAGAAGAACTGGCCGAGCCGATCGAGCTTGAGCGGCTTCGGGCATATCTCGATCAACAGCTTGAGCCTTTGAAAGGTGCCGTCAGCCGTCTTGCGAACAAGCTGCAGCGTCGCTTGCAAGCACAGCAGAACCGGTCGTGGGAGTTTGATCTCGAAGAAGGCATTCTTGATGCCGGTCGTTTGGCGCGCGTGGTGGCGAACCCGACCACACCTCTGTCGTTCAAAGTCGAAAAGGACACCGAGTTCCGCGATACCGTCGTGACGCTACTTTTGGACAATTCCGGTTCCATGCGCGGCCGGCCGATCTCAATCGCCGCAATCTGTGCGGATGTTCTGGCCCGGACGCTTGAGCGGTGCTCGGTCAAGGTCGAGATCCTTGGCTTTACCACCCGCGCGTGGAAGGGTGGTCAGGCCCGTGAGAAGTGGCTGAACGAAGGCCGCGAACAGCAGCCCGGACGTCTTAACGACCTCCGTCATATCATCTACAAGAGTGCCGACGCGCCGTGGAGGCGGACCCGGTCGAACCTTGGTCTGATGATGAAAGAGGGTCTGCTGAAGGAAAATATCGACGGCGAAGCGCTTGAATGGGCGCATCGGCGGATGCTGCACCGCTCCGAGGCGCGCAAGATCCTCATGGTGATCTCGGACGGCGCCCCGGTGGATGACAGCACTTTGTCGGTGAACCCTGCGAACTACCTCGAAAAGCACCTGCGCGATGTGATTGCGATGGTGGAGCGGCGCAAGCAGGTGGAATTGCTGGCCATTGGCATCGGACATGATGTGACGCGCTATTACGAGCGCGCGGTAACGATCACCGATGTGGAGCAGTTGGCGGGCGCGATGACTGAACAGTTGGCCTCGCTCTTTGACAGCGATCCCCGTGCCCGGGCGCGGCTCATGGGTATCAAACGCGCAAGTTGACAGAGCTTTCGGACCGGCTGCGCCGGTCCGACCAGCGCGGCCTTTCAGGCCGCGCATTTGCATATTTGTAAAAAAGAAGAAGTGGACCGTTTGCTGTCGCTTTTATTGCGGGGTTGCCTTGCTCTGCAAATCCGGGTTCGTTTGCGTCATATCACAGAAAGAGAGCGCCATGTTTCAAAGCTTTACCGAAACGGCATCCCCCGAACAGGGCCCGCCCCGATTGAGCGCATTGCGCGACGTCATGACCGCAGAAGGCTTCGACGGGTTTATCGTTCCACGCGCAGATGCGCATCAGGGTGAATACGTTGCCGACCGGGACAGCCGACTGGCCTGGCTTACGGGGTTTACCGGATCGGCAGGCTATTGCATTGCGCTGGCGAACACGGCGGCTGTGTTTGTTGACGGCCGCTATCGGGTGCAGGTTCGTGCGCAGGTCGCCGACGTATTCACACCGGTTGACTGGCCCGAAGTGTCACTGGGCGCATGGCTGTCCGAGAACGCCGGCGATGGCGCCGTGATCGGTTTTGACCCATGGTTGCACACCGTAGCGCAACTGCGAGAGCTGGAAGCAGCAGCGAAAAATGTCACACTGAGACGGTCAGACAATTTGGTGGACCGGGTCTGGGATGACCAGCCCGAACCACCTGCAACCTCGGCTTTTGTGCAACCGGTGGACCTTGCCGGAGAGGCGCATACCGCCAAGATCGACCGGCTCGCAACCAGTTTGGGCCCTGCCCAGGCGGCCGTTCTGACCCTGCCCGACAGCATTTGCTGGCTTTTGAACATCCGTGGCGACGATGTGCCCCGGACCCCGTTTGTGCACGGCTTTGCCGTCTTGCATGCAGACGGGCATGTGACGCTGTTCGTCAATCCCGAGAAGCTCACCAATCTCGGTGATCATCTGGGGTCAAAGGTCGAGGTGCAACCCGTTGACGGGTTTTTGCCCGCTCTGACCGATCTGGAGGGACCTGTACAGATAGATCCGGCGAGTTGTCCCGTCATCGTCGCCGATACGCTGCGGGATGCGGACATCCAGATTGTCGAGGCGCAGGACCCCTGTGCTCTGCCCAAAGCCTGCAAATCTACAGCCGAACTGGACGGCGCCCGTGCCGCGCATTTGCGCGACGGTGCGGCGATGGCGCGGTTCCTTTGCTGGCTCGATCAGCAGCCAGCCGGAAGCCTGACCGAGATTGATGTGGTCAAGCGGCTGGAGTCTGAACGCTCGGCAACCAACGCGCTGCGCGACATCAGCTTTGACACCATCTCCGGCGCTGGTCCGAACGGTGCAATTGTGCATTACCGGGTCACGGAAAACACCAATCGCCCGGTCGACGAGGGTCTGCTGCTGGTCGACAGCGGCGGCCAATATGTTGATGGAACAACAGACGTCACGCGGACAATGGCCATAGGCGCAGTCGGCGCTGAGGAAAAACGTGCCTTTACCTTGGTGCTCAAGGGGATGATCGCGATTTCGCGCTTGCGATGGCCCAAGGGGCTTGCGGGGCGCGATATGGATGCTTTGGCGCGGGTGGCGCTGTGGGAACAGGGTCTGGATTACGGGCATGGTACCGGCCATGGTGTCGGGTCGTATCTGAGTGTACATGAGGGGCCGCAGCGTCTGGCCCGCACTGGCACTGTGCCTTTCATGCCAGGAATGATCCTGTCGAACGAGCCGGGCTTCTACAAGGAGGGCGCATTCGGGATCCGGATCGAGAACCTGATCATTGTGGAAGAGGCCCCTGCCCTGCCCGGCCAGACGGTCGATCAGATGTACCGTTTTGAGACGCTCACCCATGTGCCGATCGACACCCGGCTGGTTGACCGTGACCTGCTTACCGAGGCCGAGCGGGCGTGGTTGAACAGTTATCACGCAGAGGTCTTGGCGCGGATTGGGCCACTGGTGGAGGGCGAAGTGTCAATTTGGCTCACCAATGCCTGCGCCGCGATCTGACCATAAACATTTACAATCCCCTGCCAACCCCGGTACATCGTCCGCAAAAGGGATGGATCATGCAAAAACACATTACGATCAGGCCTGCTGAAGGCACGTGGGTGGTGCGCGCTGGTGGCGCGGTAATCGCTGAAAGCAGAAATGCGTTGGAACTGACCGAAGGCGATATGCCGTTCGTCATCTATTTCCCCCGCTCCGACGTCGCGATGGCGTTTTTGGATTCTTCAGATCACAGCACGACATGCCCCCATAAAGGTGACGCCAGCTATTTTGACATCATGTCGAAAAGCATGACCTACAAGAATGCGGTCTGGTCCTATACAGATCCAAAGCCCGAGGTTGCCGACATCAAGGATCATCTTGCGTTCTATGTGCAGGATGGTGTGACCGTCGAACGCGTGTAAGGGCTGCGCAGTTCAATCACAACGACGGCCCGTTAACGCGCGCACCGTCCGATAGCTGTACCAGATACCCTCGTGCGCAACAGGATCGACCACCGCCGCCCCCGGCCGGTTGGAGCGTCCAGCCTTTGCTTTCGAAAGCAAAGGCCTTAAGCCCCTGTCGGCACGCGGCATGTTTTCGGAAATTGAGCGACCAGTATGGCCAGTGTTCGGTAGGTGTCAGCTGTGCTCTTCCTCCGCCGTCGCGGCCAGCGCGCGATTGTAGGCTTTCAGGGCATCGACATGGAACAGCGCGCCCTGCAGGACGGGGGTGCTATCCGGGCCCTCCATTTTGACCACCGGCAGAAACGCGACACCGGACTTGTCAAAGAGCGGCAAGGCCGTTTCCAACGTGGCTTGCGCCTGAACGTAAAGTCCCTGCTCGATCATTGTCAGACAGGCCTCTTCATCCGCCGCCTTGCTGTCGGTCGGCTTCCGCATCACGCCCTGCACGCGGAACATCGCCAGCAGATACGCCTGAGGCCCAGCTGCCAGATGCACATTGCGGCGCTCAAGTTGGGTCAGGAAGAATGATCTGTCGACAAGACGTGCGGACACGGCGGTGGACATGGACACCGAGACCATGACCGCCAAACCGGTCTGCCAGTCCCCTGTCAGTTCAAAAACGATCAATGTCGTGGAAATCGGCGCACCGAGAACGGCGGCGGCAACCGCCCCCATGCCAGCAAGCGCATAGAGCGTGGCGGTGCCGGACTGATCTGGAAAGAGGCCAGTTGCAATCAACCCGAAGGCCAGTCCGGTCAGGGCCCCCAGCATGAGCGAGGGTGAAAAGACCCCGCCGCCCATACGGCCGCCCATCGTGACGGCAACAGCCACAACCTTGAGCATGGCGAAAACCACCGCCTCGTGCCACAGTAGCGCGCCGGTCAAGGCGCGCGACGTGGTCTCGTATCCCACACCGATGATATGCGGAAACCAGATCGCAAGCGCGCCCAGCATGACACCGGCCACAGCCGGGCGCAGCAGATGCGGCAAGCCCATTTTCTTCTGCAGATTTGTGCCGATATCGTCGGCCAGAAACACGGCCCGCATCATTGCGACCGCGACCAATCCACAAACCAGCCCCAGGATGAAGAAGGCGGGAAGCTCCAGATAAAACTCCACGGTTGTCGTACCGGGCAATTTGAATTCGGTCACATCGCCAAAGACCAAACGATTGATCACCGTGCCCGCCGCACTTGCGACAACAATCGGCGCAAATGCATGCACTGCAAAATGGCGCAGGATGACCTCAAGCGCAAAGAGCGCCCCGGCAATGGGCGCGTTGAAGCTCGCTGAAACAGCCGCAGCGACGGCACAGCCCAACAGGTCACGCCCAGTGATCCCATCGGCCCGGATTGTGTTAGAAACCCAAGAGGACAGCATCGCGGCGATATGGACAACCGGCCCTTCGCGGCCCGTGCTGCCTCCGGTAGAGAGGGTGATCCAGGAACAGACCGCAGAGGCTATGCCCGCCTTTTTCTCAACCCGGCCATCGTTCAATGCGGCCCCTTCGATGACATCCGCAACCGATCGGACCCGGCCATCGGGTGTGAAGTAATGAACGATCACCCCTACAACGAGCCCGCCCAAGGTGGGGATCAACAAGAGCATCCACCATGGCAGGTTTTCAGCATAGCTGTGAATCGTGGTGACACTGGGCGTGCCGTACGCGCTGGTTTGCAGAAAGGTGATGGCCAGTCGGAACAACGTTGCGGCGAGGCCCGCGGCAATCCCGATAAGAAGCGCGATCAGCCAGAATTGGAATTGGGACGGTCCTTTATGGCGCAGCAAATCCCAGCCGCGCGCGAACTGTCTCCTCATTGCCTGGATTTGACCACGTAAAGCCGGCGCCATGCCCAGCGGTCCTTTCGCAAAACCGAACCACGCCAAAAATCTGCTGTTTATCTAGGCTTATCCGATGCACCTGTGGTGTCCACCCCTTGCTGGATCACTCTCTGTGTCTGACGATGTCAAGACACGCCAACCAGCGCGATAAGGCGCGCCTCTGCACGTTCTGCGCGCTCTTTGATGACCCTATCACGCAGAGGACCCAATGCGCCCGTGGCGCGCCGAATTTGTAAATCGCCAACCAGCAGATCGACGTATAGCGCCGCAATCTCGGGCGGGGATCCTTTGAGCCGGCCTTGCGCAACCAACTTTTCGAACAACGCTACGATCAGCGGATATACCTCGCCACGCCCCTCTTGGGCCCAAACCTTGCCAAGCCTGCCACTTGCATCCGCCGCTGCCGCACGATTGAGCGCAACGGCCCGATCACCAAGCAACACCGACAAAAGAACCGGCCCCAAACCCGCAAGAGCCTGATAAAGCTGCGCGCCTTCCCCCAAGGCCTGGCGCAGGCGCTCTGCGACATGCTCTGCGATTTTTTCGATCAGAGCTTTGAACAATCCGATCTTGTCGCCATACCACCGATAGAGCGTCTCATTCGACGCTTTGGCCTCCTTCGAAACTGCGAGCATCGACATGTTTTGGAAGCCCTTTTCCGCCAAGAGGACCTATGCGGCAGTTTCGATCTGCTCTTTTCGCTGCTGCTTGTTGTCCTCGCGCATCCGCGATCTCCGAAAATCCTTGCTTGGCTCATATCCGTAACCATGTGTACGGATTTTAAAGGAATTGATATGGATCCCCTCCCTGCCGCCTATTCACCCCCGGAATTGCGCGGCGCTGGCATTTGGTCTGGGCGGGATGATCTGCGCAGCCGGCGGCATTATCCTGACCATGACCAACAATGTGCCCATGAACGACGCTCTGGGTTTGCTGACCGTTCTCACGGATATCGCGGCGGCGCAGGCCATTTGGGATGAATATTCCGGAACCTGGCAGGTCTTCAACGTGATGCGGACCGTGTTCAGCGGCATCACACTGGCACTGGCAGGCTACGGCATGACGCGCCTTTAACCTGCCAAGAGCGCCCGCGCCGCCGCGCGGGCCTCGTCGGTAATGGTATCGCCCGCCAACATGCGGGCGATTTCGCCTTCCCGAGCGGATGTATCAAGCGGCACCACGGTCGATGTTGTCTGCTCGTCCGCTACCTTCTTTTCCACCCGCCAATGATGCGCGCCGAGTGCCGCAACCTGCGGAGAATGGGTGACAACCAACACCTGTCCTCCATCGGCCAGCGCTGCAAGACGACGCCCAACAGCGTCGGCGGTTGCCCCACCCACACCGCGGTCGATCTCGTCGAAGATCATGGTCAGTCCGGCATCGCGCTGCTCTGACAGACATACCTTCAAAGCGAGCAGGAATCGGCTCAATTCACCACCCGATGCAATTTTGCCAATTGGTCCTGCAGGCGCTCCCGGATTTGTCGCAACGGTAAATGCAACTGCGTCGCTTCCGTCTGGTCCGGCTGGAGCCTCTTTAAGGTCGGTTGCAAAGACAGCGCGTTCCATCTTGAGCGGAGCAAGCTCGGCACAGACGGCAGCATCAAGCCTGGCTGCCGCCGAAACTCGGCTCTCGCGCAGTGTCGAGGCAGCCTGTTCATAGGCGACCTCGGCAGAGCGCAACGCCGAGGTCAATTGTGTCAAACGCTCTGCCCCTTGGTCGAGCGCCGCCAAACGGTCGCGAAGATCATCTGCCAGCCCCGGCAACTCATCAGGCCCGACATTGTGTTTCCGCGCCAAAGCGCGGAGCGCAAAAAGCCGCTCTTCCGTTGTCTCAAGCTCAAGCGGATCGAATTCCAGCGCATCGAGACAGTCCGATACACCCCGTGCGGCTTCGTCCAGTTCCGCCATCGCGCGTGTCAGGGCAGCCAGGGGTTCGTCCAAACGACCATCAGCGGCTTCACTCACCCCTTCAAGCCAACGCAATGCGTTCGCCATTGCGCTTTCGGCGCCGTCCTGTCCTATCACCTGTGCAGCGCGGGCAATGTCATCGCGAATGCGTTCGGACGCCTGCATCATACGTCGACGCGCATCAAGTTCAGCATCCTCCCCGTTTTGCGGCGACAGCTTGTCCAATTCGTCAACGGCATGCCGCAGGAACTCTTCCTCTGCCTGAGCCGCCTGATAGGCCGCTTCAGCATCCGCCAGCGCTTTGCGGGCCTTGGACAGACCGCTCCACGCCGTTTTCACCGACGCCAGAAGATCGTCATGTCCTGCAAACTGATCGAGAAGCGCCCGATGCCCCTTTGGGTTCAGCAGGCCGCGGTCGTCGTGCTGGCCGTGCAACTCAACCAGCGTATCCGACAAAGCGCGCAGCATTTCGCCGGTCACGCGCCGGTCATTGACCCAACCGGTCTTGCGGCCATCGGCAGTGTTCACGCGGCGAAGGATCAATTCGTCGGCATCCTCGAAACCGGCTTCGGCCAGAACGTCATGCGCCGGATGGCCACTGGGCAGATCAAACACAGCGGTCACCTCGCCCTGCTCTGCCCCGCTGCGCACCAGTTCAGCCCGTCCGCGCCATCCAAGCACAAAGCCAAGACTGTCAAGCAGGATCGACTTGCCTGCCCCGGTCTCACCGGTCAGCACGTTGAGACCCGGTTGGAACTCAAGCTCCAACCGATCAATGATCAGCATATCCCGTATTTCAAGCGTGCGCAGCATTCTGTGCAACCGGGCGCGTTTTCAGACGCACCGCCCCCCGATCAAAGCCACTGCCCCTTGACCATCTGGCGATAGACCTGCCGCAGCCAATTGTCTCCGGTTGCTTTCAGTTCCAGCCCCTGTCCGGTGAGCAGCTTGAAGCTGTCCTCGTACCAGTCGGAAGATTGGTAATTATAGCCCAATATGGCCCCTGCGGTCTGTGCCTCATCCGTCAATCCCAGCGACAAATACGCTTCCACCAGACGATGTAATGCCTCGGCGGTGTGCGTGGTGGTCTGGAAATCCTCAACAACGACGCGGAAGCGGTTGATCGCAGCTGCGTAATGATCGCGGCGCAAGTAATAACGGCCGATCTCCATTTCCTTGCCTGCCAGATGATCGAACGCGAGGTCGAACTTCAGAACAGAGGACCGGGCATATTCGCTGTCCGGATACCGTTCAATGACGGTGCGCAATGCCTGAAGCGCCAGGAAGGTCAAACCCTGGTCGCGGCCCACTTCCTCGATCTGGTCGTAATAGCTCAGCGCCAAGAGGTACTGTGCATAAGCGGCGTCTTCATCCGTTGGGTAGAAGTCGATATAGCGCTGCGCAGCAGACCGGCTGTTTTCGTAATCCTTGTTCTGGTGATGCGCGTAGGCCTGCATAATAACCGCGCGCTTGGCCCATTCAGAATATGGGTAAAGCCGTTCAACCTCGGAGAAATAGAACGCAGCATCCTCTGGATCGCTGCGATCCAGCTCAAACTCGCCTCGTTCGAAAATCTGTTCAGCGGTGAAGTTTTCAATCGGAACGCCACCGGGTCCGAATCCCGGGCGTTCGCCATCGCCACACGCCGTCAGCGTCAACACCAAGAGCCCCGCTCCGATCACAGCTCTTGCGCTTCTGCCCGCTGCCATGCCCGTCACCTTCGATTCACCGCCGTGGCTATCAATGCCACTTGTCTGCCCTTGGTCCTAGCACATTAAATCGGAAGGCAAAACGCCTTTAGATGCTCAACCTCATGACCATGTGCTGAACCTGTGTGAACCCGCGCCGGAACGCTTCGCAAGACGAGATCAGGCAACCGCCGGAATCTCGTGCGATTTGACCCCGGCACCGGGCAAACGCGCTGCCAGATCGGCGTCACATTCGCGGATACGGTAGCCATCCGGCGTCGCAAACAATTCACGTAGAAGCATGTTTGTGAGCGTATGGCCCGCCTTGTGTCCCACGTAATGCGCCAGCAACGGGGCTCCGGCCAATGCGAGATCGCCAAGCGCGTCCAGCATCTTGTGACGCACTGCTTCATCGCTATGCCGCAAGCCACCCGGGCTGAGCACCTTATCGCCATCGACGACAACAGCGTTCTCCATTGTTCCGCCCAACGCTTTGCCCACCGCGCGCATCGCTTCGACATCAGCGGCCCGGCAAAACGTGCGACTGTCGCACAGCTCGCGCACAAAAGTGCCGTTCGCAAGATCGAGCGATTTTCTTTGCTGACCGATTGCACGATCGGCGAAATCAATGTGGAAATCCATGGTCAGACCGGCCCCTGGCCCGAGACGCGCCCATCCCTGAGCGGTGTGGACCTCAACCGTGCTGAGAACTTCGATCACCCGGATCGGCGCACGCATTTCCTTCACACCGGCCGCGAGGATACGGCGGACGAAAGGCGCCGCGCTGCCGTCAAGGACTGGGGCCTCGGGGCCGTCAATACGCACCAACGCGTTGTGAACGCCGCATCCGGCAAGTGCCGCCATCACGTGTTCGATAGTCGAAACCGACACGCCGGACTGATTGACGATCTTGGTACACAGCGGCGAATGCTCAGCATGATCAAACCGCGCCGGGATCCGGGCGTTGCCCAGACGGATATCAGTCCGCTCAAAGACAATGCCATGATCGGTGGTTGCCGGGCAGATGGCCATGTTGACCGTAAGACCGGTATGCAGACCAACGCCGGAGAACCGG
>QCWH01000033.1:35245-45760 GCA_003149565.1 Marivita sp. XM-24bin2 | reverse complement strand
TGCATAACTGTCACCATAAGCGAAATTAGGAGCGGTCAAGGAGAGCCAAGCAAACTGTTGCTCGGGGTCTGGAAGGCTTCATTCCCGTCACATGGACTGACGCGACCAGCGCAGTCTTCGATACAAACTTGGCACCTCGGCTACTTGGCTGGAGAAGGGCAGGAGCCCGTTCTCAGTGACAATCAACAGCTCTTGCTGCATTGGCAGCTGATTCCGGCAGATGAGACGGTACCGATCCGGCCTTTTTTTGTCAGCTTGAAGCAGTAGAGGTCGCGATCTGGCTATCCGGGGTGGCCCCGAAGGACGGCAAGCGCGGTAAGCGCTTCCCAAAATGGCTGAAGGCGTCGAATATGGCGGCCAATCCAGACCTTTTCCGCATCGCGCTCAAACTCGCAACCGGGGCAGGCAAAACCACGGTCATCGCCATGTTGATGGTCTGGCAGGCTCTCAATGCCGCGCGCTCACCATCATCCACGAACTTCGTGAAGGGCTTCCTGATTGTCGCGCCGGGCATAACGATCCGTGATCGACTGCGTGTTTTCAAGCCTTCGGAGCCGGATAATTACCATAGCTCCTGAAACTCACATCGATCTACTGGCGAAAGTGGCTGCGACGGCCAAGGCAATGATCCGCATGGAAACATCGGTGGGCGTCGAGTCGGGTGACTATGGCTTGATATGAAAGCGCGCGCGTGACGTTTCCTCAAAATTAGCGAAGAACTCGTCCACAAGTCACGTAGCTGTTCAAGTAATTTCAAGCCGCAAATGACTCCCACAGTATGGTCGAGGACCCGCGTGTTCTGTGGGAGTATCTTCATGTAACGATTTGATATTTATAATTTTCGTTAGAATTCAAAATCCCCCGCTGGCAACAGCGTGCGAGTTCGAGTCTCGCCTTGGGCACCACCTCACATCTCTACCTGCACCCCTCTGAATTGAACGTCTCCGCGGTTTTGCACGCTTGGCGGAGGCGTTTGCTGTTTTTCGCGGATAAAACCGCGCGATCACAGCAAAATTGTTGATGCAGCGCTGCCGTTCGCCAAACTGTTCCTCGTTGCTGACGCTCTGTCGTGCAGCCTTTTGGGGAAAGGTATGATTCATGGATAAGACGCTTATCATTGTGCTTGACGAGTTCACCGAGCGGGTTTTCGAGTATTCGAACGTGACCCTTTTCGATTATGGGTTTCTGGATGAAATCACGTTCTACGACTACGTATCGAACGGGCTCGGTGGGATCGATGAAACGCAGACCACGTTTTTGGCTGAAACGGGTGGCTTCTACCGCGTCACGCCGGATGATTTCGAATACAGTTTCGAACGCGATCTCGACTTCAAAGAGGAAGCCACCGTCCAGTTCAACGGAGAGGAAGCTGTTGCGCAGACGTTCTTCGATTTCTCCCGTGTCGGTCAGGCCCCGCAAGATGTTCCTGCGCATGGCGACTGGGTAATCGAGGCGATCACGCAGCGTTTGAGCGATCCATCCCAAACGGAGATCATCGCGATCGACGTCGGGCTTTCAACGGATCAGTTCCTTTTGCCGTTCCAAGATGTCACCACGACCTTTGACGGCGTCGAGTACACCGAACCGGCGATGATCGCAGTGGTGTTCGATTTCCTTCAAACGTTCGATGCGGCGTACAATCCCTCTTCTGACATCACGTACCTGCCCGCCGCGGTGACTGTTTCTCTGGGCGGCAACACCGTGGACGAAGCTGAACTCAACACGCTGGATTACTTCGAGTTGCTGGAGGTGCCGATCTTCCAGGCTTCGGCAAATGCGGGGCAGGGCGGCGTGGATTGGGGCAGCGTCTACCAGAATGTGATAAATGTCGGGGCATGGAACGTCGCCGAAAGCGGAGAACTGCTGCTGGCGTCCTTCGAAAGCTTGCCAAACGTCGATATGGCTGGCGATGGTGTCGTGATCCGCGAAGATTGGGGCTCGAATTTTGGAACGTCCTTTGCGACACCCAAGATTGCAGGCGAATTCATCAATCTCGCAAATGACGTTATCGCCGATCTGAACGCCCAAGGCAGCCGGGTCGCCGACTTCTTTGACAACACGTATGTGCCCCCCAGTTATTCTCAGCTTGTGGCAACTGCGATCCCATCGCTCACCACGGATCTCTTCTTCACTTTTGCCGATCCGGCGCAAGGCAGTGCGGTTCTGCCGATCAGCAATGTCACCCTGTCCGAGAACGGTCTGACACCACGAACCGTTGAGGGTTTTCCCTCAGGACTATCTGGGAGCGCTCTTGGTTCGCTTGAACTGATCCCTGACAGCACAAGTCCGACAGATGGTCGGGATTTCCTCACAGGCAGCGCTGGTGGCGAAACCCTGAACGCGCTGGATGGCAATGACAGCCTGTCGGGGCTTGGTGGAGATGACATCCTGAACGGAGGTCCGGGAACGGACACGGCCATCTACTCTGGCCCGCAATTCGCCTACACGCTGGTGCTGTCGCCGGGTGAGACCAATCTTGTGGATCGCAGGCCTGACGTAAACGGCACCGATACGCTGATTGATATCGAATTCCTCGATTTCACCGTCGACGACCAGAATGGTCCTTTCAACCTACAGCAATTTGGCGGCGTCGCGGGCCTGTCTGCCGCCGATTTCGAAAGCTTTATCGAGCTGTATATTGCGTATTTCAACCGGGCGCCCGATGCGATTGGCCTGAATTTCTGGGGCACGGCTTTCGCCAATGGCACCACGCTCGACGACATGGCGACGTTGTTTGTCGATCAGGCCGAGACCAGAGAGGTCTATCCTGAGGGCACGTCAAACACGGAGTTCGCAACGTCGGTTTACAACAACGTCCTGGGCCGGACGCCGGATCAGGACGGGATTGATTTCTGGGTCGGCTTGCTGGACGCGGGCAATGTGGCGCGTGACGAGTTCATCCTGCGTGTTCTGGAGGGCGCGAAGTCGGAGCTCAAGCCGGAAGAAGGGCAGGAATTCGTCGATCAGCAATTGGCAGATCGCGCCTATCTCGAAAACAAGGTCGACATCGGCGCCTATTTTGCCGTGCACCGTGGCATGTCCAATGTCGAGAACGCAACGTCGGCTATGGCCGTGTATGACGGGAGCCAGGATAGCGTCGGTCAGGCGATAGCCGCCATCGACACGCAGTATCAGCAAGCATTGGATCCGGAACTGGGTGATTTCCTGATGCAAGTGGTGGGTGTGTTGGACAACCCATTTGTAGCGTAATTCTCAGCGCGGCGCGAAGCCCGCGCCGCGTTCAATCTTCCAGTGACGTGATATAAGCCACCATATCGTCGATGTTCCCACCGATCATGTATTCGGTGTACCGCGGCATCGCGTCGTGGATCGGCTGGACGATGCGTGCCCGGATTTGATCTGCCGACCGGTAGACAGCGATCGCAGCAAAGCTTGGCGGGTCTTCTTTGAACGCGCCTCCGGGGCCGACCATGTGGCAAGAGGCGCAGTACTCCTCCGCGATCTGCTGTCCCATTGTTACATTGCCGTCCTGAGCCCAAGCTGTGCCAGCCACTCCGGTCAGGGCCAAAGCCAGTCCGTATCGAATACCGCGCTTGCTCATGGTGGTCTCCGTCGCCTTGGGTTGGTCAAGATCCACGCTACGCGCTTGCGCCGCATCGGGCAAAGGATTTGCTGCGTGATGTCTCAACGGTTCATGACCAGCAGCGTTCCAAAGCGGGGCGGGCGTGGCACGGGCGATGGCACCGCCCAGATCACCGGGTGCCGGGGGGCAGGAGGAGCAGGCGCATCCAGATCGGTCAGCACGATCAGGAGAGAGGGCTGCATCTTCGCGCTTGCGTCAAAAACCGGAGCGAAATCCGTGCCACCTCCGCGCCGAACCTCCAGACGGTCCAGTGCATCGGCCTGATCTAGGCGGAGCTGGCTGTGCAAACCTGTGTCAAATCCCCAAAGGTGCACCTCTGCATCGCTGCGCCTCTGAATCGCCAGGACTTCGGCCACGAAGAGATCAAGTTGCATATCGGTCACCGAACTCGATGTGTCCAACGCCACAACGATCTGTGGCCGACGCAGATCGCGGGCCGATCCCGGTTGAAATGCCGGCGCCGGTGCACCGACTGCGCGCGCCATAGCGTCTTGCGCTACCCAGCGTGCCGCAGGTCGTTTGTGGGACAGGCGTGGGACGTCGCTCACAGCTTTCAGAAGAAGTCGTCGCAAGTGGCGTTCCCAAGGCACCACGGAAGAGGGCAAGTCTCCGAACCGTATCAACGCGGCCCCGATCCCCACGCCTGCAGACCGCCCTAATTCGAGCGCCTGTTCAATGCGGGAGGCCCAGACATCACTTTGGGTATCGAATGACCCTTTGGTGTTCACGTCAGGGGCGAATTTTCGTTTGATCATATAATCTTCAACGGCAGGGTTTACCTGAGATGGATCGCCTTCCAAGGGCGCGGCCAAAGCGTGGTAAAGTCGGTCCGTGTCCCAATCTGCCAGGATATTCGGTGCAACGGTCTCGATTCCGGGCAAAAGTTCAATCAACTCTTTTGCGCGGACCGCTGGTCTGGGTAAGGCATGCCCCCCTGAAAGAAGCGCCTCGTTGATCATCGCATCGGCGGCAAGAGAGTAGAGTTTAGGCTTGAAATCACGGCCAAGGCGTGTCGCCATTTCGGACTGTCGGGCAGAGTGGCGCAGGGCGACGTGCAGCACATGATGGGCGGCAAGGCCTATCTGTTCGGGCGGTGAAAGATGTGTGAATGACGGTCCGTAATAGATTGTATCTCCATCAGTTTCTGTCTGCCCGTCATGATCCCGATGCATGCACCAAAGAGCCAGAGCGGCAATCGCCGGGTCGATATCACCCATTTGGGCCAGCGCCGGGCGGGCGCGACGGCTGTGTGCGCGAGACACCCGCCTAAAGTCCTCCAGCCTCGGACCGAGCCCGGGCGTAGTCGGCATAGGCCTCTGAACCTCGGAATGCCTCTTGCAACCCTTGCGCCAGTGCCTTGCGGATCAACACCTCAAATCCGAAGCTGGATAACTCCCCCAATGGTAGTGTTTGAAGGCGGTCCGATTTCAGCGTGCGAATGTCAGCCATGACCTCAATGACATCGCGGATTGTCTCGCCATCGGTTTGCGCAACCAGTCCGTAGATCAACCCGACGAGCCCGTTCAGACTTTGCGGGTACAGATCCGGCCTTTGCGCACGTGGTGTTGCCAGCATGTCCTGCACAGTCACCATGGCATCCAGTTCATCCGCAACGCGGGCAAACTCGGCGGCAGGGGCGACGCCGATCGTGCCCGCAACCATGGTATCGCGAATCCGCCTGTCGGAAACCGCGTGCATGATTCGACTCACCCGCTCCCAGGACCGAGGAGTGCAGGCAATTATATCTCCGCGCCGCAGGCTGTCCTCGGTGGTGTCGAGCAGATTAGGACGCGAGCGCAGAAAGGACGTCACGGCGGGGTGCAGCGATTGGTCCACAGCGTAGCGTTCAAGCCAGTCCTTTGCGTTGGCAGTCACATGCAGATGCACCAACCGATCTGAAAGGGCTGTTCCCATCTCGTAGGCGACCGCTCCATCCTCGACAGTATTGCCCGCTGCGACAATGAAAACGCTGTCGGGCAAACCGTGCCGACCGACCCGCCTTTCCTGCAGCATCCCGTAAACTGTGGGCTGCAAATAGGGCGAGGCGGCGGTCAATTCGTCCAGAAAGAGCACAGCCGGCTGATCCGCCTGATCCGGCAAATCCTCGGGGCGATACCAAAGCGTTTTCTGCGTATCATGATCGTAATAGGGAAGGCCGCGCAGATCCTGAGGTTCGATTGTGGTCAGGCGAATATCGTAAAGCTGCGCGCCAATCTCAGTAGCAAGCGTCTGAACCAACTGCGTTTTTCCAACGCCTGGCTTGCCGTGCAACATCCACGAACTTGTCAGCGACCCGTTGTGTTGAGCCTCCCACGCCGCGCGCAGCACCTCCAGTGCATCCCCAGCAGAGACTGTCTGAGCGTTCACGCTCATGCCGGGGCCTCTTGTGGTGCGGGTCCATCCAGAAGCGCCGCCAGTTGCGTGTGCCCGGACACGCCACGCGCGTCGAAGGAGACCGCCCGCAGATACTCATCCTCACGAAGATTGGCGCGATGCAGCAGACGTTCGGTGAAGGTCTCGTCGAACAGCGCGTCCTTAATCAAAGCGCGTTCCTGTTCATCAAGTGGCAGGATGCGGGGTTTGCCCTCACGGGTTTGCACGGACACAAGGGTCAGCGGCGTCACATGGGCCAATTCCGACTGTTCGATGACCAGTATGATCTCGCCGCTCGTTTGCCCCCGATGTGCAGCGAATTTCGTCAACACACGCCGCGCGCGGTAGTTCAGGGTGTCCAAGACCCGTGCAGCCTCATCCTCGTCCATCAGTGTCTTCCGTTTTTCCGGAGAGACGCGCAGCACCTTCATCTCGAAAAATCCAATCACGATGATCATTGCTACCGGCGCCTGCGAAATTGGCAGTGCCAGATCGCGCCAGATGAACATGGCGACCACAAAGGGCGACAATGCAATGAAGTAGCGGAGCGGCTCATTCTCCATAATCACCCGCGCAATCAGACCCAGCCCGCCGCCTTTGGGCAGGAACGCGATGCGATGCAGCACCCGGCGCGGGACCGATCCGGTCTCCAGTGCCTTGGGGTTCCAGACGGTGTCTGGCGACAGGATAAACGCACTCATGGCAATCGAGGTAGCACCCCGCACACACGCGGCAAAGTGCGGCGGCTGTTTTTCTGCGCCCGGGCTTTTCCTTTTGCATCCGCGTGATAGCTCAGGCTCATGGTGTTGTCGGTTCAAAACGTGAAGAAATCCTTTCCCGGCGCAGAGGGGCCTGTCCCTGTTCTGCGGGGTGTTTCGCTGTTGCTGGAACGGGGAGAAACTCTTGCTCTGACGGGAGAGTCAGGGTCGGGCAAAAGCACACTTCTGCACCTCATCGGCGGGTTGGACCGTGTCGACGAAGGGTCAATCGCAGTCGATGGACGCGAGGTGACGACCATGTCCGACACCGAACGGGCCGACCTCCGGCGCTCGGACGTCGGGGTGATTTTTCAGCAGTTCAATCTGATCCCCTCGCTGACTGTCGAAGCGAATATCGCGTTTCAGGCACGGCTCGCCGGGTCATTTGATGCAGACCATGCAAAGCGACTGTCTGAGGCGTTGGGCCTTGCCGATCATCTGACGAAGTATCCCGAAGCCCTATCCGGTGGCCAGCAACAACGGGTTGCCATAGCCCGTACCTTGACCGCGCGGCCCAAGCTTGTGCTGGCGGATGAACCCACCGGCAACCTTGACGAGGCCACGGCGTCGGAGGTGCTGGGGCAGATGCTTGGGCTTGTGCGGGAAACCGGTGCGGCGTTGCTGATGGTGACACACTCCCAAACTGTCGCTCGCCGTATGGAGCGGCATGTACACCTCAGCCAAGGGCATGTCGTGTGATCTGGGCGACGCTCACGGCCTTGTTGTCTCATTGGCGCTGCAACCGATTGCAGTTTTTTGCAATGGTTGCAGGATTGGCGCTGGCCACCGCGCTCTGGTCTGGCGTCCAAGCCATCAATGCCGAAGCGCGCGCCAGCTATGATGCGGCGGCGGCAACCTTGGGCGAAGGCCAGTTCGACCAGCTTCTGCCGCGAAGCGGAGACAAGATCGATCAATCCACCTACATCGCACTACGCCGTGCCGGGTGGCAGGTGTCTCCGGTGATCGAGGGACGGTTGCGCACAGAGATGGGCGCGGTTCGCCTCGTCGGTCTGGAACCGCTTACGACACCCGGAAGCATCGCGCCCGTGGCCATGCAGGACGGTACGAACCTGGATGATTTCCTGACACGCGGCGTGATCTTTGCGCCGCCTGATGTCGCAGACGCGTTGGAAGCAAGCGTCAAACAGCGGGTCATCACAGATCCCTCCATCGCGCCTGGAGCAGCCTTGACGGATATCGGCGTTGCGCAAGACCTGCTTGATGCGGAAGGGCGTCTGAGCCGCCTGATCATCGCGCCAAGCCAACCGCTTGGATTGCCCGCGCTTGATCAGATTGCACCTCAACTTGTTCGGCAGCCCGCTCAGGATTCTGGTGCAGACAGGCTCACGGACAGCTTTCACCTTAATCTGACTGCTTTCGGCCTGCTGAGTTTTGCCGTCGGTATTTTTATCGTACATGGCACCATCAGTCTTGCCTTTGAGCAACGCCGCAGCATGGTCCGCACGTTGCGCGCTTTAGGAGTGCCGCTCAAGATATTGATAGGGCTGATGATTTCGGAACTTGTCTTGTTTGCTCTCGTCGCCGGCGGGATAGGGGTGGCGTTGGGCTACGTGATAGCCGCCGTGCTTCTTCCCAACGTCGCCGCCACGCTTCAAGGACTTTACGGCGCGGCTGTCTCTGGCACACTGCAGTTGCGACCTGAGTGGTGGCTCTCGGGGCTTGCAATCGCCGTTCTTGGTACCGGGTTTGCCGCCTCGGGCGCGCTTTGGAAAATTGCGCGGATGCCGCTCCTTGCCAGTGCACGACCCCGTGCTTGGTCAGTGGCCTCCGGAACCACGGCACGGCGCTTGGGCGCACTGGCTGCGTTGCTTTTTGCGACAGGAATTGTCATCGCGATCTGGGGGCAGGGGCTGACGCTCGCGTTTGTCTTGCTGGCTTGCCTTCTGATCGGAGCGGCCTTGGTCCTGCCGCTCTTGCTTCACTGTGCTGTGAGCCTCGCCGACCGACAAGCACGCTCTGCGATGTGGCAATGGTTCTGGGCTGACACGCGCCAGCAGGTACCGGGAATGAGCCTTGCCTTGATGGCGCTCTTGTTGGCGACGGCGGCGAATGTGGGGGTGTCCACGATGGTATCCAGCTTTCGTGTGACTTTTGTTGATTTCCTTGATCAGAGGCTGGCCCCGGAACTGTTCATACGGATTGAGGATACAGATCAAAGCGCCGATCTGGAGCGTTTTCTTGTATCCCAAGCGCCCGAGGTACTGCCGTTGCTTAGCGTTGATACCGATATCGAGGGCATCCCGACCGAATTGTTCGGAGTGCGTGTCGGTCCGACCTACCGCAAGAACTGGCTTTTCCTGGACGACAGTGGAAACGTTTGGGATCGCGTGGCCGCCGGGCGCGCTGTCGTGGTCAGCGAACAACTTGCGCGTCGGGCTGATCTTTGGACCGGTGACAGCGTAATGGTTGCATCGGAATTAAGCTTGCCCATCGCGGGCATTGTCGCTGATTACGGCAATCCCTTGGGGCAAGCTATCCTTTCAGAAGCCGTCTTTCGACGCTTGCATCCTGACGTTTTGCCGGTGTCCTTTGGCGTCCGGACTGAAGACCCGGCTGAACTTCGCAGAAGGCTTACGGAAGACTACGGTTTGCCCGACACAGCGATCACCGATCAGGCACGGATCAAGGCGTTTTCCCTCAGCGTGTTCGAACGCACCTTCACGGTCACGGGGGCGCTAAACGTGCTGACGCTTGCCGTTGCTGCGTTTGCCATCCTCATGAGCCTTCTGACACTGGCCTCGATCCGGTTGCCTCAGCTTGCACCGGCATGGGCCCTTGGTCTCACGCGGCGCCGGCTGGGGCAGTTGGAATTGCTGCGGGCCGTGGTCTTGGCGATGGTGACGACCATTCTGGCGATTCCGTTGGGCCTGATGTTGGCAGGGGTGCTGCTGTCCTATGTGAACGTCGAAGCGTTTGGCTGGAAACTGCCTCTATACGTCTTTCCAGGGCACTATGCGCTTCTCACGGTGTTTGCGTTGCTTGCCGCGGCACTGGCCGCACTCTGGCCCGCATTGCGACTGGCCCGCACACCGCCGTCCGACTTGCTCAAGGTGTTCGCCAATGATCGTTAAGATGCTCTTGATGTTGTTCTGGTTGCCAGTGCAGGCGGCGGCACAAGGCTTTGCCGGCCTGGGCACGGATGCAGGCGGATTTGCAGTTCCAAAACCGGAACCTGAGTTCGCCTTCCCGCAGGATCACGGTGCACATCCGGACTATCGTATCGAATGGTGGTATCTGACGGCCAACCTCACCGGGCCGGACGGCACTGCCTACGGCGTCCAGTGGACATTGTTCCGGTCCGCGCTGGCCCCGGAAACCCGCGAGGGCTGGTCTGATCCTCAGGTCTGGTTTGCACACGCCGCTGCCACAACGCCCGACAGACATTATGTGGCCGAACGCATTGCAAGAGGTGGGATCGGGCAGGCGGGTGTGACCGTTGCGCCCTTTGAGGCATGGATCGACGATTGGCGCATGGCCGGTCCGTCCTTCGACGACCTGTCTGTCCGTGCACATGGAGCCGATTTTGCTTATGAACTGGACCTGCAGGCCGACGGGCCTTTGATCTTTCACGGAGACGCGGGTTTTTCTGTGAAATCCGTGCAAGGTCAGGCGAGCTATTATTATTCACAGCCTTTCTATGAGGTTTCCGGAACATTGATGCTGCCTTCCGGACAGGTCGAGGTCACAGGGTCCGCATGGTTAGATCGAGAATGGTCCTCACAACCCTTGGCCGAGACACAGTCGGGCTGGGACTGGTTT
>QCWH01000033.1:0-34592 GCA_003149565.1 Marivita sp. XM-24bin2 | reverse complement strand
ACTGGTTTTCGTTGTCGTTTGATACGGGTGACAAGTTGATGGGCTTTGTGCTGCGCGAAGACGACGGTGCCTCCTTTTCCTCAGCCACTTGGATTGCGGCGGATGGAACCACCACCGCCTATCCCGACGGGGCATTTGCTGCACAGCCCCTGGCTCTTCATGATGTCTCGGGGCGCAAAGTGCCGACGCAGTGGGCGGTGCAATTGCCAGACCGGGGAATTGACGTGACAGTCACCGCATTGAACCCAAACGCCTGGATGGCACTGTCGATTTCCTATTGGGAAGGTCCGGTTATCGTCACCGGGTCGCATACCGGGCGCGGCTATCTGGAGATGACGGGTTATGAATGATCCAAACGACCTTGCCGCATTTCTGGAACTCGGGTGGCAGCGGTTGACACGTGGTGTTGTTGATAGACGCTCTGCCGCGCGACATCCGGTTTTTGCAACCGTGTCACCCTTGGGCCTCCCCGAAGCGCGTACGGTGGTTTTGCGGGCGGCCAGCCGAGGGGATGGGACCGTCGAAGTTCATACCGATGGTGGGTCGGACAAGATAAGCTCGCTGAAGGTAAATCCCCGCGCGCAGCTGATGATCTGGGATGAAACGGCCAAGCTTCAAATCAGGTTGTCCACATCTGTCACGATCAAGCAGGGCGCAGAGGTTTCGGATCGCTGGCAAAACGTGCCGGATGGCTCGCGTATGGCCTATGGGGCATCCCCGAAACCGGGGACACCGATTCCCGAATCATATGCCTATACCAAATTGGCGAGCCGCGATTGGTTTACCGTTCTGGTCTGCCACATCGAATCCATCGAGCTGATGCAGCTGATCGACCCGCACAGACGCGCTGTTTTTAAGGCCTCTGAGGCATGGAAAGGCGAATGGCGCGTGCCGTGACGCCACGTCTGTCAAATGCTGTCAAAGTTGCCACGCAAATTGTGAAGATTTTGTCTTGAACTGCAGCATTTCTTGACTAAAGTGCGTTCTAACGACGAAAGTCGCATCAGTTTTACAGCCGATTGCGCCTTTATTGTGCAGCGATCGAAGGAAAATGGGACGGCAGGGGAGAGCCGTCCCATTTTTTTGTCCGCAGGCTTGTCCACAGATCACCGACCAGGGTTGTTAGCGCGCCAAAGCGTCCATGCGTCCGGTGTGTCGAGGTCAATCAGCGCGTTGTCTCCGGGCAGCGCGACCCGGATCAGGCGGGATGCATTGGCCTTGAGGACGGCCCGGGCGCCGTTGTCCCCTTCCAATGTCTGAAGGGCGGGGATCAGGTCTGCTGGAAAAATCACCGGATGCCCCGGTTTTTCATCGCGGCCCGCGCCCTGAACCAGAAAGGCTCCGCTGGAGTCTCCGAAGGCCTGTGCCACAAGTTGCAAATCCTCCACCGTCAGGTCTGGCATGTCCGCCGGTAGGATCATCACGCCATCGACACCTTCCGGCACTTCAGCAGCGGCCCGTCGCAGCGATGCGGACATGCCATCCTTGGCGTCCGGCACCATGACCAAAGAAACATCCAATCCTTGAAGTGCATCACGGCGCTGCGATGCGGGGTCAGGCAAGGTGACAAACACATGCTCGCTTACTGCCAGAGCGCGTTGGGCTACGCCACGCAGCAAAGGCCGTCCATCCACCGGCTCAAGCAACTTGTCACGTGCCCCCATCCGACGGCTGGCACCCGCAGCGGGAATCACAATGGCGATCTGGGTCATGTCCGCAGTCTAACCGCGCATCTGCGCTCCGTCAGCGTCGTAAAGCGGGGTGGTGATCAGCGTTGCATCGCACATCTCGCCGAGTATCTCGATCTGTGCCCTCTGACCCTCGTTCGCGTGACTGCGTGGGATCAAACCCAGTGCGATGGATTTGTCGGCACCGTGCGAATAACCGCCGGAGGTGCAGAAGCCCTGAACCGCGCCATCAATCCAGATCGGCTCATAGGCATGGACATCGGCATCGTTGACAGCCACTTCGAACGCGCAGAGCACGCGGTGCGGCGGGTTGGCGCGCTCTGCCTCTGCGGCAGCGCGTCCGATGAAGTCGGTGTTTTTGGACCACGCGATAAAGCGGTCCATCCCGGTCTCACCGGGTGTATAGTCGGGCGAAAATTCGGACAGCCACGAGCCGAAGAACTTGTCGAGCCGCAGCGACATCATCGCCCGCATCCCGAAGGGCCGCATCCCGTGCTCTTGCCCGGCGGTCCAGAGCGTGTTCCACAACTGCCGCTGGGCCACCGGTTCGCAGTAAATCTCGTATCCCAGACCGCCTGTATAACTGACACGCTGGACCAGACAGGGTGTCATGCCGATGGTCATTGGGCGCACATCCATGAACTTCAGATCTGTGGCATCGCGTGTGACCACCTCCAGCACCTTGCGGGCATTTGGTCCCGCGATCTGGAACCCGGTCAGTTGGTCAGACACGTTGCGCACAGTAACGTCGTCTGCCGCGTTATTTTCAAACCAGCGCATGTGATAGGCCTGCGCGCCGTAGCTGGCGGTGAGCTGAAAATGCGTGTCCGACAGCCACGAGATAGTGAAATCCCCGATCAGCCGGCCTTTGTGCGACAGCATCGGCGTCAGCGACAATCGCCCCGGTTTCGGCACCCGTCCCGCCATCACGCGATCCAGCCAGTCGCGCGCGTTCGCCCCCGTCACTTCGTATTTTCCGAAGTTCTGAACCTCATTGATTCCAACGGCTTCGCGGACGGCCTTCACCTCACGCGCAGTGGCCTCCCACGCGTTGGAGCGGCGGAAAGACGGTGTTTCGTACCGCGCCTCGTCGCCTTCTGCGAAATAGTTCACCACTTCCAGCCCGAACTGCGCGCCCCAGACCGCGCCCATGCCTTCAAAGATGTCATACATCATCGTCGTGCGATTGGGCCGCGCCGCAGGCAGTTCCTCGTTCGGGTAGCTGACGGAAAAGCGTTTCTGGTAGTTCTCGATCACCTTGGGCAGGGTATAGCCCGGGCTGATCCAATCCCCGAACCGCGCCACATCCATCGCCGACACATCGCGCTCGCATTCGCCCTCGATCATCCATTGCGCCAGCATCAGGCCGACCCCGCCGCCCTGGCTGAACCCGGCCATGACGCCGCAAGCCGACCAGTAGTTCCGCAGCCCCGGCACCGGCCCGACCAGCGGGTTGCCGTCAGGCGCAAACGTGAATGGTCCGTGGATCACGGATTTTACACCCGCGCGTTCCAGCACCGGGAAGCGTTTATAGGCAAAGGCGATGCTGTCTTCGATCTTGTCGAAGTCATCAGGCAGCAGTTCATGCCCGAAGGTCCACGGCGTGCCATCAACAGCCCACGGACGGCAGGGCTGTTCGTAGAACCCAATACACAGCCCGCGCCCTTCCTGCCGCAGATAGGACTCTCCCGCCGGGTCCATCACATGCGGATGCTCGCTGTCCCGCTCGTAAATCTCGACGATCTCGTCGGTTACGATGTATTGATGCTCCATCGGATGCAGCGGCAGATAGACGCCCGCCATCGCACCCACCTCGCGCGCCCAAAGGCCCCCTGCATTGACGACGTGCTCGGCGTGGATCGTGCCCTTGTCGGTCACGACGTTCCACGTCCCGTCCGGGCGCTGCGTGGTTTCCTGCACCATCACATGGGTTTCGATCGTGGCCCCGCCCATCCGTGCCGCCTTGGCATAGGCATGGGTTGTGCCCGACGGATCAAGGTGCCCGTCAAGCGGATCGTACAAAGCGCCAAGGATACCATCCAGATTGGTGATCGGCGCGATCTTCGCGATCTCCTCTGGACCGACGATCTGCGTATCCAGTCCCATGTAGCGGTGCTTGGCCCGTTCAGCGAGCAGCATGTCGAACCGGTCGCGGTTGTCGGCCAGCGTGATGCCGCCCACATGGTGCAGCCCGCAGGACATGCCGGTGATCTCTTCGAGTTCCTTGTAAAGACGGATTGTATAGCCCTGCAGCGCGGCCATGTTGGTGTCGCCGTTTAGCGTGTGAAACCCGCCCGCCGCATGCCAGGTGCTGCCCGATGTCAGTTCGGATCGCTCCACCAGCATCACGTCCGACCAGCCCAGCTTGGTCAGGTGATAGAGCACCGAAACCCCGACCACCCCGCCGCCAATCACCACCACGCGCGCCTGCGTTTTCATCACGTTCTTCCCTTTGCCGTTGTTGGCAAATTCCAGCGGTCCCGGGGAGTGGGCGTGTCTATTCGCGACATCTGTTGTCGCAGATTGATGGGCGCGTCAGGTTTGGCACCAGCTTTGTGCCTGTGCGGTTTTCTCCCGCAACCAGAGCACATCAAACCCGGCGATAACCCGATAGCCCCGATCAAACAAACCTCGCGCCTGTGCTTCGTTCAACGCCGCATTGCCCAGTGGGATGTTGGCGGCTTTCGCTGCGGCCTCGACCTTGTTCATGGCGTCCAGGAGGTCTGGATGATCGAACTGACCCATCACCCCAAGGTCGGTTGAAAGATCGAACATGGCGGGCACCAGCAGATCAATACCGTCTATGGAGCAGATCGCCTCAATGTTCTCGACCGCGTCGGCGGTTTCGACCAGCAGACAACATGTCAGGTTTTCTTCCATATCCGCAGCGTAGGAAGGCAAGGCGGTGCCCCAACGCGATTGCGCGATGAAGGGGCCAAAACCGCGATTGCCTGTGGGCGGATAACGCATCGACGCGACGGCGCGCGTGGCGTCGTCTGCCGTCCGGATCAGGGGGAAGACGATCCCTTCGGCGCCCAGGTCCAGAACCCGTTTGACCAAGGCGGGGTCATTTTCGGCGATCCTAACCAGAGGCGCGCATCCGGTGCCGGCCGTGGCGGCAATCATGGCATGAGCGTCTGCATAGCCCACGGCACCATGCTCCATATCGATGATGACCGCATCCGCACCCGCAGCTGCCAAGGCTTGCGTCACCGTGGCTGACGGGATGGTGCATATATGCATCGTCATTCGGTCTTCGGTGGTTCTCAACCGATGCTTGAGATGGGTCATGAAGCAACTCCTTTTTCAGCCGTGATTGGTCTGAGGCTAGCATCATTTTTGTTTCGCAGAAGAAAAACCATGAACCGGCTCGACAGTTCGGAACCGACGAAAGATGTCGCCAGGAGACGATCTGAGCCGGCTTGGCGCGTGATTAGGCTGTGAGAAGATAACCGGAAGGAGCCCCTCATGCGCACACATGCCCAAGCCGTTGTCATCGGAGGCGGGGTTATTGGCTGTTCGATTTTATACCATTTGGTAAAATTGGGCTGGGCTGATGTTGTGCTGCTTGAACGAGACGAACTGACAAGCGGCAGCACATGGCACGCTGCGGCGAATATTCATGGGCTGCATGACAGTACGAATATCAGCCGCATACAGCATTACACCATGTCGCTGTACAACCAGCTCGAGGCTGAGACCGGCCAAAGTTGCGGCGTGTTCCAGCCCGGATCGCTCTATCTGGCCCAGACCGAGGCGCGGGAACACCAGCTGCGCCTGCAGGCGGCGAAGGCCCGGCTTTACGGGATGAATTTCCACGAAGTCAGCCGGACCGAGGCCGAAACGCTTCACCCGCTTGTCGATTTCGATGGCATCCGGTGCATCATGTACGAACCCGATGGCGGCAATGTCGACCCATCCGGTGTCACCGCCGCCTATGCCGCTGGAGCGCGTCAGAAAGGTGCGGAGATCTACCGTTTCACACCGGTGACCGCGACCGAGCAGCAACCGGATGGCAGCTGGATGGTACGCACACCGAAAGGCGACATTCACACACAATGGGTTGTTAACGCGGCCGGTCTCTGGGGTCGCGAGGTTGCCGCGCTGGCGGGACTCAAATTGCCTCTCTTGCCGACCGAACATCAGTATTTCGTCACCGAGACCATTGCCGAGATCGAAGCGCTGGACCGTCGCCTGCCGTCTGTCGCGGACCGCGACGGCGAATATTACCTCCGGCAGGAGGGCAAGGGCCTTCTGGTCGGGGCCTACGAGAAAGATGTTCGGTTCTGGGCTGAGGACGGCACACCGCAAGGCTTTGGTCATGAGCTCTTCGCTGACGATCTGGAACGGATCGAAGAGAATATTATGCGGGCCATCGAGCGCGTGCCCGCCGTGGGCGAGGCCGGGATCAAGCGCGTGATCAATGGCCCGATGATCTGGTCGCCGGACAGCAATGTCCTGCTTGGCCCGGTGCCTGAAAAACAGGGTTATTTCTGCTGCAACGGTATCATTCCCGGTTTTTCGCAATCCGGAGGCATGGGGCTGATGGTGGCACAATGGATCATTGAAGGCGAGATGCAGTACGACATGTTCGCCTGGGACATTGCCCGCTTTGGTGATTGGGCTGACGCGAAGTTCACCAAGGCGCGCGTCGGGGATCAATATGCGCATCGCTTCAAGATTCATTTTCCCGGCGAAGAACGCGAGGCCGGTCGACCGGTTCGGACGCGCCCGGTCTATGAGATGCAGAAAGACATGGGCGCGGTTTTTGGCCTGAATTACGGCTGGGAGCATCCGCTCTATTTTTCCAAGGACGTGCCTGACAGCGCTGGCTTCACCCGTCAGCCGTGGTGGGATGTGGTTGGCCGCGAAGCCCGCACCCTTCGAGACAGGGCCGGTATCATCGACATTTCCAACTTCGCCAAATATCGCGTCACCGGGCCGGGGGCTGAGGACTGGCTCAACGCGGTTTTCGCCAACCGCATGCCGCGCGAGGAGGGACGGTCCTGTCTGACACCGCTGATCGGCAAACGCGGCGGTATCGCGGGCGACGCGACAGTCACACGATTGGCGGCGGACGAATTCTGGATCATCAGCTCCGGCATGGCCGAACGCTACCAGAAGCGGTTTTACGATGCGGTGGCGTTGCCCGAGGGCACACATTTCGAGTCACTGACCAACTCGTGGTGCGGCTTCAACGTGGCCGGGCCACAATCGCGCGCGATGCTGCAACGGCTCACCAACGTGTCGCTGGACACAGAGAACTGGCCCTTCATGCGCTCCAAGCGGATCGAGATCGCAGGGGGGGAAGTGATGGCTCTTCGTGTATCATTCACGGGAGATCTTGGTTGGGAATTGCATTGCCGATCCGAGGATCAAGTCGCGCTCTATTCCGCGCTGCTCGAGGCCGCGCAGGATGTGGGCGCCGTGCCTGTAGGCAGTCGCGCCTTGATGAGTTTGCGCATGGAAAAGGGCTATGGCTCGTGGGGCCGGGAATACAGCCCGGAATATTGGCCGCAGGAATGCGGCCTCGAACGGCTCTGCCGCAGGGACAAGCGCTTCCTGAACCATGAAGCCGCCCTTGCAAATATGGAGAAACCGGCACGGGAACGGATGGTCCTGATGGCGTTGGATGCGGCTGACACCGATGCCTCGCAGGCGGACGCCACAGGCGGAGAACCGATCTTCAAGGATGGGGTCGGTATCGGTCGCGTGTCCTCAGGGGCCTATGGCTATCATGTCGGTCAGTCGCTGGCGCTTGGCTATGTCAAAGATGCTCTGCCCGGCGATAGCGTCGATGTGATGGTGCTGGGCCAACCGCATCGCGCCACCATTCTCGAACAGCCCCCCTTTGATCCGCAGGGCACGCGTCTCCGCGCCTGATTGTCTTCGTTTTGAAAATATCCCGGGGGTTTGGGGGCAGCGCCCCCAAGCGGTTCCGATGACGGAACCGCCAAAACGCGCCATCGCGTTTTGGCACTCAGACGGTCATTCTACAGCCAATGGCCGTATCTTGAGCGCGGTGATGCGGTTGTTCTCGCGTGCCACAACTTCAAAGCGGAAGCCGTGGAAGCTGAAACACTGACCGATGGTGGGGATCATCTGCGCCTCGTGGATCACCAGACCTGCAACCGTGTTGGCCTCGTCATCCGGCAGCGTCCAGTCCAGCTGCCGGTTAACGTCGCGGATCGTCATGGCGCCATCGATCCAATAATTGCCATCTTCATCCGCTTTCACGGGATGCTCTCCGTCGGGATCGAATTCGTCGGTGATTTCGCCAACAATTTCTTCGAGGATGTCTTCAAGAGTGATGAGGCCCTGAAGGGCACCATATTCATCCACAACCAGCGCAAAGTGGGTCCGGCGCCGCAGGAACTGGCGCATTTGATCGTCAAGCGAAGTGCTTTCCGGAATGAAGTACGGCTTCATCGCCACGTCGGCGAATTTGAACCGGCTCATCGCTTCGACCGGTTTGTCGGTTTCCTGCATGAACTGATACATCGCACGGAACAGGTCTTTTGCGTGCACGACGCCAATGATGTTCTCGGGATCGCCACGAAAGACCGGAAGGCGCGTGTGGTTTGATTCCAGACATTGCCGCAGGATGTCCTGGGGATCGTTGTCCGCGTCAATCATCTCGATTCCGGAGCGGTGCAACATCACCTCTTCGACAGTGCGCTCACTGAGATCCAGTGCGCCAAGAATGCGGTCGCGGTCTTCCTTTTCGACCACACCTTCGGAATGCCCAAGCTGCAGCGCACCGGCGATTTCCTCGCGCACGGCAAGGATGTGACTGTCTGGATCTGTTTTTACGCCAAAGACGCTAAGAACACCGCGCACCAACACGCGAACTGCACTCACAATCGGAGAGAAGACGGTGATGACGAGCTGGATGACCGGCGAGACCCGGCTGGCGGCGGTTTCGGGATTGGTAATGGCGTAGGTCTTGGGAAGAACCTCGGCAAAAACGAGCACAAGCACCGTCATCACCAAAGTGGCCAGCGCGACACCCGATTCCCCAAAAAGCCGCGTGAAGAGCGCCGTCGCCAGCGAGGTCGCAAGAATATTGACAAGGTTGTTGCCCAAAAGAACCGAGCCGATCAGCCGTTCGTTGTCTTCGGTGATGAGCAACGCGCGGTCCGCGCCCTTTGAGCCCTTGTCTGCCATCGAACGCAGCTTGCCGCGAGACGCGGCGGTGAGAGCGGTTTCAGATCCACTGAAGAAGGCAGAGAGCACCAGAAGAGCCAGAATAGCGGCTGCGGTGATCCATAATGCGGCATCGGCCGCCGTAGATGCGGGGTCCATCGGGTCCAACGTTTTAGCAAGTTTAACTGGTTATGGGGTCAGATGCCGTCCGGTTCAAGCATCTACCGTTCCGAATGCGCAGGCGCGTCAACGCGAACAGTATTCTTTGCGTGGCCCTGCTTCTCATCAGTCACGTGCAAGCGGATGGTGGTCGAGAACCAGTTCTTTCAGCCTCTCTTCCAGAACATGGGTGTAGATTTCGGTTGTCGAGACGTCGGCATGGCCAAGAAAGGTCTGAATGGCGCGCAGATCTGCACCATTGGCCAGGAGATGGGTCGCAAAGGCATGGCGCAACGTGTGCGGCGTTACCTTGGCCGGCGAGACACCACCTTCGACAGCAAGGTCCTTGATCAATACATAAAAGGCGTGCCGTGTGAGGTGACCGGATTTGCCGCGCGATGGGAAAAGAAAACTCGATGCCGGCTTGCCTTCGGCGCGGGCCATGTCCTCTGCTTTTTCGCGACATGTCAGCCAAGCGCGCAGTGCTGCCCGGGCGGGAGGCGACAGCGGCACCATACGTTCCTTTCCACCTTTCCCCCGGATCAGTAACATGCGTGGGTCACCTTTGGCGGCGGCGAGAGGCAGGGATACCAATTCGCTGACCCGCATACCGGTGGCGTAGAGCAATTGCATCAGGCAGATGTTCCGGCTGCGCTCGGACGGGTTCCGGCCATGTTCGGCTGCGGCATCAAGAAGTCTGTCCACCTCCTCTGTTGAAAGCGTCTTGGGCAGACGTTTGTCGCGGCCCGGTCCGCTGATCTGAACCGCTGGATTGTCGGCGCGGAACCCTTCCTCAAAACAGAAACGGTAAAGCTGCTTAATCGCTGACAACCGGCGGGCACGGGTGGATTTTGCAAGGCCTTGGGCGTCACAATGGATCAGATACGCTTCGACATCGGATCGTTGCGCATCTGTCAGAGACGAGGCACGGTCTGCCAGCCAATCGGTAAAATCTGCCAAATCCCGCGCATAGGCAAGTTGGGTGTTCGTGGCGGCTCCGCGTTCGGCGGCCTGCGCGTCAAGGAAGGCGGCGATCCAGTGGCGGTCGCTCATCTGCGCGCTCCTTCCATATCAAGGATTGCCAACTGTAAGGCCGCGCGCCGGGCTGTGTCCTCAAGACCGAATGCGCGCAGAGTTAGAAGGGCATCAGTCAATTCTGGGTCATTGCCAGCTGCGCCCCTTTCAAAGTCGCGAATGGCCTGCAGGAGGGCTTCGCCAAGGCGGTTCTGCGCGGGCAGGGCTGCGGTCTCGTGTGGTGCCTGCGCCGGCGCTGCCCATGCCGTGGCGATGGCATTTGCATGGGGCAGATCGGTTGGAATGCTGGTGGGAGCTTGACCTTGTGAGATTGATGCAAGGAACGCAAATGTCGCGTCGTCCTGGGCTATTTCGCGCGCAATTGTTTCATAGTCATCGGACAAAAAACCTGCCAATGCAGCGATGCGTGCGGCTCGATCGGACAATTTCAGGTCCTGTAAATCCGACGCGAAGAGCTTGGCGAAAGGAACAAGCAGGCCGGCGGTCCGCATCTGTGGCCACACCTCTTCCAAAGCCAAAGAGACGCGCTCTACATCAGCGCTTTTCAGTGCGGCCTCTAAAGCTTGCAACGCTTCTACCCGGTCCCAGACGCCACCGGATGCGGCACGTCTCTGTTCGGTGTAGACGCCGAGCAATTGATTGCCGTCGAACGCGCCGGCCCGTGCAAGTCGTTCGGCCGCGAGCAATTGCGCTCTCCAGCCGGAATCGCCGCTGACTTCGACAACCGCGAAAGGCAGGGGCAGGGGTGTTGTGGGCAAGGCTTCGCCAATCGCCTCAAACAGTCGGAACTGCAGCGGCGTCGGGCGTAACGGCGATCGAACAGGTCGGGCCTCTTCGCTGTATTCGGGGTCGAGAAACCGAAGAAGCAGTTCGGCATCCAGGTCCGAGAACTGTTCCAGAGCCGCACCGGTTTGATAGACGGTCATTGCGCGTGGATAGTCGCCGCTGCGGGTCAGGCACCAGATGCGGGTTGGCAAATCGGTGCTCAGGCTTGGTGTGTCGTTCAACACCCTGCATAGCGCCTCATCCGAACCGGTCAGGAGCGCAAGGTCAAAGGCGAGATTAAAAAGCTGTGGAGAAAGGTCGCCAACCCGTTCCAGCAGCGCTTCGGCCGGGGCCACCAAACCGTGACGGTAAAGCGAATTGACCCGTGCCTGTAACAGAGCTTCGCCCTCTGCATTCGATGGCGGATCTGCTTCTGCGAGCATGAGAATGTGCAACAGGCTTGTCAGGGCCGGGACAGCGGGGCGTCGCGTTTGCATCTGCTCCAGAAGAGCCAGCACGTCACGTTCGGCGCTGCCCCTCCAAAGCGAGGCTGGCAGACCGGTGACCGAGCTTGGCAGCAGACCCACGCCGCCCACGCCCGGGGCGTCCAGGGGTTGCACGTCGACAGTTGGGATGGACGCGCTCTCGGCAGTGGGCACGTCTGGCTGCAACGTGACAACGGGTGGTGCGTTGCGCTGGATGGTGAGCCAGTCGATGGCTGACAGCGGCGTCTCCTCGGCTGATGCGGAACCGGCCAGGCAGGCGAGGATCAGATGAAAAGGTTTAATCTGCATCCAGCGTCACAGGTTTTCTGACTTCCGTTTGCGGCGGCGAAAAATCCGCGCCGAAATACGGGCCAACATAGGCATAGGCCACCAGCACAAGTCCGCCGAGGATGAGAAGATAGATTAGCCACTTGATGATACGCCCCATAGAGACCCTTGCCCTGCCTTATAGATTTTTTCCAAGTTATAACTGGCCTTTTGCACAAGTTCACGTCATTCAACGGCGGATGTCAAAAAATTGGCGGCACTTGGCCGAGATACAAGAGGGCTGTCGGGCGCGATGCAGGCAAGACTGAAGAAAACGGTGGTATTGGTCGGCATGATGGGCGCCGGCAAAACCGCTGTGGGCAAAGCTCTGGCCTCCATGCTCCATGCGCCGTTTCTTGATTCGGATGTCGAGATCGAGAAGGCCGCGAACATGACCATTCCCGAGATTTTCGAACGCGATGGCGAGCCGTTTTTCCGTGTAAAGGAACGCCAGGTGATTTCGCGGCTGCTGGAGCGCGAGAAGGGCGTCTTGTCGACCGGCGGAGGCGCTTACATGGCACAAGAAAACCGTGACATCATCTCGAAGAAGGGCGTCGCCGTTTGGTTGAATGCCGATCTTAACCTGCTTTGGAGCAGGGTTCGCCACAAAGACACGCGCCCTTTGCTCCGGGTGCCGGACCCTTTGGGTGCTTTGACACGCTTGTATGAAGAGCGCGTGCCCGTTTACGCCAAGGCCGACCTGAGTGTTGTGTCTGAGCCGGGTATCTCGATTGACGATATGGCGAAACGGGTGATCGAGGTGCTGAAAACGCGACCGGACGTCTTGGAGGTGCAGCGATGACCGAAACCGTTCATGTGCCGCTGGAAGGTCGGGCGTATGACGTGCGCATTGGCTCGGATCTTTTGGGGCGCGCGGGTGCAGAAATTGCCCCTCTCCTGAAGCGCCCCCGGGTTGCCATTGTCACTGACCTACATGTGGCCGAACTGCATCTGGCTGCGCTGACAGCCGCGCTGAAGGTCGACGGTATTGAAGCGGTCAGCCTGACGTTACCTGCTGGAGAAAGCACAAAAGGTTGGACGCAATTTGAACGCACGGTGGAATGGCTGCTTGAACAGAAAGTCGAGCGGCGGGATGTCGTGGTTGCGCTTGGCGGTGGTGTCATCGGCGATTTGGTGGGATTTGCAGCAGCGGTGTTGCGGCGCGGTGTGCGGTTCGTGCAGATCCCCACGTCCCTTTTGGCGCAGGTGGACAGCTCGGTCGGCGGCAAGACTGGGATCAACGCGCCACAGGGCAAAAACCTCATTGGTGCTTTCCATCAGCCGTCACTGGTCTTGGCCGATATCTCGGTGCTGAATTCGTTGCCTGATCGCGATTTTCTCGCCGGGTATGGCGAGGTGGTCAAATACGGCTTGTTGGGCGATGCTGCGTTTTTCGATTGGCAAGACGCAAACGCGGCGCGCATCAGAGTGCGCGACCCCGAAGCGTTGGCGTATGCGGTCAAAAGGTCGGTTGAGATGAAAGCCGAGATCGTTGTCCGTGATGAGACCGAACAGGGTGACCGCGCGCTTTTGAATCTTGGCCACACCTTCTGTCATGCGTTTGAGGCAGCGACAGGGTATTCGGACCGGTTGCTGCATGGTGAAGGGGTGGCGATTGGGTGCGCGCTGGCCTTTGAACTGTCTGCGCGTCTGGGCTTGTGTTCGCAAGAGGACCCGAGCCGGGTGCGCGAGATGCTGTCCGCAATGGGTATGAAAGTGCGTTTGGCAGATATTCCGGGCGACTTGCCGGATGCTCAGACGCTGCTTGATTTGATGGGGCAGGACAAGAAGGTGATCGACGGTCAGTTGCGGTTTATTATGGCGCGTGGGATCGGACAGGCGTTTGTCACGTCAGATGTGCCATCAGAGACCGTTCTGACGTTACTTCAGGACGCGCTGTCCGAGCGGTAGATCAAAGAAAAAAGCGCCCCGAGGGGCGCTTTCTTTTAGAAGGGGATTTCGTCGTCGATATCGCGTGCAGGCGCTCGCGCCGGACCTCCGCCGCCCCCGCTGGAGCCTCCATAGTCGTTGCCGCCGCCATAACCGCCACCGTAGTCACCGCCATAGTCGCCACCGCTACTGCCACCGCCATAGCCGCCGCCGCCTCCACCGCCATCACGGCTGTCGAGAAGTGTCAGTTCACCGCGATAGGGGCGCAAGACCACTTCGGTTGTGTACCGGTCCTGACCAGACTGATCCTGCCATTTCCGGGTTTCCAGTTGGCCTTCGATATACACCTTGGAGCCTTTGCGCAAATACTGTTCAGCAATGCGGGCGAGCGGTTCGGAAAAGATTGCAACGCTGTGCCATTCGGTGCGTTCGCGCCGTTCGCCGGTGTTGCGGTCCTTCCAGTTCTCAGATGTTGCAATCCGCAGGTTGCAGACCTTGCCGCCGTTCTGGAATGTCCGCACTTCCGGATCGCGTCCGAGGTTGCCGACGATGATGACCTTGTTGACTGAACCGGCCATGTTTCCCCCATCTCAAATTCGAATCTCTGGCGCTGCGCGCCGTTGCGGCGACCCTACACCAGCGGGTTGGCGAATTGCCATCAGCTAATGGCCAAAGCGACGTCACGCATCTCAGCAGATGGTGGTTAAGAAAGGGTGATCAGCCAAGGCTGGTGTGACAGGCAATTCCAGACTATATATCCGCAAAATCTCAATGTGGGGCGTGAGCATTTATGCGAACAACAAGACAGAGATTTGTTGCGGTCTTGAGTGTGGCCGCAATGATGGGTGCAGGCGCTGTCAGCGCAGAGGTGTTGTCCACCAAGAGCCGTGTGGCGCTCTTTTCCAGCAAGACCAAGGTTTTGGACTCGCGCGCGGCGCAGCAATATAAAAGCTCTGTGCGTTTGCAGCCCCCCAAAGTTGTCACCCCGACCAAATGGGGAAACACCGGAACGGACGGTCCCATTCCGAAGTATCGGGGCAGATACGCGGGAATTTATGCCGGAATGGCTCGGGATGCCGCCCGACGCCACGGTATCCCCGAGGATTTGTTCCTTCGTCTCGTTCAGCAGGAAAGCAATTTCAATCCGAATGCGCGTTCGCACAAAGGCGCGATCGGCCTTGCCCAGCTGATGCCCGGAACGGCGCAATACCTGCGGGTCAATCCCAATGATCCGGCCCAAAATCTGGATGGCGGTGCGCGCTACCTTAAGGAGCAATACCGCAAGTTCGGCCAATGGCCGTTGGCCTTGGCAGCCTATAACGCCGGGCCGGGTGCGGTGGAAAAACATCGTGGCATCCCCCCGTTTCGTGAGACCCGGGACTACGTAAAGAAAATTTGGGGACGTTAGAGCTTCAGTCTCGGGGTGTTTATGTACACATCACAGCTGAATGGGCCCTTCGTTACCCGTCCAAACTTTTCCAAGTATTCTTAAAGTTGTATCGAAAACTGCTCTATTCCCGCCAAACTGCTGCCCCAATCGTTTCGCAAAACGGTCTGCAACACGACTTGGAAACGGAGCGGCGCAATCGCTTTGTGCCTCGGCATATGGAGAGTGAAATGGTAAAAACCCTCGCATGTTTTCGGAAAGAGGACTCTGGCGCGGTCACTGTCGACTGGGTGATCCTTACAGCTGCCGTGGTCGGGCTCGCACTGATATCCTATGTCGGGCTTGCGGACAGCAATCAGCAGGTGACATCGTCCACAGCGGCGACCATTCTGACGGCGGAAGATTTTCTGACCAACTGAGTGTGGGCGCGAAAAGACCTGCACACACATTGTCGAAATGGCGCGCGCGGTTTGAGAGATCCAAACCGCGCGCTGAGTTGTTTCGAACCGCGAAAACGCGCGCCGGGTTACTCGGCTGCGATCTGAATAACCGGCTCCATACTGGCCAACTCTGCGTCTGAAAGATGGCACTTGACCTGATGGCCATCTCCCAACTGACGAACGGGAGGCACTTCTTTTTCACACAGGCCGCCCGGCACCTGCGATTTCCAACGGCAGCGCGTCTGGAATGGACATCCCGAAGGCGGGTTCATGGCTGACGGAATATCACCTTCAAGCACAATATGTTTCTTTTTCACCCGCGTGTCGGCAATTGGGACCGCGGACAGCAATGCTTCGGTATAAGGATGATAGGGCGGTGAAAAGACCTGGTCGGTCGAGCCAAGCTCCACCACATGACCGAGATACATGACCATCACCCGATCCGCGAGATAGCGCACGATGCTGAGATCGTGGCTGATGAAAAGCAGCGTCGTCTTCTGTTCGCGCTGAATCTCCATCAACAGGTCTGTCACCGCGGCCTGGACCGATACATCAAGCGCCGAGACAGGCTCGTCCGCTACCACGATCCGAGCATTGCCCGCGAAAGCCCGGGCGATGCCGACGCGCTGTTTCTGACCGCCAGACAATTGACGCGGCATGCGATCTGCAAAGGCGCGCGGCAGTTTCACCAGATCAAGCAATTGCAACATGCGCTTGCGGCGCTCTCCGTCCGAATTGCCAATACCAAAAACCTCGAGAGCGCGGATAATCTGCCGTCCGACCGTCATGGAAGGGTTCAGCGTATCGAACGGGTTCTGGAACACCATTTGAACATCGGCGACGGTTTGCGTGTCGCGGTCTTCGATGGCCGTGGACTCGATGTTGCGATTGTCGAGCAGGATCTGTCCTTCGGTCGCCGTCTCTAGCCCCATCAGAACCTTGGCAAACGTGGATTTTCCGCAGCCGGATTCGCCCACAATCGCAAGGGTCTCGGACTCGCGGGCCTCAAAACTTAACGTTTCGTTGGCCTTTACCACCTTGGTGTCGCCGCGTTTTCCAAAAAGTGCGTTGGCCGCAACCTCGTAGTATTTCTTGAGATCGTCCATTTTGAGAACGACACGGCCAGGCTCGGGCTTTTCCGTGATGTCCGATTTGGCCAGCGGTGCATTCCAGTCGATTTCCTGGAATTTGAGGCAGCGGGTGGCGTGCCGGTCATTGCCGGGCACCGGTTGCATGGGGATGTCTTGTGCATCGCAGCGTCCCGCTTCGAAATAGTCGCAACGCGGCCCGAAATTACAGCCCGGCGGGCGTTCGTGGGGCAGCGGGAAGTTTCCGGGAATGGCGCGCAACGGGGCGGCGTTCTTGTCGGCACCCGGCAGCGGGATCGAGCGGAACAGCGCCTGAGTGTAGGGATGCTGCATCTCGTCGAACACGTCTTTGATCGACCCGCGCTCGACCGCCTCACCGGAATACATCACACAGATCCGGTCACATGTCTCAAGCACAAGCCCAAGGTTGTGCGAAATGAACAGCATCGAGGTGCCGTATTTCTTCCCCAACTCCTTGACCAACTCGACCACAGCCGCTTCGACTGTCACGTCCAGAGCGGTCGTCGGTTCATCGAGGATCAGCAGCGATGGCTCTGCCATCAACGCCATTGCGATGACAATGCGCTGTTGTTGGCCGCCCGAGAGCTGATGGGGATAGCTGTCGAGAATGCGCTTAGGGTCCGGCAGTTTCACGTCGGTGACAACCTGAAGCGCACGATCATACGCCTCTTTTTCGGATGATCCACGATGGATCATCGGCACTTCCATCAACTGTTTGCCGATCTTCATGGCCGGGTTCAGCGAGGCCATCGGTTCCTGGTAGATCATCGCGATCTCGGAGCCGCGGATCTGGCGCAGTTCCTCCTGGCTCATCTCATTCAGGTTGCGGCCTTTGAACTTGATGGAGCCGTCGACAATCCGGCCGTTCTTGCCAAGATCCTGCATCACACCAAGGGCCACAGTGGATTTGCCGCAGCCAGATTCTCCAACAAGGCCCACAGCTTCACCCGGCATGACCTTGACCGAGAAATCCATCACGGCGGGAATCTCCCGCAGGCGTGTGAAAAAAGAAATTGAAAGCTGGTCGATTTCGAGAATGGGACCATCGTAGCTGTCTGTCATCGTATCTCTCCCGCTGGGGGTGGCAGGGCAGGTCCCCTGCTTCTCTGGTTCATAAATATTTCGGGGGTTTGGGGGCAGAGCCCCCAATCCTCATCTCATCAATCGCGCAAGCTTTCTTCCCGCAGACCGTCTGCCAGCAAGTTGAGTCCCAGCACCATACTGAGCAAAGCCACAGCCGGTACGATGGCCGGGTGCAGATAAATTTGCAGCAGGCGGCGTCCATCATTGATGGTGGTGCCCCAGTCCGGGCTTTCCGGGGACAGGCCAAGCCCAAAGAAGCCCAGAGTGCCGAGCAGGATGGTGGTGTAGCCAATACGCAGACAGAAATCGACGATCAGCGGGCCGCGCGCATTGGGCAGGATCTCCCACAGCATGATGTACCACGGCCCCTCACCACGGGTTTGTGCCGCCGCCACGTAATCACGGGTTTTGATGTCCATGGCGAGGCCGCGAACGATGCGGAACACCGTCGGCGAGTTCACGAAAACCACCGAGACAAACACGACAAGGATGCCTGCCGGGATATCAAACAAATCGAGGAAGCCGGGCAGCACCGACACTTTTGAGCCAGCCTCGGAGATCAGCGATAGATAAAGCCACCCGAGAATGCCCAGAACGGCAAACAAAAGCGGCGTCCGCACCTTCGGCTGCGTTTTGTAGCGCGAGTTCAGAAGAACGCCCACAAAGATCAGCGGGAACACAAAGAGCACCGTCGCCATATAGCTTGGAATGCCGGTCTCAACGATCTCTGGAGTCACCAGAAGATAGAAAAGCAGGATAACCGGGAAGGCGAGGATCAGGTTTGCAAAGAAGCTGAGCAGAGTGTCCAGACGCCCGCCATAATAACCGGCGGGCAGACCGAGCGTGATGCCGACCATAAAGGCGAACAGGGTGGCCAATGGGGCGATTTGAACCACAATCCAAGCGCCTTTGACCATTCGGCTGAAGACATCACGGGCGAGGTTGTCGCCGCCAAACAGATAGTATGGGTATTGTCCTTCATCCGGACGCGGGAGTGGCGTCCCCGGGAGCTTGTTTTTCATGCCGGACAATTGGGACAGCGGATCGTGTGTGATGATCATATCGAGTGCGCCGAATATCCCGGTGAACACCCAGAACATGACAAGCGCAAAGCCGATCATTCCGATGGTGGAGTCAAAGAGTTTTCCATACAAGCCAAGCCGTCGCTTGTAGACGATGGACAAGGTGAACAAGGCAATCAGGGAAATCCAGACAGGCATGAACTGCAGGAGAACCCGGGTGATGATTTCAAACCAGCTGAGCGGTTCCATAAGACTTCTCCTTCCGCTCAGGACACGCTGATGCGTGGGTTAAGATAGACATAGCCGATATCCGAAATCAGCTGAGTGACCAGCACCACAAAAACAGACACGACAGACACGCCGAGCAACAATTCGATGTCATTGTTGCTGGCAGCTTGCACAAGCGTCCAACCGAAGCCTTTGTAGTTGAACAGCGTCTCTACGATGACCACACCATTCAGCAGCCACGGGAACTGCAGCATGATGACGGTGAAGGGTGCGATGAGCGCGTTGCGAAGGGCGTGTTTGACAACGATGTTGCCAAAGCTGACGCCTTTCAGGCGTGCTGTTCGGATATACTGCGCCGTCATAACTTCGGCCATCGACGCCCGCGTCATACGCGCGATGTAGCCCATGCCATAAAGCGAGATGGTGAGGACCGGCAGAAAGAAATTCTCGAAATTCGCGCTTTCCATCGCGCTTGTGGCGGTGCCTTTGAACCACTTGAGCCCAACCGTCGAGGAGGCGAAGACAGCAATCAGGATGACGCCCGAGACATATTCCGGTGTCGCTGTTGTGGTGATCGAAATCGTGGACAGGGTGCGGTCCATTTTGGACCCTTCTCGCATACCCGAGAGAACCCCCAGTATCAGTGCGGACGGCACCATGAGCAGCATGACCCAAAGCATCAGCTTGCCTGTCAGGCCGAGACGCGTGGCAATGATGCTGCCGACTTCATCCTTGAAGACTGTCGAAAAACCCCAATAGCCTTGCAGGACGCCGCAGAAATGAGGTGCGTCTTCCGGCGCTTGACCCGGTTGGATGCATCGACCCTGGATCGTCCCGTCCGAGTTCTCGTGCCGATAGGACGGCACAACGCCCAACCATTCCCCGTATTTCACGATCATCGGTTGAAGATAACCGTTACGTTCGAGGTAGCTTGTGACTTCGGCGTCGCTCATCCGGAAGTTGCCCTGCGTTTTCGCGAGCTTTTCCAGGTTTGGATAGAGATTGGTTAAGCTAAAGACGAGGAATGTCAGGCACAGACCCGTGAGGATCATAACGCCGACACGCCTTAGAATGAAAAGTCCCATGATGCACCCTGTTGGCAGATGCACTTGAGCATCTACACTCGGTTTTTGTTTTTGTTTTTGTTTCTTGCCTTGGTCGGGCAAAAAAAACCGCGCCCCGAAGGGCGCGGTTTGCGATTTTATCAGGCCTTGATGCCGAACTTGTAAAGCTGCGGAAGATCCGCAATGTGCTTTTCAACGCCCACGAGGTTGTCACGGTGGTGACGCATCGCGGTCCGCCAGTAAGGCTGGATGGTCACACCTTCATCAATCATGATCGCCTGAAGCTTGGCCATGACTTCGCGACGCGCGTCCACATCTGCCAATGAATTCGCTTCGGCCAGCAGCGCATCGAATTCCTCGTTTGCAAACCCTGCTTCGTTCCACGCAACGCCGGACTTGTAGGCGAGACCCAGAACCTGTGTGCCGAGCGGACGGTGGTTCCAGTTGGTCGACGAGAACGGATATTTCGTCCAGTCGTTCCAGAAGGTCGACCCCGGCAGAACCGTGTGCCGCGCTTTGATGCCAGCATCGTTGAGTTGGGCAACAACCGCTGCCGTGGTGTTCCGGCGCCAGTCGTCGTCGATGGACTGCACTTCGTGTTCGAAGTCACCCATACCTGCTTCATCCATCAGCGCCTTTGCCTTTGCCGGATCGTAAGGGATACGGGTCACCGAGGCGTCGTGTTCCGGGTGCATCGGACCGACGTGGCAGTTATCGGCGTGGATGCCATATCCGGCCATACCAAGTTCGAGGCAGACGTTGTTGTCCACGGCCATCGCAAGAGCCTGACGCACGCGCTTGTCACCGTAGATCTTGTTGCCGTTTTCATCTTCGGCCAACTGGTTCGGACGGATGACGATGGTAAAGCCGGACGGGATTTCCGAGCGCGTCAACCCGATGGCGTCGAATACGTCGACAAACTCGCCAACCGATTCCCAGTTCATGTCGATCTCTTCAGCCTCGTAGGCCGCGAGGAACGCAGCAGGGTCAGTGCCGTAGTCGATGAATTCGATCCGGTCGATATAGCCGCCTTTGCCGGCCGCGTAGCCCCACCAGTCGAAGTCCTCGTTGCGGACAAGCACGCCTTTGACGCCAACCTGGTGGCTCTCCGGCAGCATGAAGCCGGTGCCGATTGGGTTTTCCAGCATGGTGTTCGGATCAAAGCTGGAATGCACGATAGCCGCAGGATAGTCAGCCATGCCCGGAATGATCGTGATGTCAGGCGCATTTGTTTTCAGGAGAACGGTATGGCTATCGACAACAGTGATGGCCCCCTCAGCAGCCTTGCCGGTATCCGGGTCAACCAACGATGTCATACGCGCAGCCATCGAGTTGCCTTCAAGTTCGGTATCGCACCATCCTGTGATGTTGCGGGCCACGTCTTCGGCGGTAAAATCGTCGCCGTTGTTCCATTTTACGCCCTGACGAACTTTGAGTGTGTATTCGGTAGCGTCATCATTGGCTTCCCAGCTTTCCAGCAGCATCGGGGCAAAGGAGCCGTCATTGTTGTACTCAACAAGGTATTCGAGCCAGCCCGCGGTGAATGTCGCGATCTGTGTCCAGTCATAGGTGCGCGGGTCTTTGAGTGCGCGTACTTCCATTTGGTATCGGATCGTTCCACCCTGCTGGGCGTGTGCTGCAGCCTGAGCAGGCTGCGAGAGGCCACCCAGCGCATAGGCGGCGGATGCTGTCAGGCCCAGTGCTGTGGTCCGCGCCAGGAATTCGCGGCGGTCCATGTGACCTTCCTTGAATTCTTGGGCGTACATCACGGCCGACGGGTGCAGCCGAGTGGTCTGAGTGGTGTGCGTCATGTGTTTCTCCCTGTGACACGTTTATTATGGGCAATACATGCCTTCGGTGGCCGAGTTGGCACATGTTGCGTTATGTGATCGGCATAGCGCCTGATCGTGTCTCTATCGTCAATTGCCAGAGTGGACCTTTTGACGTCTAAATGCGACATCATCTTTGTCTTTGAGCGACATAGTAATGTCAACCAAGGCCTATCTAGGCGAACCTGTCAAAGTTCCGTTGCGTCAAGCTCTTGCCAAGCCTTCATTCTGGCGCGGAACCACGTGCGCTGTCGCTTGGCAAACTGACGAGTGAGGATTGTCGAACGGTCGCGCGCCTCTTCAAGCGTCATGTTTCCGTCGATTACGGCCATCAACTCGGCTGCACCAATGGCCTTCGAGGATGGGAGATCGGGCGACCAAGTGGGCCTGTTGGCCTTGGCTTCCTCCAATGCGCCAATTTCCAGCATCTTGTCGAATCTCGCCTCGATCCGCGGTGTCAGCCAATCCTTCGGCGCGTTCACGACAAATGGGGCAACATTGGTCAAGGGCAGGTGGGGTGGGGCAGTTGTTGACTGCCAGCGCGCGAGACCTTTGCCTGTGTTTTGCAACACCTCCCAGGCGCGTTGCACCCGCATCGGGTTGGCGGTGTCGATCCGGTTTCGTGTTTCGATGTCCAACTCAGCGACCAAGGCTTCGTGGCCTTCGCGTTCAATGCGGGCCATTGCTGTCTGTCTTATGGCAACAGGTGTTGGCGGGATTTCTGCCAATCCTTCGGTCAGGGCGGTGAAATACAAACCCGTGCCGCCAACGATAATGGGTCTTTGCCCACCCGTAAGGTATGGCTCCAAATCGCGCAGCCAGTCGCCGACAGAATAGGCTAGGTCGCCCGGAATATGACCGTACAGCGCATGTGGGGCGCGGGTTTCATCGGTTTCTGACGGGCGAGCGGTCAGGACACGCCAATTGGCATAGACCTGGATTGCATCGGCATTGATCACTGTTCCGCCTTGGGACTCTGCAATTCGCAAAGCCAACTCGGATTTCCCGCTGGCAGTCGGGCCTGCGATCAAGACCGGCCGCTCTGGGGAAATGGTTGAAATGAGATCTGAAAAGCGTTCTGCCAAACCTCTAGCCTCTCAAATCATGTGTTGCAGTACAGCTTGGCCTTGGACATGACGACTTCGCCTTGCCCCTAGGACGGTTTTCCGACAGTTTGCACGCGACTTTAGACTCTCGTTCAAACGGAGCGCAACATGGCGGACACCCAAACCCCTCAACCCAAATACAAACGCGTGATGCTCAAGATATCGGGCGAGGCGCTGATGGGGGATCAGGGCTTCGGATTGCACCCGCCAACCGTTCAACGCATCGCGCAAGAGGTCAAATCCGTACACGATCTCGGCGTTGAGATATGCATGGTGATTGGTGGCGGCAACGTTTTCCGAGGTTTGCAAGGCAGCGCGCAGGGCATGGAGCGTACGACGGCCGATTATATGGGCATGCTTGCCACTGTGATGAACGCGCTTGCGATGCAATCCGCATTGGAAGAGCAGGGCGTCTTTACCCGAGTCATTTCAGCGATCCGCATGGACGAAGTGGCAGAGCCATACATCCGTCGCCGCGCCGTTCGTCACCTTGAAAAGAAGCGCGTTTGTGTCTTCGCTGGCGGTACGGGCAACCCGTATTTCACGACCGACACAGCAGCTGCCCTGCGCGCCAACGAAATGAACTGTGAGGCGATCCTGATGGGCAAGAACGGTGTCGATGGAATTTACGATAAAGATCCACGCTCGCATTCTGATGCCAAGCGGTATGACACCGTTACCTATGATGAGGTCCTGCAGAAGAACCTCAAAGTAATGGATGCCTCGGCAATCGCTCTGGCGCGGGACAACAGCCTTCCGATTATCGTGTTTTCGCTGGACGAACCGGGTGGCTTCAGAGGCATTCTCGCCGGTGACGGCACATATACAAAAGTGCACGGTGGCTCGAAATCCGGAAACGGCGACGCCGCCTGATCAATCCATCACAATGCGGCACCCGGTTTATTTGGATCGTCGCAAGACGCTATACTTTCGGGCACGTGTCGCTTAGAAGCTTGAACAAAGCACAAAAACCGCTCTTGAGGGCCAAATGGCAGACGACTTCATTCTTGATACCGACGATCTGACGCGCCGCATGGATGGCGCGATGGCGAACCTGAGGACAGAATTCGCCTCTTTGCGTACAGGCCGGGCCAGTGCGTCCATGCTGGAACCGGTGATGGTCGACGCTTACGGCAGCATGACACCGATCAATCAGGTCGGAACGGTCAACGTCCCCGAACCGCGCATGGTGACCATCAACGTCTGGGACAAGGGGCTTGTTGGCAAGGTTGAGAAAGCAATCCGTGAAAGCGGACTGGGCATGAATCCGCAGCTGAACGGCACGATCATCATGCTGCCGATCCCGGAGCTGAACGAGGAACGCCGTCGCGAACTGGGCAAAGTCGCAGGCCAATATGCCGAACACGCGCGGGTCTCGATCCGGAATATTCGGCGTGACGGTATGGACCAGATCAAGAAGGCCAAGGCCGACGGTCTGTCGGAAGATGACCAGAAGTTCTGGGAGGCCGAGGTTCAGGAACTCACTGACGATTACATCAAGAAGGTCGATTCTGCTTTGGAAACGAAGCAGGAAGAGATCATGCAGGTCTGACGGGTTCCCAGAAAGGACTGCACGACATGGCGAAACCGCCCAAGGACAAAGATGATGGCCCACGCCATGTGGCGATCATCATGGATGGCAACGGACGTTGGGCCACCCAGCGTGGCCGCCCGCGTCTTTTTGGGCATCAGGCGGGCGCGCGCCGTGTGCGCGATATCGTGGAGGTCTGTCCCGAGCTGGGTGTGGATTACCTGACCGTCTTCGCGTTCTCGACAGAAAACTGGAAGCGCACCCAGTCTGAAGTGGCCGGGCTCATGAACTTGTTTCGGCGCTATATCACCCGCGAGGCGAAGGCGCTCAAGGCGAACGATGTCTGTGTGCGCTTTATCGGCGACCGTGTCAGGCTCGACAAAAAGCTTGTTGCGATGATGGACGAGCTTGAAGCCTTAACCGCAAATTGCCAGTCGGTGAACCTGACGATTGCAATCAATTACGGCGGTCGCGACGAGGTTGCCCGCGCCACCAAACGATTGGCTCAGGATGTTGCTGCCGGTCGGCTTGATCCTGAAGCGGTGGATGAAGAAACGTTGCCAAAGTATTTGGATACCTGCGTTTTGCCCGATCCCGATCTTGTTATTCGAACCAGTGGAGAAGCGCGAATCTCGAACTTCTTGCTGTGGCAATCGGCGTATTCCGAATACGAATTCATCGATACGCTCTGGCCCGATTTTACGGCCGACGAATTCCGTGCGGTCGTTGGCGGGTTCGGGACCCGCGAACGCCGCTTCGGCGCAGTGGTGGCATGAGTACAGGCAAGTGGGATGATCTTGCACCACGGCTGTTCTCGGCCGTTGCGATGGTTGCCCTTGGTGCGCTTGGGGTATGGCTCGGTGGCCTCTGGTTTCACGCACTGATCGCCATTGTCGTCGGATTGATGGTGTGGGAACTGGTGACCATGCTCGACACCGCGCGCAGCAAGTCGCCAATGATCCTTGCCGTGGTGTCTGCTCTTGTCTCGATGACGGCCATCGAACTTCCTGCCTCCTTCGCTTTGCCTCTGCTGTTGATGCCTTCAATGCTGGGCCTTGGCCGGATGGAGAGAGGTGGTGTGACTTATGCGGTCTTCACGGCATTCATCCTATTGGCCGGATATGGCCTCATGGCATTGCGCGATGATTTTGGCCTGACATGGATGGTTTGGCTGCTTTTGGTCGTGGTGGTCACGGACATCGCAGGATATTTTGCCGGACGCTTGATTGGCGGCCCAAAACTGTGGCCCCGGGTAAGCCCCAAGAAGACGTGGTCAGGCACCGTGGCAGGATGGGCGGGATCGGCTGTCGTCGCCTTGCTTTTCGCCAGTGCGACACGTGCTGGTATCGGTCTTATTGGTGTCAGCATTGCCGTCAGCATGGCCAGCCAGATCGGCGATATCGCAGAAAGTGCGATCAAGCGGCGCGCTGGGGTCAAGGACAGCTCACAGCTGATCCCAGGTCATGGCGGGCTTTTGGACCGGTTTGACGGAATGCTCGGCGCGGCTCTCTTCATCGTCATTGCCGGTCAACTCATAGGATTTCCACCAGGCTCTCAATGAAACGTATCACGATATTCGGGGCCACTGGCTCGATTGGCCAAAACACGCTGGATCTTATTGGACGCGACCGGGACACCTACAAGGTGGTTGCTCTGACCGGTGACCAGAACATCGAGAAACTCGCCCGCGATGCGATTTCATTTGATGCCGAACTTGCGGTCACTGCAGATCCAGACAGGCTCGACGACTTGCGACAGGCTCTGTCGGGGTCTGCGGTTGAAGCCGCCGCTGGACCTGAGGCTTTGATCGAGGCCGCCAGTCGGCCCGCCGATTGGCTTATGTCGTCCATCGTCGGTTCAGCCGGGCTCGCGCCAGGTTTGAAAGCGCTGGAGCAGGGTACAAGTCTCGCGCTTGCCAACAAGGAAAGCATGGTCTGTGCCGGATCGTTGATGCTATCGACCGCCAAGGCGCACGGCGCATCCATTTTGCCAGTCGACAGCGAGCATTCAGCTGTGTTCCAAGCATTGATCGGCGAAGATATGGGTGCGGTGGAGCGGGTGATCATCACGGCGTCGGGCGGTGCTTTTCGCGATTGGCCAATCGAAGACCTGGCGAATGCAACGCCCGAACAGGCGGCGACGCATCCCAATTGGGATATGGGGCAGCGGATCACGATTGATAGCGCCTCCATGTTTAACAAGGCTTTAGAACTCATTGAAACCCGAGAGTTTTTTGAGATTGAGCCTTCGCAAATCGAAGCCGTGGTACATCCGGAATCGATGATCCACGCGCTCGTCGGTTTCCGCGACGGTGCCCTTATGGCACATGTCGGACCGCCGGACATGCGCCACGCCATCGGCTTTGCGCTCCATTATCCGGAGCGCAAGTCTCTGCCGGTTGAGAGACTTGATTTGGTCAAGCTGGGGCAGATGACCTTCCGCCCTGCGGATGAGACGCGCTGGCCGGCATTACGCCTTGCACGCGAGGTCATGGAGGCTGGTGGCTTGTCAGGGGCAGTCTTCAACGCCGCGAAGGAGCGGGCGCTTGATGGCTTCATAGAAAAGCGTATCGGTTTTCAGCAAATTGCACCCGTTGTCGAAGAGGTCCTCTCCAGAGTTTCGGCCAATAGGGGTCATATTGATGCCGCCATCACCCTTGATAACGTGATCTACATTGACCATCTCGCTCGTATACGGGCAGACGAAATAATGACTGAAATAAAGGGTTGAGCTTTGGATATTGCAGCTTTGCTGCCGCAGTTCGGTAGTGTGATTTGGACCCTCCTCGCATTTGTGATCGCTTTGTCGATCATTGTCGCGATCCATGAATACGGTCACTATATCGTCGGTCGCTGGTCTGGAATTGATGCGGACGTGTTTTCCCTTGGCTTTGGTCCGGTCCTGTTTTCAAGGGTGGATAAACGCGGCACAAAATGGCAGTTCGCGCTGTTGCCATTGGGCGGGTACGTCAAGTTCAAAGGGGACAGCAACGCGTCGGGCGGCAAAGATGAAGACGCGATGGCAAGCTTGTCTGATGCAGAGCGTCGCCGGACTATGAACGGTGCCCCATTGTGGGCGCGCGCGGCCACGGTTGCTGCAGGTCCTGCGTTCAACTTTGCATTGTCGATCCTGATATTCACTGGCGTCTTGATGCTGCGCGGCGAGGTGACGGACCCGGTCAAGGTTGGTGAACTGCGGGCTGTTCCCGCGCAGAATGAATTGCAGGTCGGCGATGTCCTTCTTGCCATTGAGGGTGTGGATCTTCCCTCGTACGGCGAGTCCGCAAGCTTTCAGTCGTTTCTCGACGAGCTGCCCGAGCAGGAGCACCTGAGCTACACTGTTCAAAGAGGCGACGACACGCTGGTGGTCGAGGGCCCATATGTTTACCCGCCGGTCGCAACTCAGATCGTGCCGCGCTCGGCTGCTGATGATGCAGGCTTTCGCGCTGGCGACATAATCCTGTCCGTCGAAGGATCGCCCATCTACGCATTCGATCAGCTGCGCGACGCGGTCGAGGGGTCTGGTGGTGAAGAACTTGCTTTCGAGGTCTGGCGCGAAGGCGACGTGCGCGAGCTGACCATGACGCCCCGCAGCACGGATGAGCCGCAGCCGGACGGATCATTCAAGACGTCCTATCGTATTGGTATTGTTGGCGGCATGTTCTTTGAACCGGCAACGGAAATTACAGGCCCGTTGAGCGCCTTTACTTCCGGCGTGCAGCAGACTGGACGCATCATCGAGGGCTCGATCTCGGGCCTTTGGCATATGATCACTGGGGCCATCAGCACTTGTAATCTATCCGGTCCGATTGGCATCGCCGAAACCTCGGGTTCGATGGCATCCCAAGGCACGACAAGCTTTATCTGGTTCATTGCAGTTCTCAGCACAGCTGTCGGCCTTTTGAACCTTTTCCCAATTCCGGTTCTTGATGGCGGTCATCTTGTCTTTCACGCGTACGAAGCTGTCACAGGTCGTCCCCCAAGCGACAAGGCGCTGCGGGTTCTGATGGCCCTTGGTCTGACGCTGCTTCTGTCGCTCATGCTGTTTGCGCTCTCGAACGATCTGTTCTGCCCATAAGAGTCGCATCCGTCCGAAGCCGAATGAAGCGGGGCGATTCCACAGAATGGCCCCGTTTTTCGTCAGATTGCTGACACATTCTCCCGGCACACCAAGAAGTGGAACAACATTCTAGAGGTGTGCCATGCAAACAATTCAAGACGGGTATCGCTCTGTCAGCCTGCTGATTTCCATCAACTGGGATCGGCTCCTCTACGTGTTTGCAATCATCGCTTCATTGTTCCTTGGTGCGTATCTTGGAACGCTGATGATCAGCGCCATGACACACCCTGTCGGCTATTGATCAAAGCGGCTTTTGCGCTTTTGACAAGCTAGGGCAATCTCGGTACTCACATCCTAAAGGGGATGTCTGAGTAGGTTGCCAACAATGACACATAATACAGGCGAGCAGGTAACGCGGCGGTCAACGCGTAGTACATCGGTCCGTCCATTTCTAATGGCTGCGTCCGTCGCACTGGGCGTAGGCGTGTTTTCCGCGCCTGATATGGCGCTTGCGCAGGACTTTCGGTTCAACGCCATTTCGGTAGAGGGAAATCAAAGGATCGAGGCTGGTACAATTGCCAGCTACCTTGGTGTTGCGCGGGGTGAGACGGTTTCTGCCGCCGAATTGAACGATGGCTACCAACGCGTTCTGGCGTCCGGTCTCTTCGAAAGTGTCGAAATTGAACCACGCGGAAATACGCTTGTGGTGCGTGTTGTAGAATTGCCAACCGTGAACCGCATCACGTTCGAGGGCAATGCCCGGATCGATGACGAAACGCTGGCGACCATTGTGCAATCACAGTCGCGGCGCGTGTTCAGCCCGTCCACAGCCGAGGCCGACGCTGCGCGCATTACAGAAGCCTACTCACAGCAGGGCCGCATTGCCGCTCGGGTGCAGCCCAAGATCATTCGTCGGTCAGACAATCGCGTTGATCTCGTTTTCGAAGTCTTCGAGGGCGGCGTATCCGAAATCGAACGGATCGGTTTTGCTGGCAACCAGGTGTTCAGCGACCGCCGTCTCCGTCGCGTCCTTGAGACAAAGCAAGCCGGGCTCTTTCGCGCCTTGATCCAGTCCGACACGTTCATCGAAGACCGTATCGAATTTGACCGTCAGGTTCTCCGAGACTTTTACCAGTCGCGTGGTTATGTCGATTTCCGCACAACGGGCGTGAACGCCGAGCTGAGCGACGAACGGGATGCGTACTTCATCACTTTCAATGTGGAAGAGGGCCAGCAGTTTTCTTTTGGCGAAATCGTCGTCACGTCGGATCTGGCAGAGGTCGATACGGATGTGTTCCAGAAGGCGATCCGTCTGCGCTCGGGGCGGACGTATTCACCGACCGCCATCGAAACCGAGATCACACGGCTTGAACGTCTTGCAATCCGCGAAGGTTTGAACTTTGTGCGGGTAGAACCGCGCGTGACCCGCAACGATCGGGATCTCACGCTTGACGTTGAGTTTCTCCTCACACGCGGCGATCGGATCTTCGTTGAACGCATCGACATTGAAGGCAACACGACCACGCTGGACCGGGTTGTGCGTCGCCAATTTCGCGTTGTCGAAGGCGATCCGTTCAACCCGCGCGAAATCCGCGAAAGCGCCGAACGCGTGCGGGCGCTTGGGTTCTTTGGTGATGCACAGGTGGAAGCGCGGGAGGGCTCGACACCACAGCAGGTCGTGATTGATGTGGACGTAGAAGAGCGCCCGACTGGCTCGCTGAGTTTCGGCGGGTCCTATTCGTCCAGCAGCGGTTTTGGTGCCGCAATCACATTCCGTGAACGCAACTTCCTTGGCCGTGGTCAGCAACTGGCGCTTGGGGTGACCACCGGTGTCGACTCGTCGAACTACAACTTCAGCTTCACGGAACCGGCGTTTTTGGGCCGCGATGTCGCGTATAACTTTACGCTCAACTATCTTGAGACGGATAATTCCAACGCCGAGTATGACACCGCGATTGGTAACTTCTCTACAGGCTTTACCTTCCCGGTGTCCGAAAACGGGCGTTTGAACCTGCGCTACGGCGCGCGGTATTCCGACATCACCAATCTCGATGAAACAGTAGGCTCCATCATTACGGCGGAAGCCGAACGTGGTGAGGTCTGGGACAGCTTCATCGGGTATCGCTACAGCTACGACACACGTCGCACAGGCCTCAATCCGAACGCAGGTGTACTGCTTGAATTCGGTCAGGATTTTGCCGGGCTTGGCGGTGACAACACCTACGTCGAATCCACGTTGCGGGCTGTTGCTCAGACCAAAATCCTCAACGATGACGTGACGCTGCGGGCAACTCTGCAGGCTGGCGCGCTAAGCTATTCTGAGGGCTCGTCCCGTGTAACCGACCGATTTACTCTTGGTTCAAACCTGATGCGCGGTTTTGAGGGCGGTGGCATCGGTCCGCGCGAAGTGGGACCGGGTGACATCGACGACCCGCTGGGTGGCGATTATTTTGCGGTGGCACGATTTGAGGCCGAATTTCCGCTGCCGCTGCCCGAGGAATACGGGGTATCGGGGGGTGTGTTCTATGATGTGGGCAGCCTTTGGGGGCTCGAAGAGACCAACGAGAATGTTCTTTATGAAGACTTTACCGCGCGCCATGTGATCGGTGTCTCGCTCTTCTGGACGACGCCTCTCGGCCCATTGCGTTTCAACTTCTCCGAAGCGCTGAGCAAGGAACAGTTCGATGAAGAGCAAACCTTCGATCTGACAATCTCGACGCAATTCTAAATGTATCGTCTACTACGCACATGTTGGGGAGCGCTCTTCGGGGCGCTTCTTTGCATCTCGACGCAGGTACACGCACAGCAGGATGGCGGCTTGTCGAACGTGGGTGTCGTGCAAAGCCTCATTCTGACCGTTGCGCCTGAAGCGCTGTACACCCAAAGCGACTTTGGCAAACGCATTGCGCGCGAAATCGAAGCTGAAAGCTTGGAGATTGCCGCAGATAACCGGCGCATCGAGGCGGAGTTGACTGCCGAAGAGCGGGAATTGACCGAGCTTCGGGACAGCCTTGATCCAGCCGAGTTTCGTTCGAGGGCCGAGGCCTTTGACGAAAAGGTGCAACGCTTGCGACGCGAACAGGACGAAAAGGCTCGGGCGGTTGGCACCCGCAACGAAGAGGCTCGCCGTGCCTTACTCACCGCCGCGCAGCCGATCCTGCTCCAATTGATGATCGAGAGCGGCGCAGTAGCCGTTTTGGACCGGCGTGTTGTGCTCCTAAGTGTGGATTCCGTGGACATCACCGAACAGGCGATCCTGAGAGTGAATGACGAATTTGGCGACGGCGAAGCCATTCTGCCGCTGCGACCCTGAAACCTTGCCCCCCGGCATCGGGATTGGTACTCAAAGCCCAACAAGATCATAAAGGGACGCCCCATGAGCGACACGCTTCTTCGTGCAGACATCCAGCTGATCCAGCGCATCCTGCCGCACCGCTATCCGTTCCTGCTGGTGGACCGTGTGGAAGAAATCGACGGCACGCAATCCGCGCTTGGCATCAAGAACGTCACGATGAACGAGCCGCATTTTCAGGGGCATTTCCCGGGCACGCCAATCATGCCGGGCGTCACAATCATCGAAGCAATGGCCCAGACCGCTGCCGTGATGGTGGGCACCGCGCTCGACCTCGCGGACAAGGACATGCTGATCTATTTTATGGCCATCGACAAATGCAAATTCCGCCGCAAGGTGATCCCCGGCGACCAGCTTGAAATGCGCCTGACCACGTTGCGTGGCAAGCCGGGCGGCAAGGTCTGGAAGTTCGGCGGCGTCGCGACGGTGGACGGCGAAATGGCGGCGGAATGCGAATTCTCGGCCATGATGGATTTGCCTGCGTGACAGCCCGCATCCACCCCAGTGCCGTGATCGAAGAGGGCGCGCAGATCGGTGATGGCTGCGTGATTGGCCCTTTCTGCCACGTTGGCCCCGAGGTCGTTCTGGCCGACAACGTGACGCTGAAAAGCCACGTGGTGGTGACCGGTCAGACATCTATTGGCGAAGCGACGGAGATCTTCTCGTTTGCCGTGATCGGTGAGATCCCTCAGGACCTCAAGTTCGGCGGTGAAAAGACCAGTCTGATCATCGGCGCCCGTAACCGCATCCGCGAACATGTCACGATGAACACCGGCACAAAAGGAGGCGGAGGCGTGACCCGTGTGGGTGACGATAATCTGTTTATGGCAGGGTGCCACGTGGCGCATGATGTGCAGGTCGGCAACCGCGTGATCGTTGTCAACAGCGCGGCACTGGCTGGGCATTGCATTCTTGAAGATGACGTGATCATTGGCGGCCTGTCGGGCGTGCATCAGTTTGTGCGCATCGGCCGTGGCGCAATCATCGGCGCAGTCACGATGGTGACAAACGATGTGATCCCATATGGGCTCGTACAAGCCGAGCGCGGACGTCTGGACGGGCTGAACCTCGTCGGCCTCAAGCGCAAGGGTGTCAGCCGTGCCGACATCACCGCCCTGAGGGCCGCGTTCCAGATGCTGGCGCAGGGCGAGGGCGCTTTCCAGGAGCGGGCCAAGCGTCTGGGTGAGGAAACCGACAGCGCATATGTGCATCACATTGTCGACTTCATTCTGGGAGAGACTGACCGGTCCTTCCTCACACCGGGCTGAGCGATGACACTGGCGTTGATCTGCGGACAGGGGCGATTGCCGCGTATCGTGGCGGACGCCCAAAGTCAGCGACCCTTGGTCTGCGTTCTGAATGGTTTTGAACCCGACGGTTTGCGGGCTGATCTGGTGTTCCACCTCGAAACGCTGGGCACTTTGTTGGACACGCTCAAATCTGGAGGCATCAAGCAGGTCTGCCTCTGTGGTGCCATCCGGCGCCCGCCAATTGATGCCTCGCGCCTGGATGCAAAGACCGCACCGCTTGTAGCTCGGTTGCAAACCGCATTGACGTCCGGTGACGATGGGGCGCTTCGGATCGTCATGCAGCTCTTTGAAGAGGAGGATCTGCGCATCGTTGCGGTTCATGATCTTGTTCCTGATCTTGTCCCGGCAGAAGGTGTTCTGACGCTGAAAACCTATGCGCCGCAGAATACTGTCGAAGCACGTTTGGGCGAACGCACCGTTGCGGCAATGGGGGCGCGGGATGCAGGGCAGGCCTGCGTAGTGCGTGGCGACAGCGTGTTGGCGCGCGAAGATGCGGCCGGAACCGATGCCATGCTCACGCGTCTCGCGCGCGACCGCGCTGCAGGCGGTGGCGATTTCCTGTCCAACCCGATCAATGCAGCCAGCGATATGTTTGGTGGTCTTTTGGGGGACGCCACGGATTGGCTGACCGGGGGCTCTTCTGCAGCGGATGGAGGTATCCTGTTCAAGGCCCCAAAGCCGGGGCAAGACCGCCGTGCTGACCTGCCTGTGATTGGAGCCAGCACACCAGACGCAGTGGCCGCAGCTGGATTGGCAGGCATCGTGATTGAGGCGGGTGGCGTGATGATCCTCGATCGGGCCAAAACCGTAGCGCGCTGCGACGCGCTGGGTCTTTTCCTGTGGGTTCGCGAGAAGAGCGCCTGATGCGGGTCTTTGTCATCGCTGGTGAAGCTTCGGGCGACAAGCTGGGTGCGGCGATGATGATGGGCCTGCGAAAGCATGCGGCTGACGCCCAATTCGAAGGCATCGGCGGCGACAGAATGATTGCAGAGGGCCTCCAAAGCCTGTTCCCGATGGATGAGATATCCATCATGGGGATCACCGAAATCCTGTCGCAATACCGTGCACTGAAAGCGCGTATCCGGCAAACTGCCGACGCGGTGATCGCTGCGAAGCCCGATGTTCTGATCACAATAGACTTGCCCGAATTTAGCCTGCGCGTCGCCAAGCTGGTAAAGGCGCAGAGCGATATCAGAACGGTGCACTACGTCGCGCCCACGGTTTGGGCCTGGCGCCCAGGCCGGGCGAAAAAGATGGCTGCACATATTGATCAGGTCCTTGCGCTGCTGCCGTTTGAGCCACCCTACATGGAAGCCGCTGGTATGCGCTGTGACTTCGTGGGACATCCTGTGGTCACAGATCCTGTCGCAACACCGGATGATGTCGCTGATTTTCGGGACCAATACGCAATTGGCGAGGCTCCTTTGGCTCTGATCCTACCCGGATCACGGCGAAGCGAGATCAATCGTCTGCTGCCGGTCTTTGCGGAAGTGGTGTCGCGTCTGCGCTCAGAGCACCCCCAAATGCGGTTCGTTTTGCCTGCTGCGCAAAATGTTGCACCGGCGGTTGAAGAGGCG
>QCWH01000032.1:44956-45581 GCA_003149565.1 Marivita sp. XM-24bin2 | reverse complement strand
AGCGAGGCTTCATCCCCTCTGATCCAACTCTGTACGTCTGCGCCGAAGATCGGGGGCAGGGCATGGATCTCCCTAAGACCGAACGCTTTGAGATTATCATGAATACGCCGCCGTTGTCCCAGCGCGCGGCCCAGCCCGAGGATTACGAAATATGTCAGACACGGACTTTTCCCGTTCTTCGCCGTTTTGGTCTGAGTTTCTCACCGGAGCCGGGTCCGGACGGCCTGACGACGGCGAAAAACTTCGACGCGCTCTTCCCCGGCAGCGCCGGTTCGCTCTACGGGCAGACCCCGCACGGGATGACAGCGGGTTTGGAAAGACCGACAGCTCGTACAAAGATAAAGGGTCTTTATCTGGCGGGCGGCGGAGCACATCCGGGCGCGGGCGTCCCGATGGCGGCACTCTCCGGCAAGCACGCGGCCGAGGCGATTGTGATGGACCGAACTTCAATCTCAAGGTCCCGGAGAACGGTTACGCGTGGTGGTACGTCGATGGCATCAGTGCAGACGGAAAACGTGCCGTATCGATCATTGGATTCATAGGTTCGGTCTTTTCGCCCTGGTATCGCTGGTCGGGCCGTAAGAACCCCGAAGATCATGTCTGCATCAATGTCGCGACCTATGGC
>QCWH01000032.1:0-44790 GCA_003149565.1 Marivita sp. XM-24bin2 | reverse complement strand
CGGGCGGTTCACTATGACAGACCGTGGCAGCCCTGCCCTGCGTCAGAGCGCCAACAATTTCACTGTCGGCCCGTCCTCCATGCGCTGGATCAACGGCAAGCTTGTGATCGACATCAACGAAATCTCGTCGCCTCCGCTGGTGAGTCGAGTCCGCGGCACCATCACCGTCACGCCCAGCACCATCACTTCGGTTGAACTCCCCCTGACAGATGACGGCGCCCATATCTGGCGACCGTTCGGTCCTGTTTCGGATATCTCTGTCGATCTCGAAGCGCCCGGCTGGCAATGGGACGGCCACGGCTATTTCGATGCCAATTTTGGCACCCGCGCCTTGGAGGAAGATTTTTCGTACTGGACATGGGGCAGATACCCGGCCGCAGGTGGCAGCACGTGTTTCTATGATGCCACCAGATTGGACGGATCAGAACTTGGATCGGGCTTTCATTTCGATCCTGACGGTACGGCAACAGAAATCGACCTTCCGCCACAGCTTGAGTTTAAACGTTCACTCTGGGCAGTCCGCCGTGAAACCCGAGGCGATTACGGCTTTCGCCCACGCCAAGTGATGAACATGCTCGATGCACCTTTCTACTCACGCTCAATGGTCGAAACGCGGTTGAACGGCGAAAAGACCATCGGCGTGCACGAAGCGCTTGATCTGACGCGCTTCAGGTCTCCGCTTCTGAAGCCGATGCTGGCTGTCCGCGTTCCTCGGCGCAGGAACTGGACGTTCGATTAAGGGACCGCCGGCGCTTTCTTCTTCGCTTCATCCGGGTTCAATCGCCAGACGCTCAGGTTTAGCGCACCCGCGATCGTCACCCACAGCAGGTAGGGCAGGAACAAGAGGCCCGCTATCAGATCGATCTGGATGAGGGCGTAGACAGTTGCCGCGACAGAAAGCCAGAGCGCGACGAGAACGAACATGCCCAGCTTGATGCGCTTCAGCCCAAAGAACACAGGTGTCCAAAGCCCGTTCAACGCAATTTGCAGTGACCAAAGCGCCATCGCCACCGCGTTATCCGGGCTCAATGCGGCACGCGCTCCAGCGGCGGACATGCAGAGATAAAGCGTCGTCCATGCGACTGGAAACAGCCAGTCGGGCGGCGTCCATGACGGCTTGTTCAAATTGCGGTACCACGGACCCGGCGGAAACAAACCGCCGGTCGCCCCGGCTGCAAAGCAAGCCAGTAGAAAAATGCCGAATAAAAGCCAGAACATAAATGTCAGGTAAGCCGACCGTGCAAACCATTCAAGGCTTCACGTTGTTCTCGCTCGCGTTGCGCGACCTGAGTCAGCGCCTCGAACACAGCATCCGACCGGGATCTGCGGGTATCTCGATGGCCTGCCGCCTGAACCAAAAATTCAGTTTCCGGCAGACTGCGCGCATACAATACAGCGGATTTTGGCATCATAACTGTCATGGCGGCCTTCAACGCTGAGGCAGACACCCATCCCAGTTTCTGTGTCTTGGATGTATGAGCCCGGGAAGAAATGGAATCATACCCACTCCGCTGAACCTGGGCGCCGATCCCCGCATAGATGAACCGTGCGGCATAGATACCGGTTCGCGACGACACTGGCAGCGCAGCAATGCCAGCTTCGGACCGCATATAAAGTCGGTTCGCCTGCATCACGAGCCTGCGGGTCATCTGGCGAATGGCCTTTGTCGGTTTTGGATTGGCAATAAAACGGTCGGGGCTCAGCCCCGCTTCATCCAGCCATTCAAGAGGAAGGTAAATACGTCCCTCCAAAGCATCTTCGCCAATATCGCGAGAGATATTCGTTAACTGCATCGCGACGCCAAGATCGCAAGCACGCGCCAAGGCATTGGGATCACGCACGCGCATCAAGACACACATCATCGCGCCAACAGCAGAGGCCACGCGTGCCGAATAATCAAAGAGTTCCGACAGGGTTTCATACCGACGGCCCATAGCGTCCCAAGCGAGCCCTTCGAGCAAAGCATCGGGTAACGCCCGTGGCATATCGAATTCCTCAACCACTCGGGCAAAGGCGCGGTCAGCCGCCGCATTGTCAGGACGACCGTCGTAGATCCGTTCCAGCCGATCTTGCAGTCGCAGAACCGCGGCTGCCTTTTCCTGCTGCAGGTCCACCGCATCATCGGCCAATCGACAGAACGCATATAACGCCAATGATGGATCTCGGACCGACGCGGGTAAGAGTTTGGATGCCGCGTGAAAAGACAATGAGCCATGCCGGATCGCTTCTCGGCAGTCTTCCATATCGCTTTCGTGACAAGTCATCCGCGCACCAATGCAGGATCGGGCACAAGCTGCGTCAATACTTCTGCCGATGAAATAACGCCCGGCAGCCCTGCACCGGGATGTGTTCCTGCACCTGTCAGGAACAGCCCACTTAGCTCTTCACTGACATTGTGCGGCCGGAACCAAGCGCTTTGTAAAATACGTGGCTCAATCGAGAAACCCGATCCATAGGGCGACAGGTATCGATCCTTGAAGGTCTCGGGCGTAAACACCTCGCTTGCGGTAACACGACTCGAAAAACCAGGTAAAAGCTGCTCTTCCAACGCTTTCGTCAGACGCACACGATACTGCCGCTCGATATCTTTCCATTCAGCGGAATCCTCATGTCCCAAATGAGGCACAGGACTGAGGACGTAAAACGTGTCGTCTCCGTCGGGTGCAGCACTTGGGTCAGTCACTGTGGGGCGGTGCATGTAAAGTGAAAAGTCATCCGAGACTTTGCCCTTCATGAAAATGTCGCGAACCAAACCCTTGTACCGCGGACCGTTCAGAATCGTGTGGTGGCCCACATCTTTCCACATGTCTCGCGTGCCTTTGGTGCCGAAGTACCAAACATACAGCCCCATCGACCAACGGCGCGACTTGAGCTTTTTCGATGTCCATCGTTTACGCGGCTGGTTGCGCAACAGACGATCATAGGTGTGTCCGGCATCAGCGTTCGAGACGACGATATCGGCAGTAAGTACATCGCCAGAGGCCAGCTTGACGCCTCGCGCCCGCCCGTTCTTGACGAGAATTTCGTCAACCTCGGTCTCCATGCGCATCGTGCCGCCTTGTTCCCCAATGATCTTGGCCATGTTTTCGGCAATCGCGGCAACACCACCCATGGCATAATGCACCCCGAATTCCTTTTCGAGATGCGAGACAAGGATATACATTGAGGTCACATTGAACGGATCGCCCCCGATGAAGAGGGGATGAAACGACAGCGCCATGCGCAAACGCTCATCCTTTACGCGTTTTGCGGCGTGGGCGTAAACCGAACGGTCGGCTCGTAGCATTGCAAAACGCGGCAAGACGCGAATCAGGTCGCCAAACTTGTGCATCGAGCGGCGACCCAGATCCTCGAATCCGAACCAGTAGCGCTCTTCGCTGTCACGCAGGAATTTATCGTAGCCAGCCACGTCACCTGGAGACAACCGACGCACCTCTTCTCGCATCGCGTCTGTGTCTTGGCGGGCTGTGAATTTGGACCCATCCGGCCAGCGGATTTCATAAAACGGATCGAGCGGGCGCAGATCGACTTCCTCATGGAAATCCTTTCCACACACTGCCCATAACTCCTTGAAAACCTGTGGCACGGTCACGATGGTTGGCCCAAGATCGAACCGGTGTCCGTCTTTCCAGATACAAGACCCGCGTCCACCCGGAACGTCCAGTTTGTCAATCACAGTCACGCGGTAGCCCAGCGCGCCCAATCTCATTGCTGAAGCCAGCCCGCCCAGACCCGCTCCGATCACAATCGCATGCGCCGAGGTCAGCTTGTCGGAATGGGCCGCAAGGGCTGTATCAAGTTTGGTCATCATTCGCTCATGATATACTGTCAACTTTACTTTACAATATTTTGCCGGACAGGTGCGTCAAATTATTTAATATCTTCCCTGCCGCATCATAATATGTCAGACTAAGTTGACACTATGGGAACCGAAATGCAGACCGTGAGCCTGAGCTTCTATCGCTTTGCCACACCGCTTTCGCGGCTGTGGGCCCTGACAATGATGGGCGCGGCCCGTCTGTCGCTTCCACGAATCGACGGTCTTCAGTTCTGGAAACTCTGCGGGTCTGGCACCGGCGAAGGCTTCACACCGATCCCAAATACATCCGTCTATGCGATCCTGACTGTGTGGCCCGATCTCGAACGGGCACAAAACGCGCAGAAACAGGAATCGATTTTCGAAAGCTATCGCGCCAAAGCCTCCGAACATTGGACCGTCTTTCTGACCCCGTATTCTGCACGGGGCGCATGGTCTGGCGCCACACCCTTTAATGAGGAAACACCGCCGCAATCCGGACCCATCGCCGCCCTCACACGCGCCACCGTGCGCCCTGTCGTGGCCGCGCAGTTCTGGAAGCGGGTGCCCGACATCAGCGGTGTGATCGGCGAGGACAAAAACGTTCTCTTCAAGATCGGCATCGGGGAAGTACCACTTCTTCAGCAGATCACCTTTTCAATCTGGCCCGACTCCCGCTCCATGGCTGAATTCGCCCGAAACAATGGTCCGCACGCTCAAGCCATCCGCGCTGTGCGTGACGGCAAATGGTTCCGCGAAGAGCTGTATGCCCGCTTCCGTGTTTCCGACGAAATCGGCAGCTGGGAAGGCCAATCTCCCCGTGTTCTTAAGGATATCGCCGCATGAAACATCCGTTCCCCTTTTCCGCTATCGTCGGTCAGGACCAGATGAAACTGGCGATGATCCTCACCGCCATCGACCCCGGCATTGGCGGGGTTCTTGTTTTCGGCGACCGGGGCACCGGGAAATCCACGGCGGTGCGCGCACTCGCAGCGCTTCTACCCGAGATAAAGAAGCTTGAGGGCAGCCCGACCAATGCTGCAACCGAGGCCGAGATGCCGGATTGGGCTGATCCCATCTCGGGCAAAATGATCGATGTGCCAACGCCCGTGATCGATTTACCCTTGGGCACAACAGAGGATCGCCTTGTCGGCGCGCTCGATATCGAACGCGCGCTCAGCCGGGGTGAAAAGGCGTTTGAGCCGGGTCTGTTGGCCAAGGCTAACCGGGGATACCTCTATATCGACGAAGTGAACCTGCTTGAGGATCACTTGGTCGACTTGCTGCTCGACGTGGCGCAATCCGGCGAAAACGTCATCGAGCGAGAAGGTCTGTCGATCAGGCATGATGCGCGCTTTGTGCTGGTCGGGTCCGGCAATCCGGAAGAAGGCGAGCTTCGTCCGCAACTGCTCGACCGCTTTGGCCTCTCGGTCGAGGTCCGGTCACCCAACGACATCGAAGAGCGGGTCGAGGTGATCCGCCGTCGCGCCGCGTTTGACACGAACCCAGAGGCCTTTGTTGGCAAATGGTCGGCCGAGGACGCCAAAATCCGCGATGCGATCCTTTCTGCTCGCGAGGCGCTCAAGACCATTGATGCTCCGGATGACACGTTGCGCGATTGCGCAGGTCTGTGCGTTGCCATCGGTTCGGACGGGCTACGCGGTGAACTCACCTTGCTGCGCGCCGCACGCGCACTTGCTGCATATCGGGGCAGTCCAATTGTCACCCGCGATCATCTCCGGTCTGTCGCCTCGATGGCCCTCAGCCACCGCCTGCGTCGCGATCCGCTGGACGATGCCGGCTCGTCAACCCGCGTTGATCGCACTGTCGAGGAAGTCTTTGCATGAGAGAAGACCCCTGTGCCGTTAACGTCCAAGGCCAACTGGCCCTGACGCTTCTGGCGGTCGACCCGAAAGGGTTGGGGGGTCTCCATCTGCGCGCGCGGGCGGGTCCTGTGCGCGACATGTTCTGCTCGCCCATTAAAACGCTTTTTCCGAACGCACGACGCATTGCGCCTGCTATCTCTGACCTGCAATTGTTCGGCGGCGTCGACATTGGCGAAACGCTCACGCGGGGTCAGATTATCCGCGCCAAAGGCATTCTTGAAACACCAACACCCCTTGTGTTCACAATGGCGGAACGATGCGAGCCAGGTCTCGCCGCGCGACTGGCACAAAGTCTTGATACCGGTGTCGGACACGCGCTGATCCTTCTCGACGAAGGGGCCGAGAACGACGAAATTGCTCCTAGAACCCTAACCGAACGACTTGCGTTCCGGGTTGATCTGGAGGGACTCCGTCACGTCGAACTCGCGCAGATGGTCATGGACGAAGCCGACATTGCCGCCTCGCGCGCTAGACTGTCCAATGTCTCGATCCCAGAAGATGTGCCAACAGCCCTTGCAGTCACTGCAGTTCGGTTCGGCATAGACAGCTTGCGCGCACCCTTGATCGCGGTGGCGGCGGCCCGCGCAAATGCGGCTCTGAACAACCGCGACATGGTCAACGAAGACGATCTTCAGATCGCGGTTCAACTGGTTTACGCACACCGCGCAACCCAGATGCCGGCCGAGGATGAAGACAATCAAGCCGAAGACAATACCCATTCCGACGACACGCCCGACACACAAAGCCCCAATCAGGACGAGTCCGATCTGGACCTGCCTGATGAACTGCTCATCGATGCGGTGAAAGCAGTTCTACCATTCGACGTGCTCGCCATGCTCGAAGGGTCCGGTCGCGTCAAAGCCGCTTCCGGCACTGGCGGCGCAGGACAAAAGAAGCGCGGCAACCGCCGGGGCAGACCATTGCCATCGCGGTCAGGGCGGCTGGACGGAGGCAACCGGATTGATCTGGTCGCCACGCTCCGTGCCGCTGTGCCCTGGCAAACCATCCGGCGCAAACTCAGCCCCGAGCGTTCTGGCGTTCTGATCCACCCGTCCGATATCCATGTAAAAATGTTCCAAGAGGTCTCGGACCGCTTGGTAATCTTCGCAGTCGACGCGTCCGGTTCATCCGCCGTTGCCCGCTTGTCAGAATCGAAGGGCGCAGTGGAACTGATGTTGGCGGATGCCTATGCCCGCCGCGATCATGTGGCACTGATCGCCTTCCGGGGCGAAGGCGCAGATCTGATCCTTCCTCCGACGCGCTCTTTGGTTCAGACCAAGCGCCGTTTGGCAGGATTGCCCGGCGGCGGCGGCACTCCTTTAGCCTCCGGCCTCAAGGCAGCGGCCGAGCTTGCCCAGCGCGTCCGAGCGCAAGGATTGTCGCCTTCGATTGCCGTCCTGACCGATGGTCGCGCTAATGTTCCGCTCCCGGGGAAAACGGGCCGCGCCGCGGCGAATGACGACGCGCAGGCGATGGCGCGTTACGTGCGGTCTCTCAAAATTCCCAGCGCGATGATCGACACATCCGTGCGTCCACATCGGGATTTGCGCACGCTCTGCGATGTGATGAATGCGCAATACATCCCTCTGCCTCGCGCCGATGCCAAAGGTCTCAGCCAAGCGATTGAAACGGCACTTGGCGGGTGACAGCATGGGCGCGGCAGAAACTCTGACGGCTTGGCCCCACGCTGAACATTCGTACTTTGTCGATGTGCGCCCGCATCATTGGCATGTACAGGAACTGGGGCAGGGCGATACGGTTCTGCTGCTGCATGGCGCAAGCGGATCAACGCATTCCTGGCGCGATGTGATGACTGATCTTGCGCGTGATCACCATGTCGTCGCGATTGATCTACCCGGACATGGCCAGACCAAACTAGGCTCAAGACACAGATCGTCTCTGCCGCTTATGGCTCAAGATGTCCAAGCACTGATTGACAACGAGGGCTGGAATATCAAAGCAATCCTCGCTCATTCTGCTGGAGCGGCTTTGGGGCTGCGTTTGCTGCAATCAACCCAATCGAACACCCCCTTGATCGCCGTAAACCCGGCACTGACACCTTTCAAAGGTTTGGCCGGGGTTCTGTTTCCCATCGCCGCTCGCGTTGTCGCACTCAGTCCGATCATGACCAAGGTGATCAAACGCAAGATGTCAGGACCAGGGCAGGTGGTCTCTCTGATGGAGACGACAGGATCGACAATTTCTCCCGAAGGACTGAACCACTATGCAAAGCTGTTTCGCAGCGACAGTCATCTTGATGGTACATTGTTGATGATGGCGCAGTGGAAACTCGACGGTCTTGTAGCCGATCTTGCAAAGATAACCGTTCCTTGCACTTTTTTGGTCGGAAACAACGACAAGGCTGTCCCTCCCCAATCGGTCCGGGACAGCGCTTTGAAGATGCCAAACGCGACGGTGCTCACGTTTGATGGCTACGGGCATCTGCTTCACGAAGAAGCCCCGGCATTGGTCGCAGATCAGCTGCGCGCGGTTCTGCGCAAGTAAACATAATAGGCACCACCGCCGCCGTGGCGAATATGTGCCTCGGCCACATCCATAACAGCGGTATTTAACGGGGCCATCTTCAGCCACATTGGCACCTGACGTTTCAAGATGCCTCGCTGGCGCGGGATCGGGTCATGTGGATCATCCCGCTGACCCTTCCCCGTAATCACCAAAACCAACCGGAATCCCCGGGAATATGACGTCAGAATAAACTTGGTTAGCGCCGGATGGGCCTGATCCAGCGTCATGCCATGCAAGTCGATCCTCGCTTCGGGCACCAGCTTGCCACGACGCATCCTACCGAACGTTTTCTTGTCCATCACCGGTTTCTTGGGTGCGGCTGGCTGAGGCGTCGTGACAGAAGATTTGGATCTCTCTGGATGCCTTCCAATTCCAAAGGCTTTGGAAAGGTCCATCGGTTCCGGCTCTGGCTTGCGACGCACCTGAGGTTTTTGCGGTTTCTCAACGCGCCGCAAAGCTTGGGGCAGGGGGGTCGTGGAATGCGTGACCTTCTGCCAAAGTTCCTGTTCCTCCGGTCGCAATCGCCGCCGGCTCATTGCAGGGCCTCGGGAAGAAACGCATAGGCGCGTTGAATAGGCATCAAGACAATCATGCGCCCGGGATCCTTGATCTGGCCAGCCGCACGTCCGGCGTCGTCTCCTGTACCGAAAAACACGTCAGCCCGTTGCGCACCCTTGATGGCAGAGCCGGTATCTTGTGCAACCATCAGCCTCCGCAAAGGGTCTTTACCGTCCTTTTCGACCCAAACTGGCGCTCCCAAAGGCGTAAACGCAGGGTCAACGGCAACGGTTCGCATAGGTGTGATTGATCGGTTCATCGCGCCCAAAGGCCCTTGATCCGCGGGAACCTGACTGACCTCGCGAAAGAATACATAAGAATCGTTGTGATAAAGCAGATTTTCGCCATCAACCGGATTGCGCCGTACCCAGTTCTTGATGACGTCCGCTGACACCTGATGCGGCTGATACACGCCACGGCGGACAAGCTCTTGTCCGATGGACCGATAGTTGTGCCCATTGGCGCCGCCATAACCAACCCGGATCATGCGCCCATCCGGATATCGAATGCGGCCAGATCCCTGCACCTGGAGAAAGAAAAGCTCTACCGGGTCATCTACCCAGGCAATCTCCAACCCACGGCCTTCCATCACACCGCTGGTCAGGATGTCGCGACGGGTCAACCAAGGCTTGCGGTCGTTTGCTTCCGGCGGCATTTTATAAATGGGATGACGGTAGCGCCCCGTTCGAACCGGCGAACCCGACAGTTCTGGCTCAAAATAGCCTGTAAACAGCGGCTCCTTACCATCAGTGATGAGCATCGGTCGAAAAAAGAGTTCGAAAAACTGACGAGCATCTTTCGCATCGAACGCCAACGCACATAAAGACGCCCAATCAGGTTCGTCCAGATCCGCACAGGTGTTTTTGAAAACGCTTAACGCCGCTTCGTGATCATCATCAGCCCATCCATCCAAATCCTCAAAACCAAGGATTGCATATTGTGGTGCTGGTTCACTGGGCACAACCGGTCCTGCCATCAGAATACCAAGACTTATGGCTGTGCCCAGCCGCCGGATCATTCGCCCGTGGCGACAAGTTGCCAATTCGGATCGTCCACGCCCATTCGGCGAGCATAGGTCCAAACGTCTTTTTGCCGCTTAACCTGGGTCGGCGACCCTTCGATGATTTCACCAGAATTGTCACGCACGACTGAAGTCAGCTCTCCGATATACTTCACGGTAATTTCCGCCATCGCACTGGCTTCGTCGAAAGTCGCATCCACCAGTGACATCTCGCGGACGCCAACAAATTCGGCTTCGATGGTCAGACCCTGTTCTTCCCGCGCTTCGACCACCTCGGCAAAGGTCTCGTAAACGTCTTCCGCAAGGAAGGGCTTGATCTCGGCAAGCTCGCCGCGTTCGAATCCCATAAGGATCATCTCGTATGCGCCGCGTGCGCCGCCCAGGAACTCACCAACTCCGAAAGACGGCTCCGCCCGCTTCATACGCGCAAGCGCGTCGGCGGCGTCGCTTCCCGCCTCAACGTGGTCGACGATGTCGTGGTCAGGTCCACCCTCAATCACTTCAAAGTCTCGACGAGACGACGAGGGCGCATCCTGTTGGGTCACTGGCGGCTTTTCGAAACCTTCCCGTGTCCCTAAAACGCTTTTCAATCGCAGGATCAAAAAGACGGCGATGCCAGCAAGCACCAAGAGCTGTATCAGCGGAGAATTCATCAGGACCTCGCCCAGACCAAAGTGGAAACGTCGTTGTTGGGTTCTTATGTAGGTGTTGGGCAGCGCTTAGTCCACCGCGCGTCCAGTGAAAGGAGTGCCTTGATATGTGGCTGTTTGTGGCTTTCTTGCTCGTCCCACTGATCGAAATCGGTTTGTTCATACAAATCGGCGGTCTGATTGGGCTGTGGCCGACGTTAGGGATCGTTGTCCTGACGGCAATTCTTGGCACGTATCTTGTGCGCTCGCAGGGGATTGCAGCGCTGAATAATCTACGCGGCTCGTTTTCGCGGCTGGAAGACCCATCCGAGCCTCTCGCGCATGGCGCAATGATCCTTCTGGCCGGCGCATTATTGCTGACACCCGGATTTTTCACGGACGGGGTCGGTTTTGCTCTCTTGGCCCCGCCACTGCGATCAGCGTTAATCCAGAACATGCGCAAGCACATCAAAGTGCAGCGCTTTGAAATGGGCCCACAACAGGACCCGTTCGCTAAACCTGAGCGGCAACGCCCTCGTGACACGGTCATAGATGGCGAATTCCACGAGGTTTCTGAGACGAAAAAACCCAATCACAACGGTTCGGGTTGGACGAAGCATTGAGACTGGCAGGATCGGCTGCTAAGCAGCGTTCAACTTTTGCAATGGCTCGATCCGAGGGAGAGACACATGGCTGATACGCCGGAAACCGCCGAAAATGGCGCTGCACCACAACAGCAGACACCTGTAAAGATGAATGTCCTCGCACAATTCGTGCGCGACATGTCGTTTGAAAACATCCTCGCTCAAAAGGGCGTTCAGGGCGAAGTTCAGCCGGATGTCCAGCTCCAGGTCAATCTCGACGCAAAAAAGCGCACCGCCGAGAACCAGTACGAAGTCATTCTCAAGCTGCAAGTAACGTCAAAGGCGAAAAGCAGCGGCGAAACTTTGTTCGTTCTGGAACTGGACTATGCAGGTGTGTTCCATGTCGAGAATGTTCCTGACGAACAACTGCACCCGTTCCTGCTTATCGAATGCCCACGGATGCTCTTCCCGTTCGTGCGCCGGATCGTCAGCGATGTCACACGTGACGGTGGTTTCCCGCCACTGAACCTTGAAACGATCGATTTCCTGCAACTCTATCGCAGCGAACTTGCCCGTCGCGCCAGCGCACAAAAAGAAGAGACAGCTGACGCTTGATCTCTAAAGCCGCTTCCACAAAGCGGCGTCTCCAAGTTTTTCGACAAAGGCGGCGTGAGCCGCCTTTTCGCTATCTGACAGCCGCGAAGCCAATGGGGCAGGGCGCGGCTTGGGCCGCCACTCTGACATGTCCGCACCAACATCGGACCGTGTTTGCGACACGTTGAGCCCGAAATCGGGTTGCTTGCCCCCGATGAGCTCAAGATAGACCTCCGCAAGGATCTCGGAGTCGAGCAAAGCCCCGTGCAATGTCCGCGATGAATTGTCGATTCCAAAACGTCGGCATAGTGCATCCAGCGATGCAGGCGATCCGGGAAATTTCCGCCTAGCAATCGCAAGGGTGTCGACGGCGCGTTCAAACGGGATCTGTGGATGCTTGATCCAGGACAGCTCCGCGTTCAGGAATTTCATGTCAAAAGCAGCATTGTGGATCACCAATTTGGCGTCCCCGATGAAATCAATGAAAGCTTGCGCGACTGTGGCAAAAACGGGTTTGTCCCTCAAGAAATCATCGCCCAGCCCGTGCACTTCGAATGCCTCCTGCGGCATGGCACGTTCCGGATTGATATACTGATGATAGGTCTTGCCGGTCGGAACATGGTTGAACAGTTCGACCGCGCCGATCTCTACGATACGATCACCCTGTTCTGGTTCAAAACCTGTAGTCTCCGTGTCGAGAACAATCTCACGCATCGCTTAACTTTGCTCTGATTTGACTGAGGACATCGTGAACCTGTGCCCGGGCATGTTCAAGCGTATCGGTCTCGATGGCGTAGTCGGACCGGGCACATTTCTCGTCATTTGGCATTTGTTTATCCCGGATCGCCCGGAATTGCTCTGCCGTCATCGTGCCACGTTCCAAAACACGTTTTTCCTGCTCTTCCGGTGAAACAGTGACACATGCCACGGCATCCATCTCGGTCTCGGCACCCGTTTCAAAAAGGAGGGGAATGTCAAATACAACAACATCCGAAGTGGCGGCTGCTAGGAAATCAGCGCGATCCTTTCGAACCAAGGGATGCACAACACCTTCAATCAGTTTCAACGCATCCGCCCGCTTCCCGATAATCATACGAAGCGCGGCACGGTCCACGGCTCCACCCGAAATCGCTTCTGGAAAAAGCACCTGCATTGGAGATACGGCTGCTCCGTTTTTCGCGTATAGACGATGCACCGCCGCATCAGCATCCCAAACCGCACAGCCTGCCTCGGCAAAAAGCTTGGCTGTTGTTGATTTCCCCATACCGATAGAGCCGGTCAGTCCCAGCTTAAAGCTCATCGTAACACCGCCGCGCGCACAGCATCATCGACCACCGGACGTTTGCCAAACCACCGCTCAAATCCCGGAACAGCTTGATGCAACAGCATCCCCAAACCATCGACAACGCGACACCCACACTCTTCGGCAGTTGCCAACAATCGTGTCTTCAACGGAGAATAAACAAGGTCGTTAACCACAGCGCCAGGCTTCAAACCGTCCAGAGGCACCCGCATTTCGGGTTTGCCGGTCATACCAAGCGACGTCGTGTTCACCACCAAATCGGCATCTTCAAGAACGTTCCCAGCCTGCACCCATTCCACAACCTGAATCCTGTTACCAAAATCCTCTTTCAGTTTTTCGGCCCGGATACGCGTCCGATTGGTCAGCAGAATTTGCGGTACGCCAACATCCAGCAACGTCGCCAGAACGGCCCGGCTTGCTCCGCCCGCTCCAAAAACCACGGCTGGGCCAGTTCGGGGATTCCAATCCGGCACTGTCTGTCGAATGTTTTCGATAAAGCCATACCCGTCGGTATTATCCGCATGAATCCGACCATCCTTGCGAAAGATAAGCGTGTTCGCGGCGCCAATCAGCGTTGCCCGATCCGTGATCAGATCTGCGATCTCCATCACCTTTTCCTTGTGAGGGATCGTCACGTTTGCACCGACAAAGCCAAGATCTGCGAGCCGCGGCAAAAGATCAGCAAGCTTTTCTGGTTCGATATCCATTGGGATGTAGTGGCCCTTCAACCCATATTTCCGAAGCCAGTACCCATGTACGTTTGGACTCTTGGAATGCGCTACGGGATGGCCGATCACTGCCGCCAACGGGATTTTACTATCACTCATCCGTCAATCCGTCCGATCAAAGTAAGGTGGTTCAAGAGTTCCAGTAACGGAAGTCCCAGTACCGTAAAATAGTCGCCTTGAACCTGGGTGAACAGCCGAGCGCCCTCTTCTTCAAGCTTATACGCGCCGACAGAGTGTCGAACACTGTCCCAGTTCCGATCAAGGTAATCTTCGAGATAGCTGTCAGAGAAGTCACGCATCCTCAGTCGCACGACACCAACATGGCGCCATTTAGGCTCACCATCCTCGTATAGGACCGCCGCAGACAAGAGCGTATGTGATCTGTTGCGCAGAATTTTCAGCTGCTCGCGGGCAGCCTCGGGCGTCTCGGGCTTGCCGAAAACCGCTTTATCTACAGCGAGCACCTGATCACAGCCAAGAACCAACGCCCCAGGCATCTTGTCAGACACCTTTCGTGCTTTCATTTCCGCCAGAGCATCGGCGATGTCGCGGGGTGACGCCTCTTCAGCCTCTAATGCCTGTCGGATCGCATCTTCATCGATCCGTGCGACCTGAACATCGAATCGAACACCCGCATTGCGGAGGAGTTCAGCGCGGATCTTCGACCCGGAGGCCAGGATAAGATCAGGATTCATGTGGACAACTCCACGAACAAACTCGGTTTCTTTTCCGGAGTGTTTTGGGGAAATCCAAAGCAATCAGCAAGCCAGACGATAACTCGCCAAGATGTTCAACCCATTCAGATCGGTTGTCCGCCTTGTGTACGGGATAACTACGGCTTCTGAGTAATCCGATGTAACCACAGACTCCTAAGAAGTGAGGTTCAAAATATCCACACAGCTTTCTAGGATTTATATATTTAAAACAGTGTGTTATTTGTTCTTTATAGAAATATCCAACGATATACCCACAGCCATCCACACATTGGGTAGATGTGGGTAACTCTTGTAGAAATTCTTAATCCACAGGAGCAGCGCTAGACTACAAACCACAAAAACCTTTCTTTTATTTTAATTTATTTATGAAAGCAGGGATGTTTGACAGCTTCGCTCCCCTCGGCTAAGAGCAGCACAGTCCTGTTCTGGACGCGACTTTCCTGAGACAAAGAAGATAAGACTGCGCGCACCCGCAGTCCGGGATTTTTCATGACCGAAAAACTGAACCTTGCCGACCTGAAGGCAAAGAGCCCCAAAGACCTTTTGGCGATGGCCGAAGAGCTTGAGATCGAAAACGCATCAACGATGCGCAAGGGCGAGATCATGTTTCAAATTCTGCGTGAACGCGCAGATGAAGGCTGGACCATTTTCGGGGACGGCGTTCTTGAAGTGCTTCAGGACGGGTTTGGCTTTCTCCGCTCTCCCGAGGCAAACTATCTTCCCGGTCCTGACGATATCTACGTCTCACCGGACATGATCCGCAAATTCTCTTTGCGGACAGGGGATTCAATCGACGGGGAGATCAAGGCACCCGAAGATAACGAACGGTACTTCGCCTTGATGGATTGCCGTCAGATCAATTTCCAGGATCCGGAACGGGCTCGCCACAAGATTGCCTTTGATAACCTGACGCCGCTCTATCCTGACGAGCGCCTTAAGATGGAGATCGAGGACCCTACAATTAAAGATCGCTCCGCCCGCATCATTGACCTTGTTGCCCCTATTGGTAAAGGCCAGCGGTCGCTGATCGTCGCCCCGCCGCGGACTGGTAAAACCGTTCTGCTTCAGAACATCGCCCATTCGATCGAACGCAATCACCCAGAGTGTTACCTGATCGTTCTGCTGATCGACGAACGTCCCGAAGAAGTCACGGACATGCAGCGTTCGGTAAAGGGAGAAGTTGTGTCCTCGACATTCGACGAACCGGCCACCCGCCACGTTGCTGTGTCTGAAATGGTCATCGAAAAGGCCAAGCGTCTTGTTGAGCATAAACGAGATGTTGTGATCCTACTCGACTCTATCACAAGACTTGGTAGGGCGTTTAACACTGTTGTCCCGTCCTCGGGTAAGGTTCTGACCGGTGGTGTGGATGCAAACGCGCTTCAACGCCCCAAGCGTTTCTTCGGTGCAGCGCGGAATATCGAAGAGGGCGGTTCGCTGACGATTATCGCCACTGCGCTGATCGACACGGGCAGCCGGATGGACGAAGTCATCTTCGAAGAATTCAAAGGCACCGGTAACTCTGAAATCGTGCTCGATCGTAAGGTTGCCGATAAACGTGTGTTCCCGGCGATGGATATCCTGAAATCTGGGACACGTAAGGAAGATCTGCTCGTCGATAAGGTTGATCTTCAAAAGACCTTTGTGCTTCGTAGAATCTTGAATCCGATGGGCACGACTGACGCAATCGAATTCCTGATCTCCAAGTTGAAGCAAACCAAGACGAATTCTGAATTCTTTGATTCTATGAATTCGTAAATCTAACGGGTATGCAGCGTCATGGACACGATCTTTGCCTTGGCCACCGTGCCGGGAAAATCCGGCGTTGCTGTTATCCGAGTGTCAGGTCCGGACGCGTTTGTCAGTTGTGATGCGTTCGGCTTTTCCGCCCCAGAGCCCAGGAAATCCGCCTTGCGTCGTCTGGTCAACGATGACCGTGGCTTTATCGATGAAGCGCTTGTTCTGTGTTTTGAAGACGGCGCCAGCTTTACGGGTGAACCTGTTATTGAGTTCCACGTCCATGGCAGTGTGGCGATCATCCATGCGGTTTTGGATTGTCTGAAAGAAGTACCGGGTTTCAGATCGGCCGAAGCAGGAGAGTTCACCCGACGCGCTTTGAATAACGGTCGTCTCGATCTCACGCAGGTCGAAGCGCTGGCAGATTTGATCGATTCCGAAACCGAGATGCAGCGCAAACAGGCGCTAAAAGGGTTTACAGGTCGTTTAAGGGAAAAGTCAGAAACCTGGCGCAGCGATCTCATCCATGCCTTGTCGCTTTTGGAAGCCACAATTGACTTCGCGGATGAGGACGTACCGGTTGATGTTTCAAGCGACGTGGAACGTCTTCTGGAAGGTGTGATTCAGACAATAGACCAGGAAGTTTCGGGATTTGGTATCGCAGAACGCGTGCGGACGGGATTTGAGGTTGCAATCGTTGGTCCTCCAAACGCTGGAAAGTCAACTTTGTTAAACGCGCTTGCGGGCCGCGATGCGGCGATTACTTCTGAAATTGCTGGAACAACGCGAGATGTCATTGAGGTTCGAATGGATCTTGGCACATTGCCAGTCACATTTCTGGATACTGCTGGTTTGCGCGAGACGATGGATCAAGTTGAATCCATTGGGATCGAGAGGGCGATGAAAAGAGCGAGAGCGGCTGACTTGCGGGTGTTTTTGAAAGGCGCGGGCGGGTTTGGAGAGCTTCATCCTCTGGAGTACGACATCGTGGTTGAAGGTAAATCCGATCTTCGGGAAGATGGTTTGGGTGTGTCGGGCGTGACTGGCGCTGGCGTTTCAAGGCTCATTGAGGACGTAAAAACCTATCTTCTTCGCCAGGCCACGTCTGCTGGATTGGTGTCCCATGAACGTCAGAGAGATGTCCTTGTTGCGGCGCGAGAGTGCTTGTTCTCGGCGTTGTCATTCTCCCGGTCTGGTCCGGGTACCTACGATCTTGCGTCTGAGGAACTACGATCCGCCATCTTCACTCTTGAAAGGTTGGTGGGTCGCGTCGATGTAGAGGACGTGCTAGATAAGGTTTTCTCAAGTTTTTGCATCGGAAAGTAAGGAGTGTTTCACGTGAAACAATTTGATTTCGATGTCATAGTTGTGGGCGGTGGTCATGCGGGCTGTGAAGCAGCGCATGCGTCAGCTCGATCCGGCGCGCGCACTGCGCTTGTTACACTTACCGAGTCTGGGATTGGCGTGATGTCTTGCAATCCCGCCATTGGTGGATTGGGAAAGGGTCACCTCGTCCGAGAAATCGACGCGTTCGATGGTATTATGGGGCGGGTCGCTGATATGGCCGGTATCCAGTTTCGATTACTGAATCGACGTAAAGGTCCCGCGGTGCAGGGTCCGCGCGCGCAGGCTGATCGAAAGATTTACCAAGCCGAAATGCTGAAGGCGACGAGAACGCAAAAGAATCTTGAAATCGTCATTGGTGAAGTGACCGATTTGGTTGTCCAAGGCACGACTGTATGCGGTGTTCAGATAGACAGTCACCGTGAACTCTTGGCGCCCTCCATCATTTTGACAACCGGGACATTCTTGCGCGGCGTGATTCATATCGGTGATAAACAAATCACCGGTGGTCGGATGGGTGAAAAGCCATCGAATGATCTCGCGAAAACTCTAGATCGCTTTGGTCTGCCTCTGGGCCGATTAAAAACTGGAACGCCTCCAAGGCTGGATGGTAAGACAATTCACTGGGATGGGCTGGAACAACAGCCCGGCGATACCGATCCTGTCCTTTTTTCGTTTCTTTCCGAGGCTCCATTCGCGCGTCAGGTCTCGTGTGCGATTACCCATACCAACGAGAAAACACACGACATTATCCGAGAAAACCTTGATCGATCTGCTATGTACGGCGGACATATCGAAGGTATTGGACCCCGCTATTGCCCATCTATTGAGGATAAAATTGTCCGTTTTGCGGATAAAACGTCTCACCAGATTTTCCTTGAACCGGAGGGACTGGATGATGACACTGTATATCCCAACGGCATCTCAACCTCGCTTCCGGAAGAAGTTCAGGAAGACTATGTCCGGTCGATCAAGGGTCTCGAGGATGCGAAAATCCTTCAGCCCGGTTATGCCATCGAATATGATTATATTGACCCGCGGTCCCTGAATTTGGATTTGTCCTTGAAATCCACTGAAGGGCTGTATCTCGCAGGGCAGATCAATGGGACAACCGGATACGAGGAGGCCGCTGCTCAAGGTCTTGTCGCGGGTTTGAATGCTGCGCGGCGGGCGAAGAAGTTGGGGCCTGTCACATTCAGTCGAGCGGACAGTTATATCGGTGTTATGATCGATGATCTGACCACTCGTGGTGTGACAGAACCGTACAGGATGTTCACATCACGCGCTGAGTACCGTCTGTCCTTGCGAGCTGACAATGCCGATCAGCGTTTGACACCGAAGGCGATTGACCTTGGGTGCGTATCGGTGGAACGGGAAGAGTCCTTTCGCACAAAGATGGGGCTGATCTCCGAAGGTCGGACTAGATTGAACAGTCTTTCGATCACCTCAAAACAGCTTGTGGAGGCCGGCGTGCCTGTTTCCCAAGATGGATCAAGGCGGTCAGGCTTTGAAGCTTTGGCGATTGAAGCCGTTACTTGGGACGTTCTAGAGGAGATAGATCCGAGCCTACAAGAAATTGACGTCAAGACACAGGATCAGCTGGCCAAGGATGCGCTCTACGCCAATTATATTGAACGCCAGCAGAAGGATATTGATGCGCTTCGTCGGGATGAAGCGCAAGTTATTCCTGAGGGTTTTGACTTCTCGCAAATAGAAGGGCTTTCTAACGAGTTGAAGAGTAAGCTCTCCTGTGCGCGGCCAGGTAACATCGCACAAGCGGGGAGGGTGGATGGAATGACGCCATCTGCACTGCTGTTGATCCTTTCCAAGCTTCGGTCTGTTTCGCCCAAGGACCGCGCTGTAGGATGAATGTTTCACGTGAAACACAAGAGCGACTTGAGATATATCTTGAGTTACTCCTCAAGTGGTCGCCAAAAATAAATCTAGTATCACCAGCGACCTTAAAACACGCATCGACGCGTCACTTTGAGGACTCCTTGCAAGTCGCGGCCATGTTGCCGGACGGGACACAAAGCTGGGTGGACATGGGATCTGGTGGGGGATTTCCAGGTGCAGTTGTTGCAATTGCTCTGGCCGATCAAGGCGTAGATGTCACTTTGGTTGAAAGCGACCAGCGAAAGGCCACCTTTCTTCGGACTGTTTCACGTGAAACAAAAACGCCTTTTAAGGTTATAGCCAAACGCATTGAGGATATTCCGCCACTGAACGCAGATGTCGTGAGTGCACGCGCGCTTGCGCCGCTTGATATACTTCTGGGATTTGCAGACCGGCACCTTTCCGAAAACGGTACGGCCCTGTTTATGAAAGGAAGCGACTGGCAAAATGAGGTCGCAGACGCTCGAAAGAAGTGGCGATTCACCTACGAACCACATAATAGTAAAACACAGCCTAACGCTGCCGTCTTGGAGATTGGAGGTCTTTCCCGTGTTTGATCCCACACGCCCAACCGGCCCAAAGATCATTGCTGTTGCGAACCAAAAAGGTGGTGTCGGCAAAACGACTACAGCTATCAACTTTGCGTCTGCGCTCTCGGAAATCGGGCAGAAGGTACTTGTGGTTGATCTGGATCCGCAAGGAAACGCGTCAACTGGCTTAGGTATCATGCCAGAAGATCGTCACGCGACCACTTATGACCTTTTGCTAGATGATTTTCCCTTGTCCGACATCATCTGTAAAACTGGCCAAGACAACCTGTTTTTGGTGCCATCCACGACTGACCTCAGTTCTGCTGATATTGAACTCATCGCAAATGAGAAGCGCAGCTACCTCCTGCATGATGCGCTTCGGCAAACCGAGATGGATCAATTTGGGTTTGATTTCATTCTGATTGATTGCCCGCCGTCTCTTAATCTCCTGACTGTCAACGCGATGGTTGCGGCGCATTCCGTACTGGTCCCTTTGCAGAGCGAGTTCTTCGCCTTGGAAGGTCTGAGCCAATTGATGTTGACGATCCGTGAAGTTCGGCAGTCTGCAAATCCGTCCCTACGCATCGAGGGCGTGGTGCTTACGATGTACGATTCACGAAATAACCTGTCCCAGCAGGTTGAAAGTGATGCACGAGAAAATCTTGGTGATCTGGTGTTCAAGACGGTAATCCCCCGAAATGTTCGGCTGAGTGAAGCCCCGTCATATGCGATGCCGGTTCTGGAATATGATACGACTTCCAAAGGCGCTATTGCTTATCGCGCATTGGCGCGAGAGTTTCTGGGCAAACACGAAACAATGACTGCAGCGTAGGTAGAGCAGATGTCTGATAAAAAAGAACAGCGGCGCGGCTTGGGCCGTGGATTGTCAGCCTTGATGGGAGATATCGAACCTTCTGCTGATGCGGCAGTTTCTACGAGCGAACGACCAACACGCAGTCTGCCGGTCGATCAACTTTTCCCGAATCCCGATCAGCCACGGCGCCAATTCGACGCCGAAGCTTTGGATGAGCTGAAAGAGTCGATCAAAAGCAAGGGCGTTATCCAGCCCTTGATCGTTCGTCCCCGATCCAACGCAGAAAATCAGTATGAGATCGTTGCTGGCGAACGTCGTTGGCGTGCCGCGCAGGCTGCGGGTGTTCATGACGTGCCAGTGGTCATTCGAGAGTTTTCAGATGAAGATGTTCTTGAGATCGCGATCATCGAAAATATTCAGCGCGCCGACTTGAATCCGATTGAAGAAGCTGCGGGATATGAACAGCTCATGTCACGCTTCGGGCATACTCAGGAAAAGCTGGCGAAGGCCCTGGGCAAAAGCCGCAGCCACATTGCAAACCTTTTGCGCCTGTTAAATCTGCCGGATGTGGTCAAACGGGCCGTTGTAGATGGAAAATTATCGTCCGGCCACGCGCGGGCTTTGATTACCGCGCCCGATCCGGTCCTGTTGGCGGGGCAGATTGTTCGTCAGGGTCTGTCGGTACGGGAGACTGAACGCCTCGTTCGTGACGCCCAAAACGTGGGCGACACACCCAAAGCTAAAAGCCCATCCCGAGCAAACAGCGGGGAGACGAAGGATGCTGACACCAAAGCTCTCGAAGGTGATTTGTCTGCTGCTTTGGGGATGAAAGTGTCGATCAATCACAGGGATGGGAAAGAGTCCGGGACAATCACAATCGCCTACGACACTCTGGATGATCTTGACAAACTGTGTTCGGTGATCAGTTCTGCGAATTGATCAGCCTTTTGCAAGCCGCAAAATAAGATAATTCAGAACCGGGCGGCCATCTTTGGTCGCTCCAACACGTTGGCTGTTTCGCCAAATGAGGCCAGCTGCTTCCAGCTCGTCCAACCGATTTTTGTCCAGCACATTCTGAACGTCGTCTAGAAATAGTCCTTCGGTAAGCCGTAACCCCATGATGAGGCGTTCATCCTCTATATCTAGTGAGTTGAGAGTATTTTCTTCACGAATTCCGCTTCCAGAGCCAACGGCAGAGAGCCATTTTTCGGGCTGTTTCCAGCATTCCGTGGCTCGGCGCGTGCCATCGATAGTCAGCCGACCATGTGCGCCAGGGCCTATGCCAGCGTAATCACCGCCACGCCAGTAGAGCAGGTTGTGTTTCGATTCTGCACCGGGTTTGGCGTGATTAGAGACTTCGTACGCGGTATAGCCGGCGTCTTCACACAGGCGTTGCGTCAACTCGTAAAGGTCAGCTCCAAGATCGTCAGACGGTAGACCGCGCAGTTTGCCGTTCTGCGCACGGTCCCAAAAGGCGGTGCCTTCTTCAATGGTCAATTGATAAAGAGACAGGTGATCCACTGCCATTTCAAGCGCTGTGGTCAATTCCTGTTCCCAGTCGTCCAGAGACTGGTTCTGGCGGGCGTAAATAAGGTCAAAACTCACGCGTTCAAAGAAGGCCCGCGCAGTCTTGAAAGCAGATTGCGCTTCGTCGACGGTGTGAAGGCGGCCCAATGCACGCAGATCCTCCGATCTGAGTGATTGAACACCAAGAGACACGCGATTGACTCCGTGTCTCGCATAACCCTCGAACCGATGCGCTTCTACCGAAGTGGGGTTGGCTTCAAGTGTGATTTCGATGTCGTTTGCGAAAGCCCAGACATCCCGCGCTGCGTCCAGCACAGCTTTAACCGTTTCAGGTTCCATCAGGCTGGGGGTTCCGCCACCGAAGAAAATGGAAGTCAGGACACGCGGACCGGTTTCCATTCCGGTGCGGCGGATTTCCTGAGCCAACGCATCCGCCCAGCGGGACTGATCCACCGCCGAGCGCACATGGCTGTTGAAGTCACAATAGGGACATTTCGCAGCGCAAAAGGGCCAGTGCACGTACAACCCAAATCCGCGCTCTTGCCAGAGTTCAGCCAAAGCAGCCCGCCACGAATTTCCTGAACGCGTCGGCGCGGTGGCTGATCTTGTTCTTTTCCCAGCGGTCCATTTCACCGAAGGTTATCTCGTAGCCTTTCGGCTGGAAAACGGGATCGTAACCGTGTCCCTGATCCCCGCGCATCGGCCAGACGATCTGACCTTCCATCGTACCAGGGAAAACTTCGTCATGCCCATCCGGCCAGGCAAGAACAAGCGTGCAGCAGAACCGCCCGGTCCAAGGTGCCTCGGCGCCGCTTTCGAGGATGGCATTATGCGCTTTTTCCATCGCCATGACAAAGTCGCGACCAGTCTCTGTTTCCGCCCAATCTGCAGTATATACGCCCGGCGCACCATTCAGCGCGTCAATCTCTAACCCGCTGTCATCGGAAAAGGCTGGAAGGCCGGTGGCCTTGGCCGCGGCATGCGCCTTGATCCTCGCGTTTTCAACAAAAGTTGTGCCATCTTCGACTGGTTCAGGCAGGTTCATCTCGGCCGCACCAACGACCGAGACACCGTAGTCTTTCAAAAGATCAGCAATTTCCTCGAGCTTGCCCTTGTTATGGGTCGCGACGAGGAGTTGCTTGCCTTCAAACCTGCGACTCATTCCGCTGCCTTGAGCTGAAGCGCGACAAGTTCCTGAACACCGGCATCTGCCAGGTCCAGGAGTTCGGTCATCTGAGTGCGCGAAAAGGTGGCGCCTTCCGCGGACATCTGGATTTCAATAAGTTGACCGTCGCCGCGCATGATGAAGTTGCCATCGACCCCGGCTTCGGAATCTTCTGGATAATCCAGATCAAGTACCGGCTGCCCCGCGTAGATCCCGCAGCTGACCGCGGCAACGGGCGAGATCAACGGATCGCTGGTCACATCACCGGCTTTCATCAGTTTGTTGACGGCCAACCGCAGCGCAACCCAACCACCGGTGATGGAGGCACACCGTGTGCCACCGTCTGCCTGGATGACATCACAATCGACGGTGATCTGGCGCTCGCCGAGTGCGACACGGTCCACACCAGCACGCAAGCTACGCCCGATCAGCCTCTGGATTTCAACCGTACGCCCTTGTTGTTTGCCAGCAGAGCTCTCGCGGCGCATCCTGCTTGTGGTGGAGCGGGGCAGCATGCCGTATTCTGCGGTGACCCAGCCAAGACCGGATCCCTTGATGAACGGAGGCACCCGGTCTTCGATGGTGGCGGTGCAGAGCACATGGGTATCGCCCATGCGGATCATGCATGAGCCTTCTGCGTGCTTGCTGATCCCGGTTTCGATTGAAACCGCGCGCATTTCGCTTAATTTCCGTCCTGACGGTCGCATGGTAAGTCCTCTTTATTGCCGTGTACGGATACAGGCAGGCTTTCCGGTTTCGCAAGCCAATAGTCTGTTCTTACCAAAGCGACGGCCTGTGAAATGAGGTGTCTGATTGAGCGACGGAACCAAACTTTTGGATGAACTGAACGACCGATCGCGCGAGGTCTTTCGCAAGGTGGTCGAAGGGTATCTGTCCAGCGGCGAACCCGTGGGTTCCCGCACCTTGACGCGTACGCTGGATGAAAAGGTATCCGCGGCGACTATTCGAAACGTTATGCAGGATCTCGAATTCCTCGGACTGTTGGATAGCCCTCATATCAGTGCGGGGCGGGTGCCAACCCAGCTTGGACTGCGCATGTTTGTGGACGGTCTTCTTGAGGTGCGTGACCTAGACAATGATGACCGGCAAAAGATTGATGCAACGGTGACCAGCAACAGCCAGGATGTTGGCAGCATTCTTGATCGGGTCGGATCTGCGTTGTCCGGTGTGACGCAGGGTGCGTCCCTTGTGCTCACACCGAAGCATGAAGCTGCTATCAAACACATCGAATTTGTAGCGGTTGGCGGGGATCAAGCCCTTGTCGTGTTGGTCTTCTCGGATGGGCATGTCGAAAATCGTTTGTTCACGCCGCCGCCGGGACAAACACCGAGTTCGATGCGGGAAGCCGCGAATTTTCTGAATGCGCTTGTCGAAGGGAAGACGCTGTCAGATCTCAGGCGCACCATCAAAGATGATATTGCCCGTAAACGGCAAGAGCTTGATTCGCTGGCGGCGACGCTGGTTGAACAGGGGCTCGCGATCTGGGATGAAACCGCTGACACCTCTGGGCGTCTGATTGTGCGGGGCCGATCCAACCTTTTGGCCGAAGATACGCATGCTGAAGAACTGGACCGGGTTCGTGAGCTTTTCGATGATCTGGAACGTAAGCGAGATATTGCTGAATTTCTCGAACTCACCGAACAGGGCGACGGTGTGCGCATTTTTATTGGCTCTGAGAACAAACTTTTCTCACTTTCGGGTTCCTCTTTGGTCGTCTCTCCATATATGAACGCTGATCGTAAAATAATCGGTGCGGTGGGGGTCATCGGCCCGACACGCCTCAATTACGGGCGCATCGTACCGATCGTGGACTACACCGCGCAGCTCGTCGGAAAACTTCTCGGCGACCGCAACCAAGGGTAACAAAATGGCCGAAACGGATCACACGAAGGATTTCCTTGATAGCCTGGCCGAGGCTGAGGCAGAGGAAAACGAAGCGCTCGAAGAAGAGATCGACAGCGAAGAGGCGGAATTGGATGCCCTGCGCGCCGAGCGGGATGATCTGAAAGACAAGTTCATGCGCGCATTGGCGGATGCGGAAAATGCCCGCAAGCGGTCTGAGAAAGACCGTCGCGAGGCGCAGCAATATGGCGGATCACGGTTGGCGCGCGATCTCTTGCCGGTGTATGATAATCTTCAGCGGGCTCTGGATGCCATTCCGGAAGAGCAGCGCGAAGCGTCGAAGGCGTTTATCGAAGGCGTTGAATTGACCATGCGCGAATTGCTGAACGTATTCAGCAAACATGGCGTCACCGCGATCAAGCCCGAAGTGGGCGACAAGTTCGATCCTCAGATGCATGAAGCGATGTTCGAAGCACCGGTTCCGGGCACAACAGCAGGCGAGATCATTCAGGTCTCAACTGAAGGCTTTATGCTCTATGACCGTCTTCTGCGTCCGGCGCAGGTAGGCGTCAGCTCCATGCCGAAATCCTGAACTAGTCGTTCTGCAAAAGCGCTTTGAGGTTATACAGAGCCTGAAGTGCCTCTATCGGGGTCATTTCATCGGGGTGTAGGTCTTTGATCTGCGCCTCGATTTTGCTTTCCTTGGCTGGTTTCACCGGCTGAGGCGCGTTGGCGACAGCCGAGAAAAGCGGCAGATCATCGATCAGCGCCTTGGGTGACGTGTTCTCGCGCTCGCCTTTTTCCAATGCGTCAAGAACAGATCGTGCACGAGTGATCACCGCAGGCGGAAGCCCGGCAAGCTGAGCGACTTGCACACCGTAAGACCGATCAGCGGCGCCATCACGGACTTCGTGCAGGAAAATCACTTCACCGTCCCACTCACGCACCGCAACTGTCGCGTTCTTCACACCTTCGAGCGTATTCGCGAGCGTGGTCATCTCGTGGTAATGCGTGGCAAAGAGCGCACGGACCTTGTTGACGGATTGCAGATGTTCAAGCGTTGCCCAGGCGATAGACAGACCGTCATAGGTGGCGGTACCCCGTCCAATTTCGTCGAGGATCACGAGAGCACGGTCGTCGGCTTGATTGAGAATCGCCGCGGTTTCGACCATTTCCACCATGAAGGTCGACCGTCCACGCGCCAGATCGTCCGATGCGCCAACTCGACTGAAAATCTGGCTGACAACACCGATATGCGCTGACTTTGCGGGAACGTAGGATCCGATCTGCGCCAACAGGGCGATCAGAGCGTTCTGCCGTAGGAATGTCGATTTACCGGCCATGTTCGGACCGGTCAGCAACGTAATCGCGGCTTTGTCAGCTTCGGCTGAAAGGCTACAGTCATTCGCCACGAATCCTGTGCCTCCTTGCGCCTTGAGCGAGCGTTCGACCACGGGGTGACGCCCGCCTTCGATGTCGAAGGCGCGGCTGTCGTCGACGGTTGGACGGCACCAATCCAGATCTTTAGCGAGGTCGGCAAGAGCAGTGGCAAGGTCCAGCTCGGCCAATCCGCTGGCCAAGGCGTTGAGCGCCGCCTGTTGGTCTAGAATGGCGCGACTTAGGGTGGCATAGAGCCGCTTTTCGATCTCGATCGCCTCGGACCCTGCGTTCAGGATTCGGCGTTCCAGTTCTGACAGCTCAACTGTGGTAAAGCGGATCTGGTTTGCAGTGGTTTGCCGATGGATGAAGGTCTCGTTTAGTGGTGGTGCCATCATCTTTTGTGCGTGAGTCGCGGTGGTTTCGATGAAGTAACCCAGCACGTTGTTGTGCTTGATCTTGAGCGAGGATACGCCTGTGATTTCGGAATACTGGGCCTGTAAACCCGCGATCACACCCCGCCCTTCGTCACGCAGTTTTCGCGCTTCGTCCAGTCCGTCGTCGTAGCCGGACGCGATGAACCCACCGTCTCGCGTGAGCAGAGGGGGTTCCGCGATAAGCGCATCGTCGAGAAGCATGGCCAGGTCGGCCTGGCCAGTGCAGGAGGATACGGCGTTGCGCAGGATTTCAGGCAGATCATGTGTTTCTAACAAACCCGAGATCGCTTCCGCCTGCGCCAAGGCATTGCGGATTGCCGCCATATCGCGCGGTCCCCCGCGATCAAGGCCAAGTCGCGATAATGCGCGGTCCAGGTCGGGAACACGTTTCAACGCGTCTCGAACCTCGCGTGCTGTCATCGGGTCGGAAATGGCCCATGTGATTGCGTCCTGACGGTTGCGGATCACTGACAGATCGCGCGAAGGGGTAGAAACCCGGCGCTCGAGGAGCCGCGCACCGCTGGCGGTTGCTGTGCGGTCAATGACCGACAAAAGTGAACCGGCGCGCCCGCCTTGAAGCGAATGTGTCAGTTCAAGATTTCGACGCGTTGCAGCGTCGATTTGCATCGAATTTCCGAGCTTTTCCTGCTGCGGTGGACGCAATAGCGGCAAGCGGCCTTTCTGCGTGAGATCGAGATATTCGATGAGTGCGCCCATTGCAGAAAGTTCCGGGCGCGAAAAGTGACCGAACGCATCCAGTGAGGACACAGCGAACTGCTGCGTCAAGCGCGTCGTCGCTCCGGTTGAATCGAAACTGGATTTGCCAAGAATTGTCGGCTCCAACCCGAGCTCGTCGAGCACGCTGGACATCGCGGTCTCAGTGCCTTCGGCCATCAAGATCTCAGACGGCAAGAGCTGCGCCAGTTCCGGTCCGACACGGGCAAGGGATAGTGGCACCACATGCAGGGCACCTGTTGAAATGTCGGTCCAAGCCAGCGCCCAATCGTCTCTGACACAGGCCAGAGCAGCCAGAAAGTTGTGCCGCCGTGCTTCGAGTAAGGTCTCTTCGGTCAGTGTGCCTGGCGTGACAAGGCGGACGACATCGCGTTTGACGACAGATTTGGACCCACGCTTTTTCGCCTCAGCCGGACTTTCCATCTGTTCGCACACGGCCACGCGAAACCCTTTGCGGATCAGTGTGAGCAGATAGCCTTCGGCGGCGTGAACCGGAACACCGCACATGGGAATGTCGTCGCCATCATGTTTGCCGCGTTTGGTGAGCGCAATGTCCAAGGCCTCGGCCGCCGCTGCGGCATCGTCAAAGAACAATTCGTAAAAATCGCCCATGCGATAGAACAACAAAGCATCCACGTACTGGGATTTTATTTCCAGATATTGCGCCATCATGGGTGTGACGGGTGATTTATTCGCGTTCACAAGCTTCCCCTCGGTGCTTTGGCGTGACATTAAGGCGACCGACCCGGGTGGAAAACCCGATTTTGACGTATGAGGCCTCTGACGCATGTCCAACCCGAAATACACCCGCGAAGAAGCGCTTGCCTTCCACCTTGAACCGACCCCCGGCAAATGGGAGGTGCAAGCCACCGTGCCGATGACCACGCAGCGTGATCTTTCGCTGGCCTATTCCCCCGGCGTGGCGGTGCCCTGCGAAGACATCGCGAAAGACCCCGGTCTGGCTTATGACTATACCAACAAGGGCAACCTCGTCGCGGTGATTTCGAACGGTACTGCAGTTCTGGGTCTCGGCAATCTGGGTGCGCTGGGCTCAAAGCCGGTGATGGAGGGCAAGTCCGTCCTGTTCAAACGGTTTGCGGATGTGAACTCGATCGACATCGAATTGGACACCGAAGACCCCGATGAATTCTGCAAAGCAGTGAGGCTGATGGGGCCGACCTTTGGCGGCATCAACCTTGAAGACATCAAAGCGCCCGAGTGTTTCATCATCGAGCAGCGCCTCAAGGAAGAGATGGATATCCCCGTCTTCCACGATGACCAGCATGGAACGGCGGTGATCTGTGCGGCGGGCCTGCTGAATGCCCTTCACCTGTCCGGCAAAAAGATCGAAGATGTGAAGATCGTTCTGAACGGGGCTGGAGCGGCGGGCATTGCCTGTATCGAACTGCTCAAACGGATGGGCGCGCGGCACGAGAACTGCATCGTCGCGGACACCAAGGGTGTGATTTATCAAGGCCGCACCGAAGGTATGAACCAGTGGAAATCGGCACACGCGGTCAAGACCGACGCCCGCACGCTGGAAGAGGCGATGGTTGGCGCGGACGTTTTCCTTGGGGTGAGCGTCAAAGGGGCCGTGACGCAAGACATGGTGCGGTCGATGGCGGACAATCCGGTGATCTTTGCCATGGCGAACCCCGATCCCGAGATCACGCCGGAAGAGGCGCACGAGGTGCGGATGGATGCGATCGTGGCCACCGGGCGCAGCGATTATCCGAACCAGGTGAACAACGTGCTGGGCTTCCCTTACTTGTTCCGAGGCGCTTTGGACATTCATGCGCGGGCCATCAATGACGAGATGAAGATCGCATGTGCACAAGCGCTGGCCGAACTCGCACGCGAGGATGTGCCGGATGAGGTGGCATTGGCCTATGGCAAAAGCCTGACCTTCGGACGGGACTACATCATCCCGACGCCGTTTGATCCGAGACTGATTCACCGCATTCCGCCTGCTGTCGCTAAGGCCGGCATGGACACAGGCGCAGCACGGCGACCTATCATTGATTTGCCGGCGTATGAGGAATCGCTCAAGTCGCGCATGGATCCGACGGCAAGCATTCTGCGCGGCATCAATGCACGGGCACGCAAGGCGCAGGCGCGGATGATCTTTGCCGAGGGCGACGATCCGCGTGTATTGCGCGCGGCCGTCATGTACCAGCGCTCTGGTTTCGGAAAGGCGCTGGTCGTAGGGCGCGAAACCGACGTGAAGTCCAAGCTGGAAGAAGCTGGACTGGGCGACGCGGTGCGCGAGATCGAAGTGGTGAATGCCGCCAATACGCAGCATCTCAGCCGCTATAAGGACGTTCTTTATGGGCGTTTGCAGCGCAAAGGTTACGATCACCAGGACATTCACCGTCTCGCTGCACGGGATCGACACGTGTTTGCGTCACTTATGCTACAGCAGGGACATGGCGATGCCCTTGTCACCGGTGCGACGCGGAAATCGGCGCATGTGATGGAGCTGATCAACCATGTGTTCGATGCGGATGCAGCCCATGGCGCGGCTGGTGTCACCGCGCTGTTGCTCAAAGGGCGGATTATCCTGATTGCGGATACGCTGGTGCATGAATGGCCGGACGATGAGGATTTGGCCAACATTGCGGAACGGGCAGCCGAAGTTGCTCGCCTGATGGGACTAGAGCCGCGCGTCGCTTTTGTGTCGTTCTCGACCTTTGGTTACCCGGTTTCTGAACGGGCAGAGAAGATGCACATCGCACCCCGCGTGCTGGACCGCCGTGGGGTAAATTTCGAATACGAAGGCGAAATGACCGTTGATGTGGCGCTGAACCGGAATGCGCAGAAATTTTATCCATTCCAGCGCTTGACGGGTCCCGCCAATATTCTGGTCGTTCCCGCGCGCCATTCCGCGTCAATCTCGGTAAAGCTGATGCAGGAAATGGCAGGAGCGACGGTGATCGGTCCAATTCTGGCGGGTGTTGATAAGTCGATTCAGATTTGCTCCACCACGATGACTGCGCAGGACATTCTGAACATGGCTGTTCTGGCGGCGTGCAAGGGACGGTAAAACATGGCAGTTTTCAATCTCGGTTCGATCAATGCGGATCTGTTTTATCAGGTGCCACATCTGCTTGCGCCGGGGGAAACTCTGGCATCAACGGATCATAACAGGGGGTTGGGCGGCAAAGGCGCGAACATGTCCGTCGCGATTGCGCGCGCTGCGGCACAGGTGGTGCATATCGGCGCTGTTGGTGCGGATGGGCGCTGGGCGGTTGAGCGGCTGTTGGAGTACGGGGTGGACACACGCCACATCAGTGAGCTCAATGTGCCAACGGGTCACGCCGTAATCATGGTCGACGATCACGGAGAAAATGCCATTCTTTTGTTTCCGGGGGCCAATCGCGCCATAACAGAGACACATATCGCTGCTGCGTTGAGTCAGGCAAGCGAGGCGGACACCTTCCTGTTTCAGAATGAGACCTCGGCCCAGACCGAAGGAGCAAAACTTGCGTCTGCGAAAGGAATGCGTGTCGTCTACGCGGCGGCTCCATTTGATGCGCAGGTGGTTGCGGCGGTTTTGCCGATGCTTGATCTCCTGGTGATGAACGCCGTGGAAGCGCAGCAATTGACCGATGCACTGGGTGGAACGCTGGCTGATCTGCCAGTTCGGGATGTTGTTGTCACGCTGGGTGGTGACGGATGTCGCTGGCTGAATACGGATGACGGTACGGACAGGACGTTCCCGGCCATGCCTGTGACGGCTGTGGATACAACGGGTGCCGGCGATACCTTTACAGGGTTCCTGATTGCGGGTTTGGATCGGGGGTTGCCAATGGAACAGGCAATCTCATTGGGTCAGCAAGCGGGTGCCATCATGGTCACGCGTCACGGCACGGCGGATGTGATTCCTGATCTGAAAGACATCGAACTTGCAAAGTTTGCCTAATTCCCAATGAACGGAGCGTCATTACCCCACAGATCTTTGATGCGAGCGTCGCGGCCGCAGCCTTTGCGATAGCGTTTATAGGCGTCTTTTTGGGGAATGACGCCATACCGTGTCAGAACGCGTTTGGTGCCTTTGTAGTAATCCTGATGGTAATCTTCTGCGTCATAGAACGTTTTTGCGTCCAGAATTGGCGTCACAATTTGCCGACCCAACGCCGACTGAGCTGACGCCTTGGCTTTTTCCGCAGCCGCGCGTTCTGCAGAGTTAGAGACAAAAATGGCCGTGGCGTAGCTCTGCCCACGATCGCAGAATTGGCCCCCGGCATCGGTTGGGTCAATGGATCGGAAGAAAAGGTCGTAAAGACGGTTTCGGTCAATAATGCCGCTGTCGTAAGAGATCTTTACAGCCTCGTAATGGCCTGTATTTCCCCCAGTGACCTGCTTGTAGGTTGGGTTGGCGACAGTCCCGCCAGTATAGCCGGAAACGGCCTCTTTGACACCGCGCACGCGCTCAAAATCTGCCTCGACGCACCAGAAACAGCCACCAGCGACGATGATATCTCGTGTTTCGCCGGCGTGGGCCGTTTTTGATTGCAGGAACAGTCCCGCAATGATGGCGAGAGATAGAATAACCGGGTGGTTGCGGCGTAGCGGTCGCATGAGAAATCTCCTGTGTTGAGAAGGAGCGTGCGATGAAAGCGGTGATGGGTGCAATTTCCGTGACTTGATCTCACTCGAAGGTGAATTTGAGTTACCGCTTGCGTGTGCCGCCGGAGAGCTTACCAATCGGATGATGTCGCTGAAGCAAGGCTGTTAAAATGCGCGTGGCAATGTGGTCGGGACCGCGAAACCTGTCGACGGCAATGATGTATTCATTTGCACAGCGCGCGGATTTCTTTGTGGTCGATGAGCCATTCTATGGGCCTTATCTGAGGATAACCGGGCTGGATCATCCGATGGGGGATGCGATTTTAGAAGATCGCAAGAATGACGCTTTTCAGGTGGAACAGTCTCTGATTGGGCCTATTCCAAACGATAAAGCTCATGCCTACCACAAGCATATGTGTCAGCATATGATCGACGGCATCCCGCGCGGTTTTATGGCCGACTGCGTGAATGTGTTTCTGATCCGGCATCCCGCGCGGGTCGTGTCGAGTTTTGCCAAGGGCTATCCGGAATTGACAGCAGAGGACATCGGGTTCGAAGCTCAGGCCGAGTTGTTCGATTACGCGTGTTCACTGGGACAGAGTCCTGTCGTGATCGACAGTGCCGATATTCGTGATGATCCTGACGGTATGCTCCGGGCGCTGTGTTGCGAGATTGGGTTGGAGTTTGATCCCGCCATGCTTGTCTGGGAGGCTGGACCTAAGCCGTATGACGGTGTCTGGGCTCCATATTGGTACACATCTTTGCACACGACCACCGGTTTTGCAGGCCCCGAAGGTGACCTGCCGCAAATGACAGGGGCCTTGGCGGACCTGGCCGAGCAAGCGATGCCTGCGTATCGCAAGCTTGAAGCGAAAAAAATCTCCAAGCAGTGAAACTCTGAGATGTTCTGGCCGTGACTGTGAGTGTCCGCGGGCAAACCTGTCCGCATCTTACAGGAGACTGGAAAATGAAAATTTCGTTTTTGACCACGATTCTCGCTCTGTCTGCATCGGCTTTGACGGCGGGCGGCCACGCGATGGCACCATCTGTTGAGGCGATGGAACAGGACGTGTCTGGCGGTTCAGTGACCGCGACCAAAGTTGTCGCGCCGACCAATGGCTGGCTGGTCGTGCACCGCACCGATGCCGAGATGAAGCCCGGACCGGTTGTGGGTTATGCCGCGTTGAAGGAAGGTGAGAACATGGATGTCGCTGCGATCCTCCAGGAAGATGTCGCATCGGGCGACATGCTGATGCTGATGGTGCACGGCGAAGATGGTGGCATGTCGACCGGGGTGTTCGAATACACGCTGGGCGCCAAGGAAGACGGCCCGATCCGGGTGGACGACAAACTGGTGATGACCGTCGTCACTACGAACTGAAAACGAAAAAGGCCCGCCGAACTGGCGGGCCTTTTGGATTGAATAGAGACTGAATTACTTGAGGCGACGGTTCCGCGCCGCCAGCAGTTTCAGACGCAGCGCGTTGAGCTGAATAAAGCCTTGCGCGTCTTTCTGGTCATATGCGCCGGCGTCTTCCTCGAAAGTCACGTGCGCCTCAGAATAGAGCGAGTGATCCGACCAACGGGCGACGGTGTTGACCGACCCTTTATACAGCTTCACCCGGACTGTCCCGCTGACATGCTCTTGCGATTTGTCGATCAGAGCCTGCAGCATCTCGCGCTCTGGCGAGTACCAAAAACCGTTATAGATCAGCTCGGCATATCGCGGCATGATGGAGTCCTTCAGGTGGCCCGCGCCGCTGTCGAGGGTGATCTGCTCGATGCCGCGATGTGCTTCAAGAAGCACAGTGCCACCCGGCGTTTCGTAGATGCCGCGCGACTTCATGCCGACAAAGCGGTTCTCCACAAGGTCCAGACGACCCACGCCATGCTTGCCGCCTAGCTCGTTGAGCTTGGTCAGGATCGTGGCAGGCGACATCGCTTCGCCGTTGATCGCCACGGCATCGCCCTTTTCAAAGGTGATCTCGACCATTTCAGGTGTGTCCGGCGCATCCTCGGGATGGACGGTGCGCTGGTAGACGTAATCGGGCGCTTCCTGCGCCGGGTCCTCCAGAACCTTGCCCTCGGAGGACGTGTGCAGCAGGTTTGCATCTACCGAAAATGGCGCTTCGCCGCGCTTGTCCTTGGCGATCGGGATCTGGTTCTTTTCCGCGAAGTCGAGAAGTTTGGTGCGCGAGCTGAGGTCCCATTCGCGCCAGGGGGCGATCACCTTGATGTCGGGGTTGAGCGCATAGGCCGCCAGTTCGAAACGCACCTGGTCGTTGCCTTTTCCGGTCGCTCCGTGGGACACGGCATCCGCGCCGGTCTCGGCCGCAATCTCGACCAGACGCTTGGAAATCAGCGGGCGTGCAATGGAGGTGCCGAGAAGGTACAAGCCCTCATAGAGGGCATTGGCGCGAAACATCGGGAACACGAAATCGCGCACAAATTCTTCGCGGATGTCTTCGATGTAGATGTTCTCCGGCTTGATGCCGAGCATGACCGCTTTTTCGCGGGCCGGTTCCAGTTCTTCACCTTGACCCAGATCAGCGGTGAAGGTCACGACCTCGCAACCATATTCGGTTTGCAACCATTTCAGAATGATCGAGGTATCGAGGCCACCGGAATAGGCCAGCACAACTTTTTTGGGCGCAGACATGGGTTTTCCTTTAACGGGTTTGCCGGGGCGATTACTTGTTTTTCAAAGCAGGGGCAAGAAGCGGCCTTGGAACAGGGTCGCCAAGACAGGAGCGCTCGCGATGAAGGGTTGGCAGATATTCCGGCATTCGTTCAATCTGGTGATAGCCAATCTGGATCAGGCGCTGCGGCTCTCGCTTGTGCTCTACCTGGTGCAGAGCGCTTACACCGTCTACAGTTTTCTCAATCCGCCTGAGATGATGGATTTCGAGGGCACGCAAGTGCCGGTGATGTCTCCGGAAAGCATTCTTCCGACGATCGTTCTGGGTATTCTAGCGGTTATTGCCAGTCTTTGGATCGCTGTGGCGTGGCATCGCTATGCGCTTACGGGTGAAAGCACATCGGGATGGCTGCCGTCCTTTCACGGAACTGCCGTCATGGGTTACCTTGGGCGGTCGATCCTTATTGGTGTCCTCGTCGTCCTTGGCGTCATGGTTCTTTCGGTCCCTGTCGGGATCATCTCCATCGGGCTACCCGGGTTGGCGGGAATCATGTCATTGCTTCTTATCGGATTGGCGGCGTATCTGTTCTTCCGTCTTGGAGTAATGCTGCCGGCCGCGGCTCTTGGTGAAAAGCTGACGCTTGGAGAAACGTGGGACGCCACGAAAGGTCAAAGTGGAACAATCTTGATCCTTTCCTTGATTGTGGTCGGTGCGAGCATCGTGATCCAGCTGCCGTCTTGGTTCAACGATGATCCATCTTCGTTGATAAACGTGGTCTATTCGCTTGTCGTGAACTGGTTTGCGACGATCATCGGGATCTCGGTCCTGACCACACTTTACGGGCATTTCGTGGAAAACCGCCCCATTGACTGACCGCTTGCGCCCATGCGCTATTGCCCCAAGGGGGATGTATGACAGATTTTGCCAAATCCGCGCGCGACGCAGCAAACGCCATGCGCGAGGTGTTTCCACCGACGCCACTTTTGCGCAATGCGCATCTGTCCGAGCGGTATGATGCGGACATCTATCTGAAACGCGAAGATCTTTCGCCGGTGCGTAGTTACAAGCTGCGCGGCGCATTTAATGCAATGCGGAAACGCCCGGAGGTCGAGCTTTTTGTCTGTGCAAGCGCCGGCAACCACGCGCAGGGTGTTGCCTATATGTGCAAGCATTTCGGCAAACAGGGCGTGATCTTCATGCCGGTGACAACGCCGCAGCAGAAGATCCAGAAAACCGCTATGTTCGGAGGTGACAGCATCGAGATCCGCCTGACAGGCGATTATTTCGATGACACGCTTGCTTCTGCGCAGGCGTTTTGTGCCGAGGCGGGTGGGCATTTTCTGTCTCCGTTTGACGACGAGGATGTGATCGAAGGCCAGGCCAGTGTCGCAGTCGAGGTGCTTGAACAGCTGGGCAAGTCGCCGGATCATCTTGTCATTCCTGTCGGTGGGGGTGGTTTGTCGGCCGGGATGCTCAGCTATCTGGGCACAGATTGCCAATACACTTTCGTCGAGCCCTCTGGCGGAGCCTGTCTGCGTGCCGCGTTGGAAGCCGGGAAGCCCGTCCGGCTTGATTATGTAAATACTTTCGCCGATGGCGCTGCGGTCGGTCAGATCGGGCAGCGAACCTTTGCGCGGCTCAGCGGTGTGGGTTTGGCGAACACTCTGACGATCAAGGAAGATCGGCTGTGCTCCACGATCCTTGAGATGCTGAATGTGGAAGGGATTGTTCTGGAACCTGCTGGTGCGCTGTCGGTCGATGCCCTGCAGGACCTTGGGCAATCCATCCGAGGACGCACGGTGGTTTGTGTCACTACAGGCGGCAATTTCGATTTCGAGCGTTTGCCGGAGGTCAAAGAGCGCGCACAGAAATATCTCGGGCTGAAGAAATACTTCATTCTGCGGTTACCGCAGCGACCGGGCGCTCTTAAGGATTTTCTGAACTTCCTTGGACCCGAGGACGACATTGCCCGGTTTGAGTACCTCAAGAAATCGGCGCGCAACTATGGCTCTGTGCTTATCGGGATCGAAACACGGAACGCTGCGAATTTCGACAAGTTGTTTGCCCAGCTGGATTCGGCCGGCTTCACCTATCAGGACATCACCGACGACGATCTGCTGTCGCAATTCGTGATCTGATGCAGTTCAACAATCAAACTGCGATTGTAACGGGGGCCGGGCAGGGCATCGGCGCCGCTGTGGCGCGCCTTTTGTCTGCCAAAGGTGCACGCGTTTTGGTGAGCGATCTTTCTGCGGATCGAGCGGATTGCGTGGCGCGGGAGATCGGCGGCATTGCTCATCAAGGCGATCTGTCTGACCCATCGGTTGTCGAAGACGTGGTTTCTGCGGCCGAGCGCGCGTTTGACCACGTTGATATTCTGATATCCAACGCTGGTTTTGCGCTGGGCGAACCGGATGGGCCGGCATCCCAAAAAGACGCGCATTGGCAAAAAAGCTGGGATTTACATGTGATGGCGCATTTGCGGGCATCACGGTTGTTGTTGCCGTCCATGATTGCACGGCGTTCTGGCACGCTGGTCAATATTGCGTCGGCGGCCGGCTTGGTGTCACAGATCGGCGACGCCGCCTATTCTGCGACCAAGCATGCGGCGGTAAGCCTTGCGCAGTCGCTGGCGATTGAACACGGTGCTGATGGGATTCAGGTATCCGTTGTCTGCCCGCTCTATGTTGCGACGCCTCTTTTGGGGTATTCGGAGGCGGAAAAGGATTTGCCGACTGGGGTGATCACGCCGGAATCCGTTGCGGAGGCGACGCTTGAAGGCATCGTTCAAGGTCAGTTCCTGATCCTTCCGCATCCCGAGGCGCAAACCTACTTTGCTCAACGCGCGTCAGACACCGATCGGTGGATCACAGGGATGCAGCGATTGCGGGATCGGGTGATGGCGCAGGCGGATGGAACGGATCCAGCCGCGCTTCATAAATTCATTTAGAAGCTTGGATTCAGGCCGCAAATCTTTGCGCGTATTCAGATTCGAATTGTTCGCGGGAGGCGGTGTAAAGATCTTGCACTGCTGGAATGTCGATGTCGACCTCGCCTTGTGCGGCTGCAAGCTCTGCGGCATTGCAGACGTCTGCCAGTTTGCAAAAGCCAAGGTTGAGTGCCGACCCCTTAAGGAAATGCATCATTTCTCTAATCTGCACCACATTGTGTTTGGGTCCGTCTAGTTGGGACAGCGTTTCCTCAACCTCCATCAGAAACAGGTCTGCAACTTCTGCAAAGTCCTCTGCTCCGATTTCGTCTCTCAACTCCGAAACCCGTATCCAATCAATCATGCCTGCCTCCAGTGGCTGCCGAATAACAGGCGAATATGAACAATGTGCAAATCGGCGTTTTGAGATAGGCACCATTTGACAGTTCATCCCCGATTAACACCTTCTCCTTATAGCGAGCGTGGGGGCCGACGCTTGGTTGGTGATATAATTATGTTTCAGGACGCGCCGTTTGCGTTCGCTGATGTGCAAACCAGTCATTTGCGGCGCGTGCTTGTCGTTGACGACAGCCGTGCGCAGCGTCGGATCCTCACCCTCATGCTAGGGCGGTGGGGCTTCGATGTGGCAGAGGCGGAAAATGCCGAAGCAGGCCTTGCAATCTGCGATCGTTTTCATCCGGATTTCATCATTTCGGACTGGATGATGCCGGGCATGACCGGACCAGAATTTTGCGCCAGATTCAGGGCGCATCAGCGCGATGCCTATGGCTACTTCATCTTGCTCACCTCAAAATCCGAAAAGGCTGCGGTGGCAAGTGGGCTTGAATCTGGGGCTGACGATTTCCTGACGAAGCCCGTACATGGCGACGAATTACGCGCACGGATCAATGCAGGTGCGCGTATCCTGTCGATGGAGCAAGAGTTGCGCTCAAAGAACAGGGTCATCGCCGACACCTTGGCCGAGCTGCAAGCTGTGCATGCGGTGATCGACAAGGACCTTCAACAGGCGCGCATCCTGCAGCATTCTTTGATGCCGGTTCGATCAGCCGATTACGGGAGTAGCACGGTCAGCGTTCTTTTGAAATCCTGCGGCCATGTTGGCGGCGATCTGGCCGGCATGTTCTCGACCGGAAACGCAGAGTTTGGATTATTTAGTCTCGATGTTTCTGGTCATGGTATCACGTCTGCGATGATGACGGCCCGGGTTGCTGGATATCTGAGTTCTGACTATCCGAATGAGAACCTCGCACTGAAATACACACCCGATGGCTATGCTTTCCGTCCGCCACGAGATGTTGCGGCACGGTTGAATGCCCGCGTGGCGGGACAGGAGGGTGTCAGCGAATACCTGACAATGGCTTATGCGCATGTTGACCGGGAAACCGGTCTCGCGCGCTTTGTTCAGGCCGGGCATCCGCCGCCGCTCTTGTTGCGGCGCGATGGTCGAGGCGAATTCCTTGGTGGTGGTGGTTTGCCGATTGGTTTGATCGAAACAGCAACCTTCGGAGATCATACCATCCAACTCAAAGCGGGGGACCGGCTCTTGCTCTACACGGATGGGTTTACCGAGGCGGTCTTGCCTGATGGGTCAATGCTCGAAGAAGACGGATTCCTTGATCTCGTTCATTCAATCCCCAACCAACATCGAGGGCCTAAATTTCTGGATGCGCTCTATGACGCGCTGCGGAACAAGCTGGGTGAGTGTGCCGAATTCGACGACGATATTTCAGCTGCGCTTTTGGAATATGGGGAGGTGTGACGCGAACCGCGCCACGAAGTCACGATCCCCAGAGTTGGCCAATGTGTTCAACGCTTCGCCCACATCCATCCAAAGCGCGGTATGTCCGGGTTCCAGCGGATCACCGTACCGCATCACCGGAGCGGCCATGTAGATCAGGCACAGCTTCTCCGCCCAGAGATCGTATTCCGGCATGTAGGTGAACCGCCGATAGGCCCCCAAGCGCCGAGCTCGCGCAATGCGCCAGCCGGTTTCTTCGTAAACCTCGCGGATCAAGGCTTGAACGGGGGATTCGCCCGGATCAACGCCGCCACCGGGCAATTGAACCTCGGGTTCTGGAGCATCCTGATGCGTCAGCAACAGCCCCTCACCGAGCGGCAAAATCGCGTAAGCGCCGGTGCGTAGCGTGTAAGACCGCCCGGATTCCGGTGCGTCGCCAAACCTGCGCATCATGTCATTCCCCTTCTGCCCCTTGGACCTGACGGATCGTCCCTTATATAGTCCCGAACATGCCGGAGGGCGGCAAGCAAGGAAATTCCATGACACTCGGATCGAAAATCGCTTGGGACGACACTGTCCTGCCATTTCAACTTGACCGTTCGGACATCCGTGGACGGGTGGCCCGTCTGGACGGGGTGTTGAGCGGTATTCTCAAGCAGCACAACTATCCCGCCCCGGTCGAGGCGTTGGTGGCCGAGATGGCCTTGCTGACCGCGCTGATCGGGCAAACGATCAAGCTGCGCTGGAAGCTGTCATTGCAGATTCAGACGAAGGGTGCTGTGCGCATGATTGCCACTGATTTCTATGCGCCCGAGGCGGAAGGCGAGCCCGCGCGCATCCGTGCCTATGCCAGTTTCGATCCTGAGAGGATCACAGATGGCCCTGCGATGGAGCAGATCGGCGAAGGGTATTTCGCGATCCTGATGGATCAGGGAAAGGGGATGCAGCCCTATCAGGGGATCACGCCGCTGACCGGTCAAACCCTCTCAAGCTGTGCCGAAGCCTATTTTGCGCAGTCCGAGCAGTTGCCGACAAAATTCGCGCTGAGCTTTGGCCAGTCCACCGAACCCGGTGTGGCGCAACATTGGCGCGCGGGTGGCATCATGATTCAGCATATGCCCAAGGCGTCGCCCTTCGCTACCGATGGTGGGTCGGGCGAGGGCGGCCTTCTGCATGCGGATGATCTGCTTGATGAGGATGAGGGCGAACATTGGAACCGGGCTAACTATCACCTGGCTACTGTCGAAGACATGGAGCTGATCGGCCCGTCGCTACCGTCGACAGATCTGTTGTTTCGTCTGTTCCACGAGGAAGGCCCGCGCGTGTTCGACGCCTTGCCGGTCCGCTTTGGCTGCACTTGCTCGGAAGAGCGTGTGCGTCAAAGTCTGTCGATCTATTCGGCCAAGGACATCGCGACGATGACCACGGAAGAGGGGCGTGTGACGGCGGACTGCCAGTTCTGCGGCGCGCATTACAATCTGGACCCGGCAACGGTTGGGTTTGAGGCCGAAGAGGTGTCGGGTGAATGACCGCTCACGGCTGGAAGAGGCGCTGAAGTACAACAGCACGGCGTCGTCCGATTTCGATCTGAACCCGGATGTGGTTCTTCCGGTGGGGCGCAAATTGCGCCCCGCTGGTGTTTTGGTGCCTGTGATTGCCGGCGCGCAGGGCGCAGAGGTTCTTTTGACCAAAAGGTCGTCGCGGCTCAAACATCATCCTGGCCAGATTGCCTTTCCCGGTGGCAAGCAGGACGATGGCGATGCCGATGTGATCGCTGCTGCTTTGCGCGAGGCCGAAGAAGAGGTTGGTCTGCCGCGCGGGGAAGTCGAGATTCTGGGTACTTTGCCGACCCACGAAACGGTGACGGGCTTTCTTGTGACACCCGTTGTGGGTTGGATCGAAAATGTTTTTGATGTGATCCCCGAACCGGGCGAAGTGGCTGAGGCGTTCCGCGTTCCCCTGGCGCATGTGACGGATGCTGGCCAATTCACCGTACAATCCCGGCGTTGGCGAGGCACGCGCCGCCATTATTACACCGTTCCCTTTGGACCCTACTACATTTGGGGGGCCACCGCGCGTATCCTGCGCGGGCTGGCCCAACGGATGGAGGCTATATGAAGGTTACGGGCGACTGGTTGACCGCAGACAGCACGCAGGCGGTGTTTGCCGCCTTGCGGGCTGATGGAAACAGCGCATTTGCCGTGGGGGGATGTGTGCGCAATGCGCTCATGAATGTCCCGGTCACGGATGTGGACATCGCGACAGATGCCACGCCCGAAACCGTGCAAGCCCTTGCGCAGGCGGCGGGTCTGAAGTCCGTCCCGACGGGGATCGACCACGGCACGATCACGGTGGTGTCGGGTGGTACGGGTTACGAAGTCACGACATTTCGCGCCGATACCGAAACCAATGGGCGGCATGCGATTGTCCGGTTCTCGACTGACATGGCCGAAGACGCGGCGCGACGCGATTTCACCATGAATGCGCTTTATGCCGATGCGGGTGGGCAAGTCGTCGACCCTTTGGGCGGTCTACCGGATCTCGAGGCGCGGCGTGTGCGGTTCATTGGCAATGCGCACGACCGGATTGTTGAAGACTACCTTCGCATTCTGCGGTTTTTCAGATTTGCGGCATGGTACGGTGATCCTGATCTCGGGTTTGATGCTGACGCTTTAGCGGCCATCGCTGACACTTTGGATGGCCTCAACGGTCTGTCTCGGGAAAGGATCGGCGGCGAGATGATCAAGCTGCTCTCTGCGTCCGACCCTGCACCGGCTGTTGGCTCGATGGAGCAGACCGGTGTGTTGCACGTCATTTTGCCGGGCAGTGCGACGCGTGGCTTGGCGCCGCTGATCCACCTTGAGCATTCGGCCGATTTAGCTCCGGACGCGATCCGCAGGCTGGCTGCTCTGGGCGTGTTCGATGGCGATGGATTGCGCTTGTCGAAGAAGCAGCAAAGGCGACTTGAGCAGTATCAGAGCCTGATATCCACATCCGAACCACCTGCTGAACTGGGTTACCGGCATGGCGCCGAGGTTGCTCGGGACGTGCTCTTGCTACGCGCTGCGCTCCTCGAAATCCCGCTCGATGCAGACGCTCTGCGCAACGTCGAAATGGGTTCGCGGCAGAAATGCCCAGTCAAACCGGGGGATCTCATGCCCGCCTATTCCGGTGCCGAGCTGGGCGCAAAACTGCGCGAGATCGAGGACCGCTGGGTCGCTTCGGGCTTTGCTCTCAGCAAATCAGACCTCTTGGGATAGGCGACTTCCCTCTCGCCAAAACCCGCGCTAGGGTTGCGCTGTCATACGGACAATACCGAACATTGCCTTGACTGTTCTTTGGGGACGCACGCCGCGTGGCGTGATCTGTGCCGTTGTCTATTTCACGAGGAGACCGTTCGGTGTTCCGCTTTTTCGAAAACATGGTCGATCCCTACGGCCCGTATGACGAGAAGGACACGCCTCCGTCACGGCTTTTGCCGTTCATGCTCGACTATGCGCAGCCGTTCAAACGCATCTTCATCTATGCCGCTTTGATGTCGGTTGTCGTTGCGTCCATCGAGATCGGTCTCATTTGGGCAATGGGCTGGGTGGTCGACATTCTTGCGGGCGATCCCGCAGAGGTTTGGGACAGGTATGGCGTTTGGCTGATTGCGCTGGCGGTGTTTATTCTACTGATCCGCCCAGCCTTGCAGGCATTGGACGTACTACTCTTGAACAACACGATCCTCCCGAATTTCGGCACCCTGATCCGGTGGCGGGCTCACAAGCACGTGTTGCGTCAATCCGTAGGCTGGTTCGAGAATGATTTTGCCGGGCGGATCGCCAATCGGATCATGCAGACACCTCCCGCCGCAGGCGAAGCGGTGTTTCAGGTGTTCGACGCAATCACTTTTTCGCTTGCCTATGTGGTGGGTGCTTTGGTGCTGCTTGGGCAGGCGGATCCGCGTCTGGCCATCCCGTTGATCGGCTGGCTGCTCCTCTACGGTGCTTTGGTGGTCTGGACGGTCAAACGGATCGGTCCCGCATCGCAAGCAGCCTCGGACGCTCGGTCCGAGGTGACGGGGCGCGTTGTTGACAGCTACACGAACATTCATTCGGTCAAGATGTTCGCCCACAACGACACTGAACTGACCTACGCCAAGGATGCGATCGAGAACACGCGCCGCACGTTCCAGTACGAAATGCGGCTTTTCACGATCATGGATGTGGTTCTGGTTACCCTGAATGGTCTCTTGATCGTCGCCGTGGTCGGCTGGGCATTCTGGCTCTGGATGCAGGGGCAGGCGAGCGTTGGAGTGGTGGCTGCGGCAACGGCACTGACGCTTCGCCTTAACGCAATGACCGGCTGGATCATGTGGGCGCTGACGTCGTTCTTCCGCCAATTGGGGGTTGTGGCCGAAGGTATGGAAACCATTGCCCAGCCCATCACGTTGATCGACCAGCCAGATGCAAAACCACTGAAGCTGAATACGGGGAAGATCGAGATTCAGTCTCTAACACACCACTACGGGCGCGATACGGGTGGACTTGATGCCATCAACCTGACCATCGAACCGGGCGAAAAGATCGGCCTTATTGGGCGGTCGGGTGCGGGCAAGTCGACCTTGGTCAAACTGCTCCTGCGGTTTTACGACGCCGAACAGGGGCGCATTCTGATCGACGGACAGGATATCAGCCAGGTTACGCAGGACAGTTTGCGGCTGGCCATCGGCATGGTACAGCAGGACAGCTCTTTGCTGCATCGTTCGGTCAGAGACAACATCCTGTACGGTCGGCCAGGTGCAAGCGAAGATGAATTATTCGCCGCCGCCAAACAGGCGCAAGCGCACGAGTTCATTCTCGATCTCCAAGACCCGCAAGGGCGCACTGGCTACGACGCACAGGTCGGTGAACGGGGGGTGAAACTCTCGGGTGGACAGCGCCAGCGCGTGACATTGGCGCGGGTGATCCTCAAGAACGCACCGATCCTGCTCTTGGACGAAGCGACAAGCGCGCTCGATTCCGAGGTAGAAGCCGCCATTCAGGATACGCTTTATGGCATGATGGAAGGCAAGACGGTGATCGCCATTGCGCACAGGTTGTCCACCATCGCCCATATGGATCGCATTCTGGTGATGGACCAAGGG
>QCWH01000031.1:39930-46068 GCA_003149565.1 Marivita sp. XM-24bin2 | reverse complement strand
ATCCGCGAAAATCATATCAAGGGGAATGAGCGTGTTCTTCATCCAGAAGGACACCGCCTGTTCGCGATCATAGACAAAAAGCATGCCACTCATGGTCGGCATGCTCTCGACAAACATCAGCCCCCTGCTGCGCTGTTCGGGTGTGTCCGCCACATCGACAGAGAACCGGGCGCTTCCCCAATCCCCACGCAGGAACACGACATCGTCGCGGCACGGAGCCTCCGCGCGTGCCGGCGTGACCGCCAGCAACCCGAGAAATACGCTGATTAGGAGAGACCACTTTCCCAAGGGAGAACCTCGACCGCCATCTGCCCGCGGCTGCTTTCGATCGAGCGCAGCGCAAGAGCTTCTCCCGGAAACAAATCCGAAAGCCCGGAGCGACGCAAGACTTCCACATGGATAAAGATGTCCTCGGAGCGGCCAAAGACATTCGCGAATCCAAACCCCTTGGCCTTGTCGAACCACTTCACGCGGGCGGGCTCCAGAGGTGCGGCCGCGATCTCGTCGGCAGACACACCGCTGAAGTCTTCCAACGGAGCAACTTCCGATTGCGCCGGGGGCGTAACGCTGAGCACTTCGACCGCTTGCAATCCCCTGGTCGTGCTCTGCACCACCACCTCGATCCGAGCACCGTCCGCAATTGATCCCTGCCCAAAGTTCCGAAGCACATTTGCGTGAAGCAGAATGTCAGGCCCGCCCTCATCAGAGACCAGGAAACCGAAACCTTTCGCTGGGTCGAACCACTTTACATGACCGGCGATCCGCGAGTCAGGCTGTTGCGACTGTTCCACGATTTTTTCCAACTTCAAATTCCCACTACAGAGTGCAGCGACTAAACCGTTGTTTCAAGCATAACCAATACAGCGCTGATTTCACCCCCGCACTTCACGTGACGTGAATGTCACGGATGCAACCTATTGATTTTCCAATCTTCTTTTTCAGAGACCTTTTCCCAGCGAAAGCGATCGTGCAGACGAAACGCGCCGTCCGCCCAGAATTCGATCTCTGTTGGATGTATGCGAAATCCACCCCAAAACTCCGGACGGGGCGGATTTGTTCCAAGCTTAGGCGTCAGCTTGGCCACTTCGGCCATCAATTCTGTCCGCGATGCAAGCGGCTGTGATTGTTGGGACGCCCATGCACCCAGTCTGCTCTTGAGGGACCGCGAGGCATAATAGGCATCCGCCTTTTCTCCCTCCTCACGTGTGACCGTGCCACGCACCCGAATCTGACGCCGCAGCGATTTCCAGTGCAGGACGAACGCCGCTTTTCCAGCCGACTGAATCTCTTCGCCCTTGCGGCTGTTGTAGTTGGTGTAAAAGACAAAGGCATCATCTTCGATGTCTTTGAGGAGCACCATCCGGACATTCGGCATGCCATCGACATCGACAGTCGACAAGGCAATGGCGTTGGGATCATTCGGCTCTGACGCTTCTGCCTCAGTCAGCCAGCGGCGCGCTATCTCGAACGGATCGTCGCCCGCAAAAATCCCTGCTCGATCACTCATGTTGGCCTCCAACCGAAATTACTCACTAGGCTTATTACCCTAGGTTGTCCAGATTGACCTCATGTCAATCCATGATAGCAGATGGCGCGCCGCCATTCACGGCCTTGCCGGTCCTGCCCGCTTCGCCTAAACGAAGAAGACGTAGTTTTACAGAAGGCGCGAGACCATGAAAAGCGAAATTATGGCTGGAAAGCGCGGGCTTATCATGGGCCTCGCCAACGACAAATCCATTGCATGGGGCATCGCCAAAGCGTTGGGAGACGCCGGAGCGGACCTCGCTTTTTCGTACCAGGGAGAGGCCCTGAAGAAACGCGTCGATCCCCTCGCCGCGCAACTTGGTTCGGACATCGTTTTGCCCTGTGACGTGGGTGATACAGCGTCTATTGATTCTCTGTTCGAGAGCCTCAACACGCATTGGGACAGCCTCGATTTCGTCGTTCACGCCATCGGCTTCTCTGACAAATCCGAATTGCGCGGTCGCTACGTCGACACAAGCCGTGACAATTTCATGATGACCATGGACATCTCGGTCTATTCCTTCACCGCCGTCATGCAACGCGCCGAGAAGATGATGACCAAGGGCGGTTCAGCCCTCACGATGACCTATTACGGGGCGGAACGGATCATGCCTCATTATAACGTGATGGGCGTCGCCAAAGCAGCTTTGGAGTCCTCGGTCCGCTATCTGGCGGAAGACCTCGGCAAAGACGGCATTCGCGTGAACGCCATCAGTGCAGGCCCGATCAAGACGCTGGCCGCCAGCGGTATCGGCGATTTCCGCTACATTATGAAGTGGAACGAATACAACTCGCCGCTGCGCCGCAATGTGACCATCGAAGACGTGGGAAAGTCAGCCCTCTACCTGCTGTCCGATCTTGGCTCCGGCGTTACCGGTGAAACACATCATGTCGATGCAGGCTATCACGTGGTCGGGATGAAAGCGGTGGATGCCCCCGACATGAGCAAGGAATAGGCCCAATGACGACGGCTCAGCTCATCGCGTTCAACCTGACGCTGCTGGCCGCCATGGCCGCGCCAGGTCCTGCGTTGCTCTATGCGCTGCGTCAATCGGTGGCGGGCGGGTTTGTGGCCGGGGTCGCCACCGGTGCAGGCCTCGGATTGATGGCCGCGCTCTGGACCGGTGCTGCGTTGCTGGGCCTGAATGCCGTCTTTGCTGTGGTGCCCTGGGGCTACGTTGCGCTCAAAACCGCAGGCGCGCTCTACCTGCTCTGGATTGCCATCCAGCTCTGGCGCAGCGCCCATCAGCCTGTCTCGGACAGCGCCCATCCCGGCACGCGCGCCTTTATGGGCGGGCTGCTGGTCAACCTCGCCAACCCGAAATCAGTCCTCTTCGCCGGGGCGGTGCTCGTGGTGATCTTCCCACCAGATCTGAGCCTTGGGGCCAAAGCCCTGATCGTCGCCAATCACTTTGTCGTCGAACTTGTTGTCTACACCCTCTTCGCCGCCTGCCTGTCCAGCGCGCCGGCCCGCGCCGGGTATCTGCGGCTGAAACCGATCATCGACCGCACCGCCGCCGTGATCCTTGGCGCGCTTGGCCTGCGCCTGCTCTTCGGCCGCTGACCCAATAAAGGAGCCTCTCATGACCGACCGACTGCCCCACGAAAAAGGCTTCCACGTAAGCTGGGACCAACTGCACCGCGATGCCCGCGCCCTCGCGTGGCGGCTTCAGGGCGAAGGACCCGACGAAGGCGGTTGGCGCGCCGTGGTGGCGATCACCCGCGGCGGCATGGCACCTGCGATGATCGTCGCCCGCGAACTCGACATCCGCATGGTCGATACGATCAGCGTCAAAAGCTACAACCACCAGACCCAATCCGAACCCAAGGTGATCAAGTCCCCGGACATGAACGTGGTGGGCGATGGCACGGGTGTGCTGGTGGTGGACGATCTGGTGGACACAGGCCGGACGCTCGAAGTGGTGCGCAAACACATGCCCAACGCCCATATCGCCACCGTCTACGCCAAACCGATGGGCCGCCCTCAGGTCAACACATTCATCACCGAGGTCAGTCAGGACACGTGGATCTTTTTCCCGTGGGATATGGCACTGCAATATGTCGAGCCATATCGCGGCAAGGACTGACCCGCGGAATCTTCGTTTTTCAAATATCTCGGGGGAGGCCGCCGCAGGCGGACGGGGGCAGCGCCCCCACTTCAAACCAAAAAGCGCGCCGAAGGCGCACAATGGGATCACATCGCCATGACATCACGCACGCAGACAACCTTCGCTCCTCCGGTGATGGAGGCCCGCCGCTGGCTTCAGGGCGTGACGTTCCCCGATAACCAGCCGCTCATCAATGTGAGCCAGGCCGCCCCTGTCGACCCGCCCCCCGCTCCGATGCGCGCCGCCATGGCCGAGGCGCTCGAGCAACCCGAAACGCATCTCTACGGCCCGGTACTTGGCTTGCCTGCCCTGCGCGAAGAACTTAGCGCGCAGTGGTCGGCGCATTATCACGGGACCGCACGCCCTGATCAGGTGGCAATCACCTCGGGCTGCAACCAGGCCTTTGCCGCCACCATTGCCGCGCTTTGCGCAGAAGGCGATGAGGTGATCTTGCCAACCCCGTGGTACTTCAATCACAAGATGTGGCTCGATATGTCCGGCGTCTCGGCAGTGCCCCTGGCCACGGGCTCCGATCTGATCCCCGATGCAGAGGCGGCACGCGCACTGATCACACCGCAAACACGGGCCATTACCTTGGTCACACCGAACAATCCGGGTGGCGTGGAATACCCGGCGGAAACGCTTTCGGCTTTCTTTGCCCTTGCCCGTGAGACGGGGATCAAGCTGATCGTTGACGAAACCTACCGCGATTTCGACAGCCGTCCGACCCCACCGCACACTCTGCTGTCTGACGCAGAATGGGACGACACGCTGATCCAGCTCTACTCCTTCTCCAAAGCCTACCGTCTGACAGGTCATCGCGTTGGTGCGATCATTGCCGCGCCCTCGCTCCTCGCTGAAATCGAAAAATTCCTGGACACGGTGGCCATCTGCCCATCGCAGCTGGGCCAGCGCGCGGCCCTCTGGGGTCTACAAAACCTGAGCGACTGGCTCGCGGGCGAACGCACCGAGATTCTTGATCGGCGCGCGGCCATTCACGACCATATCCCGCTGATCGAGGCCAAAGGCTGGCGGCTGATGGGATGCGGCGCCTATTTCGCCTATCTGCAGCACCCCTTCGCCGAAAGCAGCGCCACGCTTGCCCCGAAACTCGTGCAGGAGATCGGAGTCCTGGCCCTGCCCGGCACCATGTTCACCCCCGATACGGACCCAAGCGGACAAAGACAATTCCGGGTTGCCTTCGCCAATGTGGATCGGGCCGGGATTGAAGCGCTGTTTACCCGGCTCGCAAGCCTCGACTGGCCCCTTGCGACCCCTGTCCCCGCCGCGTAGACACGTCGCACAAAATCACTCGCAAGCAGGGGGCACACCCGCATGGCCATGGGCAAAGGCAAGCTGTCGAAGACCTTTATCTGGATCCTGATGGGACTTCTCATCGTCGGGCTCGCAGGCTTCGGCGCAACGAGCCTCACCGGGAACGCACGCAGCGTTGCCACAGTTGGCGAAGAGGAAGTCACGACCGACGCCTACCTGCGCAATTTGCGCCGCGAAATCAATGCGTTCGCCGCCCAGACCGGTCGCGCCGTGCCGATGTCAGAGGCACAGATGCTCGGGCTGGACCGTCAGGTGCTGGCACAGCTGATCACAGCCCGCGGCCTTGACCACGAAGCCGCGCGGATAGGCCTTTCTGTCGGAGATGATGTGGTTGCCGAACAACTTTTGCAGGTGCCATCCTTCCAGGGCGCCGATGGCAGCTTCAACCGCGAGGCCTACAGCTTTGCGCTGCGCAATCAGGGCCTGTCCGAGGCCGAGTTCGAAGAGCAGCTGCGCGATGACACCGCCCGTACCATCCTGCAAAGCGCCCTAATCGCCGGTAACACGCTGCCCGACACCTATATCGACACCCTGCTCGCCTATACTGGCGAAACCCGCGATTTCACATGGGCGCGTCTGACGGGATCAAATTTGCAAACCGGTCTGCCAGAGCCATCTGATGCAGATCTGCAGGCCTATTACGACGACAATATCGCCAATTACACGCTGCCCGAACTGCGCGACATCACCTATGCGTGGATCACGCCAGCGATGATTGTCGATACGGTCGAAGTAGACGAAGACGCCCTGCGCGCGGCCTATGATGAACGCTCGGACGAATTCAACCTGCCAGAGCGTCGTTTGGTCGAAAGGCTGGTGTTCAGCACTGAAGACGCCGCATCCGAAGCTGCTGCGCGCCTGAACGAGACGTTCACCTTTGAAGACCTCGTCGCGGAACGCGGATTGGACCTCGCGGATGTCGACATGGGCGATGTGACGCGCGACACGCTCGGTGACGCCGCCGAGGGTGTGTTTGCCGCAGAGACCGGCGATGTTGTCGGCCCGCTGCCCTCCAGCCTCGGCCCGGCGCTCTACCGCGTCAATGCGGTGCTTGACGCGCAATCCACGTCCTTTGAAGACGCGCGCCCCGCTCTTCGGGGCGAACTCGCATTGGATCGCGCCCGGCGGGTGATCGAGACCTTGGCGCAGACCATTGATGATGAATTGGCTG
>QCWH01000031.1:0-39616 GCA_003149565.1 Marivita sp. XM-24bin2 | reverse complement strand
GGTCAAATCGACTGGTTCCCCGGTGCAGATGGCGAGATTGCCGCCTATGATGCGTTCCGTGACGCTGCGGGAGCGTTGACCGCAGAAGACTTCCCCGAGGTGATCCAACTTGGCGATGGGGGCGTCTTTGCAATGCGCCTCAACCGCATCCAGCCGCCTGCCCCGCAACCGCTTGAGGACGTCATCGACCAGGTGCGCCAGGGCTGGGATACCCGCGAACAGACGGCACAATTGATGGCTCAGGCCGAAGGTCTCGCCGCCAGAATTGCAAACGGAGGCAGTTTTGAGTCACTCGGGCTTACTTCGCAAACCGAGACCGGACTTGGCCGCAATGCCCAGATCGCCGACCTCCCTGCAGGGCTTCTGACGGCTGTATTCGAAATGGGTGTTGGCGACACACGCGCCGTTGCTGGCATTGGCGAGGTGATCCTTCTGCGACTGGATGCGATCAACCCGGTTGACCGCAACGACGGTGACATCGAAATGCTGGCGCAGGCCTTGCGCAATCAGGCGTCCAACAGCATCGCCGAAGACCTCTTCCGCGCCTATGCCACCGATGTCCAGCGTCGCGCCGGCGTCGAGATCAACCAGCCCGCGATCAACGCGGTTCACGCCCTCATCCAGTAAAGATCATGGCCACTCTGACCCCCGATTTCGACAGCTTTGCCCGCGCCTATGAAGCGGGTCAGAACCAGGTTGTCTACGCCCGCCTCGCCGCCGATCTCGACACACCTGTATCCCTGATGCTGAAACTGACAGGGGCCGCCAAAGACGCCTTTGTGCTGGAAAGCGTGACCGGAGGCGAAGTCAGAGGACGTTACTCGATCATCGGCATGAAGCCCGACGTGATCTGGCAGTGTCACGGCACTCAAAGCCGCATCAACCGTGCCGCCCGCTATGACCCGGACGCGTTCGAGCCCCAGCAGGACGATCCGCTGACCACGCTTCGTGCCCTAATTGCCGAATCGAAAATCGACCTGCCCGATGACCTTCCGCAATCCGCGGCGGGGCTGTTTGGCTATCTCGGCTATGACATGATCCGGCTGGTGGAACACCTGCCCGACATCAACCCGGATCCGCTTGGCCTGCCGGATGCCGTGATGATGCGCCCCTCCGTCGTGGCGGTTCTGGACGGCGTCAAAGGCGAGGTCACAGTGGTATCGCCCGCATGGGTCAATGACGGCCTCACGGCGCGCGCCGCCTATGCTCAGGCGGCTGAACGGGTGATGGACGCCGTGCGCGATCTCGAACGCGCTCTGCCCCAGCAAGCCCGGGAAATGGGCGACGCCGCCGATATTCCGGCACCGGTGTCTAACTTCACCCATGAGGGCTACAAACAGGCGGTGGAGAAGGCCAAAGAGTACATCCGTGCGGGCGACATCTTTCAGGTGGTTCCCGCACAACGCTGGACGCAGGATTTCCCGCTGCCGCCTTTCGCGCTCTACCGCTCTCTGCGGCGCACAAATCCGTCGCCCTTCATGTTCTACTTCAATTTCGGCGGCTTCCAGGTCATCGGTGCCAGCCCGGAAATCCTCGTGCGCGTGTTCGGCAACGAGGTCACCATCCGCCCCATCGCAGGCACCCGCCCGCGTGGCGCCACGCCGGAGGAGGACAACGCGCTGGAAGCCGATCTGCTCGCCGATGCAAAGGAATGCGCAGAGCATTTGATGCTGCTTGACCTTGGTCGCAACGATGTCGGCCGCGTGGCCAAGATCGGCACGGTGCGTCCCACCGAGAAATTCATCATTGAACGCTACAGCCATGTGATGCACATCGTCTCGAATGTGATCGGCGAACTCAGCCCCGAACATGATGCGCTCTCTGCCCTTCTTGCAGGCCTGCCCGCAGGCACGGTATCCGGCGCTCCGAAGGTGCGCGCGATGGAGATCATCGACGAATTGGAGCCGGAAAAACGCGGCGTCTATGGCGGCGGCGTTGGCTATTTCAGCGCCGGTGGCGATATGGATATGTGCATCGCGCTGCGCACTGCGCTGGTGAAAGACAAGAAGCTCTACATTCAGGCCGGTGGCGGCGTCGTCTATGACAGCGACCCCGAAGCCGAGTATCAGGAAACCGTTCACAAATCGAACGCGATCCGCCGCGCAGCGGCCGACGCCGCGCGCTTTACCGGCAACGGCAATTCCTGACCGCAGGTCGGATTGCATATTTATAAAAAGAAGAAGATCAGGACCACATCCTGCCTTCTCTGGTTTCCAAATACTTCGGGGGAGTCCGCCTTGGGCGGACGGGGGCAGCGCCCCCCCTCAAACGGCTTTCCGTCCCATAGGGGCGGAAAGCTCGAACCCGTCCGCCGAAGGCGGTCAGGTTAACTTGAGGATACGCTGGCAAACCCTTGCAAACGCTCGATCATCGCGCGCAGACCATTCGATCGCTGCGCCGACAGATGATCGTTCAGTCCCAACCGGCCCAACTCGGCCCGTGCGTCGATGGTCGCGACCTCCGAAGGCGGCAACCCATTGTAGAGCTTGCGTAGCACCGCAATCAGACCATTGACGATCATCGCGTCCGATTCGCCTTCGAACTGAACCACACCGCCCTCGATCTGCGGATGCAGCCAGACCTGGCTGGCACAGCCGTCAACCTTGGTTGCCGGCACCTTCAACGCGTCGGGCAGCGGCTCCATCGCCTTTCCAAGCTCGATCACCATACGGTAGCGGTCTTCCCAATCGTCCAGAAACTCGAAATCCTCGACAATCTCTTCAAAAGCGGCGCTCGCCATTGTGGTCTCCGGGGCTGCTGATGTTGTTTCCCGAACACCTAGGCAGACAGGACCCAAAGGTCCAGCCCGGGCTTGGCGCTTTTCAACGGCTTCGCAATCGGTTACGTCGAAAGAACCAGAGCCGAAGGAACCGACCATGCGCAAGCTTCTGATCCTCGCAACCGTCGCGCTGACAGGCTGCTCCGCGATAAACGAGTCGCGTTTCAACCCGCTCAACTGGTTTGGCCGAAGCCAACCCGATCCCGCCGCGATGGATGTCGCCAATGCCGAGATCAACCCGCTGATCCCGCGGCGCCGGGTGTCGTTTTTCAGGAACAACCAGCCCGAAGCCTTCGCCGGACGCCCCATCGCTGACATCACCGAATTGCTGGTCGAACGTCGCCCCGGCGGGGCAATCATTCGTGCCACTGGACAAGCGAGTCGCGTGGGCCCGTTTGACGTCCGTCTGATCGCCGACGAAGCCGCAAGCGTCGATGGAACTCTCGTGTTCGACCTCAAGGCGCTGCAACAGGCAGGGCCACGCAGCACCAACCCCCGCGCACGGCAGGTCACCGTGGGCCGCTGGATCACCGATCAGGATCTGCGTGGCATCCGAACAATCACCGTCCGTGGTGCAAACAATGCCCGGACCGTGCGGCGCTAAGCGCTACAGCTCGACGATTTGAACCTGTTTGCCCTTCGCGGCCAGCCCGACGCGACCATCGCACAGGCGCAGAGCGTCTTCTCCAAACACTTCCCGCCGCCAGCCCTGCAGCGCGGGCACATTGCGCGCACCAGACGCCAGCGCGTCCAGCTCGGCTGACGTGGCGATCAGCTTGGAGGCCACACCCGAAGCTTCGGTCTTGGCCTTCAAAAGCACGCGCAACAGATCCGCCAGAGCCGGGTTGACCTGTGGCGACTGGCGCGACATTTCCTGGCTCGGCAGTTGATCCTTGGGCAGGCTCTGCGCCCGGTGCACTGCCTCTAGAATACCTTGTGCGATGTCGCCCTTGCGGGCTTCGCGCAGCAGTAACCGCGAGCGCCCGAGGTCGTTCATATCTTTCGGTTTGGTCGAGGCCAATTCCACCAATGCGTCATCCTTGAACACGCGGCTGCGGGGGATGTTGCGCTCTTGCGCATAGGCTTCGCGAAAACGCGCCAATTCTTTGACAAGGGCAAGGAAGCGCGGCGCATTCGAGCGGGTTTTGACCCGCATCCAGGCATCTTCGGGCTTGGTCACATAGGTCGCTGGGTCAAGCAGCGTGGCGATCTCTTCTTCAACCCAGCGATCGCGTCCAGTCTCGGCCAGCTTTTTGCGTAGGTACTCATAAATCACCCGAAGGTGGGTCACATCCGCGAGCGCATAAGCGGTCTGATTGTCCGACAGAGGTCTGCGCGACCAGTCGGTAAAGCGCGAGGACTTGTCCAGCGACTGCTTGGCGATCTTGCGCACAAGCGTCTCATAGCCCACCTGCTCGCCAAATCCGGCGACCATCGCCGCCACCTGGCTGTCGAACAGCGGTTCGGGAATCACGCCATGATCGATGTAAAAGATCTCGAGGTCCTGCCGCGCGGCATGGAACACCTTGACGACATTCCGGTTGCGGAACAGGTCCAGCAGAGGTTCCAGCGACAGACCGTCGACCAGTGGGTCGATCAGCACCGCGTCTGTCTGGCCATCTCCACGATAGGCCAGCTGGATCAGACACAGCTTTGAATAATAGGTCCGCTCGCGCAGAAACTCGGTATCGACGGTGACGTAGGAAGTTTCTGAAGCCCGCGCGCAAAACTCGGCAAGCTCGGTCGTTGTGGTGATGATCTGCATAAATTGGGTCGTACTTTATTCTTGTTTTCGCGGCACCCCTGCTCTGCCTATAGCCGAAAAGCACAGCGTTGACTAGCGGGCACGCCTTTGCCGTCAGGGCACGTCGATCCGCGCGCGGTTGCCCTCGGCAAAGCGGCGCAGAATGAGCGGGTAGAGCTTATGTTCCTGCACCAGCACCTTGGCGGCAAGACTGTCAGGGGTATCCTCCGGGTCGATCGGCACGCGCGCCTGTCCCAATACCTGACCGCCATCCAGCTCTGCCGTAACCTCGTGTACGGAACAGCCCGCCTCGGTGTCGCCCGCGTCAATCGCGCGCTGATGGGTGTGCAGGCCTTTGTATTTCGGCAGAAGCGACGGGTGGATGTTGAGCATCTTGCCCTGCCAGCGGGTCACGAAGCCTTCGGTGAGCACCCGCATGAACCCGGCGAGACAGATGATGTCGGGCCGCGCCTGATCCAGAACGTGGTTCAGCGCGTTCTCAAAGGCCGGGCGGTCCGATCCAAAGGGCCGGTGATCCACCACTGCCGTCGGGATGCCGCGTGCCTTGGCCTTTTCTAAACCACCAGCATCAGCCCGGTTGGACAGAACCAGCACAGGTCGCGCCGGATGATCGCCCGCCATGTCCTCGGCCAGCGACACCATGTTGGAGCCGCCACCCGAAATCAGGATCGCCACGCGTTTTGTCAAAGCAGGCTGCCCGTATAGGACACACCCGGCGTGCCGGTAACGGAGCCGATCCGCGAAACGGTCTCACCCGCCTCTTCCAGCACCGCTGTCAGCGCTTCGGCGCGGTCGGACGCCACTACGACGATCATGCCGATGCCGCAGTTGAAGGTCTTGAGCAGTTCCGCCTCGGCCATGCCGCCGGTAGCCGCCAGCCATTTGAACACCGGCGGCAGCTCCCACGCCGCAAGGTCGATCTCCGCGCCCATGCCCTCGGGCAACACACGCGGCAGATTCTCGGTCAGGCCACCGCCGGTGATATGGGCCAGTGCATGCACGCCACCCGCTCGCACCGTGGCCAGCGCCTGCGTCACGTAAAGCCGTGTCGGCGTAAGCAGCACTTCGCCCAGCGATCCGTCGGCCCAGGGGCAATCCGCCTCCCAGCCCAGCCCGGAAACCTCCACCAACTTACGTACAAGGCTGTAGCCGTTGGAATGCACACCATCCGACGCAAGGCCCAGCAACACATCGCCTTCGGCCACACCCGACGGCAGGTCCGTGCCACGCTCCATCGCGCCCACGGCAAAGCCTGCAAGGTCGAAATCGCCAGACGGATACATGCCCGGCATCTCGGCCGTTTCACCGCCGATCAACGCACAACCCGACCGCGCACAGCCTTCCGCGATGCCTTCGATCACCCGCGCCGCGGTATCGGTGTCGAGCTTGCCGGTCGCGAAATAATCCAGGAAAAACAGGGGCTCAGCGCCCTGACACACCAGATCGTTCACACACATCGCCACAAGGTCGATGCCCACACCATCGACATGTCCGGTATCAATCGCGATCCGCAGTTTGGTGCCGACACCATCGGTCGCAGCCACCAGCACCGGATCCGAATAACCCGCGCCCTTCAGGTCGAACAAAGCGCCAAAGCCGCCCAGCCCCGACATTACCCCCGGGCGCGCCGTGCGTTTGGCCGCCGGTTTGATCCGCTCCACCAGCGCATTGCCCGCGTCGATATCCACACCTGCATCCGCATAGGTGATGCCGTTCTTGCCGTCTGTCATTCTGCACCCTCCGAAGGTCGCGCGTGCCTTAGCGCAGCGACGAACACGAGTCCATCATCCCTGTGCCGCGCCTCTTGACGCGACTTGGTTCTCTGGTAGTGAAACACACATGGCGGGCCTGTAGCTCAATTGGTTAGAGCAGAGCGCTCATAACGCTTTGGTTGCGGGTTCAAGTCCTGCCGGGCCTACCATATTTTACCGTTTGGTAAAAAACGCCATCTTCAGAACACACATTGCGACACATCCGGTGTCGTCGCCCGCCAGCGCAGGGCATCGGCGATCATTTTCGGCACATCCGGGTGCAGGCCGATGGGATCAAGGACAACGCCCCGGAACCCAGAGGCCGCGACCGCCTCGGGCAGATCGTCGAGTACGTGGCCGCGCTTGGCGGCGAAGTATGGCAGGCAGATGGCGTTCGTCCCCAGACCGGACAGGGCCTCGGTCAGCGAAGGGTCTTCCTCGACAAAGCCGCAGCGGACCGAGCGCGGGCCGAAATCCTCGGCCACGCGGTTGGCAAAGGCGCGGGTGGCCTCCGATACCCGGCGGGATTTGCCGGAACCGTGGCCGGCGATGATGAGGTGGGTTCCGGACGACTCGAACCCGTGATCCGTACAGACCTGCCGCAGCCAGTTGGCGGCGAGCATCGGCAAGGTGCAGTCGAGACCGAAGCTGACCAGTTGCGGCCCGACCCCTGCGGCCAGCCGTTTGGGCAGCTGCACCTGTGTGAACCAGCCATCGGCCATGAACATCGGATAGATGAGCGCACCGGGCCGCTCTGCCGAAAGCGTCTCGATCCGGCCTGCGGCGGCCAATGTCACGCCTTCGACCCGCGCCTCGGGCAGATGCGCGGCCACGGCCGCCGCAAGGGCTGCGATTTCGGCCTCGCCCACATCAGGGTCTGAGGGTTGGCCGTGGCTGACGATCAGGGCATCGAAGGACATGAACGTCTCCGGGGTTTCTTCAGAGAAGACTTAGCGCGGCGCCATGCGGATGGCACCATCCAATCGGATGACTTCGCCGTTGAGCATCTGATTCTCGACGATGTGGCACACAAGCTGCGCGTATTCCGACGCGTTGCCGAGCCGGGACGGGAACGGCACCTGCGCGCCAAGGCTGTCCTGCACCTCTTGCGGCAAGCCTTCAAGCATCGGTGTTTTGAACAGACCGGGCGCGATGGCGCAGACGCGGATGCCCAGTTGCGCCAGATCGCGCGCCATCGGCAGCGTCATGCCGACCACACCGCCTTTGGAGGCCGCATAGGCCACCTGCCCCACCTGCCCTTCATAGGCCGCGACAGAGGCGGTGTTGACGATCACCCCACGCGCACCGTCTGCGTCCAGCGGATCATTCGCCGCCATCAGCGCAGCCGCCTGAGAGGCCACGTTGAACGTGCCGATCAGATTCACGTTGATCGTGGCGATAAACGGTTTCGGGTCGTGTGCTGCGCCTTTCGAAACGGTCTTGGCGGCCGGGGCAATGCCCGCACAGTTCACCGCGACATGGGCAGTGCCGTAGGTGGTTTTGACGATCTCCATCGCGGATGCGACGCTGGACGGGTCGCTGACATCGGTTTTGATGAAGGTCCCGCCAAGAGCGTTGGCCTGCGTAGCGCCTGCGGACTCGTTCATATCCAGGATCACAAGCTTTGCCCCGGCCTCAGCCAGCGCAGAAGCGGCGGCTGCCCCCAGGCCTGACGCGCCTCCCGAAATGATGGCGACGGTGTCTTGCGTGATGATCATATGCGCGCTCCCTCTTGGCCATGGCAGTCACCGGCGGTGATGCAATGCGATCCTTACACAAGTGTTTCGAGAGGGAAAAACAAGTTCACGCGTGGACCGTGGTGCAAGCCCGTTGCAACGGGCTTTGACACGCGATTTCGAAATCGCGTATCAAGCGCCTTCGAAGGCGCTTCCCGCCCACACCAGAACAGGTTTTCCTTTTGGCCAAATCGAAGAAGCGCAAACACACCCCCGGTGGTTGGCAGGACTGGGCGACAGACCGCGTCTTGCGGGCTGCGATCTGGTCTGCGCTCCGCCTGCCGATCCAGGCGCGCCTGTGGCTGATGGGGCGGCTGATCCGGCACATTGTCGCCCCGTTGGCGGGCTACCGCGCTCGCGCGATGGACAACCTTGCGCATGTCTGGCCCGAGATGACTGTGCCCGACAGGCGTCGTCTGGCGGATCTCGTGGCCGACAATGCCGGGCGGACGATGATCGACAATTACGATGTCAAAGGCCTCATGCGCCGGATGGCCAAAGCCGAAATCACCGGTGACGGTTTGGCCGCGGTCGAAAAGGCGCAAGCCGAAGGGCGTCCGGTGCTGTTTGTCACAGGCCATTTCGGCAATTTCGAAGCGCCGCGCGCCGCGCTTGTGGCGCGGGGGTATCGCATCGGCGGTCTATACCGGCCGATGTCCAATCCCTATTTCAATGCGCATTACGCCGCCAACATGCATGCCTTGTCGGACCCGGTTTTCGAACAAGGGCGGCGCGGCACAATGGGTTTGATCAAGCACATCCGCGAAGGCGGAATGGGCGTGCTTTTGTTCGATGTCTATGACAGCGCGGGCGCGCCCATCGACTTCATGGGCCAGCCCGCACCGACCCTTACGTCAGCCGCCGATATCGCGCTGAAGACCAATGCTTTGCTGGTGCCGTTCTTTGGTATTCGCAAGAGGGATGGCGTGAGCTTTGACGCTGTGTTCGAAACTCCTGTCGCGCATGGGGATCCGGTCGAGATGATGCGCGAGGTCACTGCGCGCCTCGAAGCACGCATCCATGAACACCCCGATCAATGGTTCTGGATCCACCGCCGGTGGAAACCGAAGCGTCAGCGCAAGCGGGCGGCGGCGAAGATGGGGCCGTAGCCCTTTTCCTGCACCAGAACAACAATGGGGTCATTACCTGACACCGGAACAGACGCCGACAACGGCGCGCGACCATTCCAGTCTCCCACATCGGACCATTCCGTGACGATATGGCTGTAGGTCAGTTTCTTTCCGGCATTCTCACCGCGCGGGATACTGACCGTCTCCGACGGAGTGTAACGGATCAGGATCACATCCGCCTCGGACACAGCAGACGCGGCCGGTGCCGTGATGGTCAGCCGGTCGCCGGAGCGGTGCAGGGTCAATGGCACGGCAAGCCCTTTGTTTGCATGGGCCTGAACCATGTCGGTGACCTCCATCGCCCGGTTACCCACCACATCCCCGACACCATTCACCACCATTTGGGGCGTGTAGACCGCACGATTGCCAAAGGACCGGGCATACCCCTTCTGCCGTTTGGTGAAGGCGGCGTGGGCGAACTTGTCTTTCCAGCCGATATAGTCCCAGTAATCCACATGCAGCGCCAAAGCGATGACATTGTCGCGCTTTCCAAGATGCGCCAGCAGTTCATCCGCCGGAGGACAGGACGAACAGCCCTGAGAGGTGAACAGTTCGACCACTACAGGCGTGTCCTGAGCCTGAGAGCCTGTCGCCGACATACTGACGACCAATGCTGTCACCAAAGCAAAAAGCCTGTTCATTCCAGAGATATCCCGTCGCTGTTTGTGCCGTTCACACCTAATGAACCCGCGTTGAAATAACCAATCAAGGTTTTGCGAGAGCGCGCGATCAGTTCCTTGGCACCTAATTGTGCACAATAGTATACCAAAATCGTCGCACCCCCCTTGATCGAACCCTTGGCATCGGGCAAACAGCGGGCAGAATTCCACGCTTTTTTAGCTTTGAGGAGCCATGTCATGCCCATCACAGTTGGTCAGGACACCGCGAAAACCCGTAAATCGCTTACGGTGAACGGACAGTCCATCGCCTATTACTCGATTCCTGCAGCCGAAGCTGCAGGTCTGGGTCAATTCTCCAACCTGCCCGCCTGTCTCAAGGTGGTGCTCGAGAACATGCTCCGTTTCGAAGACGGCAGCACCGTCAGTGTTGATGACATCAAGGCGTTCTCGGAATGGGGTGCCAATGGCGGTAAAAACCCGCGCGAGATCGCCTACCGTCCGGCCCGTGTTCTGATGCAGGACTTCACCGGTGTTCCTGCCGTTGTGGACCTTGCGGCAATGCGCGACGGGATCGTGGCGCTTGGTGGCCATCCGGAGAAAATCAACCCGCTGAACCCGGTGGACCTTGTCATCGACCACTCGGTAATGATCGACGAATTCGGCAACCCGCGTGCGTTCCAGATGAATGTTGACCGCGAGTACGAGCGCAACATGGAGCGCTACACCTTTCTCAAGTGGGGCCAGAAAGCGTTCAACAACTTCCGCGTCGTCCCGCCGGGCACCGGTATCTGCCACCAGGTGAACCTTGAATACCTCGCGCAGACCGTCTGGACCGACGAGGACCAGAATGGCGAACAGGTCGCCTACCCCGACACATTGGTCGGCACCGACTCGCATACGACAATGGTCAACGGCGCAGCCGTTCTCGGCTGGGGTGTCGGTGGGATCGAAGCCGAGGCCGCGATGCTGGGTCAGCCGATTTCCATGCTGATCCCCGAAGTCGTCGGGTTCGAGCTGACCGGCGAGATGGTGGAGGGCACCACTGGCACCGACCTGGTTCTCAAGGTTGTGGAAATGCTGCGCGAGAAAGGCGTGGTCGGCAAGTTCGTAGAGTTCTATGGCAAAGGTCTCGACAACCTGCCGCTGGCGGATCGTGCGACCATCGCCAATATGGCACCGGAATACGGCGCGACTTGCGGCTTCTTCCCGATCGACGACGAAACCCTGCGCTATCTCAAGACCACCGGCCGCGACATGGATCGCATCGCTCTGGTCGAAGCCTATGCCAAGGAAAACGGTTTCTGGCGGGATGCGGACTACGCGCCGGTTTACACTGACACGCTGCATCTCGACATGGGCACTATTGTTCCGGCAATCTCCGGCCCAAAGCGCCCGCAGGACTACATCGCGCTCGACAAAGCGGGCAAAGCGTTTGGCGAATATGTCAAGGGCATCCGCTCGGGCAAAGACGCCAGCGCGAAAGAGGAAATTCGCTGGGAAGGTGAAGGCGGTGCGCCCGAACCGACCGCCATTCCGGGCGACGAAGGCCACCACAAGCGGGGCTATGTCGCGACAGAGGACGGGCATTACCAGCTCCATGACGGCTCGGTTGTCATCGCGTCGATCACATCCTGCACGAACACCTCGAACCCGTATGTGATGATCGGCGCTGGCCTTGTGGCCCGCAAAGCGCGCGAAAAGGGCCTGACCCGCAAGCCTTGGGTCAAGACATCGCTCGCCCCCGGCTCACAGGTCGTGTCCGCGTATCTTGAAGCTGCAAACCTTCAGGAAGACCTCGACGCCATCGGCTTCAACCTTGTCGGCTACGGCTGCACCACCTGTATCGGCAACTCGGGCCCGCTGGCGGAAGAGATCAGCAAGTGCATCAACGACAATGATCTGATCGCGACATCCGTCTTGTCCGGCAACCGCAACTTCGAAGGCCGGATTTCGCCGGACGTGCGCGCCAACTACCTCGCATCTCCGCCCCTCGTGGTGGCTTATGCGTTGGTCGGTGACATGAACGTGGACATCGCCAAGGAACCGCTGGGTCAGGATCAGGACGGCAATGATGTCTATCTCAAGGATATCTGGCCGACCGCGAAAGAGGTTGCCGATCTGGTCGAACAGACCGTGACCCGCGACGCGTTCCAGTCGAAATACGCGGACGTCTTCAAGGGCGACGAGAAATGGCAGGGCGTGGAAACCACCGATGCCAAGACCTATGATTGGCCGCCCACGTCGACCTACGTACAGAACCCACCCTATTTCCAGGGCATCACGATGGAGACGAAGAAGATCGAGAACATCGAAGGCGCCAAGGTTCTGGCGCTTCTGGGCGACATGATCACCACCGACCACATCAGCCCCGCCGGTTCGTTCAAGGAAAGCACGCCTGCAGGTCAGTACCTGATCGAGCGGCAGGTTCCGGTGCGGGAGTTCAACTCCTACGGCTCGCGCCGTGGCAACCACGAGATCATGATGCGTGGCACCTTTGCCAACATCCGCATCAAGAACGAGATGCTCGATGGCGTCGAGGGTGGCTACACCAAGGGTCCGAACGGTGAACAGATGTCGATCTTCGACGCGGCGATGGCCTATCAGGAAGAGGGCACACCGCTGGTGATCTTCGGCGGCGAACAATACGGTGCAGGCTCGTCCCGTGATTGGGCGGCCAAAGGCACGGCGCTGTTGGGCGTCAAGGCCGTGATTGCGGAAAGCTTCGAGCGCATTCACCGCTCCAACCTCGTTGGAATGGGTGTGATCCCGTTCGAGTTCACCGGTGGCGACACCCGCAAATCGCTGAACCTGACCGGTGAGGAAACCGTCGCCATTCACGGTCTCGACACGATCACGCCGCTGGCCGAAGTGCCCTGCACAATCACCTATGCGGACGGCACCGAGAAAGAGATCACGCTCAAGTGCCGGATCGATACCGGGATCGAGATCGAATACATCGAAAACGGTGGCGTCCTGCATTACGTGCTGCGTAACCTCGCAAGCCGCGATGCGGTGGCGGCTGAGTAATCACTCCGGTCTGTCCTTCGACAGACACACCAGGACACAAGAAACAGGCGGGCCTCGGCTCGCCTGTTTTCGTTTAGACGGCTGCCGACACCTCGGAGTCGTTCGCGTCAAAGATTTGCTTAATCTGCTCGGAAAGACAGCGCTCAGCGCGACATTCCGCCCAAAATATGAAAAAGATATTCAAATTTGGTGCAAGTTGTCGCATGCGACAGCTTGCACCCTACAAATTGCACACGAATGTCCCACTTACCGGACAGAGAGGCACAGACACGAGCGAGTTGGACCATGAAGCTTTTGACGATCATTCAAACCGCTGCCCTGCTGTTGATCGCAGGAGCAAGCGTGTTTGCGGGAATCCCGGACACCGGGACAGCCCTTGTTCCTTAAAGAAATTACTCGGCCAGCGCTGCATCCAGCGCCGGTACAAAGCGCTGTTCGTAGTCTGATCCTGCAAGCGGCCCTGCAAATCGGAACAATACAGTTCCATCTCCATCGACGATAAATGTCTCGGGCGGTGCTGTCACACCCCAGTCGATAGACGTGCGTCCTGCCGGATCGAAGGGCACCGCCACAAAAGGGTTGCCGTCCTCTTCAAGATATCTGCTGGCATTCGCCTCTTGATCGCGAATGTTGACACCGATGATCTGCATACCGTCGGCTTGCATCTCGAGCAATTTCGGGTGCTCCACACGGCACGGCGGACACCAGCTGGCCCAGAAATTCACAAGCGTGACCTCTCCAGAGGTGAGCATTTCGGGTGTAAACGCGGGATAGCCCGTCAGCGGCACTTCGGTGATCGGCGGTGCGGGTTGACCAATACGTGTCGACGGCAGGCCCTGTGGATCTTCTCGGAACATGCCGACATAGGCCAGAACGGCGAAAGCCGCAAAAATCACCGGTGGCAGGACCATCAACGGAGAAATTTTTGCCATCACTTGCCCCGCCTGTTTTCAATCTCGTCCAAGGCAGCGCGAACCTTGCGCGCACGCCGAACGCTTGCCAGTACGATGACAGACAGCAGCACAATCGTCACGCCATACGAACTGAGCACCGCAAAGGCGTATTTTCCAAGATCGGGCATCATGCTTGCCCCTCCCGCGCCAAAAGCGCTCGTGTGCGGCGGGCGCGGATTTCGGTCTGGGTGCGCAGGAAAACCAGCGCGATGAACAGCAGAACGAAGCCAGCAATACAGACCAGCAACGGAAACCAGAAAACGTCCGAGATATTCTCTTCCTTGTCGAGGCTGAGAGTCGCGCCCTGATGCAGACCTTGGTTCCAGAAATTCACCGCATATCGGCTGAGGATCGCAAAGACCGACCCGACCAAGCACAGGATAGATGTCAGATCCGCCGCCGTGTCATCGTCTTCGATCGCTTCCCAAAGAGCCATATAGCCGAGATAGAAAAGGAACAGGATCAGGAACGAAGTCAGGCGCGGATCCCAGGCCCACCAAGTGCCCCACATGGGTTGGCCCCAAAAAGCACCCGTTGCCAAAGCGATCACAGTCATCGCCGCCCCTACCGGGGCCGCCGCACGGGCGGCCAGTGCAGACACATGGTGACGCCGAACGATCCAGATCAGCGAGGCGACCAGCATCATCAGCCATGCGTTGATCGCCATCAAGGCCGACGGCACATGAATATAAATAATCTTGACGGTCGAGCCTTGACGGAAGTCATTGGGCGTGAAGAAAAAACCCCAGACGAGGCCCGAGACCAAACACAGCCCAGCCAATGTCCATACCCACGGCAACACCTTGTCGGTGGTGCGGATGAATTTGACCGGATTTGCGTATTCCCACAAAGACATGAAACTCAGGTAGGCGGTTTTTGAGCCGCCTTCAATTCAAAAAACCGCATGGGACGCGTTATCGCAGGTTGATCCGCAAGACAGCTGCGCTGGCAAAGGGAAGAAGGGCCATGACGCCAAAGCTGATCCCAGCCAAAAGCAGCAGAGGCGACTGGACTGTAAGCCCCTCCGCCCCACGCCGCGCCACCTCTGCGCCAAAAATCAGAGTTGGCACATAAAGCGGCAAGACCAATAGCGACATGAGCAATCCACCGCGCTTAATCCCGACGGTCAGTGCAGCCCCGAACGTGCCGATCACGCTGAGCGCGGGCGTGCCGACCGCAAGGCTAATGACAACCCATTGGTAGGCGGGAATCGGCAGGCTGAGCAGAACGCCAAGCACAGGCGCCGCCAGCACCAACGGCAGACCAGTGGTGATCCAATGCGCCAGTGCCTTGATCGTGACAATCCCCTCCATCGGCAGCGGCGCGGTGGCGAGCAGATCGAGCGAGCCATCCTCCCAGTCGAGCGCAAGAATGCGGTCGAGCGACAAAAGGCACGCCAGAAGCGCACCGATCCAAAGGATGCCCGGTGCGATGCGTGACAAAAGCTCGGTCTGCGGCCCGACACCGAAGGGCACCAGCACGGTCACGATCAGAAAGAACGCGAGTCCCAGGCCAAAGCCCCCGCCCGCGCGGATCGCAAGCATAAGGTCCCGGATCAGCAAAGCTCTCACAGAAACGCCTCATCCATCTGTCGTGCGCGAGGCGCGGCTTTGAATGGCGTCAGGTCTAGGACCCGCGCCTCTTCCAGCCCGAGGTCAATATGGGTGGCCATCAACGCGCTGCCGCCTTGCTGGAGATGCGTGCGGACGGCTTCGGCGAACAAGGCAACGGACGCTGCATCCAGCGACACGGTGGGTTCATCCAACACCCAGATCGGGCGTCCGGTGACCATGAGCCGCGCCAGTCCGAGGCGACGTTTCTGGCCGGCTGACAGCGCCCCAGCCATCCGGCTGCGCAGTTCCGTCAGGTCAAATGCCACCAGTGCCGATTCTATGTCGGTCAGACCGAAAACCGAAGCCCAGAAGCGCAGGTTTTCGGTGACGCTGAGCATGGCTTTCAGACCGTCGGAATGACCAGCGTAGGCGATCTGATCTTCGGCACCGGTCACTGTGCCCTGCTCGGGCGGCTGCAACCCCGCCACACTGCGCAACAGGGTTGTCTTGCCGATGCCGTTGGGCCCGCGCAGTACAAGCGCCTCGCCCGCAGCGAGGTCAAAAGACACACCTTCTAGGATCGCAAGGCCGCCACGTGTAACAGCAAGATCGCGCACAGACAAAATCATGGCACCGGCTTAGACCAAGCCCGATCCGGGAAAAAGCGCGAAAGTGTCGCGAGTTGCTGTGTGGAAAGAGTACATTCTGGATGAAAGGCTTTCCGTCAACGCAAAGCCATGATGCGACGACGCATCAATCGGCCGCGCCCACAGGCAACAACGCCAACGCCACACGGCGTCCTTCGGACAAAAGAACGTTGTAGGTGCGGCAGGCCGCAGGCGAGCTCATCACCTCAACCCCAAGCCCTTCGGCCTCAAGTCTGTTTTGCAAAGCAGCAGGAAGATGCGTGATGTCCTTGCCCGTACCGACGAACAACACATCCACCTCACCTACGAAAGACAAAAGCGTGTCGGCATCCTCATATCCGCCCCAAGAACGCGTTCCGGCCTGTCCAGTGACAAGAGGCGCCGCATGTTTTGTCCCACCGATGCGGAAAAAATCCGGTCCATATCCCTCAACGGGTTGGGCATCGGTGTAGACAACTTCGTTCAAACGCATCTCAAACCCTCCTGTTACAATCTGTCCCAGAGCGGCACGCCCGCCAGCGTCGCAAGCCCGATAATTGCATAGGCCACAACGCGATAAAACCGCTCGCGGTCGGGAAGAAACATCGCCTGGCCAATCAGCGCACCCACGCCATAGGGCACCAACAGAACGGCACCTAACGCCACAGCCTGCGCCGTCAACACACCCTGCGCCGCCATAAGGGGCAACATCAGAAGGCTGGTGACGGTAAGGAAGACAACCGTTGTGGCCCGTGTCGTTGAGATGCTGTCTCGTCCAGCCAATTGAAACAGCACCATGATCGGCCCCATCAACCCACTCAAGCCGCCGACGAACCCTGCGGCGCCACCGATGATAACACGCGTCCGCGTGCTGGGCTCAACCGCATAACGCCAACCCGCAACCAGCGCGGCGAGCGTCACAGCACAGAACACAACAACCGCCCAGCGGATAATCGTTACATCCGTGATCCGCAGAACCCAGATACCCAGAGAGGCCGCGAGTGATGCCGACACAATCAGGATCGTCACGGCCTTGCGGTTCACCAATGGAACCGCCTTGGGGAAAACTGTGACCACAGACGAGATGGCCGAAACAGAAAACGACGCAATCGCCATGACCGGTGTCAGAAAGATGACCGCAACCGGCATGTAGATCAGCGCGGCACCAAATCCGGCAAAGCCGTACACCACACCTGCGATGATTGTGATCAGGATCAGCCAGACCAGCCCCGGCGTCGCCAGGGCGGTCTGAAGCCCATCAAGCATCCACATTGGCAAACTGGTTGCCTGTGGTGTCCGTTGGTTTGGTCCAGTCACGTTTGACACCGAGCCAGAGCAGGATCGCAGACGCCACGAAGATCGAAGAATACGTACCGACAATCACACCCCAGATCATGGCAAACACAAAGCCACGGATCACATCGCCGCCCAGCACAAACAGGGCAATAAGCGCCAGCAAGGTTGTGGCCGAGGTCATAAACGTCCGGCTGAGAGTTTCGTTGATCGACAGGTTGAGAACCTCCTTGAGGTCCTTTTTCTTGTATTTGACCAGGTTCTCTCTGACCCGATCAAAGACAACCACAGTGTCGTTCAAGGAATAGCCCACAATGGTCAGAAGCGCAGCGATGATGGCGAGGTCGAACTTGATCTGAAGTTCTGAGAAGATGCCAATTGTCAAAATGACGTCGTGTAACAGCGCTGCAACCGCACCAAGCGCGAATTGCCATTCAAAGCGCAGCGAGATGTAGATAAGCACCGCCCCGATGGCGAGGACCACCGCAATTGCAGCGGTCTGGATCAATTCGCCGGACACTTTCGGCCCCACCGATTCCACCGACACGAATTTGATATCCGGCACAACTTCAGCCAAGGCGGATTCGACCTGTTCAATCACGGCGACACTGACGGCCTCTTCGCCGTCCTGCGCCTGAATGCGGACCATTGCCACGTTCTGCTCGGGCCCAAATGTTGGATCAAAGACTTCCGAGATCGAGATGTCGCCCAGCCCGAGTGCGCCAATGGCATCGCGGTACTCTCCAACATCTACGGGCTGTGTGCTTTCCGTCCGGATTGTCGTGCCACCGCGGAAGTCGATGCCGTAGTTGAGGCCTTGAAGAAGGAAAGACCCAAAGGCCAGCACGACCAAAACGGCAGAGATGCCCAACCAGAGCTTCCACTTACCAAAGAAGTCGAAATTTGTGTTCTTTTTGACCAGTCGCAAGCGCATATCAGACCTCAATCGTCTTTGGGCGACGGCGTTCGAACCACATCACGATAAGAAGCCGGGTGACAAAAATGGCGGTGAACACCGAAGTCAGGATGCCGAGGCCCAGCGTAATCGCAAAGCCGCGCACCGGACCCGACCCCATGACAAACAGGATCACAGCCGTGATGAATGTGGTGATGTTGGCGTCCAGAATGGCCGAAAGAGCCTTTTCATAGCCCAGTTCGATCGCGCGCGCCGGGCCTTTGGCCGTTTTCAGTTCTTCGCGGATGCGCTCAAAGATCAGCACATTGGCATCTACCGCCATACCAACGGTTAGAACGATACCCGCAATACCGGGCAGCGTCAGCGTCGCACCAATCGCGCTCAACAGTCCGAAGATCAAAGCAATGTTGATGACCAGGGCGGTATTGGCAAAAACACCGAAAAGTCCGTAGCTGAGCGTCATGAAAACCAGAACGGCTGCGAATGCCACCAGGGTGGCAATGCGCCCCGCATCGATGCTGTCCTGTCCAAGCTCGGGACCAATCGTGCGTTCTTCTAGAAATTCCAACCCGGCCGGAAGCGCCCCGGCCCGCAGAAGAACGGCCAATTGTGTACTTTCCTCGACGCTGAAATTGCCGGTGATAATGCCCGATCCGCCAGGGATATGGCTCTGGATCACCGGTGCGCTGATCACCTCTTCGTCGAGCACGATGGCGAATGGATTGCCGATATTGGCAGCGGTGTAGTCACCAAATTTCCGCGCGCCCGTCGGGTTGAAGCGGAAATTGACCGCCGGACGCCCGTTCTGGTCGAACGCGGGCTGAGCGTCGACAAGCTCTTCGCCAGTGACGACCGGCGCCTGTTCCAGGATGTAGAACACGCCATTCTCATCAAGCGATGGCAGCACTTCGTTGCCGACCCCGGCTGATGCATTGGCATCATCACTGCGGCCAACAACGGGTTGGAATGTCAGCTGCGCCGTTGTGCCGATGATCTCTTTCAATTCTGCTGCTGACCCGATGCCCGGCACTTGAATCAAAATCCGATCCGTGCCCTGCCGTTGGATCGTCGGCTCACGCGTGCCGACTTCGTCGATACGACGACGGATGATTTCGAGACTTTGCTGCATCGTGCGTTCATCGGTGGCCAGCTGCTCCGCCTCTGACAGGGTCACGACGACATCCGCCCCATCCGCAACAACGTTCAGATCGTCGCTCATTGCGCCTGTCAACGACACGACAGGTTGCGCCAGCCCGCGTACAAGCTCCAATGCGCGCTCCATGCCCTCGGGCTGCGAAATCCGGACCCGCAATTCGTCAGGATTTGAAGGCTGGAGGCGGATTGTGCCAACAGTATCCCGCTCTTGCCGCAGCACATCCCGGACTTCGGGCCACAAAGCTTCGAGACGAGACGCATAAACGTCTTGCACCTGAACTTCGGCCAGCAGATGCGCACCTCCCCGCAGGTCGAGGCCAAGATTCACCAGACCCGAGGGCAGAAATGATGGCCAACCGGATGCCTGATCCAGAAGCTCAGGAGACTCTCCCGACAGCTCGATTGCGGCAACCGCATCATTGTGCTGCTCGACGCGGGGATAAAACAGATTGGGCAGCGCAAGAACCAGTCCCACCGCAACGGTGATCCAGATCAGAAGGCGCTTCCAGAGATCGATCTGAAGCATGAGAGAACGGTCCGATGCGGGTGGGGAACGGGATCAGGTGTTGGCGGGTTCGGTCTTGGACACAACCTGAGCGATGGTGTTCTGCACCACACGCACCTTGACGCCATCGGCAACTTCGACGTCCAGTTCGTTGTTTTCCTTAACCTTTACGACTTTTCCGATCAGGCCGCCCTGAGTGACGACAACGTCCCCGCGGCGCAGGCCTTCAACCATTTTCTGATGCTCTTTCATCTTTTTCTGCTGCGGACGGATCAGCAGGAAATACATGATCGCAAAGATCAGGATAAGCGGGACGAACTGGGCAATGGCGTTGCCTTCCATGGGCGTGCTCCTTGAAGATGGCGGGGCACACCCCCGCGTTGTCTGGTCGCAAATTTGGGCGGAACCTATGTTGCCATGTCCTGCTTTGCAAGGCAGGTTCGAAGCCCTGTGACAGATGCGACGTAAGGCGACGAAAGCCTTGGCCATCTTTGGCAGGAATTCACGCGCGGTCCATCCAGCGACTTGTGGTAGAGCAGGTTTTTCGCGTTAGATGAAGGGCATGCGCAGTCTACTCGGTCTTCTTCTTTGCCTTGCGACCACGGCAGCCGCTCAGGGTCTCCCGCTCTTGCCGGCAAAGGACCACGCGGCGTGGCAGGCGGTCGGACGCGTCAACGCAGCGGGATATCGCAAACGCGAGATGTGCTCAGGCACCTTGATCGCGCCGGACAAAGTTCTGACGGCAGCCCATTGCGTGGCCGGGACAGATGGGCTTGGCCCCTTGCCGGAAGACTTTACCTTTGTCGCCGGATGGCTGCGCGGCACAGCGGCGGACAGCATCGCAGGCAAGTCTCTTTGGGTGCATCCTCGCGCCTATAACGAGGGACAATTGGACATCCGCTTTGATGTCGCGCTCCTCACTCTGGAGCGTCCGTCCGAAATTGCGCCCCTGCCCCTTGTGTCATCCGATCCAGCGACAGTATTTGGCATTCTTGGCTATTCAACCCGTCGTCCGCACATGCTGGGCGCGGCCTTTGAGTGTGCAGGCAATGTCAGCTCTGCCATCCTGCGTCTGAACTGCCCTGTTACGGCCGGGAACTCAGGTGGGCCTGTTGTGGCAAGAACCGGTGAAGGCTGGGCTGTCGCCGGTGTGATCAGCGCTATGGGGCGCGACGGAGCACTTGCGGTTCCGGTGTCGCGTCTGACGCAGCGCTGACCCCCTACCAAAGCCCCGCATTCCGGTGCATAACGCCGCTCATCACTGTTGCGAGTCAGAAGGACAAGACCCATGCATGACATCCGAGCCATCCGCGAGAACCCCGCTGCGTTCGACGCCGCGCTGTCGCGCCGTGGATTGGAACCGGTCTCGTCCGAAGTGTTGCGCATCGACGAAGCCCGCCGCGCCGCCATCCTCGAAGCTGAAACCGCTCAGGCGGATCAGAACAAGGCCGCCAAGGAAATCGGCAAAGCCAAAGCTTCGGGCGACGAGGCAGAATTCGCCCGTCTGCGCGATGAGGTGTCCGCAAAGAAAGCCGCTGTTGCCGAGATGCAGGCCCGGGCCAAAGAACTGGACGACACGTTGCAGACCCTTTTGATGGGCCTGCCGAACCTGCCGTTCGACGATGTTCCCGAGGGCGCGGACGAGGCCGACAACGTGGAAATCCATCGCTGGGGCACGCCGCGCAGCTTTGAATTTCAGCCCAAGGAACATTTCGAAATCACCGGCGTTGGTCCCGGAATGGATTTTGAAACCGCTGCCAAGCTGTCGGGGTCGCGCTTTGTCGTGATGTCGGGTGCCGTGGCACGGGTACATCGGGCTTTGGCGCAATTCATGCTGGACACGCATATCTCAGAAAACGGCCTGACCGAGACATGGACCCCGGTCCTTGTCCGCGACGACATGATGTACGGCACCGGCCAGCTGCCGAAATTCGGCGAGGACAGCTACCAGACCACCAATGGGTGGTGGCTGGTTCCGACCGCCGAGGTGACCCTGACCAATATCGTCAATGGCGTGACCGTGGACGAAGACTACCTGCCCCGTCGCTATGTTGCGCATACCCAGTGCTTCCGGTCCGAGGCTGGCAGCGCCGGGCGCGACACCGCCGGTATGCTGCGTCAGCACCAATTCGAAAAAGTCGAAATGGTGTCGATCACCCATCCTGACAAAAGCCGCGAAGAGCTGGACCGCATGACTGGCTGCGCGCAGGGTATCCTCGAAAAGCTTGGTCTGCCGTATCGGACCGTGGTGCTCTGTACGGGCGATATGGGCTTTGGTGCGCGCCGCACCCATGACATCGAGGTTTGGCTGCCCGGCCAGAACACCTACCGCGAGATCAGCTCAGTCTCGGTCTGCGGTGATTTTCAGGCCCGCCGCATGAACGCGCGGTTCAAGCCGTCTGAAGGTGGCAAACCAGGGTTTGTCCACACGTTGAACGGCTCCGGGCTCGCTGTAGGGCGTTGCCTGATTGCCGTGCTCGAAAACGGTCAGGAAGCGGATGGTTCGGTCACATTGCCCGAGGCGCTGCATCCGTGGCTGGGCGGCAAGACCCGCATCACGGCAGATGGAGAAATGGCATAGTGATGACACGGGTCTGGGCAGCGCTGGTACTTTTGGCAGCGGTCGTGTTCGCGGCCTCGCCACTATACACGCAAGGCTTCAACGGATTTGAGCCGGACCAATTCCCGGTGCCACAGAACGACCCGCCCGTGCAACCAGCAGGTTATGCCTTCTCGATCTGGGGGCTGATCTACCTGTGGCTCATCGCAGGAGCGGCGTTCGGATTGCTCAAACGCAGCGACGATCCGGATTGGGCAGCGATGCGCCCGCCTCTGGTGGTGAGCCTCGCCATCGGGGCCACATGGTTGCCGGTGGCAAACCTGTCGCCCGTCGTTGCGACCGTGCTGATCCTCGCCATGCTCGCTTCGGCACTGCTCAGCCTCTTCCGCGTTGGGGACACCGACCGCTGGCTTCAACAGGCGCCAGTGGCAATCTATGCCGGATGGCTCACCGCCGCCTCGTCCGTGTCCATCGGATTGCTCTTGGGCGGATACGGCCTGTTGAGCAGCACGTGGTCCGCGATTGTCGCTCTGTCGCTCGGATTGGTCCTGGCTCTGGTCGCGCAATACCGGCTACATCGCGCGCCGGAATACGGCATTACCGTGATCTGGGCGCTGATCGGCGTGATTGTGGCCAACACCGGACCGCTGAATATCGCCGTCGTTGGTCTTTGCGTCATCGGCATCATCGCGATCCTGTCCCTGCGGGCGACGGACACCGAATAAGTCCATTGCCATGACACAAGGCTGGCGCGCATTGCACCCAGAAAGCGGAAACGTACAGTTCCCGTCACCGTTGACATGGCACCCGGGCAAATAAGCCTCGTGTCGTAAAGCTTGGGCCTTTGGCTAAGCCCACGCGTCGAATGGCTCAAGCTCGCCCTGAAACGTTTCCGTCAACGGAAACGGTGGATGCGTCGACGCATCCACCGGCGCGGATCACCCCATCGCGCGCAGGCGCTTGATCAGGCTCGACGTATCCCATCGCCCGCCGCCCAGCTTCTGAACATCCTTGTAGAACTGATCGACCAGCGCCGTCACCGGCAGGGACGCGCCGACCTCATTCGCCGTGTCGAGACAAATCCCAAGATCCTTGCGCATCCAGTCAACGGCAAAACCGTGATTGAATTCATCGTCGATCATGGTCTCGTAACGGTTCGACATCTGCCAAGACCCGGCGGCCCCCTGGCTGATAACCTCGACCACCGCGCGACCATCAAGCCCGGCTTTCTCGGCAAAATGCAGCGCCTCGCTCAGGCCCTGTACGAGACCCGCAATGGCGATCTGATTGCACATCTTGGTCATCTGCCCGGCGCCGCTCTCGCCGATGCGACGGCAAATGCGGGCATAGGCGTCGATCACGGGTTCGGCCTTGGCATAGGTCGCCGCGTCGCCGCCGCACATCACCGACAGCACACCATTTTCGGCTCCGGCCTGCCCACCCGAAATGGGCGCGTCGACAAACGAAATGCCACGTTCTGCGCCCGTTTCGTAAAGCTCGCGCGTGACCTTGGCAGACACCGTGGTGTGATCGACAAAGATGCTGCCTTCAACCATGCCCGCAAAAGCACCATCATCGCCAAGACACACGCTGCGCAGATCATCGTCGTTGCCGACGCAGGACATCACAAAGTCACACCCCGCCGCAGCCTCGCGCGGGGTTGCCGCATGGGCACCACCATGCTCCTTGACCCAGGCCTCGGCTTTTGAGGCTGTCCGGTTAAAAACGGTCACGTCATGCCCGGCTTTGACCAGATGCCCCGCCATCGGGTAGCCCATGACCCCCAATCCCAAGAATGCCACTTTTGCCATGCCGCGTGCTCCCTCTCTTATGCGGTAAAATTCTGCTGCCTTTACCTGACGCTGCACCGCCCCCTTGGCAAGGGCTTGCGTGTTCGGTAGGGCATCCGGCGTACCCAAGTGCGGCTGAAATGGCGGTCCCGGGTCCCTTTTGAAAGGTAACTGACGCGTGGTGTTGATCTTCAGAGCTTTGGTTTGGCTCACGACAGCCGGTCTGGTTCTGGCCACCATCGGCGTCATAAGCGTCTATTACCTCGCCTCGAGATCACTCCCCAACTATGACAATGTCGTGCCGGTGTCAGGCCTGACTGCCGATGTCGAGATTCTGCGCGACAATTCCGGTGTGCCGCATATCTTTGCGATGTCCGATCGCGATGCCTTCTACGCCTTGGGATATGCCCATGCGCAGGACCGGCTTTGGCAGATGACGCTCATGCGGCGCACAGCGCAAGGAAGACTGTCGGAACTCTTCGGCCCGCGTACCGTGGAAACCGACAAATTGTTGCGGCGCCTCGATATTTACCCGCGTGCGGTTCAATCCGTACAAGTTCAGGACGCCCGTACCCGGGACGCGCTGGATGCCTATGCGGCCGGAGTGAATTCCCGGATCGATGAGATCAACCGGGACAGCCTTGGCCGGGGCGCGCCCGAGTTCTTTGTCTTCAACGCCCCCTTGGCACCTTGGCAACCGGCAGACTCGCTGGCGCTGATCAAACTGATGGCGCTGCAACTCTCCAGCCACTTGCGCGAAGAGGTTCTGCGCGCCCGTACATCGCTGCTGCTGCCAGACGCAAACCGGCTGGCCGACATCCTGCCCGACATCCCGGGGGCCGGAGTGGCGGCTCTGCCCGAATACGCGCAGCTGGTGCCCGATCTGTCCGCCGGCACCCAGTTTGCGCAAAGCGGTCCCGATCCCCTCTTCTGGCCCGTGGCCCCGCGCGGCTTGGCCGGAGCCTCGAACGCCTGGGCCGCTGATGAAACCCGTTCGGCCACCGGGTCCACACTGATGGCCAATGACCCGCACCTTCAGTTCACAGCGCCTGCGACTTGGTATCTGGCGCGCCTACAACTGTCTTCCGGAGGCGTCATCGGCGCGACCATTCCGGGCATTCCAGCTGTCATGGCAGGCCGCTCCGATTCCATCGCCTGGGGGCTTACCTCGTCCTATCTCGACGATCAGGATATCTTCATTGAGGAGCTGAATCCCGACAATCGCGAACAATACCGCACGCCGGACGGATACAAGGATTTCATCACCCGTCGCTCGATCATCGAAATCAAGGACACGGCCCCCGTCACGCTGACGCTACGCTGGACCGACAATGGTCCGGTTCTGCCCGCCACCCAGTTCGACCTTGGTGCGATCACACCGCCCGGCCACGTGACCGCGCTCAGCTGGACCGCGCTCAGCCCGCGCGACACCTCGATGTCGGCCGCCATCGCCTTGATGTATGCCCAATCCGTCGAGGACGCTCTGGAAGCCTCCAAGGCCTTTGTCGCCCCGTCACAAAACCTGACCGTCATCGACGGTGACAGTATCGCAATGAAACTGATCGGTGCGATGCCCCGACGCGACGCCGCACATCAAAGCCAGGGCCGTCTGCCAAGCCTCGGATGGCGACCTGAAAACCGATGGCAGGGCGTGTTTCCCGACGAATCAAACCCGGTCTTTCTCAACCCGACAGGCGGCATCGTCGGCAACACCAACAACAAGATCGTCGACCGCCCGTTTCCGCTGCATGTCAGTTTCGACTGGGGAGACAGCCAAAGGGTGATGCGCTGGCAAGGCCTGATGCAAGGCCGCGAAGTGCACACACGCGACAGTTTCATCGAAGCCCAGCTAGACACTGTCTCGATCACCGCACGGGCTTTGCTGCCTTTGATTGGCGCGGACCTCTGGTTTACCGGTGAAGCCGCGCCCGAAGGCACGCCGGAACGGCTGCGACAGCGCGCACTGGACCTGCTCGCCAATTGGAACGGCGAAATGAACGAGCATTTGCCAGAACCGCTGATCTATTCAGCCTGGCTGCGCGCATTGCAGGAACGCCTGATCCGCGATGACCTGGGCCCGCTCGCGTCAGAGTTCAAACGTGTAGAGCCGCTCTTCATCGAACGTGTCTATCGCGATGTGGACGGTGCCAGCGCCTGGTGTGACGTTATCCGGTCAGCGATCGAGGAAAGCTGCACCGACATCGCGCGCCTTGCGCTTGACGATGCGCTGGTCTGGATTTCCGAGACCTGGGGCACATCGCTGGAGTCGCTCCGCTGGGGCGATGCACATCAGGCCACCCACGATCACCCGGTTCTGGGTGAGGTGCCGATCCTGAGGTATTTCGTGAATATCCGGCAAAGCACGTCCGGGGGCGATCACACTCTTATGCGGGGGCGTGGGCCGGGAGAAGGCGCAAACCCGTTCCTCAACGTCCACGGTGCCGCGTATCGCGGGGTCTACGACTTTGCCGATCCCGACAGTTCGGTGTTCATTCTATCAACCGGACAATCCGGGCATTTCCTGTCGCGGCATTACGATGACCTTGGCACCCTTTGGCGGCGTGGGGAATATATTCCTATGTCACTCGACGCAGATCTGGCGCGTGCAGCCTCCGTGGGTGTGACGCGGCTGGTACGCGAGTAGGACGTCGCAAGGCCGATAGGATCAGCGCCGATTTGGCACGGTGCACCATGGGGGCTCTGCCCCCGTCGCCCTTGCGGGCGACTCCCCCGGGATATTTGTCAAACAAAGAAGATCATAGCTGTCGAAACGTCAGAGTGTCTTGAATTGACGTGCATCTTTAGCGGACCAACGGACATGAAGCGTATAGCCTGTCTCGTTCTGCGTCTCGTTTTCGACCAGTGCTTTGTCAAAGAGCCAGGCGCGCTTGCGGCCCTCGTCAAACCCCAGATGCAGCGTTTCTGTGCGTCGTTCACCTTCAAGAAGACGATTGACCGCCTCAAGCAATGGATCAAGCCCGTCACCGGTCAGAGCCGATGTCGCGAACACGGCATCATCCCGGTCTGCCCGGGCCTGAGCCGCGTCGCGCTCGTCAGCATCCATCGAGTCGATCTTGTTCCAGACCTCCAGCAGTGGCGTGGTGTCGGTCACGCCAAGCGAGTTCAGAATGTCGCGCACATCCTGCGCCTGTTCTTCCGTCGCGGAATGACTGATATCGCGCACATGCAGGATCAGATCCGCCGCAAGCACCTCTTCCAGCGTGGCGCGGAAGGCCGCGACCAGTTCGGTCGGCAGATCACTGATAAAGCCCACCGTATCTGACAGGATGACCTCTGGCCCCTCCGGAAGACGCACGGCCCGCATGGTGGGATCAAGTGTGGCAAAGAGCATGTCCTTGGCCATCACTTCGGCCCCGGTCAACCGATTGAAAAGCGTGGATTTCCCGGCGTTTGTATAGCCCACGAGCGCGACAATCGGGTACGGTACCTTGGCGCGCGCGGCGCGGTGCAACCCTCGGGTCTTGACCACCTTGTCAAGCTGGCGACGCAGACGGACAAGTTGATCGTCAATGGCGCGGCGGTCGGCCTCGATCTGGGTTTCCCCCGGCCCACCGACAAATCCCAGCCCGCCGCGTTGGCGTTCCAGGTGGGTCCAAGCGCGCACCAGACGCGTTCTCTGATAGCTGAGCGCGGCCATTTCGACCTGCAGCACACCCTCACGGGTGGCTGCGCGGTCGCTGAAGATCTCAAGGATCAAACCTGTTCGATCAAGAAGTTTGACACCCCAGGCTTTTTCGAGATTACGCTGCTGAACCGGTGTCACAGGTCCATCGACAAGAACCAGTTCGACCTCCTGCGCTTTGAACAGCGCTGCCAGCTCATCGATCTTGCCGCTGCCGAACAACGCGCCCGGCTGAGGTTTGGGCAGGCGCACAACGTCGCTGCCGATCACATCCAGCCCCGGCAAAGCAGCCGCCAAGGCAACAGCTTCGGCCAAAGCAGGCTCGGCCGCCCGGCGCTGTCGGTCGCTTGTGATGTCCGGGTGCAGGACCCACGCACGGGTCACATGCGGGTTATGTTCTTTCAATTTTCGCCTTCGCCGTCATAGAGATTGATCGGCTGCGCCGGCATAATCGTCGAGATGGCGTGCTTGTAAACAAGCTGCGATTGCCCATCCCGGCGCAGGAGCACACAGAAGTTGTCAAACCAGGTGATCACGCCCTGCAATTTGACGCCATTGATCAAGAAAACAGTCACCGGCACCTTCGTCTTGCGGACGTGATTCAAAAATGCGTCCTGAAGGTTCTGCTTGTCAGATGCCATAAAATTTGCCTTTGTTCTTGCTTTTGTCGCGCCGACATTCGTGATTTGCGGTCACTATGTCTTGGCACTCTGTTAAATTCCAGTGGAAAAACAAGGAATTTCGCCAAGTGCGTGGGTATGGCTCAGTCTCGCCAGAGATCTGGTATCAAAATGACCACAAGGGCCAGCATTTCCAGCCGCCCCATAATCATGGCCATAGCCGCAACGGCCTTCGGCCCCGGACCAAGCTCGATCAGCGTCAACCGGCCCGCCTCAACAACCTCGACCAGCGGCCCGCAATTTGACAGGCTGGCCACTGCCAGCACCAATGCTTGCTCGAACGGAATACTGAAGGCGGCCAAAGCCACTGTGGTTGCTGCCAAAGTGATCGCAAAGATCATGAAAAAGACCCAGGCGATGAACGCGCCCTCCCGTCGCGTGCGGCGCGAGACAAGACCCGACCGACCAATCGAGGATGGGTGCACCAGCCGGTCCACCTCACGCATGCCGTTGGTCAGCAGGGCAAAAACACGCAGAAGTTTGACCCCGCCCGCTGTGGTGGCCACGCCGCCGCCGATCAGGGCAAGTCCCATCAGGATCAGGCCCGGAGTTTCAAGCCCCGACCAGGCCTGAGCGTCAATCCAGTCGACGCTTGCAAACCCGTGGGTGGTAAGGAACGACAAGACGGTAAAAGCCGCACCCCAAAAGGCGCGCAGGGCTGCCACCACATTGTTCTGATCGCCAATATCCAGCGCGGCCACAAAATGGCGCAAAACAAGTAAGGTCGGCACGGTCACCACGATCAGCAGTCCAAGTCGAAACTCTGGATCGTAGAAAAGACCGGCCTTGTGCGCGCTGCTTGTGTCTTGCGAGAACGTCACTCGGGACAGGGCGAATAACAGGAAGACTGCCATGATCGCTTCGCCCGCGATGCCGCTGGTCGCCCCATCGGGGCCGCCAACCGGAGAGATCCCCGAGGTCGACATGACACTCATTGCATGCGTCGCCGCCACAAAGGGCCTGTCCCCGGTGACCAGCAGCAAGACCCAGAGCGCCAATGTCAGCAGCATGTAGGCTGGCACCAGAACACTGGCACTGCGCGTCAAGCGGCTTGCGGGATTGGCCGTGTCGCGCCGCGCGGCACCGGCGATCACGTCCTGACCGGGCTCACCCAGCGATGTCACCTCGAAGCCACCCAGATTCAGCGGCGCCAGAATCGCAGCCGCCGCCACCCACATCAGCAAACCGCCCATCCACGCCACCTGCGCCCGCCACAGATGTTCCGCCATCGACAGGCGTTCCGGCTCAAACAATGGAAGTCCGGTAGTGGAAAGGCTCGACACCATTTCGAGATAGGCGTTCAGAAAGGATGTGGTCTGCACCGATTCGTAGAACGGCACCGCCAGAACTGCAGGCAACAGGATAAAACTCGCCAGAAGCGACAGCAGTTGCCGGATGGCGTTGCGATTGTGGGGCCTGTTTCCCAAGGCAAATCCGATCAGGGCACAGACGATCAGCCCCACCAGACCGGAATAGAAGAACGACCGCGCATCCTGATGGGCATCAGCCCATAGCGCAACGCTGGCGGGCAGGATCATCGACGCCGACGCGATCCCCGTCAGCAGCAACATCAGTGGCAGGCGGTAAAGCAACTCCATCGGATCAGAAGAAGTCGATCGACACCTGAAGCAGGCGTTCGACCTCCGGCACATCTTTGGCCAGGGCAAAGAGCACCACCTGATCGCCCTCCTCGATGATCATTGTGCCGATCGGGCGCTTGACCTTGCCATCTTTGCGCACAGCCCCAACGATCACACCTTCCGGAAAGTCGATATCTCGCAGCTTCTGGCCCGCCATCGGCGAGGTCGACAGCACTTCTGCCTCGATCACCTCCGCCTCGGCATCGCCAATCGAATACACCGAGCGCACCCGGCCGTGGCGGAAATGGCGCAGGATCGAACTCACCGTGACTGAGCGCGGGTTGATATAGGCGTCGATCCCCAGCGGCTCCATCAGCGGCTCAAGCGTCGGGTCATTGATCAGCGCAATCGCCATCCTGCAGCCCTCGGACTTGGCCCGCACCGCCGCCAGCATGTTGGTCTTGTCGTCATCCGTGACGCACAGCACCGCATCCGCGCGTTCGATATTGGCCTCCGCCAGCAGGCTCACATCCAGCCCGTCTCCATTGAGCACAATGGTCCGCTCCAGCGCCTCGGCCGCCCGTTCCGCGATCTTTCGGTTGCGTTCGATCACCTTGACCCGCACCCGGTCGGCGCGCTTCTCCAGCGTTTTGGCGACCATCAGACCGACATTGCCGCCGCCCACAATCACCACACGCTCCTGCTTGCGATGGGTCTTGCCGAAAATCTCGAGCGTGCGCCGCACGTCTTCATTATGCGCCATGACATAACAAGAATCGCCCGCAAAGATCTGGTCCCCGGACTCCGGTGCGAACAGAGTGCCCTCGCGCCGGATTCCCACAACGATGCTGCGCAGGGTCGAGAACAGATCCGTCAGCTGCTTGAGCGGCGTGTTGATGATCGGACAGTCCTCGTCAATCGTCAGGCCCATCAGCGCCGCATCGCCATCCAGGAACTTTTCCGTATCAAAAGCCGCAGGCGCGTTGAGACGCTGCAGCGCGGCCTCCGCCACCTCCATCTCGGGGCTGATCACCACATCGATCGGCATGTGATCGCGGCGGTAGAGGTCCGAATAAATCGCCGTCAGATAGCTTTTCGACCGCAGTCGCGCGATCTTGCGGGGCACCTCGAACACCGAATGCGCGACCTGACAGGTCACCATATTGACCTCGTCCGAATGGGTCGCCGCGATGATCATATCCGCGTCCCGCGCACCCGCCTGATCCAGCACATCCGGATATGAGGCAAAGCCAGCAATGCCTTGTACATCAAGGCTGTCCGTTGCTCGCCGCACCAGATCGGCATTGTTGTCGACAACGGTCACGTCATTGCGCTCGCCCGACAGATGCCGCGCAATCTGCCACCCGACCTGACCCGCTCCGCAGATGATAACTTTCATATCCCGCGCCCGCAGTCGGGCCCCTTGGCTGTCACGCAGTCTCTTGTGTGGCAGAGGTCTTGGGTCGGGTCAATTGCAGAGGGCCGTGCTGTAGGGTGCATGCTCGCACGCACCACCCCCCAAACCAAACCGCACGCCGCGCGTCATGCCGGACGCATGCTGTCAACATGCCGACGCGCGCGGGGGTGATACAACCGCAGTACCTCTTCATTTCTCTTGGCCGGAACGGACCTGACCGCCCAGCGCCTGGCCCCGCGCAACGCAGACGCCGACATTGGCCTGGCTGTGGGTCTTGGGAGTTGGCGCAAAATCGCGCTCGGAGAAAGGCTCACCTGCGAAAGCCCTCCAGTGTCTTGGGCACCACAGGCATACGCCCCCGTGACTGGACGCGGAGCAAAAATCACAGCCTCCCTGACTTGATGCCTAAGATTTGAGCACAGCACCCCAGCCTTGGCCTGCCAAACGCGGCATTGCAGCGGTCAGACCATCTTACAGGTTGTGATCCGTTTACCTGCGATACAAACGGAACCCATGGCTAACCAACTCACTGTTGTCGTTGTGGAAGAGGATCGCGATCGGGCCATCGCGATTGTTGACGCGTTGAAAGACGGAGCGGATTGCAATGTGCATGTGATCGGCAACACCAGCGGTCTGGCCCGCAAGATCGCAGAGCATGCTCCTGACATTGTCCTGATCGATATAGACCACCCGACACGCGACATGCTTGAGGAACTGACCTTGGCATCCGGTCCTTTGGAGCGTCCGGTGGCCATGTTCGTTTCCGGCGCTGCCGGTGGTTTGGCCCAAACTGCCATTGAAGCTGGGGTCTCTGCCTATGTGGTTGACGGTTTGTCGGCAGAACGCATCAAACCTGTCATGGATACGGCCATCGCGCGCTTTAGAATGGTGCGCCAGATGCGCAACGAATTGGCCGAGACCCGGCGGGCGCTGGAAGAGCGCAAAGTGATCGATCGTGCCAAGGGTCTCGTCATGAAAGCCAAGGGCATTGACGAAGACGCGGCCTATGCCCTGCTGCGCAAGACCGCGATGGATCAGGGACGACGGGTGGCAGATGTGGCCGAAGCGCTTGTCACGGCGTCGGGACTTCTGGGATGAAGACGGTCACCCTCCCCATAGCCTATGTCCCGCTCGTCGATGCAGCGCCGCTGATTGTTGCACATGAGATGGGCTTTGCCGAAACCGAAGGGATTTCGCTCGATCTCATCGCAGCACCATCCTGGTCCTCGGTACGCGATATGCTCGCTTTTGGCCGGGTGGATGCGGCACATATGCTGTCTCCCATACCGGTCGCCATGGCGATGGGATTGGGGGGTGTCACGACCCCGCTCTCTGCGGTTTCGGTCCTGTCGGTAAACGGCAACGTCATTGGTGTCTCGCGCGACATAGAAGAGGCGCTGCGGGATGTCGGGTTTGGCTTTGACTTCGCAGACGCCGTCGCCGCGGCCGATGCTCTGGCGAAAGTCCGGTCGAAGCCTGTGACATTCGGCGTGCCGTTTCCGTTCTCGATGCATGTGGAACTGCTGCGCTATTGGTGCGCTCATACGGCACTCGGCGCAGATGGGATCGAAATTAAGACAGTGCCGCCCCCGTTGATGGCTGACGCGCTGGCTGCCGGTGACGTCGATGCCTTTTGCGTTGGTGAACCGTGGGGCTCGGTCGCGGTGGATCAGGGTGCAGGCGCCTTGCTGTTGCCGGGCAAGGCGATTTGGCAATTTGCCCCGGAAAAGGTTCTGGCTGTGCGGACGGAATGGGCGGAAACGGAACCAAACCTCTTGGGACGTCTCATGCGCGCAGTCTGGCATGCAGGCCGATGGCTGAGCCGCGACGAAAGCCGCACCACCGCGGCGGAACTTCTCTCACGGCAAGACTATCTCGATGTATCGCCCGAGCTCATTGACCGGTCTCTATCCGGCAATATGACTGTCTCAGCCCGCGGAGATCAGCGCCACGTTGACCATTTTGTAGAATTTCACGCCGGAGCCGCGACGTTCCCTTGGCGCAGTCAGGCGAAATGGATCGCGCACAGATTGGGGAAATCCCATGATGTAGATCACAGCTCCGTGGCGCATGTCTTTCGCGCCGATCTGCATCGCAGACACATCACACCGACAGGCAGCGATTTCCCGGGCGCATCGGAAAAGGTCGAGGGATCGATTCGATTGGAAACCCCGGTTGCGTCGGCACGCGGTCGCCTCACACTTTTGCGGGACACGTTTTTCGACGGACGTATTTTTGATCCTTCCCTGAAAGACTGACCTTTTTTTAGGCAAAATTTGTCACGCTAGACTGACCACATTCAGGTTTTCACAAAAATTCTTTGCCCGTTCGCTGCATTGCGGCATGATCATCTCATCGGTCTGCAACGGGGCGGACCGAAACGAATTCCTCCCAATGACAGGGAAATTTTGAGCAAGGTCGCTCGCTCTCCGTCGGTTAATCCGACGGGCAGTGAACGGCCTTTTTTGCGTTTTGCCCTGCGGTCCTCCCTCGCAGGCGCACCGAAAGGAAAAGCAATGAAAAACCTCCTCCTGAGCCTCGCCGCGTCGACCGCCCTGGTCAGCCCGGCTTTTGCCGAAATGCTTGAACTGGAAAAAGACGAACTGACATTTGGCTTTATCAAGCTGACCGACATGGCCCCCTTGGCGGTGGCCTACGAGCAAGGCTATTTCCTGGACGAAGGCCTCTTCGTCACGCTCGAAGCGCAGGCAAACTGGAAAGTGCTTCTGGACGGTGTCATCGGCGGGCAGCTAGATGGCGCGCATATGCTGGCTGGTCAGCCGTTGGCGGCAACAATTGGTTACGGCACCGAGGCGCACATCGTCACGCCGTTCTCGATGGATCTGAACGGCAATGGCATCACCGTGTCAAACGAAGTCTGGGAGCAGATGCGCCCACACATTCCGTCGTTAGAAGACGGACGCCCACAGCATCCGATCAGCGCGTCGGCCCTCAAGCCCGTGGTTGAAGACTTTCAGGCCCGCGGCGAGCCCTTCAACATGGGGATGGTCTTCCCGGTTTCCACACACAATTACGAACTCCGCTACTGGCTGGCCGCAGGTGGCCTGGAGCCGGGGTACTACAGCCCCGAAAACATTTCGGGCCAGATCGGCGCCGATGTCTTTCTGTCCGTCACTCCACCACCACAAATGCCGGCAACGCTCGAAGCGGGAACAATCCACGGCTATTGCGTAGGCGAACCCTGGAACCAACAGGCCGTCTTCAAGGGAATCGGCGTGCCAGTGATCACCGATTATCAGCTCTGGAAGAACAACCCGGAAAAGGTGTTCGGCATCACGGCTGAATTTGCCGAGGAGAATCCGAACACGACCCAAGCCGTCGTCAAAGCACTTATACGCGCGGCAATGTGGCTGGATGAAAATGACAATGCCAACCGCCCTGAAGCGGTCGAGACCCTGAGCCGTCCAGAATATGTCGGCGCAGACTATGACGTGATCGCCAACTCGATGACCGGGTTCTTCGAATTCGAAAAAGGCGACAAACGCGACATTCCCGACTTTAACGTCTTCTTCCGCCACAACGCGACATACCCCTACTATTCGGATGCGGTCTGGTATCTGACCCAAATGCGCCGCTGGGGCCAGATTGCCGAGCCGAAGCCGGACAGCTGGTACGATGAGGTCGCGAAGTCAGTCTACAAGCCGGAAATCTATCTCGAAGCCGCCCGCGCTTTGGTGGATGAAGGTCTTGCCGACGCCGCTGATTTCCCCTGGGACAGCGATGGTTACAAAGCCGCTACCCCGGCTGAGGACATCATCGACGGTATCCCTTACGACGGCCGTTTCCCGAACGCATACCTCGAAAGCCTGCCGATTGGTCTGAAAGGCGAGCAGGTCGTCGTTGGAAACGAAATCCAAGGCTAACGCACAACACGCGCTCCTCCGGCCTGACGGCTGTCCAACCAAGGAGCCCCGATTGGGGCGAGGAGCACGCACAGCCCCTCCGACAAAGGACCCGATCCGATGACAACCGTCGATCCGAATTTCTCAGACACCGCCGACCGTGAAGCCCGGCGCGCCCGTCTGTTCACCCGCATCAACGCTGCCGACAAATGGTTCCAGGTACTGGGTCTAAGTTGGCTGACGCCCGTACTCAAGGCCGCTGCAGGCGACAATCCAGCCGTCCAGTTCAAAGAGATCTGGCGCCTGCTCGTTGTCCCCATCCTCGCAATCTGTGCCTTCCTGATGCTTTGGGCCACGCTGGCCCCCAAAGTTCAAACGTCACTTGGCGCGGTCCCCGGCCCTGCTCAAGTCTGGTCCGAGGCGGTCAATCTTCACGAAGACGCGCTGGACAAAGCGACCAAGAAGGCCGAATTCGACGCCAAGGTCGCGGAGTTGAACGAACGCCGGATCGCCAACGGGCAAGAACCACGCGAACGCGCCTATACAGGTGCTCCGACCTATTATCAGCAGATCTGGACCTCTATCCAGACCGTGTTCTTCGGCTTCCTTATCGCCACAGTGGTTGCCGTCCCGCTAGGCATTGCAGCGGGACTTTCCCCCACCGCCAATGCGGCGCTGAATCCGCTGATTCAGATCTTCAAACCGGTCTCTCCTCTGGCGTGGTTGCCCATCGTGACGATGGTTGTTTCCGCGCTTGCAGCGGCAGACAACGAATTGCTGCCAAAGAGCTTTGTCATCTCAGCCGTGACGGTGACGCTCTGTTCGCTCTGGCCCACTCTGATCAACACGGCGCTGGGTGTGGCGTCGATCGACAAAGATCTGATCAACGTCTCCAAAGTGCTCAAGATGAACACCTGGACCAAAATTACCAAGCTGGTCTTGCCTTCGGCGTTGCCTCTCATCTTCACCGGTCTGCGGTTGTCGCTCGGTGTGGGTTGGATGGTGCTCATCGCGGCAGAAATGCTGGCGCAGAACCCGGGCCTCGGCAAGTTCGTCTGGGACGAATTCCAGAACGGCTCCTCGTCCAGCCTCGCCCGGATCATGGTTGCGGTTCTGACCATCGGCATCATCGGCTTTTTGCTGGATCGCGTGATGTACGCCCTGCAATCGCTCTTCACTTTCTCGAACAATCGGTGATCGAAGATGAGCATTCTGTCCTTCAAAAATGTCTCGAAAAGCTATGGCGTCGGCACTGGCAAGACGGATGTCCTGAAAGGGATTGATCTTGATGTCCAAGAGGGTGAGTTTCTTGTTCTCTTGGGGTTCTCGGGCACCGGCAAGACGACGCTGATCAACCTGATGGCGGGTCTCGACACACCGACAACCGGCAGCGTCACGTTCAAAGGCGCACCGGTCACCGAACCGGGACCCGAGCGTGGCGTGATCTTCCAAAGCTACTCCCTTATGCCGTGGTTGACGGTGAACGGAAACGTTGGCCTCGCCGTTGACGCGATCTTCCCGAAACTGTCCGCCGCAGAACGCCAGGACAAGATTGACCATTATGTCAAAATGGTGGGTCTCAGCCATGCCACCTCGCGTCGTCCTGCAGAACTGTCCGGCGGGATGCGCCAGCGGGTCAACGTGGCACGAGCCCTGGCAATGAACCCCGAGGTCTTGCTTCTTGATGAACCGCTGTCTGCGCTCGATGCTCTGACCCGCGCAAACCTCGCCGATGAGATCGAGCATATCTGGGAATCTGACAAGAAGACCTGCGTCCTGATCACCAACGATGTGGATGAGGCGATCATTCTTGCAGACCGGATCATCGCGCTGAACCCGGACGGGACGCTGGGCGCGGAATTCAAGGTCACCATCCCGCGCCCCCGCGACCGGATTGCCATGAACACCGACGAGACGTTCAAGGCTTTGCGCAAGGACGTCACCAAGTACCTCATGGATGTCGGCATCGAGGCGCGTGTCGAAGGCACCAAGCTGCTCCCGAACGTGACGCCAATCCACGGCGTGCCCGCGGCCGTTGCGGACGCTCAGAAAGGGCTGATCGAAAACCGCTTCCTCGACTTCAGCCAGTTGCACAAGGTCTATCCGACGCCGAAAGGTCCGCTGACAGTGGTCGAGGATTTCGATCTGAAGATCGACAAGGGCGAATTCATCTCGCTGATCGGCCACTCGGGCTGCGGCAAGTCCACCGTTCTCACGATGGCCGCCGGTCTGAACGAGATCAGCAAAGGCGCAATCAAGCTGGACGGTCGCCATGTTGAAGGGGCCGATCCAGAACGCGCCGTTGTGTTCCAGTCGCCGAACCTGTTCCCATGGCTGACCGCAAAAGAGAACGTCGCCATCGGCGTCGGCAAGGTCTATCCGAATGCCAGCCAGGCCGAGCGGCAGGACGTGGTCGAATACTACCTCGAACGCGTCGGTCTGTCTGATGCGATGGACAAATCCGCCAACGACCTTTCCAACGGCATGAAGCAGCGCGTTGGCATCGCACGCGCTTTCGCTCTCTCGCCCAAACTGCTGCTTCTCGACGAGCCTTTCGGCATGCTGGACAGCCTCACCCGCTGGGAATTGCAGGAAGTGCTGATGGAGGTCTGGTCCCGCACCAAGGTCACCGCGATATGCGTCACGCATGACGTGGACGAGGCGATCCTGCTGGCCGACCGCGTCGTGATGATGACCAACGGCCCGCAGGCGACGATCGGCAAGATCACAAAGGTCGATCTCCCCCGTCCCCGCACGCGCAAGGCGCTTCTCGAACACGCCGACTACTACGCCTACCGGCAGGAAGTGCTCGATTTCCTCGAGGAATACGAACACGGCAACGCCCCTAAGTCGCCCACCGCTGGTGGAGCACCCAAACCCAAAGCCCCGGCCCCTGCGCCGATGGCAGCGGAGTGAAAGAAATGAGCAGACAGAAATTAGTAATCATTGGCGCGGGCATGGCCTCTGGTCGGGTGATTGAACATCTGGTCGAAACGGCCCCCGATGCCTACGACATCACCCTTTTCAACGCCGAGCCTCGCGGCAATTACAATCGGATCATGCTGTCTCCAGTGCTTTCGGGCGAAAAGACGTATGACGATATCATCACCCATGACGACGCCTTTTATGCGGATCACAACGTAACGTGCCGCTTTGGCGAACGCGTCCTGAAGATCGACCGCGACTTGAAAGTGGTCGAGGGGGAAAAGGGTCCTGTCGCATACGACAAGCTTATCCTCGGCACTGGGTCCGATCCCTTCATGATCCCCCTACCCGGCCATGATCTCAACGGTGTGATTGCCTATCGCGATCTTGAAGACACCAAACGAATGATGGCTCTCGGTCCCGATAACAAATGTGTTGTCATCGGTGGTGGCTTGTTGGGCTTGGAGGCAGCTGCAGGCATGGCCGCGCGCGGCGTTGATGTCACGGTGGTTCATATTATGGGCCACCTGATGGAACGCCAACTGGACGAAGCGGCGGGATACCTGCTGAAGAAATCGCTCGAAAGCAAAGGCATCGCGATCCGCCTGACGGCAAATTCGAAAGAAATCCTGGGCGAAAACGGCAAGGTCAAAGCGCTGTTGCTCGACGATGGCATGGAGCTGCCCTGCGATCTGCTGGTCATGGCCGTGGGTATCCGACCCTGCGTTGCCTTGGCCAAAGAGGCAGGTCTCGCTGTCGGACGCGGCATCCATGTGGACGATCAGATGCTCACCTCGGATGAAAACGTCTATGCCGTCGGGGAATGCGTCGAACATGATGGAGCGCTCTTCGGCCTCGTCGCGCCGCTATACGATCAGGCAAAGGTTCTGGCGCAGACGCTTTTGGGCAAGCAAGCAGCCTTCAAGCAGAAATCGCTCTCGACCAAGCTCAAGGTCACGGGTTGTGACCTTTTCAGCGCGGGCGATTTTGCCGAAGGCGACGGCCGCGAAGACATCGTGTTCCGCGACCCAAGCCGGGGTGTCTACAAGCGCCTCGTGATCGAAGGCGACAGGCTCGTCGGTTGCGTCATGTACGGCGATACAGCAGATGGAAACTGGTTCTTTGACCTGATCAAATCAGGCGAAAGCATCGAAGAAATGCGGGAAACGCTGATCTTTGGCCCTGCCTACCAAGGGGGGACCGCTGTGGACCCTCTCTCAGCCGTTGCAGCATTGCCGCGTGATGCGGAGATTTGCGGCTGCAACGGCATTTGCAAAGGCACTATCGTGGACGCCATCGCAGGCGGTGCGACCGATCTCGGCGCGGTGCGCGCGACCACCAAGGCTAGC
>QCWH01000030.1:22518-48373 GCA_003149565.1 Marivita sp. XM-24bin2 | reverse complement strand
TTCCCGGCGTGGCGCGATCATTGCGTCCGGCGCAGCGCCCTGCGGGGCTTCAGCTTGCGTCGCTGGCCGCACCCACTCCAGTTGCCTCAGCAGGTGTTGTAGAGCGCGATCCAAGTGAGATCCCGGCAGGCACGCGCCTCGTGCAATTCGGTGCCTATGACAGCCCCGAGATTGCCCGCGAGCAATGGACCAAGCTTTCGGCGCGGTTCAGCGCGTACCTGGATGCAAAAGAGCGCGTGATCGAAGAGGCCACCTCTGGTGGTCGCGTCTTTTACCGCCTGCGCGCACATGGGTTTGACGATCTGAGCGAGTCGCGCCGCTTCTGTGCCGCGCTTGTGGCCGAAGGCGCAGACTGTATCCCGGTGGTCAACCGGTGACATCCAAACCTTTCGGAGCCGCCATCTTTGGCTGCGACGGCGCGCGCCTGTCCCCGGATGAGCGTGCGTTTTTTGCGGACGCCAATCCGTTTGGCTTTATCCTTTTTGATCGCAATCTCGAAACGCCCGAGCAGATCCGCGCCTTGACCGCCGACCTGCGCGACGCGGTCGGATGGAACGCGCCCATCTTCATCGACCAGGAAGGCGGCAGGGTGCAACGCCTGCGCGCACCTCTGGCCACGGAATGGCTGCCGCCACTGGATCAAGTCGAGCGATTGGGTTCTAATGCTGCAGAAGGAATGCGCCTGCGCTATCGTATCATCGCACACGAGTTGAGGACGCTTGGCATCGACGCGAATTGCGCCCCGATGCTGGATGTTGCGCGGTCCGAGACTCATCCCTTTTTGCGCAACCGCTGTTACGGATCAAATCTTGACCAAGTGGTAAAAATCGGCCGCGCGGTGGTCGAAGGCCACGAACAGGGCGGCGTGTTTCCGGTGATCAAACACATTCCCGGACACGGCCTTGCGCAAATGGACAGCCATTTGGAACTGCCACGTATCGACGTTCCCGCTGAGACACTGGACGACATCGACTTTGCAGCGTTTCGGCCTTTTGCAGATGTGGCGATGGGCATGACAGCGCATCTTGTCTACCGCGCCTTTGGCGAAACCGGCCCGGCCACCACCTCGCCCAGCATGATCCGCCGCATCCGCGACGACATTGGCTTTACAGGTCTGCTGATGACCGACGACATCGGGATGCAGGCATTGTCGGGGACGGTTCCCGAACGGGGGGCCGCGTCGATGGCCGCGGGCTGCGATGTGATCCTCCATTGCATCGGCGATCTGGCCGAACGCATCGCGCTGATGGAGCGGATCGGCGCCATGCCCACCGCCAGCCAGCACCGTGCCGAGGCCGCAATCGCGCGCAGAACCACCCCTCAGGATGTTGACATTGCCGCCCTCACCGCCAAGCTTGCGGAATTGGAGCAAGGGCGCGGTGCATGAACGACGCGACATCGGACAGGTCTGACAGCGCCGTCGCCGAACGGTTGGCCGCAGAGGCGCTGATCGTGGATGTGGACGGGTTCGAAGGCCCGTTGGACCTCCTGCTGACGCTCAGCCGCACGCAAAAGGTCGATCTGCGTAAAATCTCGGTTCTGCAACTCGCCCGTCAATACCTTGCCTTTGTCGAGAAAGCCAAAGCGCTGCGTCTCGAATTGGCGGCGGATTATCTGGTCATGGCGGCATGGCTGGCTTTTCTCAAGTCCCGTCTTTTGCTGCCGCCTGATCCCACCGAAGAAGGCCCGTCCGGCGAAGAGCTGGCGGCGCATCTGGCGTTTCAGTTGGAGCGCCTGCAAGCGATGCGCGATGCCGCGGCGCAACTCATGGCGCGGGACCAGTTGGGACGGGATTTCTTTGCGCGCGGCGTGACCCAAGAAGTTCAGCGGGTGCGCAAGGTAAAGTACACCGCGACGCTGCTCGATCTCATGCAAGGCTATGCGCGGATCCGAACGAAAGACGAGTTCCGCCCCTTCGTGATGGATCGCGATGCGGTCTTTACGATGGAGCAGGCGCTGGAACGGATGCGTGGCCTGATCGGCTTTGCCGGGACATGGACTGATATTTCCAGCTATATGCCCGATGGCTGGAGCGCTGATCCGGTTCGCTGGCGCTCTGCCACGGCGGCGACCTTTGCCGCCTCTCTGGAACTTGCCAAGGAAGGCAAGGTCGAGCTACGCCAATCCGAGACCTTTGCGCCGATCGAGCTGCGCCGAAGAGAGGAGCGATGAGCGAGGACACCGAGATCGCGACCGAACAGGAGCAAAGCCTGTTTCAAGCGCCGCCTATGGGCGAACAGGAGCGCATGGTCGAAGCGATCCTCTTTGCGGCGGCTGAACCGGTGACCGTCAAAGAGTTGAACGACCGCATGCCGCACGGATCGGATGCCGCCGAAGCGCTTGTTTATCTGCGCAAACGCTATGAGGGCCGGGGCGTGAACGTGGTCAAAGTCGGCGATGCCTGGGCCATCCGCACGGCACCGGACCTGGGTTTTCTGATGCAGAAGGAAACGGTTGAGACCCGCAAGCTCAGCCGCGCCGCGATCGAGACGCTCGCGATTATTGCCTATCACCAGCCCGTCACCCGTGCCGAGATCGAAGAGATCCGTGGTGTGTCGGTCAGCCGAGGCACGGTGGACCAACTGCTGGAAATGGAGTGGATCCGCTTTGGCCGCCGACGAATGACACCGGGGCGTCCGGTGACCTTTGTGGTGACGCAAGATTTCCTCGATCATTTCGGGCTTGAATCCGCGCGCGATCTGCCGGGGCTCAAAGAGCTGCGTGCAGCCGGTTTGCTTGAGAACCGTCCACCGCCGGGGACAACACCACAAACGGGTGAGGGTGACGTTGACGCCGAGGAAGAAACCGTAGAGGGTCAGTCTGAACTTTTCGAGGATTGAGCGTGTCTTTCCGTCGATGGAAAGACGAGATGCGTCGTCGCATCGCGTGCCTTCCACAAAAGGAAATGCCGCAGAATCTCGGTTTCCACGCCTGAAAATTGTCGCATTTGCCCCCTATATTGAAAGCCGAGGCAGAAAAACGAGACAGGAGGACGATATGAACCTCAACCAGATCATCAATATGGTCATGCGCACCGTAATGCGTCGCGTGGTAAATTCGGGCATCAAAGCTGGCATGAACGCAGGACAAAACGCGTTGGCGAAGCGCAAAAAAGCTGCGCCTCAGCGGGAGCACGACCCGCGCGTTTAATCCGCTGCGAAATGCTTGGACAGCTTCAGTCCCTGTCCCTGATAGTTTGACGCAATCCCCGCGCCATAAAGTTGGCTCGGGGATTGATCCATTTTCTCATAGACCAACCGTCCAACGATCTGCCCGTGCTCCAGCACAAAGGGCGCTTCGTGGCAGCGCACTTCAAGTACGCCGCGCGATCCTGTGCCGCCTGCTGCATCATGGCCGAATCCGGGATCAAAGAACCCTGCATAATGAACCCGGAACTCCCCGACCATGGCAAGAAAGGGCGCCATCTCAGCGGCATAGTCTGGCGGGATGTGCACCGCTTCACGGCTGACGAGGATATAAAACGCATCCGGATCAAGGATGATCTGGCCGTTGGTGGTGCGCAATTCCTCCCAGAACTCCGAGGGCGTGTAGTGACCCAGTTTGTCGAGGTCGATCACTCCGGTATGCGGTTTTGCGCGGTAGCCCACAAGGTCACCGCCTTGGGGCTTCAGATCGACAGAGAATCCCAGACCATCGCTGATGACAGCTGGGCCACCTGTCACCAGGGTCTGTTCGTCATGCAGCGCGCGCAGGGTGTCGTCTGACAAAACCGACTGCCCGTTGCGGAACCGGATCTGGTTGAGCCGCATGCCTGGACGCACGAGTACGGAAAAAGAGCGTGGGCAAATCTCGGCATAAAGCGGCCCCGTATATCCCGCCGTGATGCGGTCGAATTCGGTGCCCTCATCGGTGATGGTGCGCGTCAGCAGGTCCAAACGACCAGTTGAGCTTTTCGCATTTGCCACAGCACTGATGTCCGCGGGCAGGGCAAGCCGCTCCATGAGCGGGACAAGATACACACAGCCCTTTTCCAGCACTGCGCCCCCTTCAAGCGAAATCCGGTGCATTTCGAAATCCGCCAAACGGTCCTCAACACGGCGTCCGTTGCCCGCCAGAAACGACGCCCGAACGCGGTAGGCCACCGTGCCCAGTCGCAGGTCAAGGCTGGCTGGTTGCACTTGTCCGTCAACAAAAGGTGTATCGGTAGAGATGACCCCCCGATCCATCAGATCCATGATCTGCTGATTGGCCAATACACCTGTCATCGAACCCCCCTCGGTCGCAGTTTTTCTTGCATAGCAAGCCACTGCGCCCCATGCGAGCGCGTTTTTCAATGTGAAGCGGTATTGATAGCTGTGTGATGATTGGTCGGGCTAGCAGGACTCGAACCTGCGACCTTCCGTCCCCCAGACGGACGCGCTACCAGGCTGCGCTATAGCCCGACTGCGGCCTGTCATAACGGTTTTGGGTCGGGCCGCAAGTGCGAATTTCGGCTCTGCTGTCGCAAGAGCGTTTAACGCAGCTTTGCCTTAAGCTGATCCAGAATCGGCGCGATCTCTTGTGCCTGTTTCGGTGTCAGGCTGCGGATCCGCGACAGAAAGGTCAGAGCACTCGGCGTGGGCTCTTTCGGGGGTGCTGCTGGCGTCGTGACTTCGGGTGTGGTGTCTTCAGGGAACTCAGTTTCGGCCTGTCGCTCACTCAGCGAGTGCTGCAAGAAAGAGGGCAGGGCCGGATTGGCCTCGTGTGCGGGCTCTGACGTCGCATCTGCGTCTGCTGGTCCTTCAGCAGCGGCTGGTTCCGGTTCGCTCGCGTCTTCCGTGACACTGTCAGCGACACGGGTGTCGGCTTCCGGCGCTTCTTCAAAGGCCGCCGCGTGCTCCACAGCGGGCTCTGATTCAGGGGCTGCGGTTGGCTCCTCCGGTGCAGTTTCAATCGGCGGTTCAGGCTCCGGATCTGTGCCTGGAGAAGCTTCGGTTTCGTCTTCCAGGGCAGCTGGGTCAGCAGCGGGCTCTTCAGGTTTTGTGAAGGGAACAACCGTGTCTACCGGTTCAGCTTCAGGCACGTCGGCAATGATGGCCTGTTCGGCTTCGTCCTCGTCGCCCAGTGACAGGGCGCAAAGTGAAGAAACGTGTTTAATGCCTTGTTCTCGCAGAATTTTCTGCACGCCTTTGATGGTCATGCCATCGTCGTGCAGCAGCTTTTTGATGCCGCCCAGAAGGCGCATGTCAGCCGGTCTGTAATACCGACGTCCACCCGCCCGTTTGACGGGTTTGACCTGAGTGAATTTGCTTTCCCAAAACCGCAGAACATGGGCTGGCGTGTCCAACCATTCGGCCACTTCGCTGATGGTGCGGAAGGCGTCTGCGGATTTGCTCATGCGCTCAGCCCTTGTTGCCAGCGGCCACGCGGTCTTTCATGAGATGGGAAGGACGGAAGGTCAGGACACGGCGCGGATTGATCGGCACTTCCTCACCGGTCTTGGGATTGCGCCCGACCCGTGCGGCCTTGTCCCGGATGGAAAACGTTCCAAAAGACGAGATCTTGACCTGTTCGCCCGCCACCAAGGCGTCGGACATGTGGTTCAAAACCGTCTCGACAAGATCAGCGCTTTCGTTTCGCGACAGCCCCACCTCGCGAAACACTGCTTCGCTTAGGTCCATCCGTGTCAGTGTTTTTTGTCCCATACAACAAACCTCCCCGGTTTGCGGCAGCATGCGCTCTCCAATTTTCCGAGTCAATATCAATGGCTTGCGGCCGTGTGTTTGGATAGGTTTTTGCTTACCAGCGGAGCACAACCGCGCCCCAGGCCAGCCCGCCGCCAATGGCCTCTGTCACAACCACATCGCCACGCTTGATCTGCCCGCGCTCTACGCCGACCGACAGGGCAAGGGGAATCGATGCCGCCGAGGTGTTCCCGTGATCCTGAACGGTGACGACGACGTGATCCATCGACAGGCCAAGCTTTTTGGCGGTGCCTTGAATGATCCGGATATTGGCCTGATGCGGGACGATCCAATCAACTTCGTCGCTGGCGATACCTGCTTTTTCCATCGCCGTTGTGGCCGTCTTGGCGAGCTTTTCCACCGCATGACGGAACACTTCCTTGCCTTGCATCCGCAAAAACCCGGTTGTCTGGGTGCTGATGCCGCCGTCGACATATAGGATATCCCTGTGCTGGCCATCGGAGTTGAGGTCAACTGAAAGAATGCCGCGATCGGATTTGTCCCCGGTGCCGTCTTGCGCTTCTAGGATCACCGCGCCAGCGCCATCGCCGAAAAGCACGCAGGTGCTTCGGTCGCTCCAGTCCATGATTTGGCTGAAGGTTTCTGCGCCGATGACCATGATCCGCTTGGCCTGACCCGAGAGCAAAAGGGCATTTGCGGTCGATAGCGCATAGATAAACCCAGCACAGACCGCCTGCACGTCGAATGCAAAGCCGCGGGTCATACCAAGCGCGGACTGTACCATTGTCGCGGCAGACGGAAAGGTGAGGTCAGCTGTAGAGGTTGCAAGGACAATCGCATCCAGATCGTCGGCATTCAGACCCGCATCCGCAAGCGCTTTGCGCGCGGCATGGGTTGCAAGATCGGATGTCGCCTCGCCCTCTGCCGCAAAATGGCGACGCTCTATGCCGGAGCGGGACCTTATCCATTCGTCCGATGTGTCGAGCGTTGCCTCGAATTCGGAATTCGGAACAACGCGCTCGGGCAGGTAGTGACCGAGCCCTACGACAACCGAACGTATGGTCATTTTGAGGGCTCCTCATCTGTTGTGGTCTTTTCGGTTTCAGAGACGCTATCGGCTATTGAGGCAAGGCGCGCGGCCAAGCGTTCGGAAAAACCCGATTGCGCAAGCTGGACAGACAGTTTTATCGCGGCAGAGACACCTGTTTCATCGGCCGACCCGTGGGACTTTACCACAGTTCCGTTCAACCCAAGAAACACGCCGCCATTCACACGTCGCGGATCGATCTTTTTCTTGAGACGACGCAAGGAGGTCAGCGCCAGCAGGGAAGCCAGCCGCGATAGGGGCGAATAGGCAAACGCCTCTTTCAGGCGATCCCCGATCAGCGAGGCCGTGCCTTCGCCGGTTTTCAGCGCGACATTGCCGGTAAAGCCGTCGGTGACGATGACGTCACAGGCTTCACCGGGAATATCGCCACCTTCGACAAAGCCGACAAAGTCGAATTGCACGCGATCTGCCATCTGGCCAATCAGCTCATGCGCCTCTTTGAGTTCGGCTTTGCCCTTATGTTCCTCGGTCCCTACGTTCAGCAGCCCAACACGGGGTCTTTCCAGATCCAACCCGTTTCGGGCATAGGAAACCCCCATCAGAGCGTATTGCAGCAGGTCCTGCGCGTCCGCCTTTACGTCGGCTCCGACGTCCAGCATCACGTTGAAGCCTTGCGGATTGCGTGACGGCCACAGAATCGCAATGGCCGGTCGGTTGACCCCCGGCAGTTTCCGCAAACGGATCATCGAAAGCGCCATCAACGCGCCTGTGTTGCCACAGGACACCGCGACGGTTGCTTCTTTATTGCGCACAGCTTCAATGGCAGCCCACATGGATGTGTCCTGCCCGTGCCGCATAATGTGGCTTGGCTTGTCTTCCATCGACACGACGCCCGAGGCGTCCCGAATCTCACATCGACCGATCAAGACTTTTTTGCGCTCGATCAGCCGAGAAAGCTTTTGTTCCGGCCCGTGCACAAGGAAGCGGAGATGGGGATTCGCTTTCGCAGAAAGAGACATGCCGGAGACAACTGCCTCCGGCCCCAAATCGCCGCCCATTGCGTCGATAGATAGCACAATTGGCGTATCACCCACCTGTTTATGATCCTGCGAAGAGGTCATGCGGAGGGGTGCGCCCAATCGTTGCTTATGCCGCGTCTTCGTCCAGGTCGATTTCGTCGGCCTGTGCGATCACTTCGCGATCCGCATAGTGGCCGCAGGACGGGCACACGTGGTGCGGGCGCTTAAGCTCACCGCAGTTTGAACATTCGTTCGGATTTGCAGCAACAAGAGCGTCATGTGCGCGACGGTTGTTACGACGCGACTTGGATACTTTGTTCTGTTGGACAGCCATGTCTCAACCTCAATTATCAAAAATCGGTGGCATGCTCGCCATGCCGCGTTACGGGTGTGTCCGGCCTCTTAAGGGGAAACCGGGCCGGGTGACAACCCCACCTCGGATGAAGGCGCGAACATAGGGGCAATCCTAAAATCCGCAAGCGTTTTTTGGCCCTCTCTGTCAGGACTTTTTATCCAGCTGATCGCGCAGCGCCGACAGACCGGCAAACGGCTTGGTGTCTTCGTCTCTCAAGGGCTCGACACCGTCCTCTGCAAACACCGCTTCACCCAGTTCGGCGTCAGAGACCCGCGGATATTGCGGCAGCGCCAGCGACAGCGATTCGACCATCGCGTCGTGTGCCGAGATCACAGACCCCAACGGTTCCGTACTGGTGTCCTCCGGCATTTCCGTCTCGGATCCCGGCTCGCCGTCCTCCAGATACCCTGCGGGCAGATAACGGCGCTCGACCGGTTCATCGATCCGTGTGGTCACCGGATCCAGCGTCACGACGCAGGGCTGCACCACTGTTGCCCCCAATTTCGCGGTCATCGTCCAGCCACGTGCCCCGGATGGCGCAATTTCGCCGACAAAGCGCAATTTTTTCAACGAGGACACGCCGAGCTGCTGGGCGATGACCGCCCGGGCGTCGGCATCGGGCTGTAGGTCAAAGCCCGTCGGCCGGCGGCTCGACAGGTCGGTGACGCGAAATTCTCCGGGTTTAAGAACCGGTTGTGGCATATCTGGTGTGCACCCTTTGCTTGAACGCGGGCCAAAGGCCGTGTAATCGAGATAAAAGGCAGCGAACGCCAACGCAAGAGAGGCGCCATGCAGGGCATCAGATCGACACTCAGGATCGGGCTTGTGACGCTTCTGTGCATTACATTGGCCGGATGCACCGCGCGCTATCGCACGCATGGCTATGTTCCATCCGAAGACACATTGCAGCAAATCGTTCCGGGCGTGGACACACGCGCGACGGTCGAGGACCTCGTCGGCGTGCCATCGACCTCCGGAACGCTGAACGAGTCCGGCTTTTACTACATCGAAAGCGATGTTCGTCACTTTGCGTGGAAAGCACCCGAGGTGGTGGACCGCGAGATCCTGGCGATCACATTCGACAGCACCGGTGTGGTCGAGAACATCGAGCGCTACGGCCTTGAAGACGGCCAGGTGGTGCCCATCACACGGCGGATCACGCGCTCTGGCGATGGAGATATCGGCTTCATCCGTAAACTCTTTGGCAATATCGGCGGTATCAACGCTGCTGACTTCTTTAATTGATGACCCGGGCAGCGACGAATCCCGTCGCTGCTGCACCGTTATCTGTCTCTCTGGAACTTGGCCCGTACAAGGCCCTGATCGGGACAACGCCTGATCTGCGCGCCTATGCTCTGGCGCTGCGGGCGGACGTGTTCCTGCAGGGGCGTGACGACACCGACAGATTTGACGACACCTGCCTGCATGGGTGTGTGCTCTCTGGTACTGGCGCTGTACAGGTCGCCTTTCGCGCACGCCTGCTCCACGATCCGCGGGCGATGTCAGACAGCTACACCGGACAGAATTACGATCTGTCGCCGTTGCGCGCCGTTCAGGGCCCGTTCCTTGAACTTGGACGCTTCTGTCAGGCCGATGGGCGTACAGACACGACTGCCTTGCGTCTTGCCTGGGCCGCAATTGGGGTACTGGTCGATCAGGAAGACGTGCGCATGATGATTGGCTGCAGTTCTTTTCCTAAAGCCGATCCCGCGACGCATCATGCACCGCTGGCGGTTCTGCGCGCCCGTCACCTAGGGCCGTCTGCTCTGCGTCCAGGACGCAGGTCGAAACATGCGATTGATCTGCCCAAGGGGCCAGCGCCCCACGCCACCCTGCCGCCATTGCTTCGGAGCTATCTCGGCATGGGGGGCTGGGTCGGAGACCATGCGGTTCTGGACCGTGATCTTGACCGGCTGCATGTGTTCACCGGCTTGTCCATAGAGGCTATTCCGGAGCCGCGCAAAGCCCGGCTGCGCGCCGTGGCGCAGGCCGCGGAAACCGCAGGCTCTTGACCTTGCGCCCGCCGCGCAATAGCGCGACGGCATGGCCATTATTCCGCTACTTCAGATCAACGATATCTCGCTCACCTTCGGTGGAGAGCCCGTCTTTCAGGACCTCAGCCTCGTGGTGCAGCCGGGCGACAGGGTTGCGCTGGTCGGGCGAAATGGCTCGGGCAAATCAACCCTGATGAAGGTAATGGCGGGTCTGGTGGAGCCGGATCATGGCGAGCGTATCGTCCCCCCGGGCATCAGCACCGGCTACATGGAGCAGGATCCGGACCTGACCGGCTTTGTCACATTGGGCGATTATGCCATGCATGGCCTGGACCCCTCCGAGCTTTACAAGGTGGAACGCGCGGGTGAGGGGCTGAAATTCGATCCCGATCGCCCCACCAATACCGCCTCTGGCGGCGAACGCCGCCGCGCTGCGCTGGCCAAGCTGATGGCACAAGACCCCGACCTGATGCTGCTCGACGAGCCGACAAACCACCTCGACATCGAGGCGATTGGCTGGCTTGAGGACGAGCTGAAACGCACGCGTAAAGGCTTTGTGCTGATCAGCCATGACCGTCGTTTTCTGACCGAACTCACCCGCGCGACACTGTGGATCGACCGGGGGCAGGTGCGGCGTCAGGAAAAGGGTTTTGCCGCGTTCGAGGCGTGGCGCGACAAGACGTGGGAAGAAGAAGACCTCCAGCGCCACAAGATGGACCGCAAGATCAAGGCCGAGGCGCGATGGGCTGTCGAAGGCATCAGCGCGCGCCGCAAGCGCAACATGGGCCGGGTCCGCGCCCTGAAGGACCTGCGCAGCGAACGCGCGTCAATGATCACGCGGCAGGACACAGCCGCGATGGAACTGGCGTCTGGGCCAAAATCGGGTCGCAAGGTGATCGAGGCCGTTGGCCTGAGCAAAACCTTTGGTGACACGACCATTGTACGCAACTTTTCCCTGACCGTTCAGCGTGGCGACCGTGTGGCCTTTGTCGGCCCCAACGGCGTCGGCAAGACAACGCTGATCCGCATGCTGATGGGCGAGATTGACCCCGACGAAGGCAGCGTCAAACTGGGCACCAACCTTGTGCCTGCGGTGTTCGACCAGACCCGCGCGCAGCTTAATGACGATCTCAGCCTGTGGGAAAACCTGACAGGCGATCCCGAGATGCGGGTCTCGGGCAAAGCCGACCAGATCATGGTGCGCGGCGCGCCGAAACACGTTGTGGGCTATCTCAAGGAATTCCTGTTTGACGAACGGCAGGCCCGCGCGCCAGTGCGCTCGCTCTCAGGGGGCGAAAAGGCAAGGCTGCTGCTGGCGCGAATCATGGCGCGCGAATCGAACCTTCTGGTGCTCGACGAACCGACCAACGATCTGGACGTGGAAACGCTGGACCTTCTGCAGGATTTGCTGGGCGAGTATGACGGCACCGTATTGCTCATCAGTCACGACCGCGATTTCCTCGATCGCGTCGCCTCGACCACCGTGGCAATGGAAGGACGTGGCCGCGCCACCGTTTATGCCGGAGGCTGGAGCGACTATCGCGCCCAGCGGGGTGAGGATGCGCCCGAGACGACTGCGGTCAAACCGGCAGCAAAACAGGCGCAGAAGCCGGCCTCCGAGATCAAGCAGAAATCCGGTCTGAGCTTTACCGAAAAGCACCGCCTTGAAGAATTGCCTGCCGAAATCGACCGCCTGACCGCCGAGATTGCCAAACTGGAAGACCTAATGGCCGATCCCGAGCTTTTCACGCGCGAACCGGTTAAGTTCAAGAAAGCCTCGGAGGCTTTGGTACAGCGCCAGACCGCCCTGGCCGAAGCGGAAGACCTATGGCTGGAACTCTCGGAAAAGGCGGAGGCCGGGTGACGTTTCCGTCGACGGAAACACAAAACGCATCGGCGCGTTTTGCGGCGTTGCGTGGCGGGCACGTGGAGCTGTCCTAGATTGCAGCGCATGACGAATCCCATTTTCATCGGCGCGCGCATCTATCGTGGCTCAAGCTATGGCCCGCGTCACCCGCTGTCGATCCCGCGTGTGCCAACAGTCACCGATCTGTGCCGCAACCTCGGATGGCTGTCCGACACGCACTACCGCAACAGTCCTTGCGCAAAACCCTCGGCCCTTACCGGATTTCACACAAAAGCCTATATTGACGCGCTGCAACGTGCCGAAACGACCCAGACGCCGGATCCCGCATACGATCTTGGCACGCTGTCGAACCCGGTCTTTCCCGAGGTGTACCGCCGTCCTGCAACCGCTGCCGGCGGGGGACTTCTGGCTGCGGAACACGTTCGTTCAGGCGGTGTGGCCTACAACCCCGGTGGCGGCACCCATCACGGGCTGCCCGACCGGGCCAACGGGTTCTGCTATATCAATGAGCCGGTGCTGACGATCCGCCATTTGCTCGGCATGGGGCTCAGTCGCATCGCCTATGTTGATATCGACGCGCATCACTGCGACGGCGTCGCGGTCGGGTTTCACGGGTCGGAGCAGGTACAGATGATTTCCGTCCACGAGGACCGGCGCTGGCCGTTTACCGGAACCCTAGACGATAACGCGGGTGGGGCTGCGATCAATATTCCGGTGCCGCGTGGCTTTAATGATACCGAGTTCGATCTGATCCTGAACGAGATCATCCTGCCTGCCGTATCCGCCCAAAAGCCTGATGCGATATATTTGCAATGCGGCGCCGATGCGGTGACCGAAGATCCACTGTCGCGACTGACCCTGTCAAACCGCTGTCATGTGCAGGCAATCACCGCTCTGCGCCCGCTCGCACCGCGCCTGATCGTCTCGGGAGGAGGCGGTTACAACCCCTGGAGCGTCGGGCGCGCATGGTCTTGTGTCTGGGCGACACTGGCGGGGTATGAGATCCCGGAGGACCTCCCGCACGAGGCTGCTTCAGTTCTGCATGCTTTGCGATGGTCCCGCAAGGCAGCGCCCACTGAGACGCTTCTGACCACTTTGCTGGATGCGCCACGACCTGGACCGATCTCGGCCGAGGTGCGCGCGGCTGTTGAGATGCTGTCACACCGGGTCCGGACTTAAGTCTACGCGAAGAATGGCTGTTTCATCGGTGATGTTCAGACGCACAGGGCACCCGCGTTCCGTGCAGAGGTGCGCGAGCAACGGGAACTGGACATGGGCGGGGATGATATCGGTTGGCTCCTCATTTCTTGACTCCGCCAACACATCCCAGACGGGCTGATCGCGCCGCACCTGTTTACCTTGAGCTGTGCCAACAATGGCCTTCTCCATGAGCTCCAGCCGGATCATGCCACCTTGCGGCAACGCTGTTTCAAGGCAAAGTGCTGTAAGATAGGCCAGCTGCGTGATGTCGCGGCCGCAGTCTTGCGGGCTGTGCCATTCCGCCGAAATGCGGGTTCCGGCATAGTGGTTTGCCAGAGTTTTGCGTGCCTCGGTGATTGGGATGTCGCGTGTGTCGGCTGCTGTACCGAACGCGATACGAAAGAACCGGATGCGCGCCGTGGCATTGTCGCAGCTTTGCTGGATCAGTGACATCTCCGGTCCGCTTGGCGCGGCGGTTGTCATGCAGAGCAGTTCCAATCCGTTGGAAATTGCGCCAATTGGGCTGATCAGATCATGGCAAATACGCGAGCCGATCATTGCCGCAAGTGAAGTCGCGTCCTGATGCACTATATCCTCCGGTAAGGAAAAAGGAGCCCACCCATGTCCGACCTGAACGGCCTACTTGAACCCGGATCTCTGGTGCGCCACCCTGACGAGCCTGATTGGGGCGTGGGCCAGGTGCAGTCCAACATTGGCGACCGGATCACGGTCAACTTCCGTGAAGTGGGCAAGGTGGTGATAGATGGGTCCCGCATCGGACTTGTTCCTGTCTTTGATGAATAACCATTACAACCAAGAGTTGATAAAGCCTTAACTAAAATCGCAAGTCGGGTTTTTCAACAATCCGACGCCGTTGCGCGTAAGCAACCTGCGCTCTATGCTGCCACCGAACGAGGTGTGCAGCCCAGAATGTTACAGAACGCCCCCCAGTTTCAGGTCTCCCTCGCGCGCAGTCCCCATGAAATCCGGGCGGCACAACGCCTGCGATACGAAGTTTTTGTTGCCGAATTGGGCGGTGACGGCCCGGGTGTGAACCACACCGAACGGTTGGAGATCGACGATTTCGATGCGCATGCCGATCACCTGCTTTTGCGGGATATGCATCGGCCAGACAGCGAAGCCGATGGCATCGTCGGTGTCTACAGGCTGATGACGGCACAGCACGCAGCCGCTGCCGGTGGGTTCTATTCGGCCAGTGAGTTTGACCTGACAGCCCTCACAGAAAGCGGTTTGACACTGCTCGAACTGGGTCGGTCATGTCTGCACCCGGATCACCGGGGCGGCGCGGCTTTGATGCCGTTGTGGCAGGGACTCGCGGATTACGTGCGCGACAATCAGATCGACCTTCTCTTTGGGACGGCGAGTTTTCACGGGACGGACCTCGATGCGGTGCGGCACCCGGTTTCGCATCTGCACGCGACCTATCTTGCGCCAGAGCATCTGCGCCCGTACACAATCCAACCGACGGATATGACGCTGTTGCCACCCCACCAGATCGACCGCAAGGCGGCGATGCGGGACACACCCGCCTTGATCAAGTCCTATCTCAAACTCGGGGGCACGATCGGGCAGGGGGTGTTTGTGGATCACGCCTTCAACACTACGGATGTCTGTCTCATCCTAGAAACGACCAACCTGTCGTCATCTAACATCGGACGCAGCCCACGGCGGCGGCTATGAGCCCGACTTGGGACAGCGACGACCCCGTCGCCGACAGCCCGATTTCAGCCGCTGGCTGGCTGAGAGTTCTCATGCGCGGCAGCATCTTGGGCGCGGTGGTGTTCGGCGGACTGGGCCTGATGCTTCTGTTGCGCCTGTTCGAACGGCCGATCTTTGGCGTGGATCGCCCGATCACACCCTACATTACACGAGCCGTGTGTCGGTCTGCGTTTGTCATCCTGCGTCTTCCACTTCTAGTGCGCGGACCACGGATGAAAGTGCCCGGCGCTGTGGTTGCCAATCACGGCTCCTGGTTGGATATTTTTGCTCTCAACGCGCGCAAGAACGTCTATTTCGTCTCGAAATCCGAAGTTGCCGCCTGGCCCGGCATTGGCTGGCTCGCCCGTGCCACCGGAACCATGTTCATCCGCCGAGACCCGCGCGATGTGAAAAACCAGATTGCGGTGTTTGAAGAGCGACTCCAGCACGGACATCGGTTGCTGTTTTTTCCCGAAGGCACCTCAACCGACACATTGCGCGTACTGCCGTTCAAGCCCACGCTTTTTGCGCCGTTCTTTTCGGACAGACTTGTGCACGACATGCATATTCAGCCGGTCACGGTAATCTATCATGCGCCCGAGGGAGCCGATCCCCGGTTTTACGGCTGGTGGGGAGACATGGGGTTCGCCGAGCATTTGCTCAAGGTGCTGGCGCAGCGCGCACAGGGGCGCGTCGAACTGGTCTACCACGCTCCCGTGCGGGTGGACGCCTTTCCAAATCGGAAGTCCCTAGCCAGTCATCTCGAGGCACAGGTCCGTTCGGCGCATTCGACATCGATCGAATGACGCCGGTGCCTGCCGGGTAAAGGCCCAATCTCCGCATCCGCAGTTTCCGGTAGAGACCGATCGAGCCGAAGAACAGAAAACCAATCTGAATGATAAAGGCGCCCAGATTGAAAGCCCCGATGAGGCTTGTCAGGACCAACGTTGCAGCGGTCAGTTGGTTGCAGGCGTAGATCGGTCCGTTACCGCAGATCCGCCCGGTCTGGACCAGTGCAAAGCCACTGACATACAGAACCGATCCAATCACACCACAGGCGCGCAAGACATCTGGGTAGGCACGCAAGGCGTCGAGGATATCCGACATATACCGGCTCCGGAGAATACGCCCGACCGCCGCACGTTGCGTGCAGTCGGGCTGAAGTTCTAAAAAAACACACCGGGACACATGAGGGCTGTCATCGGTGCAACCGCTTAAAGGTCTTTCAAAATAGGTGGTGAGGCGCAGGCCTCCATCGTTCCCCGCATCTGATCTCAGATCAGACAGGCCGACCGCTGGTAATATTGTGTCGGCACGACAAGGTTCGAAGAACTATCCTTTCTCAGTATTTGTGCACGTAACGCAGTGTCAGTGCAGGTCTGGAATACCTGACCCTTGGTCAAATTGCCTGTGAATTGGGTGTGAAACATGCAATCCGCCTAAGCCCGACTGATGTGTGTCAGCCAATCTGACCACCTTGCGTAATGGAAAAACAAAACGGCGCAGAGATGCTCTGCGCCGTTCTTTTTATTTCTTTATCATTGAGTTATGGGATTTTCTTCACCCCAAATGGATTTATTCCTCGCCGCCCTCGGCATCCTCGTCGCCCTGATCTGCAATCCATGCCACGGACACAACCTCTTCGTCGGCTCCAGTGTTGAACACTTTGACCCCGCCCGCGCTGCGCGAGCGGAATGAGATCCCATCAACGGGCACGCGGATCGACTGACCACGTGATGTGGCGAGCATGATCTGGTCATCCATCTCAACCGGGAAACAGGCCACAACAGCCCCGCCGCGCATGCCCTTGTCAATGGCCTGAACGCCTTGGCCCCCACGCCCCCGCACCGGATAGTCATGCGAAGACGACAGCTTGCCCGCGCCCTTGGCGGTGATCGTCAGGATCAGGTTCTCAGCCGCCGACATCTCGGCATAACGTTCCTGCGTGATCGAGCCCGGTGCAGCCGCGTCCTCATCCTCTTCGATCTCGGCATCATCGGCGAGACCAGCCACAGCGCGGCGCATTTTGAGATAGGCTGCACGTTCTGCCGGATCGGCCTCGAAGTGGCGGATCACGGCCATGCTGACAACGCGGTCGCCATTGTTCAGGCGGATACCACGCACACCGGTCGATTTACGGCCTTTGAAGACCCGGACCGCCGTCGTCGGGAAACGAATTGCGCGACCCGCATCGGTGACCAGCATCACGTCGTCCTCTTCAGAGGCGATCCGCGCGTTCACCAGTTCAACGCCTTCCGGCAGGTCCATCGCGATCTTGCCGTTTCGCATCACATTGGTGAAATCCGACAACGCGTTGCGGCGGACATCCCCGGCGCTGGTTGCAAAGACAATCTGCAGATCGTCCCAGTGGCTTTCATCCCGGTCCACCGGCATGATTGCGGCAATCGACACACCGGCCGGGATCGGCAGGATATTGACGATGGCCTTGCCCTTGGACGTGCGTCCACCCTGCGGCAGACGCCAGGTCTTGAGCTTGTAAACCATTCCCTCGGTGGTGAAGAACAGAAGCTGCGTGTGGGTGTTGGCGACAAAGAGCGTTGTGACCACATCGTCATCTTTGGTCGCCATACCGGACAGACCCTTGCCGCCACGTTTCTGCGCGCGGAAGTCGGTCAGCGGGGTGCGCTTGATATAGCCGGACTGAGTGACCGTCACGACCATATCCTCACGCTCGATGAGGTCTTCGTCCTCCATGTCGCCCGACCAATCGACAATCTCGGTCCGGCGCGGCACGGCGAAAAGCTCGCGCACTTCACGCAGCTCATCCGCGATAATACCCATGATCCGGTCACGTGAGCCGAGGATTTCGAGGTATTCGCGGATCTTGCCAGCCAGTTCTTCCAACTCGTCCGTGACTTCCTTGACGCCAATCTGGGTCAGGCGCTGCAGACGCAGTTCCAGAATTGCGCGCGCCTGTGCTTCGGACAGGTTATACGTGCCATCCTCGTTCGCGGTATGGGTCGGATCGTCGATGAGCTTGATGTAGGGCAGGATGTCCGCCGCAGGCCAGCGCCGGGTCATCAACCGTTCGCGGGCCTCTGCGGCATCGGCGGAGGACCGGATGGTTTGTACCACCTCGTCGATATTGGTGACTGCCACGGCCAGACCGCAGAGGATATGGCTCCGCTCCCGCGCTTTGCGCAACAGATAAGCGGTGCGCCGCGCCACCACGTCCTCGCGGAAGTCAATGAAGGCAGTCAGGAACCTGCGCAGGGTCAGCTGCTCGGGCCGTCCGCCATTCAGCGCCAGCATGTTGCAGCCAAAAGACGTCTGCATCGGGGTGAAGCGATAAAGCTGGTTCAGCACCACTTCCGCCGTCGCATCACGTTTCAGCTCAACAACAACCCGCACACCATTACGGTCGGATTCATCCTGAACGTGCGAAATCCCCTCGATCCGCTTTTCGCGCGCCGCTTCGGCGATGCGCTCGATCATCGTGGCCTTGTTCACCTGATAGGGGATTTCATCGATGACAATCGCCCAGCGGTCCTTGCGGATTTCCTCAACCTTGGTTTTGGCGCGAATGATGACCGAACCACGCCCCGCTAGATAGGCCTTCCGCGCCCCGGAGCGGCCCAGCATGATCCCACCGGTTGGGAAATCGGGGCCGGGCACATACTCGATCAATTGCTCCGACGACAGATCAGGCTGGTCGATCAGTGCCAGTGTGGCATCGACAACCTCACCTAGGTTGTGCGGCGGGATATTGGTCGCCATGCCGACGGCAATACCGCCAGCCCCGTTGACCAGCATGTTCGGGAACCGCGCCGGCAGGACCGTAGGTTCGCGGTCCTTTCCGTCGTAGTTGTCCTGAAAATCGACCGTTTCTTTGTCGATATCGGCCAGCAGATAGGCCGCCGGTTTATCCATGCGCACCTCGGTATAGCGCATGGCCGCGGCGTTATCGCCGTCCATCGATCCGAAATTGCCCTGACCATCCAGCAGCGGCAGCGACATCGAGAAATCCTGCGCCATCCGGACCAAAGCGTCATAAATCGCGCTGTCACCGTGGGGGTGGTATTTACCCATCACGTCGCCCACCGGACGCGCCGATTTGCGGTAGGGTTTGTCATGGCTGTTGTTGGATTCGTGCATCGCATAGAGGATGCGGCGATGCACCGGTTTCAGGCCGTCACGCAGGTCGGGAATAGCGCGGCTCACGATCACGCTCATGGCATAATCGAGATACGAGGTCTTCATCTCATCGGTGATGGACACCTGCGGGCCGCTGTGACGCGGCCGTTCGGGCGGCATATCTTCTGTATTATCAGGAGTTTCTGGCGTGTCGCTCACGTGGATAGCCTGCTGTCTGGAAATCTATATTTTGTTGATGTCACGTATATCAGAGACAGGATGTAGGCTGCAATGCACTTGGCCAAAATAGTGGCAATCACGCGTTGTCACTCACCTGACCCGATGGATAACATACTGTTTTTGTTGAAACTTAACGAATTCGTGGCACAGTTGTTGCACAAGAAGAAAAAACGATGAGGTTTGCATGACTGAAATGAGTGAAACCGAGTTGATGCTGCGGGGATATGGGTTGACCACTGCGCAGCTGTACTACCGGATGCCGGATTACAAGAATGTTCTGAACACCTTTGTCTGGCAGGAATACGATCTGGCCCCGGATCATCCTAAACTGTTCGAGTTCATCGAGTTCTGGCAAGACACGATTGAGGGGCCGTTGCATTCGGTCCAGTACACCCACCGTAAACTGCTCGCATCAGGCGAATGGCAGCAACTGGTCGGGGAATTTACAGTTCACTAAGGCCGCAGTCCTCGGGCGCGACCCGAGGACCTCACGACGCCATCACACCCCATAAATCTCTCCGAACTTCGCTTCGAGATAGGCCAGAAGCGGTCCCTCATTCGGTGCAAACCCGCAGGCACGCTCGATCACCTCTCGCGGCTCGTAGAGCCCGCCATGCCGTTGCAGATTGTCCCGCAGCCACCCTGTTGCTGCAGAGGTATCACCCGCCGCCAATTGAGCATCCAGTTCCGGCACCGCCTTGCGAAGCGCTTCGTGCAGGCATCCGGCATAGACATTGCCAAGCGAGTAGGTGGCAAAATACCCGAACAGGCCGACCGACCAATGCACGTCCTGCAACACGCCGTTGGATGGCTTGTCCACCGCATATCCAAAATCCGCCTCAAACCGCGTGTTCCACGCCTCTTCCAGGTCGCTGACATCCAGTGTTCCGGCGATCATCCGACGCTCGAGATCAAAGCGGAGCAGAACGTGCAAATTGTACTGCACCTCATCGGATTCCGTGCGGATAAAGCCTTTGTGCACCCGGTTTACCGTGCCGTAGAACGCATCCGGGTCACTGATGCCGAAATCGCCAAAGGCCTCGACCATCTGCCCATGGAGCCAGCCGGTAAAGGCGCGCGAACGACCCAGTTGGTTCTCGTAAATCCGGCTCTGACTCTCGTGTACGCCCATCGACACGCCACGCCCCAACGGTGTCAAAAGATAAGCCTGATCGATGTTCTGCTCATAGGCAGCGTGACCAACCTCGTGGATTGTCGAATAAATACAGTTGAACGGATCGGTGGGATTGGTCCGCGTCGTGATCCGCACGTCATTGCCCGACCCCGAACTGAAGGGGTGCACAGCCTTATCGACGCGGCCCCGGCTCATGTCATAACCAAAGATCTTGGCGATCTGCCGCGACAGCTTCATCTGTGCGGTTTCGTCAAACGTGCCGCTCAGTGCCGCCGGGGCAGGAGCACCCAGCACCTTGTCACGCAAATCAACCAGCCGCGGCCGCAACGCGCCGAACATCGCGTCAAGGTCCGCCGCGGTGGCCCCCGGCTCGTAATCCTGCAACAGCGCGTCATACGGATCGCCCCCATCGGCCAAGGCCGCGCCTTCTTGCCGCCGAAGATCCAGCACCCGCGCCAGCGTCGGTGCAAAAGCCGCGAAATCCTCGTTCGCGCGCGCCTCGGCCCAAATGCCCTGCGCCACTGAGGTGGTCCGCGCCAGTTCCGCCGCCAGATCAGCGGGCACCTTTGAGGCCCGGTCGAAATCTCGCTGAATGTGCCGCAGATGTGCCTTGGCCTCGTCATCGTTGGCTTCAGCCTTGGCAAGCCACTCGCCCACACGCGGATCCATGCGCCGCGCATGCAGGACCGACTCCAGCGCGCCCATCTCTTCGGCTCGCTGCGCCGCCGCGCCGCGTGGCATGGTGGTTTCCTGGTCCCAGCCAAGACGCCCGGCAACCTGGCCCAACGCTTCGGTCTCGCGCGTGAAGGCCATCAATTCCTCATAGGCCGTGGTCATGCCGTCGCTCCTCGAATGGATTGTTGAACCGGATATTGCGCGCCGAACCGCGCCCGCAGGATCAGGACCCAGAGGATCACAGCGCCCACCTGATGCGCAATCGCGATCTGCCACGGTGCCATATAGAGCACCGTTACAACGCCCAGCGCCATCTGCACCCAGAGCATCGCAAAGACAGCATTGAACCGGAACCGTGTGTCCGCATTGGGCGATTTACGTGCCCTGAGCCAGACCACGATGCCGAAGGCCAGTAGCAGATAGCCAGCCATCCTGTGCATGAATTGCACAAGGCCGGCGTTCTCGAAGAAGTTGCGCCAGATGGGCTCAATATCAAAAGGGAAGGGCGGCAGGAATGCCCCGGCCATCAGCGGCCAGTCGTTATAGGTGCGCCCGGCATCAATGCCCGCCACCAAAGCGCCCAGCAGGATTTGCAGGAAGGTAAAGTGCAACAGCCCCGTGCCCAGCCCGTAAAGCTTACCCTCCCGCGACCGCCGCGCCTGCATCAGGTCGCGTTCTTCACGACCCAGCTCGAACGTGTACCACGCGATGAAGCCGAGGATCACGAAGGCCAGCCCCAGATGCGTCGCCAACCGGTAGGACGCCACGTCAAGCATCGTCCCCGTCAAACCGGACGCCACCATCCACCAGCCGATCGCGCCCTGAATGCCACCCAGCACACCGAGAAAGAACAACCGCCCGGTCCAGCCCGTCGGGATCTTCCGTGCCAGCAGGAAGCCGAAAAAGCCCAGCGCCCAGACAAGCCCGATCACCCGGCCCAGCTGCCTGTGACCCCATTCCCACCAGTAGATGAACTGGAACTCGGCAAGGCTCATGCCTTTGTTTTGCAACTGGTATTCGGGGATCTGGCGATAAAGGTCGAACTCGCGCTGCCAATCCTCGGCCGTCATCGGTGGCAGTGCCCCGGTCAGGGGCCGCCATTCGGTAATCGACAAGCCACTGTCAGTCAGGCGCGTCAGCCCGCCCACTGCGATCATCACCATGACCAACGCAAAGAGGATCATCAGCCACACCCGGATCGCGCCGCGTGAGCCGCGCTTGCCTGCGTCGATCATGCCACCCTTGGGGGCCTCCTTGCGCGGTGTCTCTGCACCGACCTCTTCAAAGATGCTGCGTTTGCTGCTCATTCAGGGGGTCTCCTTCTTGCGCGAAAGACTAGGCGCGGGGTGGGGGGCCTTCAAGGCGCAGGCTCACTCCTTGTTCTTCCAACGCACCATTTGCCGCAGCATACCGTGCAGCATCTTCACATCGGCCGTTGTCAACGGCATGCGGCTCCAAAGATTGCGCAGATTGCGCCGCATACTCTCGGACTTGGTTTCGGGGAAAAAGAACCCAGCGCTGTCGAGTGTCTCTTCGTAATGCGCGGCCAGCCGATCCACCTCGATGGCACTGGCCCAGTCACTGCCCGCCATCTCGGTGATCTCCGCCGCCACCTCAACCGTCTGCCGCCGCCACTCATAGCCCGTTAGCAAGACGCATTGTGCGAGGTTCAGCGACGGGAACTCCGGGTTCACCGGCACCGAGATGATCGCATTTGCCAATGCGATATCGTCATTCTCAAGCCCCGCACGCTCTGGGCCGAAGAGCACCGCAACTTTTTCTCCCCCCGCGATCTTCTCCCGCGCGACCTGCATTGCCCGTTCCGGCGTCATCACTGGCTTCGTCAAGTCCCGTTGCCGCGCCGTGGTCGCAAAGACATAGGTACAATCCGCCACCGCCTCGACGGTGCGTTCGACCAGAACCGCATCGTCCAGCACACGTCCCGCTCCCGAGGCCATGGCAACCGCGCTCTGGTTCGGCCAGCCGTCCCGCGGCGCCACAAGACGCATGCGTTCCAGCCCGAAATTCAGCATCGCACGGGCAGCAGCACCAATATTCTCACCCATCTGTGGGCGGACCAGCACAAAAGCGGGCTGTGGCGTGTCGCTTGGCATGGGAAATCTCCGGAAACCTGGGGTTGCGCCTGACTATTGCGCCGAAGATCAAAGGGCAAGCGGTGCAAGCCCTTGGCGTAGAGCGCGAAATGACGATATAGGAGTGCGACCACCAAGGAAGGGGCCGAAGATGTCCGATGCAGAGCAGCCGCAGATCTACCTGATCACGCCCCCCGAAATCGAACTCAGCCATTTCCCGACCGATCTGGCCCGCGTGTTGGACGCCGAGGACATCGCCTGCATCCGTCTGTCATTGGCGACCCGCGATGAAGATCTGATCCTGCGCGCAGCTGACGCGGTGCGCGAGGTGGCGCACCGCTTCGATGTGGCGCTGGTGATCGACACCCATGTGGTGCTGGCCCAGCGCCTCGGTCTCGACGGTGTTCACCTGACGGACGGCGCGCGCTCTGTGCGAATGGCGCGCAAGGAACTGGGGCCCGACGCGATCGTCGGTGCCTTCTGCGGCCACCTGCGCCATGACGGTATGAATGCAGGCGAAGCGGGCGCGGATTACGTGAGCTTCGGTCCGGTAGGCGAAACCACGTTGGGCGACGGCTCGCGCGCCGAAGAAGACCTGTTCCAGTGGTGGTCCGAAATGATCGAAATCCCGGTTGTGGCGGAAGGTGGACTGGAGACCGAAATCATCCGGACACTTTCACCAATAACCGATTTCTTCGGAATCGGGGAAGAAATCTGGCGCGCGGAGGATCCCGTCGCAGCTCTCAAAGACCTGACCGCAGCGATGGCTGGCTGACCGGGCAAGGGGGCTGTCTGCCCCCTCGGCGCGTGCCGCGCCTCACCCCCGAAAGTACTTTTAAACCAGAGAAGTAACGAAGCGTTAACATTAACGCGGCATCCTGCAAGGGCGGTACAGGCGGAAGCGCCGATGACCGTAACCGGAGAAGCCCCCTGCCGAAACGCAGGGGGTGGACCTGACCCATATCTTCTCTGGTTTCAAAATACTTCGGGGGAGTCGCCCCTGGGCGACGGGGGCAGAGCCCCCATGCGCGGTGATCAGGGGATAATCCGCGTGTACTTCACGCCTTCCAGCGTTGCGCCAATGCGCAGGCCCGCCTGACCAAAGATCACCGCGATAACCGGGGCCAGCGAGGTTGTTGTTTCGGCCGCAATGGTCTCACCGCCTTCGGGGATTGCGTATTCGATATTTGCGCCTGCCGCCCAACCTGGAGACCGGCGGAAATTCATCAGCGCGTCTTCCGTCATGAAGAAGAGCACATGTGCATATTGCTGCGCGCCGATCTGAAGACCCGCGCTGGCTTTGGTGGTCGAGTAGTAATCCACCGTGATCCCGCCCACGCGCAGCGCGCCACGTCCAAACGCACCTCCCAGACCAAGGCCCACCTCTGTCACCAGAGGCATGACCAGCAGGCCGTTGGCATTGGCTGCAAGGTTCTGGGTGCCTGGAAAACGGCGATACATTTCGGCCAGCGTGGCATCGACCCGTGCGTCGATGCGCGCACCGCCATTACCACCGACCGCGTTGTTACAGGCACCCAAAAGGAATGTGCCGCCAAGGCCCAAAGCCAGTTCGCGTCGTGTCAGGGATGTCATTGTCTCTGCTCTTTCTTTGCCGATGCCTCTGAAAATCCGGCTGTTCCGCCGGTTGAGCGCAAGTATAGCGGCAGCGGTGCGCCCTGTCACTAAGGATAGATCGCGATCGGCGGCGCACCGCTATCCGTTGAGCAACCGCGCGGCGGCAGGCGCGAAATAGGTCAGCACCCCGTCACATCCCGCGCGTTTGAACGCCATCAGGCTCTCCAGCATGACCCGGTCATGATCGAGCCAGCCGCGCTCGGCCGCCCCTGCCAGCATCGCGTATTCGCCGGACACCTGGTAAGCGAAGGTGGGCACGCCGAACATATCCTTGGTGCGACGGCAGATGTCGAGATAGGGCATGCCCGGCTTGATCATCACCATATCCGCGCCTTCCGACAGGTCCCGCGCGACCAGGCGCATCGCCTCGTCGGAATTGCCCGGATCCATCTGGTAGCCCTTCTTGTCGCCCTTGAAAGCGCCGGACGCGCCCACAGCATCGCGGAACGGACCGTAAAAGGCGCTGGCATATTTCGCGGCATAGCTGAGAATTGCCACATTCGAGAAGCCTTCACCCTCAAGCGCGCTGCGCATGGCGGCGATGCGACTGTCCATCATGTCAGACGGGCCGATGATATCGGACCCGGCACGCGCCTGGCTCAGCGTCTGTTTGACCAGAGCTTCGACCGTGCGGTCGTTCTCGATGTAGCCATCGGAGTCCATATAGCCATCATGGCCGGTTATGTTGTAGGGATCGAGCGCCACATCGGTCATCACCATCATGTCGGGCACCGCATCCTTGATCGCCCGGGTGGCGCGGTTCGACAGGTTGTCGGGGTTCCAGGCATCGGCGCAATCTTCGGTCTTGAGCGCGGGATCGGTGAAAGGAAAGAGGCAGATCGACGGTATGCCCAGCGCATGCGCCTCGCGCGCGGCATCGACCACCTTGTCCACCGACCGGCGCACGACGCCCGGCATCGAGGCCACTGGTTCTTCCACACCTTCACCGTCCCGCACAAAGACCGGCCAGATGAAATCATCGGGGGTCAGTGTGTTCTCCCGCACCATGGCACGCAGTCCTTCGGTGCGGCGCAAACGGCGCAGTCGTGTTGCGGGAAAAGCGGGGGTGATCGGTTTCATGGGGGCAGTCCTTGTCTTTGCCGTATTTGGGTGGCATGGAATGACCGCTGGAACA
>QCWH01000030.1:0-22162 GCA_003149565.1 Marivita sp. XM-24bin2 | reverse complement strand
TTAAGGCCAAGTGAACGAGGGATGACGCGCGCCTTGGATTGGTACTCTTCCGTCTTTGAACTGATCGACATGCGGTCCTTTTCGAACCTCTGGTTTTGGATCGCCCTCGCTGTCGTGTGGTCTTCGGCCAGCCATTGGATTCTCGGGGTGCCATTTGACATGGTCGGGCGCGCGAGACGCCGGGGTGGAGCAACGGTGGACGACCTGACCGATCTGCTGCGCATCAACACAGCCCGCATTCTGTATATCGCGGATGAGGCCGGGCTCTGGGTGATTGCCAGCGGCACGTTTTTCCTCACCGGGTTTGCGGTGCTTGGCTGGGTATACTGGGTCGAGATTGCGCAGGCGCTTTTCCTTCTCGGCTTTCCGATGTCGCTTGTCAGCCTCTTGAGCGTGCGCACGGCTCGGGCGCTGCATGAAAAGGATCACGACCTCGATGCGGTCTACAAGCGACTGGCACGGCATCGCCTCATGGTTCAGGGGATCGGCATGGTGTCGATTTTTGTCACCGCCATGTGGGGAATGTACATGAACCTCAGCGTTGGTGTTCTTGGCGGTTGACGCGGGCACGGTGGCGCGCCACATGAGCGCGCTATGAAGACATCCCAGCACATCACCATGGGCGGCGCGCCCGAAGGCTTTGACGCCCGTCTGGTACTGGCCGAAGCAGAGAAACACGGCGGCGCGGTCTGTCATATCGCCCGCGATGACCGCCGCCTTGCCCAGATGCGCGACGCGCTGCGCATTTTTGCACCCTCAATACCGGTCTTCGTCTTTCCCGGCTGGGATTGTCTGCCCTATGACCGGGTGTCGCCGAACCCCGATATTTCCGCCACACGGATGGCGACGCTTGCGGCTCTGACCCACGCGATGCCCTCTCAATATGTGCTGCTGACCACCATGAGCGCGATCACCCAGCGGGTGCCAGCGCGCGACGTTTTACGCGAAGCGGCGTTCAGCGCCCGTGTGGGCAACAGGGTCAACGAAGAGGCGTTGAGGAATTTCCTGGTGCGCATGGGGTTTTCGCAAGCGCCCACCGTGCTTGAACCTGGCGACTACGCCATTCGCGGCGGCATCATCGACATCTATCCGCCGGGGAATGGCGGGCCGGTGCGGCTGGACCTCTTTGGCGATGTACTTGACGGAGCGCGGAGGTTCGATCCGGCGACGCAACGCACGACGGAAAAGCTGGATCTGGTGGAACTGGCCCCGGTATCCGAGGTCATTCTGGACGAAGCGGCGATCACCCGGTTCCGGCAGAACTACCGGATCGAATTCGGCGCGGCGGGCAGCGACGATCCGCTCTACGAGGCCGTCAGTGCCGGGCGCAAACAGGCGGGGATGGAGCATTGGCTGCCTTTCTTCCACGAGCGTCTCGAAACGCTGTTCGACTATCTTCCCGGCGTTCCGGTCACGCAAGACGACCAGATCACGCCCGCACGCATCTCGCGCTGGGACGGAATCGTTGACCAGTATGAGACCCGCAAGGCGGCGTTGGCGCAGAAGTCACGGATGGACACGGTCTACAAGCCGGTGTCTCCCGACCAGCTTTACCTCGACGACGCTGCGTGGACGCAGGCTTTGGGCGACCGACGGGTGGTGCAGTTCCACCCACTGCCGCAGGCCTCTGGCCCCGGCGTGGTCGATGCAGGCGGGCGCATCGGGCGCAATTTCTCCCCGGAACGTCAACAGGAGAATATTAGTCTTTTCAGCGCCTTGGCCGACCACGTTCGCAAGAAAATGCAGGACGGTCCGGTGGTCATCGCGTCATATTCCGACGGCGCGCGGGAACGTCTGTCCGGTCTGATTGAAGATGAGGGTCTGGCCGAGACCATCCCGATCCATGATCTGACCCGCGTCGGCAAAAGCGGGCTTCACCTGACCGTCTGGCCCTTGGAGCAGGGGTTCGAAGCGCCTTGGGATGAAAACCGACGGCTGACCGTTGTCTCTGAACAGGATGTTCTGGGCGATCGCCTGATCCGGTCTCCGAAGAAGCGCCGCAAAGCCGAGAATTTCCTAACCGAAACCCAATCGCTGTCTCCGGGCGATCTGGTCGTCCACGTGGACCACGGCATCGGCCGCTATCTGGGGATGGAGGTGATTACCGCCGCAGGGGCTGCCCATGAGTGTCTGCTGCTGGAATATGCGGAAAGCTCAAAGCTTTACTTGCCGGTCGAGAACATTGAACTTCTGTCGAAATATGGTCACGAGGAAGGCCTGCTTGACAAGCTGGGTGGCGGTGCGTGGCAGGCCAAGAAAGCGCGGCTGAAAGAGCGCATCCGCGAGATGGCGGACAAACTGATCCGCGTGGCGGCCGAACGCGCGTTGCGCAAAGCACCGGTCATGGACCCGCCTCCAGGCGCATGGGACGCGTTTGCCGCGCGGTTCCCCTACCAGGAAACCGACGACCAGCTGCGCGCCATCGAAGACGTGATGGCTGACATGCATTCGGGTCAGCCGATGGACCGCCTGATCTGCGGTGACGTAGGCTTTGGCAAAACCGAGGTCGCGATGCGCGCGGCCTTTGTTGCCGCCATGTCTGGCGTGCAGGTTGCGGTGATCGCGCCGACCACCTTGCTGGCCCGTCAGCATTACAAGAGCTTTGCCGACCGCTTCCGGGGGTTTCCGTTGGAAGTCAGACCCTTGTCGCGCTTTGTGTCGTCAAAGGACGCGCAGGCCACGAAAGACGGTCTGGCCCGTGGCACCGTCGATATCGTCGTGGGCACCCATGCGCTTTTGGCCAAGGGCATCCGGTTCCAGAACCTTGGACTGCTGATCATCGACGAGGAGCAGCATTTTGGTGTGGCGCACAAGGAGCGGCTCAAGCAGCTACGCTCGGATATCCACGTGCTGACGCTGACAGCCACCCCGATCCCGCGCACGCTGCAACTGTCGCTGTCGGGTGTGCGCGATCTGAGCATCATCGGCACGCCGCCCGTCGACCGTCTGGCAATCCGCACCTATGTCAGCGAATTCGACGCGGTGACGATCCGTGAAGGGCTGCTGCGCGAGCATTATCGCGGTGGCCAGAGCTTCTTTGTCGTGCCGCGCATCAGCGATCTGCCCGAGATCGAGGAGTTTCTGAAAGAGCAGGTGCCTGAAGTGTCCTATGTCGTGGCGCATGGCCAGATGGCAGCCGGAGAATTGGACACGCGGATGAATGCCTTTTACGACGGCAAATATGATGTGCTTCTGGCGACCACGATTGTGGAGTCGGGTCTCGACATTCCCACCGCGAACACAATGGTCGTGCACCGCGCTGATATGTTTGGCCTCAGCCAGCTCTATCAGATCCGGGGCAGGGTGGGTCGGTCAAAAACCCGCGCCTATGCTTATCTGACGACCAAACCCCGTGCCAAACTGACCCCGGCCGGCGAAAAGCGTCTGCGTGTTCTGGGGTCGCTGGACACTCTCGGAGCAGGTTTCACGCTGGCCAGCCAGGACCTCGACATTCGCGGCGCCGGAAACCTTCTGGGCGAAGAACAATCCGGTCAGATGCGCGATGTGGGCTATGAACTCTACCAGTCGATGCTGGAAGAGGCGATTGCCAAGATCAAATCCGGCGAGATGGAGGGGCTCTCCGAAGCAGACGATCAATGGGCCCCGCAGATCAATCTGGGTGTGCCGGTGCTGATCCCCGAAGACTATGTGCCGGACCTCGACGTCCGGCTGGGTCTCTACCGTCGCCTGTCGTCCCTTTCGACAAAAGTCGAACTCGAAGGCTTTGCCGCCGAGCTTATCGACCGTTTCGGCAAGCTGCCGCGCGAGGTGAACACGCTTATGCTGGTGGTGCGGATCAAGGCGATGTGCAAGCGCGCCGGGATCGCGAAACTCGACGGCGGGCCGAAAGGCGCAACAATTCAGTTCCACAACGACAAGTTTGCCTCACCTCAGGGGCTTGTGGAGTTCATCCAGGATCAGAAGGGGCTCGCCAAGGTCAAGGACAACAAGATCATCGTCCGCCGCGATTGGAAGAAGGACAGCGACAAGATCAAGGGCGCCTTTGCCATCGCGCAGGATCTGGCGAAAAAGGTGAAAGAGGCGAAAACCGCGAAGGCCTGACGCTTTCCGTGGACGGAAAGCAGCGATGCGTCAACGCATCGTGAAACGCTGAACAGATGGCGCGCGAGTGACATTTCCGGCGGTGCGGCTCATGATAGGCTGAACGCGCCGGCGCTGCACACGCGCGCTTCCAAGGGACGACATCATGCGCACCGGACAGCTTTACATCTTTGGCGACAGCCTGTCAGACGACGGCGCCCGTGCCGTCCAGATGCAGGACGAACCCATCGACCTCTATTTTGCTGGTCGTGCCAGCAACGGTCCGGTCTGGCACGAGTATATTCGCAACGATCTGGCGATTGCACCTGCGGCCACATCGATCAGCGAGGCCCCGAATTTCGAGGGCTATCTGAGCGGCTCCGCACTCAATGGTATCAACTTCGCACATTCCGGCGCGGTGTCGTCCTCAGCCGACGATCCGATGATTCCCGGTGCGGTTCAGCAGGCCGAGGGCTTTGCTTCGCTTGTGCGATCGGGTGACATCCCCATGCCGGATGATCAGGATGTGTTCGTGATCTGGATTGGCGGCAATGATTTTCTGCGCTTTGCCGATGCTTCCATCGGCGATGTTTTCGACATCCTCAATCTTGACGCGTCCATAGTCGACAATATCGACGCGGCGACCGATACGCTGACATCTGTCGGCGCGCGGAACTTCGTGTTCCTCGGTCAGCCCACAATCGGAGGCGCGTTTCTTGGCGCGGAAGCGCCCTCTGGCACATTTCTGGCCAATCTCTGGAACCGTCTGACCGACGATTTCAACGACGCGCTCAGAGACTATGCAAACGGCGTTGGGGCGATTGAGGGGCAGAGCGCGCTCTTTGTCGATATCGCCGACTTCATCGCCGATCTTGAAGCGAACCCGGTGCGGTTCGGCTTCTCGAATGTTACCAGCGATATCTTCACAGATGGTGCAGACGTCTCGGACCAGAGCTATTTCAGCGTCGATGGCATCCACCCGACAGGTGCTGGCCATGCCGCGATTGCCGAATTTGTCATGCAGACTGCGGCCAGCGCAGGGTTTGATCTCACGACGATGGCAGGCAACGTGCTGCCCGGATCGGACCGCGACGACATGCTGACCGGAACACCGGGGCCAGACACGATCGCCGGTTTGGATGGGTTTGACGCAATCATCGGCGGTGACGGGGTGGACACCGCTGTTTTGCGGGGTCCGCAGGATCGCTACACGCTGACGATTGGCCCGGATGACACCATTCTCACAGACCGCAGCGGGGCAGATGGAACCGACACTTTGCGCAGCATCGAACGTCTCGATTTCGCCGATGGGACGTTCGACCTGTCGCGCTTCGACGGCGGTGCGACGCTGAGTGACAGTGCGTTTCGCAGTCTGACCGAGGTTTATGTCAGCTATTTCGACCGCGCGCCGGATGCGCTGGGTTTGCTGTTCTGGGCAGATGCGTTTGCCAGCGGGGTGTCCCTGCAAACCATCGCAGATGCCTTTGCCGCCTCAGACGAAGCGCGATCGGTGTTTCCAGAAAGCCTGTCGAAGGCGGATTTCGTAACGACTGTCTATCAGAACAGCCTTGGACGGGACCCGGACGCTGACGGGTTTGCCTTCTGGTCCGACGCTTTGGCGTCAGGTTTCGTGACACGTGGACAGTTTGTGCTGTCTGTCCTGCAAGGCGCGCGCACAGCACCACCTGAAGACGCGAGGCAGGAGTTCATCGACCAACAGGCGATTGACCGGACGTATCTTGACGGAAAGATCGATGTTGGCCTCTACCTTGCCATTGACCTAGGGGTGAGCGACGTCGCGGCGGCCTCGGATGTAATGTCGGTCTATGACGGGTCCGAGGCCAGTCGGACGCAAGCGCTCGCCATTGCGGATCACCTGTTCGAAGTGGCGTCAGCAGTGGACGGCACCGGGCAGTTTCTGGTTCAACTTGTAGGCGTGTCTGACGATCCAGGTCTCGTGTGATGTCCGGTGTTTCAATCGTCCCGCTCTGGCATGCCCTTGCGCAGGGCGGGCAATTTAAGATGATCGAGCACGGTTACCGTGTCATCAGGGCTGACTGAGACCACACGCAAATAGGGTGCGCCCGCAGACGGGTCGTTGACGTGGGTGCGAGACAGGCCTGCGACCACAGCGCCCGTGCCAGGGCGCTTTTCAATCGCTTCGGCCAGTGTCCTTCGAAACCCGCATTGAAAACTGTTGCAGATATTGGCGCGCCACGGACGGTCGAGAGTGCAGCCCTGGGGGCCGTGATAAACGCAGCTTCCGATGGTGGAGGTTTCGGGCAGATAAGACAGGTAAAGCTCTATCAGGTCGTCTCGTGTCAGGCTTGGATCTTTCCAGCGCTGGCAGGTGATCGTCTCTTCCTTCAGAAAGGCCATCGCCGAGGCACCCTGCATGCAGCAATCGCCTTGGCAGGCAATGCAGGATGCATTCAGAGCCATCGGCTCTGGCGGTTCATGCGCCAGTCTTTCCGCATATTCGGGATCGTCTTCAGGCGGCTGAGGCGCTGTCGTGACACCATCGGCTTTGGCAAAGCTCTCGTCGATCACCGTAATAAGATGCGCCAGGAACTCTGCACGCCGGTCTTCGGGCAATCGGGTTTGCCTAAGGTCGATATAGGGCGCAAGACCATGCGCGATCCCGTCCAGGCGCGGTACGCCGATCTCTTTCGCAGCCTGCCGGAGCACCGAGCGTGTGCGCCTTTTTGAGACTTCGAGCCAGTCCTCATCACGCTGCCGTTTCTGACGCGAGATCTCGGATGCAGCCTCGACACGGAGTCGGGTCTGACAGGTCGGGCGATCACAGACATCGCCGGTGTCGGTCGGAACCGGCCGATGACACATGCGGCAGCGGATCGGTTGACCTGGGTGACGAAAAGTAACGGGGGCACGGTGCATCAGGTCTCACGTTCGTGTTGCTGTGTGGTCCACAAGGAAGCGTGTACCGCGTTTGGCAAGAGGGTGAAAAAGGCGCACCGACTCAGACGGGATCCACGGTGTGTGACGGGACATGCTCAAATCTCCACTGCTGAAATGGCTGGAAGCCTGACATCGTTCGGCAGGTTTTCATAGAAATTTTTGCACGGCCGTCAGTCGGATGGGCCACAGACTGCAGCGACCGGATGGAGCGGGTAACGGGAATCGAACCCGTAACTTAAGCTTGGGAAGCTCGCGTGATACCTTTTCACCATACCCGCGCTCTCATTCGCGGAGATACGCCGCACCCGGAACGGCGTCAAGATGACACGACAGTGACCTGGGTGTCGATGGAACGATGTGTTCAACCGCGCGTTGCTTGACCAACGAAACACACTCCAAACGTATCGAGGTCGACATGTCGAAGATGGAAACCATCAATCCTGCCACCGAAACGCCCATCGCCACATATGAGGTGATGGACCGCGACGCCGCGGTGGCAAAGGTCGAGGCGTGTCACACCGCGTTTCTGGACTGGCGCAGTAAGTCACACGAAGAGCGTGCGCCGTATCTGACGAAGATCGCGAAGGTGCTGCGCGACAACGCTGATGATTTGGCAGCCCTGATGACCCGCGAGGTCGGCAAACTCTACCGCGACGGCAAGACCGAGGTGGAGCTCTGTGCGCAGATTTTCGAATACACCGCTGAACATGGTCCGTCGGAGCTTGCCGATGAGTCGCGCACCCATGCGGGTGGCGAAAAAGACGGGCTTGTGAGCTACAGCCCCATTGGCGTGGTCTACTCGATCCAGCCATGGAACTTCCCGTTTTACCAGCCGGTGCGGGTGCTGGCGGCCAACCTGATGGCGGGCAATGGTGTCGTGCTGAAACACGCCTCCATCTGTACCGGAAGTGGACTGCGCCTGCGCGAACTGTGCATCGAGGCGGGTCTGCCCGAAGACCTCTTTCAGGTGGTGGTCATTGACCACGACACCTCGGACGAGCTGATCGCTCACAAGCTGGTGCGTGGTGTGACCATGACCGGCAGCGATGGCGCGGGCAGCCATATCGGTGCGCTGGCGGGCAAGCATCTCAAGAAATCGGTCCTTGAGCTGGGATCAAACGACGCCTTCCTCGTGCTGGAGCAGGCCGACGTGGAATTGGCCGTCAAGACCAGCGTCCAGGGGCGGCTCTTCAACAATGGCGAAACCTGTGTGTCGGCCAAGCGTTTTGTCGTGACGGATGCGGTCTATGATGCCTTTATCGACGCGTTCGCCGAACAGATGAAGGCGATCAGGATGGGCGATCCAATGGACGAAGACACCCAACTTGGGCCGCTCTCCAGCAAGGACCAGTTCGACACGGTTTGCGAGCAGGTGACCAAGAGCGTCGCCAAAGGCGCGAAATTGCTCTGCGGCGGCACGCCAAGTGATGACACTGGACATTACTATCCCGCAACCGTGCTGGCCGATGTCACCCCCGGAATGCCCGCCTATGATGACGAAATCTTCGGCCCGGTCGCTTCGGTGATCCGCGCCGAGGACGACGAAGACGCGATGCGTATCGCCAATGACAGCCGGTATGGCTTGGGCGGTGGCATCTTCTGTCAGGACGAAGAGCACGCGATGAAACTCGCCCGCGACCACTTTGACACCGGGATGGTGCGGATCAACAGCTTTGGTGCGGCAGACCCGAATATGCCGTTCGGCGGCGTGAAGGACTCAGGGTACGGCCGCGAACATGGCGGGTTCGGGATGAGGGAGTTCGTGAACATCAAGGCGATCTTCCGTCCCTGAATTTGAGGCCTCCCATTAAATCCCTGTTCTGAAAGGACATGACATGAATATTCTCGTCGCCGGGGCCACCGGCAAAACAGGCCTGCGCCTGACCCAAACCCTCTTAGCCAATGGCCACCACCCGATTGCGCTGGTGCGTGACAGCTCGGACACCTCGGATCTGCCCAACGGCACCGAGACGCGCCATGGCGATCTGACCGACCTGCAACCGGGCGTCTGCGATGGCTGTGACGTCGTGGTCTTTGCCGCCGGATCGGGCAGCAGCACCGGGCCAGAGATGACCGACAAGGTAGACCGCGATGGCGCCAAGCGGCTGGTCGATCTGGCCAAGGACGCGGGTGTTTCACGGTTTGTCATGCTCAGCTCCGTGGGGGCGGGCGACCCGGACCCCGACAGCAAACTGGGGCATTACCTGATGGCCAAACACGAGGCAGACGAACACCTCAAGGCGTCCGGGCTGGACTTTGCCATCCTGCGGCCCGTCGCCCTGACCGATGATGACGGGTCGCGCGACATCGTCTTTGGCGATGCCGTGGACGTAAAGGGCGAGGCAGCCCGGGGCGACGTGGCCCATGTGCTGGCGCAGGCGGTGGATGACCCGGAGTGGCGGGGTAAGACGCTGCTGATGGCGTCGGCCTGAAACTTTAGGCGTAAACGGTGCGTGCCCGGCACGCACCGTTTTTTTTACGGTCTGCCAAACCTCCCTATGCGACACCAATCGAAAGGCATCAATTTGGCCTTCGGACAGCAAACTTCTCAAAACTCAGAAAATTTGGCATAATACGCCCCGATGCATGGACGATCGCCTGTATCGGACCATGCGCAACCAGGGGAGGGACGTATGGTACACAAGGGTGCAAGAGTAAGTCTGTTAATCACAACGCTCGCGGCGACGCCGGTTCTGGCACAGACATACAGTGTGCCGGGCGGCTCTATCTCGATTGACCCGAGTGGGCAATTTTCCGGAAGTATTTCAGAAACATATTCCGAGCCCGGTTATGAGGAGACAAGCAACTCGACCGTTTCGGGCAGCATTTCTCCATCCGGCGATATTTCTGGTAGTTTTCAGGGCACTGTGACCTTCAGCGACGGGTCCGGCACGTTTACCGACAGCTATTCAGGTGACATACAGGGCACCATCACGGATGACGGGCAATACCAGGTGCAATGGTCCGGCCCGGAACCCGGAACGGATTCCGGCGTGCTTCCGGGGTTTTCGCTGCCTGCCGTGAGTGAGCCGGATCCCCCCCTCCCTGACGAGCCACCCGTACCGGATGAACCCGCCGTACCGGATGAACCAACAGTACCAGACGAACCACCCGTACCTGACGAACCCACAGTTCCCGATGAGCCACCCGTACCTGATGAGCCGACGCCGCCGGACGAGCCAGACGTTCCGGACGAGCCGACAGTTCCGGATGAGCCGCCGGAGCCCGAAGACCCAGACGAACCAACGGAGCCGACAACTCCGCTGCCGCGTCTCGTGTCCGATGACGAAGACGGCCCGCGCCGCGAACGCGCGCAGAAAGCCTTGAGCGCAGGCGAAAGCGTTATCTCTGCAATTGTTGCAGGAACCGATCCAACGGAAGCCATCACACAGCGGCTGAATAATATCCAACGCATCTGTGAAACGATGGGAGATGAGTACCAGGTGGCCTGTTTTGCGGTGACCTATAAAGATCTGGCCAACGCCATCCGCGAAACGGGAGGAGACCCGGAGATTGGACGCGCGTTGAACGAGGCGGCGGACAAACTGGATCAACTGGTTCGTGGCAATCTCGACCGTCAGAAACCCGCCCTGCGGGCACATCTCGACACTCCGTCAGGTACACGGATCGTCACCACGCCCCCCATGCGCGCCGTCCGTGCGCCTGAAGTTGCCGATCTGAAGCGACGGGCTGCGGACATTCTGGAACAGGCCGAAACAGTTCTGCTTCGGTCGGCGACGACCGTTGGTCCAACAAGGTCCCTTTCGTTCCAGCGCGTCGCTGCCGCGATCAACTCGAACAAGGTGCTGCTGCGGTCCAGCTAGCGCCTTGTGGAAAGGGTGCGCATTTCGATGCGCACCTTTTTCGTTGGGCCGGTGCGCGACATCACGCACCCTACGCCATGTCACCACTTCCGATCACAGAGCAAGCGTCCGACCGGGTGGGCGCGGAACGCGCCCGCCATGGGGCGGGCGGACGCGTCGCCGCCGCTGCGCGACGGCGGGTGTCAAAGTTTCTGGCTTAGAGTTTTTGTAGGGTGTGTGCTTGCACGCACCATCATCTTACATTCCTACAACGTGCGTGAAATCACGCACCCTACGCCGACGGGTCCCCTCACCCCCGCTTCCGACGCCGCACCCGACCGCCGTCACTCCCATCCCCCTGCGTGTTGAACCCGACGACGGGCAGCGTCACCACCTTGCCCAGTTCCGGGAAGGGGTCGGTGGCGTGGGGGATGGCGTTGGCGGCGACGAAATGTTCCTGGAAGCGCGGCTCGATGGCGGTTTCGACCTTGGTGATCTGGCGCACGGTGCGTTCGATCTCGGCCCGCGCGGCCAGATTGCAGAGCGCGATGCGCGCCCCGGTGCCTGCGGCGTTGCCCGCGCTTGAGACCTTGTCGAGCGGCACGTCCGGGATCATCCCCAGCACCATCGCGTGGCGGGCAGAGATATGCGCGCCGAACGCGCCTGCCAGCACCACGCGGTCCACCACGTCCACACCCATCTCGTCCATGAGCAACCGCGCCCCAGCGTAGAGCGCGGATTTGGCAAGCTGGATCGCGCGGATGTCGCCTTGGGTGACGGTGATGCGCGGGCCGCCTTCGGCTGTGGCGTCGTGGATCAGGTAGGCGTTGGTGCGGCCCTCGGCAAAGCAGCGGTCGGTCCCGGTCTGCGCCGCCGATCCGATCAGGCCCGAGGGGTCGAGCAGGCCCGCGATGCGCAACTCGGCCACCGCCTCGATGATGCCCGAGCCGCAGATGCCGGTGATGCCGGTGGCGGCGGTCTCGTCCCAAAAGCCGTCCTCGTCCGACCACTTGTCACAGCCGATCACGCGAAAGCGGGGTTCCTTGGTGACGGGGTCGATGCGGATCGCCTCGATCGCACCGGGCGCTGCACGCTGTCCAGATGAGATCTGCGCACCCTCGAAGGCGGGGCCGGTGGGCGAGGAACAGGCCAGCACGCGGCTGGTGTTGCCCAGCAGGATCTCCGCATTGGTCCCCACATCGACGATCAGGACGAGGTCGTCGGATTTGCCCGGCTGTTCCGACAGCGCCACAGCGGCGGCATCGGCCCCCACATGGCCCGCAATGCAGGGCAGCAGGTAGATCTGCGCGCTGGCGGGCAGGGCGGCGAGGTCCAGATCACGGGCGGTTAGGTTGAGGTGGTTCGACGTGGCCAGCGCAAAGGGAGCCTGGCCGAGTTCGACAGGGTCGACGCCCAGCAGCAGGTGGTGCATCACGGGGTTGCAGACGAATACTGTCTCAAGGATCAGGGACGGATCGATCCCGGCCTCCTTGGCGATTTCCTCGGCCAGCGTGTTGATCGCCTCGCGCACCGCGCGGGTCATCTCCATGTCGCCACCAGGGTTCATCATGGCGTAGGACACGCGGGACATCAGGTCTTCGCCAAAGCGGATCTGCGGGTTCATGATCCCGGAGGAGGCCACGACCTCGCCGGTGTCGAGATTGGTCAGGTGGGCGGCGACGGTGGTGGAGCCAAGGTCGATGGCAAGGCCGTAGAGGCCTTTTTCATGTAGACCCGCCCAGGCGGCGATGATCTGTGGCGTGGCGTTCGCGTCGGTCTTGTGCAGGGCCAAGGTGATCGCCCACTTGCCTTTGCGCAGAACGGGTTGCAGCTGGGTCAGCACCGGGAAGGCACAGGTGACCTCTGCGATCTCCCACTGGTCTTTCAACGCCCGGGCGACCCTCTCCAGATCGCCGGTGGGCGTGTGCATATCGGGCTCATCGACCACGATGTAGTAAAGGCGCGTGGCCGGGTCCATTTCGATCACCCGCGCGCTGGCGGCTTTGCGGACGACCTGACGGTGCACCTGGCTTTCGGGTGGGACGTCGATCACGATGTCGCCCTGCACCTTGGCTTGACACCCCAGGCGGCGGCCCGGCTTCAGCCCGCGCTTTTCGTCATACCGCGCCTCGACCGTGTTCCAGTCGGAGAGTGCGCCTTCCTTGGCGGTGACGCCGTGCTTGGAGAACTCGCCGTAAGACGGGGTGATCTGGCACTTGGAACAGATGCCTCGTCCTCCACACACCGAGTCGAGATCGACGCCCAATTGCCGCGCGGCGGTCAGCACCGGGGTGCCGACAGGAAACCGGCCGCGTTTGCCGGACGGGGTGAAGACGACGAGCGGGTCTTGCTGGGACATGGGATTCTCTCTGGTCTTGGTTGACCGGGACCATAGCGTTCCCCGAGAACGGAAAAAGGTGATTTGCGTCATAATCTTTATGCAGAGCGTCACTGTATCTGCCGTTGACCGATCCGCAGGGGCTGTGCACCTTTGACGCTCAGGCAACAGGATCCCTTCCATGCGCAATATCTTCCGACTGATCACTCACGGTGCGGCCTTTTTCGCGGGGCTGGCTTTGGGAATTTACATCCTGCCTATCCTCACGGCGGCTCCGGCACCCGATGCCGCGATGCTGGAGGATAAGGCATCACGCGCGCTATATTCCGTGGAACTGACGCGCGATTTGCGCGGAAGCGATTTCCTGCACTGGGGCGAGGGCATGATCAGCGTCACACCCGAAGAAATCGTGCATGAGGGCAAGCTCTCTCCCGGGCCGGATTACAAGCTCTACCTGACCAAGGAGTTTGTAGACCATGAAGACGCGTTTGAACCGATCAAATCAGAGGCCGTTCGGATCGGAGATGTCACGTCGTTTTCAGGCTTCCTGCTGGAGGTGCCGGACGGCGTCGATGTCGCCGAGTACAACACAGTTGTGGTCTGGTGCGAGGCGTTTGGTGAGTTCATCACCGCCGGGCAATACAAGTAGCTAGCTCGACATCCCCGCCACGCAGATGCGGGCAGGGTGCGATATTTGACGGTCTGATTGGAAGCGGCGCCGCCCCATGGGCCTGACCGTTCTCTCATACTGCAAAGCCCAAGGCTTTGGACCTGTACCCTTTGAAAAGGGCCTTCTGTGACCGGTCTCTCATGGTCGTCCCCATTTGGGGCGTCTGAGAGCGATGTCAGTTCTGGTGTCGCGGCATGGGAGTGACCCTTCCCGCTCAAAAGCTTTTGTGCGAGGGAAGGTGAGACAGAGACGTTAAGGTTTTGGAAACCATGCGTGCGGTGCGGGGAAGGCCATTCGAATGGCCTTGGGCCAAGCCCGTTTGAACGGGCTTAGTCCTTGCCCTGAAGCCAGCGGAGAATCTCACCTCTGTCGCCATCGAGATCAGGAGCGGCAGGGCGCACGGATGGATCGCCCATGCCAGTCATCTTGATCGGATTGCCGGCTGCCTTGAAGGCAGGACGTCCGTTTCGATCCAGCACATCCACAACCATGTTCCGCGCCAGAATTTGCGGATCGCGCATCGCTTGTGCCACGTCTTGAATGGGGCCGGTCGGGATGCCGGCCGCGCCAAGTTTTGCGATCCAGTGGGTGCGCGTCTTGTCGATGGTCACCGCCTCAATCAGGCGTTTGAGCAAACGCGCATTCTCGACCCGTGCGGGATTGGTGGCAAAGCGAGGATCGTCCGACAGAGGCAGGTTCAGAGCGACACACAACTTTTCGAACAGTAAGTCATTGCCCGCGGCAATCACAAACAGGCCGTCCGAGGCGTGGAAGGTCTCGAACGGGGTAATTGATGGATGCCGCGCACCGGTGGGACCGGGCGGTATGCCTGTCACCGATGTGATGGCAATGGCGTGTTCGAGGATCGCCAGCTGCGAGTCGAGCATCGAGACATCCACCTTGCGACCTGTGCCCGACCGTTCGCGGTCCATCAGGGCGGCGAGCACGCCCTGACACAGGAACATGCCCGCCACAATATCGCCGATGGAGGCACCAACGCGCACCGGTTCGCGGTCTTTCTCTCCGGTGATCGACATGACGCCGCCACGCGCCTGAACAACCATGTCATAGGCTGGCCGCTTGGCCTCGGGGCCGGTATGCCCAAAGCCAGAGACCGCGCCATAGATCAAGCGCGGATATTGTGCGTGCAGATCGTCCCACCCGTAACCCAGCCGGTCCATCACGCCGGGACGGTAATTTTCAAGGATGACATCGGCCCGCGCCAGAAGACGTTCGAAAATCTCGCGATCTGCATCGGCCTTGAGGTCAAGAGCGATGGACTTCTTGCCGTGATTGATGGCGGCAAAATAGGCGGATTTGCCTTTCGTAAATGGGGGAAAGGCCCGGGTGTCGTCGCCTGTCCCGGGCCGTTCAACCTTGATCACATGCGCGCCAAGATCGCTGAGGGTCATGGAGCAGTATGGTCCCGCCAGAACGTGGGTGAGATCAAGAACCGTTATGCCGGAGAGCGGTTGTGTCATGAGGCCTGCCGTGTCTGTTTTTTCCTCTTTGAACGCAGTCACCCCGGTAAGTGCAACACGGTGATGTCAAATCGGCGGAAATCTGTCATCTCGGGTTATTCTGTGTGCGTGCTGCGGGCATGAAAAACAAAGCCCAAGAGGTTCATCAGCACCTGCGCGGCGAGGATCGAGGTCGATCCGGTCGGGTCATAGTCCGGAGCCACTTCGACAAGGTCGATACCGACGATCTCGTGCCGATTGGCCACCTGCTGCAGCAGTTCCAGAACATCGTAATAGAGGAAGCCGCCATGGCTCGGCGTGCCGGTGCCGGGCGCAATGGACGGGCAGAATGCGTCGATGTCGATGGTGATGTAGACCGGCGCGCTTTGGGGCAGGCGGTTTGCCACACCTTCGGGGCCAAGCGCGCGGGCTTGCCGCACCGACAGAATGTCCGAGCCGCAGGCGCGGGCGTCCTCGTAGCCGTCGCGCGCGGTAGAGCTGACATTGCGGATGCCCACCTGTGTCATACCGCTGACCCACTCTTTCTCCGAGGCGCGTCGCATCGGGTTGCCGTGGCCGTTGCGCACGCCGTGGCGTTCGTCGACGAAATCCAGATGCGCGTCGATCTGCAGGATGTGGAAGGGATCAGCGCCTTTGAACGCGTCGATGCAGGGGATGTTGATAGAATGGTCGCCGCCGATCACCACCGGCAGCGCCCCCGCCGCGCGGATTGCCTCAACACCTGCCCGGATGTTGGCATGGCTCTGAACTGTGTCGGTGTGCACGATGTCGGCATCTCCCAGATCGACGATGCGCGTGTCGGCCAGATAGGTCACGTCATCCTCATGGTCATAGGCCCCGGCATGACCGAAGCTGAAAAGCGTCGAGGCTTCGCGCACGCCGCGCGGACCGAACCGGGCACCGGCCCGCCACTGCGTGCCCGCATCGAAGGGCGCGCCAAGGATTGCGACGTCGGCGTCTATTCTGCTCCAGTCCGCCACATAGGGGTTGCGGCCGAAGGTGCAGATGCCGGTGAAGGGCAGGTTCAGGCGTCCCGCCTCATATCCATGTGCCATGCGTGGTGCTCCTGTTGGTATGGTCGCAGACTGCGGCAGCGGCACGCAGGCGTAAAGAGCGGATTGGGGCTTTCCCCCACTGCCAAGCCATGCGATAGGGACGTGCCTAACGATGCTGTCCTTGGAAAGGGATTCCGATGGAGATTCGCGAGGCTCTCACCTTTGATGATGTTCTGCTGGTGCCGGGGGCATCCGAGGTTTTGCCGGCCACGGCAGACACCCGGACGCGCGTGACGAAATCAATAGCGCTGAACATCCCGTTGCTCAGTTCCGCCATGGACACGGTCACCGAAGGCCGCATGGCGATAACCATGGCGCAGGCAGGCGGTATGGGCGTGATCCACAAGAACCTGAGCGTCGAACAGCAGGCCCGCGAAGTGCGCCGCGTCAAACGCTTTGAGAGCGGTATCGTCTACAGCCCGGTCACCCTGCGGGCCGATCAGACGCTGGCCGATGCCAAGGCCCTGATTGACCGGTACAATTTCACGGGCTTCCCGGTGGTCGACGATGGGGGGCGTGTCGTGGGGATCGTCACCAACCGCGACATGCGTTTCGCCACCTCGGACGACACGCCTGTGAATGTGATGATGACGTCCAAGGACCTTGCCATTTTGCGCGAACCGGCTGACCGCGAAGAAGCGATCAGCCTGATGAAATCCCGCCGCATAGAAAAGCTGCTCGTGGTGGACGCAAATGACAAGTTGACGGGTCTTCTGACCCTGAAAGACACACAAAAAGCCGTTTTGAACCCGACCGCTTGCAAGGACGACCTGGGCCGTTTGCGCGTCGCCGCTGCCACTTCGGTGGGGGATGCGGGCTTTGAACGCACGCAGGAACTCGTAGCTGCTGGTGTGGACATCGTTGTGATCGACACCGCGCATGGCCACAGCCGGGGCGTGATCGAGGCAGTTACCCGCGCCAAGACCCTGTCGAACCAAGTGCAGGTGATCGCAGGCAACGTCGCCACAGCCGAAGCGACACGTGCGCTGATCGATGCTGGCGCCGATGCAATCAAGGTCGGCATTGGGCCGGGTTCGATCTGCACAACGCGTATGGTTGCCGGTGTCGGTGTTCCCCAGCTTACTGCCGTCATGGATTGCGCCAAGGCCGCAGGCGACATTCCTGTCATTGCTGACGGCGGCATCAAGTTCTCGGGCGATTTCGCCAAAGCTATCGCGGCTGGAGCATCCTGCGCAATGGTGGGCAGCATGATCGCGGGCACGGACGAGTCCCCAGGAGAGGTGATCCTTTACCAAGGCCGCAGCTTCAAATCCTACCGCGGCATGGGCAGCCTTGGCGCCATGGCTCGCGGCTCGGCGGATCGCTATTTCCAGAAGGACGCTGCCAATGACAAGCTGGTCCCGGAGGGGATCGAGGGGCAGGTGCCTTACAAGGGATCGGCCGGAACAGTGATCCATCAGTTGGTGGGCGGATTGCGCGCCGCGATGGGGTATACCGGTTGCGCCACGATCGAAGAGATGCGCCGCAACTGCCAGTTTGTGAAAATCACCGGAGCTGGGCTCAAGGAAAGTCACGTGCATGACGTCCAGATCACCCGCGAGTCGCCGAATTACCGGCTTGCGTGATCTTTCAGTATGACCCCCGCCGCGAGATGGGCCGCTGCAGCCGACATTCTGGATCAGATCGCAGACGGTGAACCGGCGGAGAAAGCGCTGACCACCTGGGCGCGGAAATCGCGATTTGCCGGCTCCAAGGACCGGGCTGCGGTCCGTGATCATGTTTTTGACATCCTGCGGTGTTGGCGCAGCACAGCCGCGCTTGGCGGAGGAGAAACCGGACGGGCCAGGGTTCTGGGACGGTTGCGGCAGACAGATGTTGATCCGGCGAGCGTGTTTACCGGCGATGGCTACGCGCTCTCTGCGATGACACCTCAGGAAATGGCGGCGGGATCACCATCTGAAGGCGCGATTGCACGGGATCTGCCGGATTGGCTTTCAGATATTTTTTCCAATGACTTGGGTGGCGAAGCTGACGCGGTGGCTGAAACGTTGCGCCACCGAGCCTCGGTGTTCCTGCGGGTTAATTTGCTTAAGACCGAGCGCGCCAAGGCGCAGGATGCATTGCGGGCAGATGGGATCGAGACCGCTGCGCACCCGCTGTCGATGACTGCGCTGGAGGTCACCAAAGGGGCGCGGCGCATTTCGCAATCCGAAGCTTTCCGCACCGGTCTGGTCGAATTGCAGGATGTCGCCAGCCAGGCGGTGGTGGATAGCCTGACCCTGACGCCGGGAATGCGCTGTCTCGATTATTGTGCGGGGGGTGGCGGCAAAACCTTGGCGCTTGCCGCACGGCTGCGTGGCATGATTGAGGCGCATGATGCCGATCCGCGCCGGATGTCTGATCTGCCGACCCGCGCCGAGCGCGCCGGTGCCGAGGTGCGGCAGGTCGCCAAGCCAAAGGGACCGTATGATCTGGTCTTGTGTGACGTGCCCTGTTCGGGCAGCGGTTCATGGCGCCGTGCGCCCGAAGGCAAGTGGCGTTTGACGCCTGAACAACTCGAGACCCTGACGCGCACACAGGCCGATATCTTGGACCGGGTTACCGACCTTGTCGGGTCAGAGGGCACGCTGGCCTATGCCACATGTTCGGTTCTGAGCTGCGAAAACGAAGCTCAAATTGCAAAGTTTCTGGACCGCCATCCCGACTGGATCTGTCAGCAAGCCACCCGCTTTGGGCTTGACGCTGGTGGGGACGGGTTCTTTGTAGCTCGCTTGACAAGAAGATAAAATATAAATACAACTTAAGCGAGTTTTCTTGTTAAGCGTCGCTTAAGGCTCTTGGGGTCATATAGCGAGGAACCTGTTCCCAAGGGCCACATTGATGCGTTTCTCTCACAGTGCCGGTGTTTTCGCCAAGCAACCCGTTTCATCAGTGCTGGTACCCTTGATGTTTGCGGCCTTTCTGGCTGGCCTTTACATGCTCGCTCCGGAAGGAGCCGTGCGGCAAGGTTTGGGAGCCGCTGGGGTGGTATGCGCTGTGGTAGCCATAGGCCTGGTCGCGTGGCTCGGCCTGCAAAAGACTTTATTCAATCGGACGCTGCGAAACATGGCCCAGTTGGTTGAGCATGACGTTCTGCCTTGCATCATCACGGGCACCGATGGCGTCATTCGGCAAGCCAACTGGATCGCCGCGAAATCGCTGCACGTGCGACGCGGGCAATGTCTGCGCGACGTGGTCGGCGCGCAGGTGGCGGATGCGTCGGGCCTCATACACAGAGTTGAAATGGCGGTGGCCGCAGATGGAATCGGAACGGAAAAGGTGGTCCTGCCGGATCGGCATCTCCAGTTGAGTGCACATCAGGTTGGCGCGGGTGCCTTACTTTGGCGTCTCGAAGTGTTTCTGGCCAAAGATGATCCGGCGGCACTGGGGCGCGTGCAATATCCAGCGCTGACCCTTGGGCGCGGGGGAACGGTGCTCTGGATGAACGGTGCTGCCCGCGCACTGGCAGGTGGTCGCGTGCGGACCATCGAAGATCTGATCACCGATCCACCATTGCGCCCAGGTCACACCCATCGCATCCGCACCGACGGAACGGCGCAGGATTTTACCGTCAATGTGCATCCGGCGGGCATGGGGCGCGAAGAACTGGTGTTTGTGCCATCGAACCAGAGTGACGCCGATTTCGACCCGGATATGGGGTTTGAAACGCTGCCGGTGCCTCTGCTCAAGGTGACGCCGGTCGGGGAGATCGCCAAAGCCAACCGGTCAGCCCGCGATCTTTTGCACGCCGACGCCGAGAATGACCGGTGTCTTGCCGATTTGATGGAAGGGTTGGGGCGTTCAATCCCGGACTGGCTGTCAGATGCCGCTGAGGGAAAAGGACTGGGGCGGTCGGAATTTCTGCGCCTGACCCGGCCCGAACGGGAAGTTTTTGTGCAGGTAACCCTGACCAGGGTCGTCGAAAACGGCGAGGTCCTTCTGGTCGCTGTCTTGAACGACGCAACAGAGCTCAAAAGCCTTGAAGCGCAATTTGTGCAAAGCCAGAAAATGCAGGCCATCGGCCAGTTGGCTGGCGGCGTGGCGCATGACTTCAACAACCTTTTGACCGCAATTTCAGGGCATTGCGACCTCTTGCTGCTGCGTCATGATCAGGGCGATCCGGAATACGCGGACCTGGTGCAGATCCATCAGAACGCAAACCGCGCAGCCGCACTGGTTGGGCAATTGCTGGCGTTCTCCCGCAAACAAACCTTGCGACCCGAACGGCTTGAATTGCGTGATATCCTGTCCGACCTGACACATCTCCTTAATCGCCTCGTTGGCGAAAAAGTGGCTCTGGAGTTGCGCCAGACGCCATCTCTCCCGCCCATTCGCGCCGACAAACGGCAATTGGAACAGGTCATCATGAACCTTGTCGTCAATGCCCGCGACGCCATGACCAAAGGTGGCACCATCCTGATCGAAACCGAACAGCGGGTGTTGGACAAACCGATGACGCACGGGCGCGCCCGTGTCCCGGCTGGCGCATATGTAGTGGTGCGGGTTCAGGATGAAGGTGTGGGAATCGCGACCGACAAGATCGAAAAGGTGTTTGAACCCTTCTACACGACCAAGCGCACCGGAGAGGGGACCGGGTTGGGACTGTCTACGGTCTACGGCATTGTAAAACAGACCGGCGGCTTTATTTTTGTCGACAGCACGCCCGATGCAGGCAGCGTGTTCACCCTGATGTTTCCAGTCTGTGACGCGCCCGAGCAAACCGTCCCGGTTGCAACCGAACCGATCCGCGCGACACCAGCGCGCTTTGGCGATGAAGTTGTCCTGCTTGTCGAAGATGAGGCGCCCGTGCGTGCTTTTGCGTCCCGTGCATTGGCGCATCGTGGGTTTCAGGTGATCGAAGCGGGCAGCGCTGAGGACGCGCTAGAACTGTTGGAAGACCCTGACCTCAAGGTCGACATCTTTGTCACCGATGTTGTGATGCCCGGTCTTGATGGGCCAAGCTGGGTGCGCCAAGCGCGGCAAAAGCGCCCTGACGTTCCGGTGGTATTCATGTCCGGCTATGCCGAGGATGTTTTCAAATCCCAAGGCGCGCGGATCGAGGAGTCCGCTTTTCTGGCAAAGCCGTTCTCGCTTGTCGAATTGACCGCGATCGTCAATCAGCAAATAGCTACGGCGCCGCATGTAGATGACGCACTTGCAGTACAGTAGGTCAGGCCAACGGATCACCCCCGCACCGGGATCGAATCCCATAGCGCGAATTCCGAAGCGCGGGCCTGTCTGACTTGCTCTTCGACCAGCGGCGAGACCTCCAGAGGCATTCGGGGCGACACATTGGCCTGGGGAATCGCTGGCAAAACGCCCAAGCGTTCCGTCAAAAACGTCTGAATCCCGGATTGGTCTTCGTAGCGGAAGAAATGCCGAACGGCTGTGCCGTTCGGGCGCGCTTCGACGAATTTGGCCTGACTGCCAACATTTGCGAATGGTGGTGGCGATGGATCGCAACAGGCAGCAAGAAACGCATCAAATCCAATGCCTTTGGTTGATGCCGGACGTCCATCCAATGCCGGACGCTGGCGGTAGCGATACCAACTGCCAAACCAACTCAGAGGCTCGCGAACCACTGCCATCAGCTCGAGGTCAGATGCCCCCATCTTTTCGAACATCGGGCGAAAGAAGCGGTTGTAGCGATAAACCGGCGCGTGTTTGAGTTCGGGCGGGTCGCTCACCACGATCGATGCTTGGGGCGCCAACGCCTGCATATAGGCATGCGTACCGGTCTTGGGCACCGACAGAAGAACCAATCGCTCGTTCCAGAACACCATCATACAGGCCACCTCGGTTCATTCTGCGTGTTTATAAACCACTCCTTAACCAAAGCGCGCAACAGTGAAGGA
>QCWH01000029.1:47573-49332 GCA_003149565.1 Marivita sp. XM-24bin2 | reverse complement strand
GCAGAGTTCTGGGCTTGTGACACGGTTTTGAAACCGTGAGACGGTCTTTCGAAAGACCGTCCACCGCGCGGTTGGTTGTCATGGTGTTAACCAAGGCTCTGCCATACCCGCGCCCACGATGCGCATCGAGCGGGAAGGGTCACTCCCATGCCGCGACACGACGGCCTGACCTGCGAGGGTTGCGAAGGCCAATCATCGCGGATGGTCATTGCCCCAAAAGCGCGACGCGCGGCTGGGAATGGCGATCCAGGATGTCGCAAAACGCGTCTCTCTTGAGCCCCGTGACGTGGGTGATCATGAGAAACCGGTTTCAGAAGGCCCCGACAGGGGTACTGGTCCCGGGGGACACCCCGGACAATGAGAGAACTGTCAGGCCCAAAGGGCGGCGCCGCTTCTTCTCTTTTATGACGTCATCCTCTTTATGACGTCCTCCTCGGGCGAGGACCCAAGGACCTTAAGATCAGACAGCCCCCCGGGTCAGTCCCGGCGAGGACGATGTTGCTTGCGCATCAGAGCCCCGGGACAGGCACCAGGCTGGCACTGAGGCAGGACGCACCACCCCTCTGCGCAGGCAGCAGGATGGTGACGCGACCTTCAACCCGAACGCCTCGGCTTACAGCCCGGGCTGACGAAGACGCGCGCCTGATAGGCCCTCCAAGGCCCACCCGAACATGGCGACGCCCGTTCTGACACACCGGATTGCATCCCGCGGCGGCTGCAGACATGGCGCGCCGGGCCCTGTGCCTGCCTTTGCGCTCACCAGAACCACAGCCGAGTCGCCCCGGCGCAGGCCAAACCAGCGCCAATGTTCTGTCACATCCTTCACATCCCCGGTCTCACACACTCGCGCCCCGGTGTTCCCTTTGAAACAATTCGGCTTTTCTCAACCGTCACATTTTCTTGATATGTCACAGGACATCGCGCCACCCATGATCACCGTCACACCACGGTGTCGGATCAGAGCCGCAGCGCCGCTCGGAAACCCCAGCAATTGCTGACCCGCACCAAGCCTGTGCACCCATGCGCAGGGGGTGATCGCGCGCCCCTCCCGTCAAGTCCACTTTTGCGAGAGCCAATGTGCATCAGCTGTGAGTTCCAGCGCCGCGGTTCCATCCCTAGCTTGATCGGTGTCGGACAGACAGCCCGGCACACACACAACACACCGCGCCGCAAGGCGCAGATCACATCGAAAGAAAGGACCACACATATGAAAACCCTCATCACAGCAACCGCCCTCGCCCTCACCGCATTCTCCGCCTCGGCAATGGTCGACACCTCCTCCATCGACCAATACGCGCCCAACGTCGACGTCTCGACCCTGACAGACGCCGAAGTGAACACGATCCTCTCCGTCATCCACTCCGGTGACAGCAACAGCGAAAAGCGCGCGCTGATCCAGGCCCTCGTCAAGTAATCCCACACTCACACAGAAGGACTTAAGAAAATGAAAACCCTCATCGCAGCAACCGCCCTGGCCCTCACCGCAGTCTCCGCCTCGGCAATGGTCGACACCTCCTCCATCGACCAATACGCGCCCAACGTCGACGTCTCGACCCTGACAGACGCCGAAGTGAACACGATCCTCTCCGTCATCCACTCCGGTGACAGCAACAGCGAAAAGCGCGCCCTGATCCAAGCTCTCGTCAAGTGAGCTGCACAAGGCCACTCACGGCCCAAACCAAACCCCGCGACGCGGCCCCCAAAAGGCCCCGTCGCGGTTGATGAACAGGCCGTCCCAAAAGGACGGCCTTCAGGCTTT
>QCWH01000029.1:0-47247 GCA_003149565.1 Marivita sp. XM-24bin2 | reverse complement strand
AGCGGACAATCAATGCGCTGTTTCGCCGGTCTGTTCGACGGTGAAGAACCAATCCTCATCCGGGTCTTTGCGCAACACCTCGTCCGGCACGACTTCGGGCCCAGACAGAAACACGTTGGCGCCAAAATGATTATGCAACCGCGCCAAGCTTTGCATCCTGTCCCCGGTCAATTCGGCATAAAATTTCGAATAGTTCTCGGTCGCGCGCAGAGCGTCGATCTTGGCCCGATGCGCGGCCACGGCGCTGTCGTGCGCCGCTCGAATTTCGGGGTCTGCCAGCAATCGTTCGAGTTCGGCCCGCATCATCGGAACGCGCGATTGCACCGACAGCTCTTCCTCGAAATTGTTGTTCATCCGAAACCAATAAGCGAGCCCCTGATCCCGATCTACGTGGTTCACCCGCCCCCGATCGCGTTTGACGAGGAAGCTCTCGGCAGAGCGCACGGCGTAGTGGTTCAGTTGCACAAGATCATAGCCATAGGTCTCTGTGGTGGAACGCCAGCCATTGCGGAACATCTGTCGCGGGAGCGGTTTTCCGGAGCCATTGACCCAGTTGATCTCTTCCCAAAGCTGCGGGTTGAGCCCTTTTGGTCGGTGCACCCCCATTTTCTTGAAGAGGCCGATATTCTTGAAGAGCGTCTTGAACCCCCAAGCCTGATGCGGTTTTCGGGCAAACTCCGGGGCGCAGCGCAGGAATTGTTCGGTGATTGGGCGGTCTTCGTATTCATGCACATCGCAATTGCCAAAGAGCCGCCATGTCATTGCAATCATGTTCGCGTCCGGGACAGCCTCAAACAAAGCGTCCAGCGTGCCGTCTCCGACCTTGATGTTCACGAACTCATCGACGTCGATACAGGTCAGCCAGGCCGCGTTCTTGACCACCGGTTCATCGTCAGACGCCTGCAACGCGGCGTGCTGAGGTTTGAGACCGCTTTCCCGAAATGGATTTTCGCGATGCTGCACAAACCCTTTTCGCTCGAGCATCTGCAGCATGGTGTCAGTACCGTCGGTACAATCGTTTGTATAGACAAGGATATCGTCAAACCCGATTGCGCGATGATAGGCCAACCATTCGAGAATGAACGGACCTTCGTTCTTCATCGTGGTCACAATCACCCGCCGGCCCTTGCCCTTGGGCAACGCGTCAGCCTCCATCTCGGGCATCCGCACGGGTTTGTGGCCCCAATAGTGCTGGGACAGCTCGAGCAGCGGTGGATGCTCGATCAGCGAGGTTTTCGGCACGATCTTGGAGATCGACGGCGTTGGATGTCGCAGCGCCATGTGTCGGTAGAAAAGCTGCGTTCGGGCCCGGTCCGGTATCGCGTTGCCGATACGGATCATCCGCCAGATCGCGGCGTCGGGGGCTTTGGCAGGCGCGATGCACCACCGCTGACGTCCGCCCTTGGCGTCGAACTGGACACAGATGTGATCGGCAAACCGGGTCGGGTCAGACTTGCGCACCCGCCACGGGTAACAATGCCGACCAAAAAGCGCGACCTCTCCGCCCTCTGCCTCTACTGCGCTATCAAAGATATTGGGCGCGCCGACGGGCAAGAGGTCATGCACCTCGATATTGCAAACAGCCCGCGCCTGCCCGAGAAACCGCGCGCGCAGAATTTCATAAAGCGACATCGCGCCAAGTGGCGCATCCCACGGCGAGGGGGGCGGCACTTTCATCCGGTCCTTGCCCGGCGCTTCAGGCACGCAGAACGGATGCGCTTCGGCCGGGACATCGGTACGGCCCAAGGGCAGATCGCTTGTTACCACGGTCACATTGCAGGGCAGTGACAGGCGGGCGATTTCCTCAGACAGTTGGGTCGCAAAGCCGGGCTCTTCGGTCCCTGGCCGCGCCCGGTCGACGATCACCGCGACCTGTAGCGCCTGAGTGTCCACATGATATTTCAGCCAAGTTGCAACAGTGGCTGCAGTTTCACCGTTGCGCACTGCCGCAATGCAGTTGAGTCCTTCATACTGGTCTTGCTCCGATGCCGCAGGGGCAACCTCAAGCGGTGCGCCGTCGAGCGTCAGGCGCAGACGCGCGTCTGGCGCAACAGGATATGTCACACATACCGCGCCACCGACACTGACCGTTGATACCGCTTCGATCCCGTCGGCATGCAACATGCCAGACAGATCACTGCCCGCAGCAAAAAACAGTGTCGTGTGGTATGCGCCATCCCGCTCGGTCGCCACCGCATCCAACAGGGTGACCGGGCCAAGGTTCAGACCCAGCAAGCGTCGTTCGATCACCTGTCCCATGTCTTCCCTACCTGCGGATCAACCTCCGGACGGTCGCACTCCAATCACAGCGCTGCCTTCAGACCATTGACCAGGTCATCCATATCCGGATCCAGCTTGAGCGATGCCGCTTTTCGTTTGTGCCAATCGACAGCACGCGCGTGAAGGTCTTTGAGCACCGGATCCGATTTCAGCTCCTTGGCAAGCTTGGTGGCCTTGGTTTTGTAACGGTCGATCGACGTATCTTTTTCGTCATTCAAATTAAAGCGCTGCCAATATTCCATGCCGAGAACATGATGCGAATGATTGGCTCTTCCGCGTGCGCGCTTGACCAGGAAACTGTCCATTGACCGCAAGGCATAGTGGTTGACCTGCGCATGGGTGAAGAGCGGCGGATTGGCTGTGCGCTCACCGTTGACGATGTAGTCTGCCCCACCCGGCAACACCCTGCGCGTTTCTGCCACGTACTCTTCAAGAGATACTGGCGCGTGCAGTCCCATCCTTTGGAACTTGTGCTGATTGGTATACAGAGATTTAACGAATTTTCCTGTCTGTGGGCGCAGTTTTGCGTCCCATTCGTATTCGCCCATCTGGAATTGCTGCGTCACTGGCTCATCGGCAAAGGCTTCCAAGCCGTCTGGTCCAAACACACGCCACGGCACAGAGATGACATCCGCATCGTCTCCGGAGCCTTCGACGAGGGCCTGAACCGATCCATCGCCCATGTGGATGTTCAGGTATTCATCCACGTCGCAAACAAAGACCCATTTCGCATCTTTCACTATATCATAGCGCCGGCTTGCCTGACGCAGTGCAGAACGGTGGATCCCGGCCTTACGCACAATGGTATTGTGCTGCGTGACCAACCCCATTTCCTGAAGGCGCAGCAGGATATCGACGGTCGTGTCGGTGCAATCATTGGTGCAGACCAGAATATGGTCGAAACCCAGGGTCTTGTAGTGGGCCACCCAATCAATGATGTAGGGGCCTTCGTTCTTCATGGTTGAGACAACCGTGTAGGTGTCACCGCTCATTTTGCCTCACCTTGCAGATCTTTGCGCGCCTGCGATCTTTGATGTTCTGCAAAAGGTAGCGTGCGGTCGGCTGTCCATGCAAGCTGCATGGTAGCAGGAGCACGAATGGCGCAAAAACTGAGTCAGAATTCACGCAGGCTACACAACCGGGTCTTTTGCGCTTAGCATTCCAAAAAAAACAACGGCGCCCGAGATGAACAAGAGGCGCGGATGAGGACATGCAGATGCCACGCACGCGCGAGGTTGGAACGCTCTGGATCGGGGGGCCGCTCAGCTGGCTGGAACAGCTGTGCCTGAAATCCTTTGTCGACAAGGGGCAAAAGATCACTCTGTTCAGCTATGAGGACATCCCCAACGTCCCGGACGGTGTCATCCGCCGGGATGGGCGCGAGATCATCGATACAGACGATTTCATCAAGTATGAACAAAAGAACAGCTATGCGCTGTTTGCCGACTGGTTCCGCCTGCACATGATCCACCAGAACCCCGGCATGATCTGGGTGGATACGGATGTCTATTGCTACCGTCCGATGGACTATGACAGCGACTATGTCTTCGGCTACGAACTTCCCGGCGAACACCGGGTGAACAACGCCGTTCTTGGCCTGCCAGCCGACAGCGATGCGCTGCGCCAGATGCTCGACTTCACCAGCGACCGATTTTCCATTGCGCCTTTCCTGCCGAAAAAGCGCAAGGAAGAGATGCGCAAGAAGGCCGAGAAGGGCAAACCGGTGCACATCACTGAACAGCCTTGGGGCGTCTGGGGACCGATGATGGTGACCCATTATGTGCATGCGCTAGGTCTGGAAGAGCATGTGCAGCCGCTCAACGCCTTCTACCCGATCACCTTTCGCGAACGGTTCAAGTTCATGCGCCGCGCAGACATCGCGGAAGGATTGATTACGTCCGAGACAACCGCTCTGCACCTCTGGGCCTCGAACAAACGGCAGTTGGGCAACCTGCACGATGGCTTGCCGCCCAAGGGGTCGTACCTTGAAAAACTGGTGCAAGAGCATGGCATCACCCCTGCGCTCGCGCCAATCAAGGGGCGGGGGAACACGACATTCGACGGTGCTCTGATCGACGAGCTGGACCTTGATGAGGTCGCCAGCGTGGCCGATCTGACCGGACATGCGCGCAGCTTTGTCTTGGCGCTGCACCACAAGTTCGATTGCGACATCCAGTTGGTGAACACCAACCGTCGGGCCAAGTTCAAGAACGAAGATATGCCCTGGCTGGCCGAGTACATCGCCTTCCTCACTGAAAACGAGGTCCATCCGGACCGGATCAAGGTGATCCGCGCGGAAAAAGACCTGCGTCCGGTGGATGTGCTCTGCAACCTGCAAGGGTTCGGCGATCAATGGAAAACGCAGTTTCTGGAACCGTTCCTGCAACGCTGCATTCATTCCGACACAAGGGTCTTTATGGATGTCAGACGCGGGTCCGGCGCGTTTCCGTTTCTCAAGCCTTACGGCGCGAACACGGCGTTATCGACACGAGAGGATGACGGCAAGCAGGTGACCCGTATTCGCGTCTCTCCGAACCCACCTGCGCCCGTGACCGATGACAGCTGGGATGACATTGCACAGCAGCTTGCAGGCAAAGACGGATGGTATCGTCCTGGCACGAACGGGCATAGCTTTCTTTATATCCCACGCGACCCGGACACGTTGGTCGTCACCTTCGACAACCTCGACATCGCAATGACAAAACGTGAGGACCGTCGCCCGTGGGGCTATAGCTTTATCAAAGACCAAGGCTGGTCGATGTTGGGTGTGCTGGCAGGTGGTTGGACCTGGTATCGCGAGCCTTGGGTTTATGAGCAATTCGACGAGCTGAAAGCAAACGGCTTTTTCGAAAAGTTCAAACGTGTCGTGTTCTACGGCGCCTCAATGGGCGGATACGCGGCTTGCGCCTTTTCGCCCGCCGCACCCGGCTGCGACGTTGTGGCGATCTCTCCGCAATCGACAGTCGATAAATCCGTTGTGCCTTGGGAGACGCGCTACAAGACCGTCTGGGACCGGGATTTCACGGGCAAGTATGGCGATGCCGCCAAAGTGAGCGCAGCTGCACATCGTGTGTCCATACTCTACGATCCTTATGAACCTCTGGACGCGCAGCACGCGGCGCGGTTCGCGGGCAAAAACGTCGAGCATCTGCGCGCGCCCCTGCTCGGGCACCGGCTGGGCAGTTCGCTGAATCAGATGGGCATTCTCAGCCCGATCATACTTGGTGCTCTGAATGGCACTCTGGACAAGAGTGCGTATTACAGGCTGCTGCGCCAACGCCGCAGCTTTCCGCGCTATCAACGAGAGTTGTTCAACCGCGCGGTCGAAAAGGGGCACAAGACGCTCGCCAAAGCGCTTGGCGAACACATTCTGAAACAGAACCCGAACAGGGCTGTTCGCATGGGTCTGAAGGAATTGGCCGACTGACGCGTTAGTCGGCCGTCTGGGTCGAAGTCTGCATCCAGACCCAACTGGTACGGCACATATCGAAGAGATCATACTGCGCCTCAAAACCCAGAACGGCTTTTGCGAGGCTCGGGTCCGCGTAGCTCGACGCAGCATCGCCTTCGCGGCGCGGAGCAATCTTGTACGGGATGTCGCGATTGCTGGCCCTTGCATATGTCGCGATCAGTTCGAGCACGGAATACCCCCGCCCAGTGCCCAGATTGACGATGTGACCCGTGCCATCCCGCTCCAGCGCGTTCAGCGACTGCACATGACCCTGGGCCAGATCGAACACATGGATGTAATCACGCACGCCCGTTCCATCCGGCGTCGGGTAGTCATCCCCAAACACCGACAGAACCGGCAATTCGCCTGCTGCCACCTTGGCAACATAGGGCATCAGGTTGTCGGGCACCCCAGCCGGGTCTTCGCCGATCAGGCCCGAAGGATGGGCTCCCACGGGATTGAAATACCGCAAAACCCCCACAGACCAACGCGGGTCCGAGGCAATGGTCTCTTCGATGATCTGCTCGCAGATCAGTTTGGAATGACCGTATGGATTGGCATAGCTCAATGCTGCGTCTTCTCGGATCGGAAGCTCTGCATGTGCGCCATAGACGGTGGCAGATGACGAAAAGACCAGCCGTCGCACCTCGGCGTCGTCCATTGCCTGCATGAGATTGATCAGGCCCACAACATTGTTCTGCATATAAGCCAGCGGCTTCCGAACGCTTTCAGCCACCGACTTATACGCAGCGAAGTGAATGACTGCGTCGATCTTGTGGCCCTTGAACACGCGGTCCAGCGCAGCCCGGTCCAAGACGTCTGCTTTGACCACAGTAGTGTCTTGGCCAGTGAGGTCTTTGAGGCGCTTGGGCACGTCCTCAGCGGCGTTGCTGAAATTGTCGAGGATCACCACGTCATAGCCTGCGTCCACCAAAGCCACATAGGTGTGCGAGCCGATATATCCTGCCCCTCCCGTTAGTAGCACACGATGTTTCACAGGTTCCCCTTCCGCTCTGTCTGCAAGGCATTTACCCCATTGGCGTCCTTGCGTTGATGGAGGCCGTCTATAGCGCAAATGTGGCGGCAATGCGCATCTCGAGATGAGAATTCCAGCTTTCTGCGCCAAAGATGGTTCCATAACAATCGAGGACGCCGCAGTTTTGTCAAATTACCTTGTTAAGACCACAGTAATCTCGCCGTTACGATGTTAGTAACTACTGTATGCTCATGCCACTGACCTGGACACTGACGATCTGCACCTATAATCGACCACACTTTCTGGTCGAAACCCTGCGCTGTGCACTGGGCCAGAGCCGCCGCCCTTCTGAGGTGGTTGTGGTCGATGCTTCCGACGCATGGGAAGAACATCGCGACCAGATGCTGGAAGAGTTCGCGGCGGAATGGAAGACCGTGACGCTGGTCTATGTTCCGGCAGAGGTTCGGTCCCTGACCTTCCAGCGCAATCAGGCGCTGCGCCTTGCGACATCTGACATCGTGTTTTCATTGGATGATGACATTTATCTTTATCCCGATGCGGCGGAAAAAGTGATGGCAGTCTACGATGCAGATTCGGACAGCGAGATCGCGATGGTGACAGGACATTTCACTGACGGGCCGTACCAACCGTCAGCTAAAGTCGAGGACTCGCAAGCGTCGGTACCAGTGCATCGCTCGAAACTCCGAGAATGGTTTGAAAGCCAACTGACGCTCGACAGCCATTTCGTGCCGTATGGCGAATCTGTGGACATGGGACCGGTCCCCGCATCGGTCCAGCATCTGAACGTCCACCCCAGCGGTCTGGTGAATGGCGGGCGCACCACATTCCGGCGGGTCTTTGCCGTAGACTCGGGCTGGACGGAACTTCTCCGCTACTACGCCACGCATGAAGACAGCGACTTCTCTTATCGACTTTCTCGCTTTGGACGGCTTGTTGTTGCACCTGATGCGGGCTTTTTCCATGCTGATGGCAATGACAGCACCGCCAGCCGCTTTCGCATCAACACGATCCGTGTGCGCAACCTCTTGGCTTTGCACGCGGTGCACAGCAGCAATCACATGCGCTCTGCACTGCGCTGTTTGGGGTCTTTCGCAAAGTTCGCAGGTCTTTATCTGGCTATCGACGCGGCGCAAAAGCGCTTTAGCTTCCCGACAGTGCGCGCTTACACCTATGGCATTGCGCAGATTCCCGTGTTTTTGTTCTTCCCCATGAAAAATTTTCAGCAGTGGTATACCGAGCTGCAGGAGCGGATGTACGGCAATCGGTACAAATCCTGATCCAACGCCACTGTTACGATTCCTGCCAGATCTCACGGATGAGCATATCCGCGCCGCGACTAGAGTCGAATTCCGCAACGACGCGCGCACGTCCGGCCTGCGCGAGAGCCACGGCGACATCTGGGTGGCTGGCCAGATGCATCAGTGCGGCGGCCAGCGCCTTTGGATCTTTGGGCGGCACCAAGACACCGTCTTTGCCGCTTGTGATCAGCTCCGGAACGCCACCTGCGTTTGTGCCAATTGTCGGCACCTCGCAGCTCATTGCCTCCATATAGGCGACACCCAGCGGTTCTGACCAACTGGCAAGCACAAATGCATGCGCGGCCATCAGCTTTTCCCTCACAGCCACGGCACTGATCGCGCCCAAAAGCGTTACATGCGCCTCAAGCCCCAGTTCAATTATGTGCTGCTGCAGCTCGGCACGATACCCGGTGCCGCCCGCATCGTCCTCACCCGCGATCTCGAGTTGGACCGGCTGGCCCTGATCCAGCATCAGCCGCACCGCCTGCATGAGATCCTGATGGCCTTTGACCACGTTCAAACGACCGCAGCTGAACACGCGCAGCGGTTCTCCGGGACCAGGAGGCAGGTAAGGCGTGTCGCGGCGGAAGGCGCTGGTGTCGACGCCCATTGGCTGCAACGGTAAACGAGCGGGAAGCGCATCGCCCAGCTGGTTGGGCAGCAGATCGAGAAGCGCGCGGGTTATGACGCTGGCGAAAGCGGCTCCCTGCCATTTGAAGCGCTGACCGACGCCATAGTCCTGAAGTGGACCGTGCAATGTCAGGCTGTAAGACAGGCCATGCGCATGATGCGCCAGAGCCGCGATCAGCGCGGCACGGCCACAGGAATGCGCATGGATATGGCTGATGCCTTTCTGCTTGCAGTCCCGCGCCAGTTTTTCCGCAGCCGGAGCACTGATGATGACGTCCTTGAGAAAGGTCTTGGCCTCGTCCTTGGGCATCAAACGCGCTTCCCGCAGGATCGATCCCCAAGGCAGCCGGGGCAGGATCGCAGCAAGCAGCGCGGGATTGCGCGAAGCAAGGTAGGTAGTCCGCGCCATCGCGTCGTCGGACCAGTGGTGCGAGATCAAACCGGCGGGGGGCACAGTGGTGCTGTAGAGAACCGGCGTGACGCCCTGCGCCTCAAGCGCGGCGATCTCGCGCCAGAAAAAGATGTGGGTCTGACCGGGAAACTGCGGCACGAGGTACGCGAATGATCTGTTCGACATTGCTGCTGACACGTTACCCAAACTTCCGATTGGCCGGGACGATAGGTGCGCATTGCCGCCTAAGCCAGCGAATTTTCCTGAACAGTCTGTTCAGGCCATGTCGTCACCGCACCCGCATCACAGGACGCTTGCGCCGCGACACCGTCAGCGAAGCGGCGGCCAGAACAACCATGGCACTTCCTGCGTAGAACCGCATGGTCGGTGTTTCGCCAAACGCAAAGAAACCGGCTGCCGTTGACAGAGGCAGGCTCATGTAGCCAAGCACTGACAGAACCCCGGCATCACCGTTGTAATGCGCCCGCAGGAAACAGGCCTGCGCGGTTTGTGCAAACACACCGATGGCCAGCAGAGGGGCAAGGTGCTCTGTTGGGATCGGCTGCCATGACCAGAACGCGAATGGCAGGGTGCAGAGGCCAAGACCGACGGTGTAGACGGTCATCAGCACAATCGTCGGCGTCGCTCTCAACCGCCGCGTGACGATCACCGCACCAGAACCCGTCAGGATGACCAGCGCCAAGGCCAGCAACCCCGGCCCAAGTACTTTGCCATCGGGATCAATGGCGATGATCACACCGATCATGGCTATCGCCGCAGCCCCCCATTGCGACGGTGCGATCCGTTCCCGCAGCAGGAGGGCGGCCAGCACCATCACCACCAGTGGACGAGTGAAGTTCATCGTCGTGAAGAGAGCCAACGGCACGCGTGCGATTGCGAAGTAGCTGGCGGTGAGGGTGGCGACGCTCAGCCCCACGCGCAGGATCTGCAGCGGCAGGTCCGGCACGCGGGCGAAATCGGCGCGGTTACGGAAGATCCATGGCGACAGCAAGAACAAGCCAACGGCAGCCCGCAGGAACACGATCTGGGCCACCGGATAGCCAAGGCCCAGCGCCTTGACGATGCCCAGCGCCCAGATGTTCAGCGCCATGTCGGCGAACAGCCACGCGCCCCCCTTGAGGTTGTCGCGGGGGGCGTCTGTGCTCATCGGCGAGGGGCAATCAGGTTCGCCATCAGGCGATAGGCACCGGGCACCAGCTTGGCCATCTGGTGATGCAGGACGAGGCTGCAATGGGTGTGACGGCCTTTCCCGATGTCGGCCGTGAGTAGCGCGCCGGTCAGCGGGTCTTCACCGGGGTCAGACATGGACAACAGCGGCGTGTAGGCGTCATCCCAGCTTTTGGCAAAGTAGAGCCCGCGTTCCTTGACCCAGCCCTCCCAGTCGTCGGCGGTGATCTGGTTTGGTTCCGACAGCAGCGGGTGGTCGGCAAGATGTGTGACCTCGGCTCCGGCATCGGTCACGCGCCACCGCAGAGAGGGTTGGCCGATTTCCAGCCTACGCGGCGGAACAGTGTCTGGATCCCAGTTGTCCCACGGGCGGTGGTAGAGGGTCACCAGCGTGCCTCCTTGTTCTACCCATTCGCGAAAACGGGGCATTTCCGTCACCAACCCCTCACGGAAGCGAAGGGCAAAGATACCGATGACAATCGTATCCAACCCGGCTAGCGCGTCGTCGCTGGTGATTTGGTCGTCAGTCAACACGGTGACGTCTGCGCCGAGCGCCATTAGCCAGTCGGCCACCGCATCATGCCCGCTGCCGATATAGCCGACCTTGGCCTGCGGTAGCGCGACATCCAAAACCCGAACGGTCAGGGCAGCAGGGCGGGCGTAGACGGTCGGGTCGACATGATCATACGCAATGCGCTGTTCAGTCATCGCGGGGGCGTCACCGACATAGAGCGGCAGGGTATAGAGCCCCGGTTCCGGGTCGTCCGGCAAGGTGATTCCAACCGCTCCGGTGCCCTGCTCCATCGACCAACCCTCGGGCAGGTCAAAGCTGACAGGCGACCCGGCGGGGCTGACATCGGCGATAGCAACGGAAACCGACCGTTTGGGCGTTTTGAGATTTATCAGAGCAACATCTGGCGCGATAAGCACGGCTCGGTCGGGCAAGATCACCGGCGGTTTGGCGAACGGCACCGTCACGGTGGTTGCCTCCAGCTGAATTTCGATCCGAGGCAGTGGCGGATCGGCTGGATCATATTCGGCGCGATAGGGATCAGTCTGATTGGCGTTCGAGGAAATCTTGATCTGACCGTCTTCTTCGGACCAGCCGTAGGGGAGCGCGAGGCTGTAGCTGGCGGTTTTGGCCTCCCCGGCATCGAACTCGACCGTGACATCGGTGATGTCCCCGGGGCGGAGCCAAGTTTGGTGCGTGCGGGCGTCAACCTCCACGCCAAGCGCCAGACGCAGAACATGGGCGAGTTGTTGATGTTTTGCCTCTAGGCGGTGCGCAATGCTTTCGGGTGCGTCGGCTTGGGCCTTTTGCAGGTGATGCAGTGCCTTTTTTGCGGTTTTCACAATATGCCGCACATGCGGAAACGCAGACACGGTTTCGGTGATGTAGCCATGCGCAAGCAACAGGTCTTGTTTCACATCCGGTGCCATCTCGACCAGATCGGCCAGTGTCTGCGGCAGGCCTGCGTCCAGCGCATCGTCTGGCCCGTCAACATGGCTGACTGCCAGATGCAGCGGCCAATCCTTGCCGGGGCCCGCGGGTACCCAGCGCCCCATGCCTTGGGTGCGGTGATAGGCGCGGGACATCTGGCCGATGCGGGCATAACTCCATCCCGACATCGGGTCTGTGCCAGCACCATCGATTGTGAGCGTGGCATCTGGCGGCGGCAGGTCGTCATCATAAGCCTGCCCTGCCCCGGACCATGCCGGCAGGTACATTTTCGACACCTGCCACGGCGGCAGGTTCGACGGGAAATCGGGATTTGCGGCGGCCTCCATAACCTCATGTGCCGCTTGGGTCATGGCGCGGTGGTGGCCATGCTGGCCGGGCACGTCGAGGAAGGTGGGCAGGATAATATCGGGGCGGTCAGTCCGCACAATCTCGACAAAGCGGTGCAGCAGGCGATCATGACCCCAGATGCCCATCGTTTCCTCTCCACTTTTGGAGAAGCGAAAATCGCGGATCGGATCGTCGGGCGAGGTGCCGTGCCAATAGAGGCGCATATTAAGCAGATCGCAGGCGCGCTCCATTTCGCGGGTACGCAGCGCACCCAGCGCTGGGCCACTTTCGGTACCGATGTCGTTCTGCCCGCCCTCGCCACGCGTCGAACAGGCATAGCTAAGATTGATTCCATCACGCAGGCTGATGGCGGCCAACAGCGCGGTGGTCTCATCATCGGGATGCGCGCCGGTGTTCATCAGCCGCACCACCGATTGCAGCGGCCGCAGCGCCCACCATAGGTCAAGCACACGCGGGCGCATGCGGGTCTGCTCAAGGCGGATCTGATCTGAAGTCGGCATGGTTACCTCGCTTCGGCGATGGTGGGGGTAAAGGCCTGGTGCAGCACCAGCGCGGCGGCCCCAAGTGTCGCCGTCATGCGGCCAGAGGTGCCGCGCATCAGACGTGGATGGGTGCGGTCGGGTCGATTGGCGACGGAGCGTTCGGGCAAGACGGTGTGGGCGATGATATGATCCAAGAGATCGTCCGGCATCGCGCCGCCAAGGATCACCGTCTGCGGATCGAACAGGTTTTCGATGATCGACAGGGCCGAGGACAGGGCCTGTGCGGCCTGATCCAACCACACCAGCAAATGGCGGTTTGCGCTGGAATAAAGACTGTTGAGATCGTCCATATCGGTCACGGTCACTCCCTGCCCTGCCAGATAGGCCTGCACAGACAAACGGCTGGTCGCAGTCTCGAGTTCCACGGGTCGGTCCTGCACGATCACCGTGATGTGCCCGATCTCACCTGCGTTGCCGAACGCGCCCTGTACCGCCTGACCGTTCTGAACCAGTCCGAGACCAAGGCCTTGACCGAAATAGAGATAGGCGAAATCATCCAACCCACGCGCGACACCGTTCATCCGCTCGGCCATCGCTGCGGCGTTGGCGTCGTTTTCAACAAAGACTGGCAGGTCCAGCTCATTGGCAAAACTCTCGGCCGGATCGCCGGTATTCCAGCCGGGCAGTTCGGAATCTGCTCCTGTTAAACCGGTATCGCCGAAGGGACCGGGCATGACGATCCCCGCGCCCATCAGCAACGCTTTCGGAACGTGCGTTTTTGACAGCGCGTCGTCGAGCTGGGCCGAAACAGTGTCTAATATGGTGGCTTTTTGAGCATCGACCAAGGGCGTCCGTTGGGTCAGCAGTGGTGTTCCGACAAGATCAACCAAGGCGATGAACACGGCTGTCGGGCGCACCTCGACCCCGAAGGCATAACCGCCGTCGGGCTTGATCGCGTATTGCTGGACCGGCAATCCGCGCCCGGCGCTGCGCACGCCCTGTTCGACCAGCAGGCCTTCGCGCAGCAGATCGGAAATAATGTTCGACACCGCCTGCGTGGACAGGCCCGAGGCCCGCGCAATCTCGGCGCGACCGGCCGTTCCGACATGCCGAATGGCGCGCAGAACCAGCTGTTTGTTGTGGCTGCGAGCACGTTCCGGGTTGGCCCCGAGTTGCGGTTTCAGCGTAGTGACCATGCTTTCGCTTAGCGCACCAAACTTGAACACTCAAGAAAGTTGAGTTAACGCTTGGAGAATGACCGGCCGCGAACAAGAATAGGCTGGCACACTCAACAGATCTCAACAGGGAGAGGTCCATGGCATTCTTCAACGTCAAGGCACTGGCCGTTGCGACAGCAACCAGCGCCGCTGCACTTTTCAGCACTGCCGCGCAGGCGGTGGAAATCGAATACTGGCAATACTTCTTTGATGCCCGCGTTCAGGCAATGGAAACGCTCATCGAAAACTTCCAGGAGGCGAACCCGGACATCACCGTCAAGATGACCCATTTCCCCTATGCTGATTACCGCACCAAGGTCGCCGCAGCGATCCCGGCGGGCGAAGGCCCGGATGTGGTGCAGTTGTTCTACGGCTGGCTGAATGACTACGTCGCCGCTGACCTCATCCAGCCTCTTCCAGCGGATGTGTTCCCGGCCAGCCAGATCGATGAAGAGTTCTTTCCGATGGTGCAGGCGATGAAGGATGGCGACGCCTATTGGGCGCTGCCGACCGCAGTCCGATCCTTGGCCCTGTTCTACAACGAGCGCCTGCTGGAAGAAGCCGGTGTAGAACCGCCGACCACGCTGGACGAGATGATTGCCGCAGCAAAGGCGATGACAAAGCGCGATGGTGCTGGAAACCTGACACAGGTTGGCATGACCGCTGGGATGACGGCACAGGACCACCATTGGTGGCGCGAAGGGCTGATCCGGCAGTTCGGCGGTGAGCCTTATGTCGATGACTACCAGACGGTGAATTACAACAATGAGGCCGGCTTGGAGGCGCTGAACTTCTACAGCTCTCTCTTCACCGGCGATGATGCCGTGACCGCGATCGGGTTCATGGATGAGCCGCAGGCCGCGTTCAAAGCAGGTCGTGCGGGCATGCATATCGACGGATCGTTCCGCATCGGCTCGCTCAACAACACGCGCGGGCTCAAATGGGGTGTGACCGAGCTGCCTGCGACGGCGGACGGCACGCGTTCAAACTATTCATCATACTGGGTGAACGCGATCACCACCAAGGCCGAGGGCGAGAAGTACGACGCGGCGGTCAAGTTCATGGACTACATCACCAGCGATGAGGCGATGCAGATTTGGCTCGATGTTGTGGGCGAATTGCCGGCGAAACCGTCGGTTGGTCTGACCGAGGAAAATTCGAGCGATCCGGTGTTTGGTCCGTTCATCAAAGGTCTGGCTTATGCCAACACCACCAAGTTCGCGAATGAAAGCGGCCAGCGTCAGCTGATGGTGGAGATGGTCGAGCGCATGACACTGCAAGGCATGAGCGCCGAAGAAAGCCTCGCCATTGCGGCAGAGGCCGAGCAGAAGATCCTCGACGAATACTACAACAGCGCGTCCAACTAAGCGCGCGGCACGGACGCCCCGGTTCTCTCCCGGCCGGGGCGTCACCTTTTTCGGGCTGAGGCATGTATCGCAATCTGACCATCCGGCAGAAACAGATCGTCTGGGCGTGGGCCTTCCTTGCCATTCCGATTCTGTTCTATGGGGTCATCCGGTTCTATCCCACCGGCAACGCCATCCTGATCAGCTTTCAGGAGTGGAACCTGCTGGGCGACCGGACCTGGACCGGGTTTGACAATTACCACAAGCTCTTTGCAGATCCGGTGTTCTGGAAGGTGTTCAAGAACACGTTTGTCTATCTTCTCCTGGGCACACCGATCAGCCTCGTGATCTCGTTCGTGATCGCCTACCACCTCGACAAGACGCGGTTCATGCATGGCTTTCTGCGGATGCTCTATTTCCTGCCTTTCATGACCAGCGCTGTAGCGATGGCATGGGTCTGGCGCTGGTTCTATCAGCCGGTCCCGGTAGGGTTGTTCAACAACGCGCTGGCGAGCATCGGCATCCCGCAGTTCCCGTTCCTGCAATCCACGACATGGGCGCTGCCCTCGGTACTGGCTCCTGCGGTCTGGGCGGGGCTGGGATTTCAGGTGATCATCTTCATGGCCGGTCTGCGCGCCATACCGCGCAGCTATTACGAGGCGGCGCGGATTGACGGTGTGTCAAGCTGGACAGTGCTGTGGGAAATCACGTTGCCACTGTTGAAGCCGACCATCGTGTTTATCGTCGTGTTCTCCTCCATCGGGTTCCTGCGGATTTTCGACCATGTGTTCAACATGACGACGAACAATCCCGGTGGGCCTTTGAATTCTACGAAACCGCTGGTTCTCATGATCTACGAGACCGCATTCAGCGCCTTTGACATGGGATACGCTGCGGCGCAGACTGTAGTGTTGTTCCTTGTCTTGCTGGTGGTGAGCCTGATCCAGCTGCGCATTCTGAGGGACAGCTAGATGCGGGTTGGGCTTGGCGAGAAGGCGTTTCGAAACGCCTTGATCAAGCGGTTTCGAAACCGCTTTTGCGCGGAGATGGGCTGATGTCAATCGCTGAAGAGATCCGTCCGACCACTGACGCGCTGCTCAAAACCGACGCGCCTAAGAAACCCACAAATATGGGACAAATCCTACGCTGGATGCTGCTGTTCCTGGGCGGTGTGGCTATGGTGATGCCCATCGCCTACATGATCTCGACGTCGCTGAAATGGCCGCATGAGGTCTATAACCTCAAGCTGATCCCGGATGAGCCACACATCGAGAATTATACTTATGTGCTCGAGGATGGACGTTTCTACTGGTGGTTCGTCAATTCGATGATCATCGCGGTAATCACGACGGTTTGTAATGTGATCTTTGACAGCCTCGTCGGCTACACGCTGTGCAAATTCCGCTTCCCGGGTCGCTACATCATCTTCATCGCGATCCTGTCGACACTGATGATCCCGACGGAAATGCTGGTGATCCCGTGGTATCTGATGAGCCAGCAGTTCGGGTGGCTCGACACCTATTGGGGGATCATGTTTCCGGGGTTGATGACGGCCTTCGGCACCTTCCTGATGAAGCAATTTTTCGAGACTGTACCTGATGATTTCATCGAAGCGGCACGGATCGACGGATTGAACGAGTTGCAGATCTGGTGGACCGTGGCGATGCCTTTGGTGAAACCGGCGCTGGCGGCCCTGGCGATCTTTGTGTTCCTCGGCAACTGGACCGCGTTCATCTGGCCGCTGATCGTGACCAATTCTGTCGAGATGTATACCCTGCCCGTGGGCCTGTCGTCCTTTGGCGACGAGGCCGATGTGGCGTGGGAGTTGATCATGACGGGGGCGGCGATTTCGACCATTCCGACGCTGATCGTGTTCCTGATCTTCCAGCGGTATATCATTCAGGGTGTGGTGATGGCGGGCTTGAAGGGATGAGTGTGATCTCTTTGGTAGTCGTTGCGTTTGCATATTTGGAAAAAGAAGAAGCAGGGGGCGGTGCATGACGGACCAGAGCGTGTTTCCGGACCCGACCTATCGGGACACGGTGCTGGCGCCGCTTTTTGACGGGGTGAAGGCGCATTACTCGGAGCACATGGCGGCGATCAACCGGGCCCATCTGGTGATGCTGGCGGAGACCGGGATTTTGGATTTGGGGGACGCTGGCGCGATTGCCGGGGCGTTGCGAGATATTGACGTCGAAGTGAACCTTGATGCGCTGAGTTACACCGGCGAGTTCGAGGATTACTTCTTTCTGGTCGAAGCGGAGTTGAAGCGCCGCTTGGGCGATCTGGGCGGCGCCTTGCACACAGCGCGGTCGCGCAATGACATGGACCATACGCTGTTCAAACTGGCCTTACGTGGGCGTGTGTCAGTGCTTCTGGAGCAGGCGTTAACCTTAACGGAGGCGCTGATTGCCAAGGCGGAGTCGGAGAAGGCGACGTTGGTTGTCGCTTATACGCACGGGCAACCGGCGCAACCGACGACGTGGGGGCACTATCTTGGCGCAGTGATCGAGGTGCTATTGCGCGACATCGGGCGGCTCAATGCGGCGGCGGATGGTCTTGAGCATTGCCCGATGGGGGCTGCAGCGATCACAACCAGCGGGTTTCCGATTGATCGGGCACGCGTTGCGGAGTTGTTGGGGTTCGAGGGGCCGCTGGTCAATTCCTATGGCTGCATCGCGTCAGTCGATTACGTGACCGGGCTTTATTCGGCGATGAAGCTGATGTTCCTGCATCTGGGGCGGGTCATTCAGGACATGCAGTTCTGGACCGCGTTCGAGGTGGGGCAGCTTTATGTCCCGAACAGCCTTGTGCAGATCAGTTCGATCATGCCGCAAAAGCGCAATCCCGTGCCGATCGAACACTTGCGCCATCTCGCCAGTGCGACGGTCGGGCAATGCGATGCCATCGTGGGCGTGATGCAGAACACGCCGTTCACCGACATGAATGACAGCGAAGGCGAGGTGCAGCAGTTGGGTTATGCCGCCTTTGAACGGGGTGCCCGAGTGTTGCAATTGCTGACGGCGCTGGTTCCAGCCTGTCGGGTGAATGCGGAGCGGGTGCGGCGAACGACGGATGCAGCTTGCATCACCATCACCGAATTGGCGGACACATTGGTGCGGGACGAAGGGCTAACGTTCCGCGCGGCGCATGAGGTAGCGGCAATGACGGCGAAGGCGGTGATTGTCGAAGGGGCGGCTCTGGGCGACGGGTATGCGGCGTTCTCGGCGGCGTTCGAGGCGCAGACCGGGCGTGCGCCGGGCTTGGACGAGTCGGCCTTTCGGACAGCGGTTGCCCCGGAGACATTTGTTGCACGACGGGATCGGATTGGTGGACCGGGAGAGGCGGCGTTGCGCGAGGCTTTGGCGGGGTACGCGGCGGAGGCGGAGGCGGCGCGGGCTAAGTGTGACACTCGCAAAACCAGACATGAAGCCGCGGAACAGAGACTGAAATCGGCGTTTGCTGCGCTGCTGATGAAGGACTGAGCATGGCCGATCTTGCGATTCGAAATCTGGTCAAACGCTACGACAAGACCGAGGTGCTGCATGGCATCAGCCTTGATGTCGAAGACGGGGAGTTCGTGGTGTTTGTCGGACCATCTGGCTGCGGTAAATCGACGACGCTGCGGCTTATCGCGGGGCTGGAGGACGCGACCAGCGGGGAGATCGTGATCGGCGGGCGGGTGGTCAACAACCTCGAACCCAAGGACCGGGACATCGCGATGGTGTTCCAGAACTACGCGATCTATCCGCATATGACCGTGCGCAAGAATATCGGCTTCGGGCTGCGGACCTCCAAGATGTCTAAGGCCGACAAGGACGCGAGGATCGACGAGGTGGCAGGTATTCTGGGAATGACTGACCTGTTGGCGCGCAAGCCCAGCCAATTGTCCGGCGGTCAGCGGCAGCGGGTTGCCATTGGTCGGGCGATGGTACGGGATCCGGCGGTGTTCCTGTTCGATGAACCTTTGTCGAACCTTGATGCGCAGCTACGGACGCAGATGCGGCTGGAGATCAAGAAGCTGCACCAGCGGGTCGGCAACACGATCATCTTCGTGACCCATGATCAGGTCGAGGCGATGACGATGGCGGATCGGATCGTGATCATGAAGGACGGGCATATCCAGCAGGTGGGTACCCCGGCTGAGGTTTATCACAAGCCCGCGAACACCTTTGTAGCGCGGTTTATCGGGGCGCCGTCGATGAACATGCTGTCAGGAACGGTGGCGCAGGGCGGATTGCGGCTTGGGTCGGGGGAAGTTCTGGATCTGAGGCTGGACGCAGCAGACGGGTATCCGGTTACGGTGGGCGTCCGACCCGAAGACCTGCATCCCGGCGATGGGCCTGCGCTGGTGCGGGGGCCGGTGACAGTACGCGAACCTCTGGGGCATGAAACTCTGATCTATGTCGGGGCCGAGGGGCAAGAGGTGATCGCCAAGGCCGATGGTCGGACCCCGCCCGAGGTAGGCGAGGAGGTGACCTTGACGGCTGCGCTCGACACATTGCACGTCTTTGATGCGGCGACGGGAAATGCGCTGCGGTGAACCCGGTAAAACAGGCAGGACAGAATGATCGACCTATACACATGGACCACACCGAACGGGCGCAAGGTGTCCATCCTGCTGGAGGAGCTGGGTGTGCCCTACAATGTGCATTCCATCGACATCGGCAAGGATGACCAGTTCGCGCCGGAGTTCCTGAAGATTTCGCCCAACAACAAGATCCCCGCAATTGTCGATCAGGACAATGGCCTGTCCCTGATGGAGAGCGGGGCGATCCTGCTTTACCTTGCGCAGAAGCATGGGCGCTTTCTGGCGGAAGGCGATGCGTATTGGCAGATGATGGAATGGCTGATGTGGCAGATGGGCGGCTTTGGCCCGATGCTGGGCCAGGCGCATCATTTCCTGAAGTTCAACAAGGGCACGTCGGACTATGCCGAGGCGCGGTATGGGAAAGAGGCGCTGCGGCTCTATACCGTGCTGAACACGCAGTTGGACGGGCGCGATTTTGTCACTGGAGCGTACACGATCGCCGATATGGCGATCTTTCCCTGGGCCGCGCGGTATGAATGGCAGGAGATTGACCTGAACGAGTTTCCCAATGTCAGAGACTGGTATCTGCGAATTGCAGAGCGTCCTGCGGTGCAGAAGGGCTATCAGGTTCCAAAGTTTGTGACGGATATTCCGATGCCCTGAACCGGGCATCGGAGTTTTTTGGGCTCAGGCCGCGCGGGATAACCGCGTGGGCGCGTTTTCGATCAGCTCTTCATGCAGCGCCTTGATCACGGTGTCGGCTGAGGCGCGATCCATCACGAATTGCACATCAACATTGCGTGGGCCTTGGCTCGCGCCAATGGCTTCGCAGCCAGCGTTGGCGATCGCCTGCAGGCCACGGGTGAGAACCGACAGGCCGTTGAGGTCTCGCCCGATGACCGACACCATGGCCAGACGGCGGCTGGTGATCTCGGCGGCGGGGAACATCTTGGCGATGTCGCGTTCGACCCGACGCATCGTCTTGAGCGAGGCGTCCAGATAGTGCGTGATCGTGTTGGCATTTGACGTCTTGGACACGATGCGCACGTTGTGACGGGTCAGGATGTCGAGGATGCCGGAATCGTAGCCCTTCACACCGACCATGTCCTGTTCGAACACTTCGAGCGTCACGATGTCGAGACCGGTGACAATCTCGGCCGCTGCTTCGTCGGCCGGCTGATCGTCGATCAGCGTGCCCGGATCGCCGGGGTCAAAGGCGTTGGTTACACGGAGAGGCACACCCGCCTGTCGCAAGGTCTTGGCCGCTTTGGGGTGGATTGCCTCCATCCCCATGTTCGACAGTTGATCGGCGACATCATAATTCGTGCGACCCAGTTTACGCACGGCCCCTTCACCAACCAGATTTGGATCGGCAGAGGAGAGGTGAAACTCCTTGTGGATGATCGCCTCGCGTGCGCCGGTCAGGGCAGCGAGGTGTGAGAACGTGACTTCGGAATAACCTCGGTCAAATTCGTTCATCAGACCTTCGACACATTGCGCATAGCCGGTGACGATGGGCATCTCGGTGGCGGGGTCGATACCTTCAAACGCTTGGGTGATGCGCTTTTCCAGACAAACATCCCCCTGATCTCTCCAGCCCGAAAGGTCAACAAATCGCGCTTCAACACCGGCCCGCTGAAGCATCAAGGTCGTGACAAAGGCGGAGTGCGCCTCGCCCAGACCGGAGAGCAGTTCACGGGTGTGACTCATGTGTTCGGGCAGGCGGAAGTGGCCGTAGGAACACAGGCGCTGAAGGTCGATCAGGCAATTGCGCGCGCCAAGGATGCGTTCGTCCACAAAGCTGTCGGCCTGTTGAATGTCTGCCGGCTTGTCTAGGATTTTTCCGTGCGCCTCTTTCATCGCCTCAGCCACACGGTCGAGCGCATCCTGCCATTTGTGGTTGCTGTCGTCGTTGCTAAAGAGGCCGTAGACACCCGGCTCACCGGATTTCTTGTGCTCCAACAGCAGGTTCGTGATGCCGCCGAAGGCAGACACCACGAAGACGCGATTGTAAACGTCGGCTTTCGCGCGGTCGCCGATGAAGAGCGTGTCGCGCAGTTCCGCGAGGCGGGACATGGACGTCCCGCCGATTTTTTCGACAGTGTGTGTCATCTTAAGCGTCCTCGGTCTCCGGCGCGGCATAAGACCCGTCTTCGCGGTGAACCTCATTGCCGGTCACTGGTGGGTTGAAGCAACAGGCCATCACAAGTTCTTCCTCGGCGCGCAGGACATGGCGGTCGTGCTTGTCGAGCGCGTACATCACCCCCGGCACGATCTCGTGCGTTTCACCGGTGGCCAGATCGGTGATCGAACCTTTGCCCTTCATGCAGTACACACTTTCAAAGTGGTTTTTGTACTCGAATGTGTGCTCCGATCCTTCTTCGAGGAAGGTAACATGGAACGAAAAGCCCATATTGTCGTCAGCCAGAAGCATGCGGACGCTTGTCCAGTTGGCGTCCGATACGACGCGGTCTTTTTCGTGTTCGACGATCTTGTTGAAGTCTCTGACGATCATGTCTGTTACTCCGCAGCAATTTTGTTGGGCGCGGACAGGACGTCGTTCGCGGCGTCGAGAAGGATGTTGAACCCTTTACGCAGCGTATCCTTGGACGTGGTCAGAGGTGCGAGCACCTTGATAACCTGGTCTTCGCTGCCCGATGTTTCGATGATGAGACCCTTGTCGTAGGCGCGCGCGCAGATCTCGCCCGCCAGATCACCAGAGCCAACATCTACACCCTGCATCAGACCGCGGCCCTTGAGGTATGCATCCGGCACCATTGCAGCCAGATCAGCCAACGCATCGTGGATGAGCTGGGATTTCTCAGACAGCTCCTTCTGGAAACTGTCGTCGGACCAGAATTTTTCGACTGCAACTTTGGCGGTAATGAAAGCATGGGTGTTGCCCCGGAAGGTCCCGTTGTGCTCGGCAGGGCCAAAGATGTCATATTCCGGGCGCACCAAAAGCATAGCCATCGGCAGGCCAAAGCCGGACACGGATTTCGCCATCGTCACGATGTCGGGCATGACACCCATCTCTTCGAACGAGAAGAACGTGCCACAACGGCCACAACCGGCTTGAATATCGTCAATGATGAGCAGCGCGCCATGTTCCTTCGCGAGCTCTTCAATCCGCTTGACCCATTCGGGGCTGGCCGCGTTCAGTCCACCTTCGCCCTGCACGGTTTCGAGCAGGATCGCAGCGGGTGCATCGACACCACCAGATTTGTCCTTGAGCATCGCATCAAGGAACTCAGCCGTATCAGTTTCTCCAGGGAAGAAACCATCGAACGGCATGCGTGTCACGCCATTGAGCGACATACCCGCGCCACCACGGTGGTAGCTGTTGCCGGTTGCCGATAGGGCGCCAGTCGTCACGCCATGAAAGCCATTTGTGAAGGCGATGACGTTGGTCCTGCCTGTCACCTTGCGCGCGATCTTCATTGCGGCCTCGACCGCGTTTGCGCCGGTCGGTCCAGTGAACATCACGCGGTGATCCATGGCACGCGGTTCGAGAATGTGCTCTTCAAATGCCTCAAGAAAAGCGGCTTTGGTGTCAGTGTGCAGATCAAGACCATGCGCAATCCCGTCGTTCGAGATGTGCTCAATCAACGCCGTTTTCATGTCGGGGTCGTTGTGACCGTAGTTGAGTGAAGAGCACCCGGCGAGAAAGTCGATGTAAGTCTTGCCGGTGTCGTCTGTGATTTCGGACCCGCTGGCTGTGGCGAAGGTCGCGGGCATGCCACGGCAGTAAGAGCGGGCTTCGCTTTCGCGACGTTCGAAGATGGAAACAGTATTCATGTCCTTGGGCATCGTGTGTCCTTTCAAGGCATTCGGAATTAAATTTCTGGGGGGAGAGGTGTGGTGCAGCGGTTAGGCTGCACGCTTGAGGTCACCAACCGCAGGCAGGGAGATAGACACCATGTGTTCGGTCGCGTGCCGACCTTCAAAGTGCTCATCACGAGTGAAATGTGGCTCATCCGACAGATCACCACCGATGCTGCGTGCAAAGCTGCGGAACAGCGCCCATGACGCGGCGTTGTCACGTGTGATGGTGGTCTTCAGGGTGGTCGCGTCGTCGCACGCATCGCGTTCGATCAACTCAAGCAGCATCTTCTTACCAAGACCAAGACCGCGTGCTTTTTCACCTACAGCGACCTGCCACACGAACAGAGCGTTTTGGTCTGGGATCATGTAGCCGGAGATCCAACCAACAATTTCGCCATCAAGCTCCGCGACAACACAAGTGTCCCGGAAATGATCAGCCTGAACCAAATTACAGTACATAGAATTCTCGTCGAGAGGCTTGCAGTCTTTCACAAGCTCCCAGATGGCAGCCCCGTCCGTCGCTTCAGGTTTGCGCAGACGGGGCGTGCGCGTTCGGGGAATGTCACTGTTTTTTGGCATCTTTCTTGACCCTTTGTTAGTTCGTCTAACTAATTAGTACATAGCGATCTACATTTCAACACTAAAGAGAAGCGTTCAATATGCCGCTATAAGCGACCTTTCGCTGTAACGAGCTACTGGTAAACTTAACTTCGAAGCTACGGCTTGGTTCCGAAATTACTTAGCTTTGCAAATTTCATGTGCGATCAAGCCAATTGATGCGCTTCGAGTTTTCATGCGATGAGATAAGAATGACCACTGATGCCAACGCCCGCATGGATGACAGCCTCATTGCCTTGCGACGCATTTTGCGTGCGACAGAGCTCTATGCGCGGGACCTTGCGGGTTCGGTTGGATTGACGCCTGCGCAATTGAGGGTCCTTCAGATTGTGGACGATCGCGACAGTGTGACACCCAAGGCATTGGCAACCCAGATGGGTGTCAGTCAAGCCACTGTGTCTGCGCTGGTGGATAAGCTGGTCGCACAGGGTCTGGTCGAAAGGGTGCCGTCCCTGCAGGATCGTCGACAGACCAATGTCACCGTAACCACGGATGGGCATACCCGGCTTGAGAACGCGCCTGACGCCTTGCAGCAGCGCTATGTGCGCAAGTTTCTAGAGATGGCTGACTGGGAGCAGGCCCAACTTGTCGCCACACTGGAACGTGTGGCCGACATGCTGGATGCGAAAGGATTGGACGCCTCACCGGTCCTGACGACGGGTGAGATCAGGGCCAGCAAAAAGCCTTAGTCTGTCTCAACCGAAACAGGGCGCGATTCCGGCGGCTCGTCATAGATCGACCAACCGCAGCTGGACTGGCTGTCTGGCAGATCTGATCTCTTGAGATTGCGGGCCATATAGGTCTTCGCGATAAAGTTTGCCGTGATGGGCGCGGTCAGCAACAGGAAAACAGAAATCAGCAATTCGTGGACCGAAAGGTGGCCGGTTTTGGCATAGAAATAGAGCATTGACGCCACCAGCACGCCACCGACACCCAATGTCGTTGCCTTTGTCGGCGCATGAAGTCGCTGGAGACTGTCCTTGAGTTTGACCAGACCATACGAGCCAACAAGCCCAAAGATCCCGCTGACAATGAGGGAAATGGCGATCATAAGTTCAACGATGACGTTCATGTTCCGCCCTCACTCGATGATATCGCCGCGCAGCAGGAAGCGGCAGTAGGCGACGGTGGAGACAAACCCGACCATCGCCACAAGCATGGCCGCTTCAAAATAAATCGCTGTGCCGCGCCACACGCCGTAGAGCACCAGTAGAGCGATCACGTTGATGACCATCGTATCGAGCGCCAGAATGCGATCGGCGGCATCAGGACCCTGTGCAATGCGCCACAGGTCAAGCAAGAGAGCAACGCCATAGCATCCGGCAGCGAACAGGATTGCTGCTTCGATCATTCGAATATCTCCTTCAACCGCCGTTCATATCTGTTCTTAATCTCATCCCGCACGGCGTCTCCATCATCGGTGTGCAGACAATGCACGAGGATACTTCCGCCGTCTGCAGCCAGCATGGTTGAGACCGTGCCAGGCGTCATGGTGATCGTTCCCGCAAGCACGGTAATTGCCTCGGCAGAGGTCAACTCAAGCGGAACAACGATCCATTGCGAACGAATGTTCCGCTCCCGCTTGAACAGGATGATCATGGCGACTTCAACGTTGGCGACAATAATGTCCCAAATCACCACGAGCACGTATTCGAGCCCCTTGAACGGCCGGCTGATCTTGGGACGATCGGGCCAATAAGGCGCGGTAAGCATGGGGATGATCACTGCGAACAATATACCAAGCAGCAGATTGCCCAAGGTGAATTTGTTCACCAGACCGAGCCAGACAAAGACCAGTGTGAGGCTGAGCAGCGGATGAGGGATGAGACGCTTCAACATGGTGTCAGCCCTCCTCGCCCGGTGCCAGAACCGCCGAGATGTACCCCGCGCGGTCAAACAATTGCTCGGAGGTTTGCTCCAGATACCCCGCAACCGGGCCGGCAAAGACCGACAGAACCACGAGCGCCGACAGTGCGAGCATGACAGGTGTCACCTGTGCAGGTGTTGCGACATCGGGTTGCGCGACCGCCTCAACCTCGAGAACAGAGGATTCAATCGCGGTCGATTTCCAGAAAAGCACGCTTCCTGCGCGAGCAAATCCGACGATGGTCAGCAACGAACCTGCGAGGATGGCCGTCCACGCCCAGACGATGACATCGGGGTCCCTCAGGGCATCCAGTACCAAGAGCTTGCCAAGGAAACCACTGAGCGGCGGCATGCCCGCCATTGCGATGACGGCTGCAAAGAAAATCGCAGCAAACAGGCCATTCTGCACCGTGGCCGCCTTCGGTGTAAGGCTGTCACCATTCCGGCGGCTTATCACAAGATCAGCGATCAGGAACAGACACGCTGCAGCAAAGGTCGAGTGCACCATGTAGTAAAGCGCGGCCGTGGTTGCGACGGGTGAGAATGCCGCGACGGCCACCAGAAGTGTGCCCATTGACCCGACGACGGAGAAGCCGATCAACGGCATCAGGCGCTTGGCACCCAGAACGCCGAATGCGCCCAGCGCGATGGTTACGATGGCTGCCGGGAACAGCCACGCGTCGATCATGCCGTCGGTTCCGGGCACGCCCGGACCAAAGACAACGGTGTGCACGCGCAGGATGGCATAGGCACCGACCTTCGTCATGATCGCAAACAGTGCCGCCACCGGTGCAGGCGCGTTGGCGTAGGTCGCCGGCAACCAGAACTGAACCGGGAAGAGCGCAGCCTTGACCGCAAAGACGATCATCAAGAGCATCGCTGCAACGCGGACAAGCCCGGCTTCGTCTGCGGGTATGTCCGGAATCTTGGCCGCCAGATCAGCGATATTGAGCGTACCGGTGCTCGCATAGAGCGTGCCCAGCGCAAAGAGGAAGAGCGTCGATCCTGCGAGGTTCATCACCACATATTGTAACCCGGCGCGCATGCGCTCGCGGCCACCGGAGTGGATCATCAGGCCGTAGGATGCGATGAGAAGAATTTCGAAGAACACGAACAGGTTAAATATGTCACCTGTGAGGAATGCGCCACAAATGCCCATGAGCTGAAATTGGAACAGGGCGTGGAAATGCCGTCCGCGTTTGTCCCAGCCCGTGGCCATCGCGTGCAAAAGCACCATCATGGCCAGAAGGGACGTCAACAACACCATCAGGGCGGAAAGGCGATCGAGAACCAGAACGATGCCGAATGGCGCAGGCCAGTCACCGAGACGGTAGATATGTGTGGTTCCGTCCATTGCCATGACGAGAAGAACAATGGAAATCGCAAGCAGGAGCGCTGTTCCGACGGTCGATGCGATCCGTGCGAGCACGATGTCGTAGCGCATGACGAAGCCGATAATCGGCGCGAGCATCGCGGGCAGAACGACAGGAAGTATAATCCAATGGCTCATTTCGCGGCATCCTCATCGAGGTCGGCTTGGTCAATGTCGATCTCGTCGCTATCCGCTTCGAGATACGCGCCGAGTGAGATCATGACCAGAACAGCAGTCATGCCGAAGGAAATCACAATGGCGGTGAGCACGAGCGCCTGCGGCAATGGATCGGTATAGCTGGCCTCTCCGTATTTCGACAGGATCGGCGACATGTCGATGGCAAGGCGGCCGCTGGAGAACAAAAAGACGTTCACGGCGTAAGACAGGAGCGCAAGGCCCAGGATCACCGGGAACGTGCGCAGCCGCAAAAGCAGGTAGACACCCCCTGCGGTCATCGCTCCGATGGCGCTTGCAACAAGAAATTCCATGTCAGCGCTCCTCCGTTCCGGCATCGACCCGGCTGGCCGGGTCGTAGTCCATTGCCTCGACGTTCACTGTCTCACCTGCAAAGCGCGCGATGCGGGACAGGCTGTATAGCATCAGCATCACCGCTCCGAGAACCGTCAGGAAAACACCAAGGTCAAACAGCATGGCGGTTGCCAACTCGAATTCTTCGATCGGAGGTAGATGGACATATGTGTATGAGCTGGTGAGGAAGGGTGCTCCGAACACCCAGGCGCCAGCGCCCGTGATCCCGGCGATAATGACACCGAACCCGATCAGCGTGTGGTACTCAATACGCTGGCGATCTTGTGTCCAGGCAAATCCAGAGGCCATGTACTGCATCAGCAACGCAATCGCGACAACGAGTCCCGCCACAAAACCGCCGCCCGGCTGGTTGTGGCCGCGCAGGAAGATGTAGAGACCGACCATCAACGCGATGGGCATCAGAACGCGGGTGACGACCACCATCATCAGGGGGTGGCGGTCTTTGGACCGGTCCTGCGAATAGTCAGTATTGCGCAGACGCCGCGCAGCAGGACCATCAAGCAAGGCATGCATCAACGCGTAGATCAGCAAACCCGCGATTCCCAGAACGATGATTTCGCCGTAAGTGTCGTAACCCCGGAAGTCGACCAGGATCACGTTCACCACATTGGTGCCGCCGCCGCCCTCGTAGCTGTTCTCGACATGGTAGGACGAGATCGTCGAGACGTCGCGCTGCATGAACGCAAATGCAAGACCCCCGACGCCACCACCGGCAGCCAGTGCGATGATGCCGTCGCGCATCTTGCGACCGAAGGAGCTTTCCTTGGGAGTTTCCTTGGGCAGGAAGTGCAGCGCCAGCAGGAGCAGCATGATCGTTACGGTTTCCACGGAGATCTGGGTCAGAGCCAGGTCCGGCGCAGACATGTAGACAAATCCGGCCGAGATGGTCAGCCCGATGATGCCGATCAGCACAAGCGCTCGGAACCGGTGATGATGCATGGTCACAACAGAGATGGTGGCCACGATCAGCATGATCCATCCCACCGCGATAACGGCTGGAACGGGTAGCATCTCGCGGGTTGGGGCAGACAGACCGCCACCCATGAAGGCAACCGCCCCGAGCAGCACCGAGGCGACGGTGAAGATCGCAAGATAGCGGCTGATGGCGCCATTATGCGTGCCGTAGGTGATACGCTGTGTAAGTCCGACAACGGCAGCAATCAAACGGTCGAAGATCGCTTTGGCCTCGGGGCGCGGGGCTTTGATCCACACTTTGTCGAGCGGCGCGTGCAAAGCAAGCAGGATCGCGCCGCCGATCACCGCAATGATCGACATGTAAAGCGCAGGGGTAACACCGTGCCAGATCTTGAGGTGAGGATGCAGATCAGCGCCTGTGACTGCGCTGGCCGCCGCTGTGACGATACCCTCTGCCAAAAACGGCATAACGCCGATCAGGATAACAAGGATCACAAGCAACGCCGGGGCGGCCCATAGTCCAAACGGCGGATCGTGTGGCTTTGACGGATAATCATCGCGTACCGGGCCAAGGAAAACATGACTGATGAACCGAAGCGAATAGGCGACGGACAGCAAAGCGCCGATAGTAGCGAGCACAGGCACAACGTATTGGTTCCCAGCCCAATAGGTATGTGACGCCTCTTCAAGCATCATTTCCTTGGACAGGAATCCGTTGAAAAGCGGGATACCCGCCATCGACAGTGCGGCCACTGTCCCGATGAAGAACGTCAGCGGCATAAGATGGCGCAATCCGCCAAGCCGTTTGATGTCGCGGGTGTGGGTCTCGTGGTCGATGATCCCTGCCGTCATAAAGAGCGCGGCTTTGAACGTCAGGTGGTTGATGATGTGAAAGACAGCCGCCACCGCTGCGGCCTCGGTTCCAAATCCCAACAGCATGGTAAGCAGGCCAAGGTGGCTTACGGTGGAGAACGCCAGCAGCGCCTTGAGATCGTCTTTGAACAAAGCAATGAGCGCGCCAAGCACCATAGTGATGAGGCCGATTGTCCCGACGATGTAAAACCACGCATCGGTTCCAGAGAGCACCGGCCACATGCGGGCCAAGAGGAACACACCTGCTTTGACCATCGTGGCCGAGTGCAGGTAGGCAGAGACGGGTGTCGGAGCGGCCATCGCGTGCGGCAGCCAGAAGTGAAACGGAAACTGCGCCGACTTGGTAAAGGCGCCCAGCAGGATCAGAATAAGAGCGGGCATGTACCAGTCAGACGCACGGATCGCATCACCCGCCTGCAAAATGTCGGTCAGGTTGTAGCTGCCGGCGATATTGCCAAGGATGAGCATACCCCCGATCATGGCAAGCCCCCCTGCCCCGGTGACGGTCAGGGCCATGCGCGCGCCCTGACGGCCTTCGGGCAAGTGTTTCCAATAACCAATCAGCAGAAAGGACGAGAGCGACGTCAGCTCCCAGAAGACAAGAAGCAGCAGGATATTGTCGGATATCACGATACCCAGCATCGCGCCTTGGAATAGCAGGAGGTAGGTGTAGAACTGGCCGACCGGGTCCTCGCCCGACAGGTAGAAGCGCGCGTAGAGCGTGATGAGCAAACCTACACCCAAGATCATGCAGGCAAACAGCAGACCCAAGCCATCGAGGAAGAACGATGCAGACAGTCCCAATTGGGGAAGCCAATTGAGCTCGGCTTGAATGACTTCGCCCTCCATCACGGCTGGCGCAAAGGTTAGCAAAAGAATCAGCGCGATTGCGGTCGGCACAGCAGTAAAGGTAGCCGCAGCGTTGCGACCTGCGCGGATCATCACCCCAGGAACGAGGGCACCAAGAAACGGCAACAAGGCGATCAAAAATAGAAGATTGCTCGAAGTGCTCATATCAACCGTCAGTCCAACTCGAATTGCCTCGGAGCGCAATATCCTCAAACGTGCGCGTTGTAAAAGCCTCGGTGCGGGATTCGTCTGCAGAGCGAGTCAGAAACGCGTGCAAATGCACTTTTTGACAATGCGGAACGTTGAGCTTTGTGATCGAGGTGGATGCAAAATTTCAGCCTCACGAAGCTCTAGCAAAGAATACTTGCAAAAACAGCTATCTTTAGTGACCGCGCATTGTCTATCAGACCGATTTGCCCGCTAATGATAGACGAATAGCGCGGCACAGCGACCATTTGGGCACTGTGCCCTTTATTATGCTGGTTAGAACGACACAGTAGCGGGCAAGTGAAGGCAAACCGGTCCAGCAAGAAGCGGATCCGAGAAAGGCATCAAGGCAAATAATGGCGCCCATCACACAGCAGGCCGGCGTTGGCAGCAGCGAGGAAATGCGGGTCCGGTATTCAACCGTCCTTGTACGGTATGTCATTGCTTTTGCCTTGGCGTGGATGGCCACAGCGTACTATCTGAATGCCCCGATGCTAACGGTCGCGGCAGCGATTGCGACGTCCGGTATTTTTGCGGGCATTGTCCTTCATCATTTCGGAAAACACCTCGTTGCAGCCGTTATATGGTTGAACGCCGTCAATCTTGCTGTGGCACTTGGGTGCTATTGGACGCCGCCCGAGGGCAACGTCTCGATTTTGTTAATTGCAACCGCAACCGCACCATTTGCGATGTTCTCTGCACGAACGCACCGGTCCTTGCTCATTTTCATGGTAAGTGTTCCGGTCCTGCTCTGGCTTGTCAGTTGGGGAATGAATATCGGGTCGACGCGCGAGTTCCAGTTGACGCCAGACGTCGCGGCGAAGGTACTGGCACCGGCAAGCGCCATTACGGTTTTCGGAACGATCCTTTTCGTCGTTGGCTATTTCGTGCGCCAAACGCGATTGCATTCGAGATGGCTTGTCGATGCCCAGCAACAGGCCTTGAAATCGAGCGAGGCGAAGAGCGCGCTGATGCGGAGCGTCAGTCACGAGATGCTGACACCATTGCATGCGATTTCAGGGTACGCGGAACTGTTGAACACAGATGCCAGATCGGGGCTCGCCTTGAACTCAGAGCAGGTTGAAAGGCACTCACAACAGATTCTGACGTCTTCACAGACGCTGCGCCAGATTATTGAGAATATCTTCGATTTTGCTAACTGGCAGAGCGAAAATGGGGCATCCGCCAGTGTAACGGTGCCAGTACTTGAGATCTTTGAGACCGTAAAAAGCCGGTTTCTCGACGCGATCCGCAACAAGGGGCTGACCCTGAACACTCGCATTGACCGCGACCTACGCGTGGAAGCCAATCCGGTTTGGGCGGCATCCGTATTCAAGCAGGTTCTGGACAATGCTGTGAAATACTCACATCAGGAAGGGACCATCGACGTCAGCGCGCGCCCTGTTGAGGGCGGGATGTTGGAAATCCTGTTCAAAGACGACGGACCCGGTTTTCCCTTAGGCACAAGCAAAAACGCATTCGATGCATTTGAGCGTTTGGGGCACGAGACGGGAACGACATCGGGCATTGGGGTTGGTCTGCCAATGGCGCAGAACTTCGCGACGGCGATGGGTGGTCAGATCATCATTGATGAGACAGCCACGCAAGGCGCACAGGTGCGGATTCTTTTGCCACAAGCTTTGGACGCTTAAGTCTTCGAAAGACACGCCAGCTATGAACGCTGGACGAAACTCCCGGGCAGCGCTGCCGCCCGGGAGGGTATCTACATGATCAGGCGACCAGATCAAACCGATCTGCGTTCATCACCTTGGTCCAAGCCTCAACGAAATCGCGCGCAAATTTGTCGGCGTTGTCGTCTTGCGCGTAGACCTCTGCGTAGGCCCGCAGGATGGAGTTCGAACCCAGCACCAGATCAACGCTGGTTGCCGTCCACTTGACCTCATCCGTTTTGCGGTTGCGGAGCTCGTAGGTGCCGTCTTCCATCGGGACCCATGCGTAGGTCATGTCGGTCAGATTGACGAAGAAGTCGTTGGTCAACTGGCCTTCACGATCCGTAAACACGCCATGCTTGGTACCACCGTAGTTGGTGCCCAGCACGCGCATGCCGCCGATCAGAACCGTCATTTCGCGGGCGGTCAGACCCAGAAGCTGTGTCTTGTCGAGCGTAAGCTCTTCCATCGACACCGCGTACTTTTCCTTCTGGAAGTTGCGGAAGCCATCAACCAGCGGTTCAAGAACCTCGAAGCTTTCCGCGTCGGTCTGCTCGGCTGTCGCGTCGCCACGACCCGGCGCGAAGGGCACATCGATGTTGTGACCTGCGGCCTTGAGCGCCTGTTCCAGACCGACATTGCCCGCGAGGACGATCACGTCCGCGACGGAAGCACCGGTTTCTGCTGCGATCGGCTCGAGGATGCCCAGCACTTTTGCCAGACGCTCAGGCTCGTTCGCCACCCAATCCTTCTGCGGCGCAAGGCGGATGCGGGCACCATTGGCGCCACCGCGCTTGTCCGACTGGCGGAATGTGCGGGCGCTGTCCCACGCAGTTGAGATCATCTCGGCAGCCGTCAGGCCGCTGTCCGCAATCTTGGCTTTCACTGCAGCTACATCATAGGAGGTGCTGCCAGCCGGGATCGGATCCTGCCAGATCAGATCTTCGGCCGGAACGTCCGGGCCGTAATAGTTGGCTTTCGGACCCATGTCGCGGTGGGTCAGCTTGAACCATGCGCGGGCGAAGGTGTCGGCGAAATACTCGGGGTCTGCGCGGAATTTCTGGCAGATCTCATTGTAAATCGGATCAACCTTCATCGCCATGTCGGCATCGGTCATCATAGGCATGTCGCGCTTAGACGGGTCCGACGCGTTCACCGGCTTCTTGTCTTCCGGCATGTCGACCGGTTCCCACTGGTTTGCACCTGCGGGCGATTTTGTCAGACGCCACTCATAGTCGAAGAGGTAATCGAAATAGCCCATGTCCCACTGTGTCGGATGCTGAGTCCATGCGCCTTCGATGCCGGACGTAAAGGCGTTGGCCGCCTTGCCTTGGTGACCGGGGTTGTCCCAGCCAAAACCTTGCGAATGAACCGGACATCCTTCGGGTGCGTCACCGATCTGGTCGGCCATGCCGCCGCCACCATGCGCCTTGCCAACGGTGTGACCGCCACAGGTCAGCGCTGCGGTCTCTTCGTCGTTCATCGCCATGCGCTTGAAGGTTTCGCGCACATGCAGAGCGGTGCGCGCCGGATCGGGTTGGCCGTTTACACCTTCGGGGTTCACATAGATCAGGCCCATGTGCACAGCCGCGAGCGGGTTGTACATGGTTGCCGGTTCATCAAGATCGCCATAGCGCTCTTCAGAGGGGGCGAGCCATTCCTGCTCGACGCCCCAGTTCACGTCTTCTTCAGGCGCCCAGACATCTTCACGACCAAAGCCGAAGCCGAATGTCTTGAGGCCCATATCTTCATAGGCCATGTTGCCTGCGAGGATGATAAGGTCAGCCCAGCTAAGAGCGTTGCCGTATTTCTTTTTGACCGGCCACAGCAGACGGCGCGCCTTGTCGAGGCTGGCATTGTCCGGCCAAGAATTGAGCGGCGCAAAACGGATGTTACCGGTTGCCGCACCGCCACGGCCATCACCCATTCGGTACGACCCTGCGGAGTGCCAGGCGAGGCGGATCATGAGACCACCATAGTGCCCCCAGTCAGCCGGCCACCACTCCTGGCTTTCGGTCAGGAGCGCTTTGACATCGGCTTTGACCGCATCATAGTCCAGCGATTTGACCGCCTCGCGATGGTTGTAGTCCGGGTCCATCGGATTGGTCCGTGCGCCATGCTGGTGCAGGATGCCAAGGTTGAGAGCGCTCGGCCACCATTTGGTAACACTGTTACCGGTACCGGTGTTGCCACCATGCATAATGGGGCACGCCCCTTTTGGATCGAGATTGTTTCCGTCCATCATCTTTCTCCCTCGCAATGAATCAGATCGCACCAGAAGGTACGTTCTAGAATGGTTCTAATCACGGCAAACAATAATTTCCAATTGGATATCTAAAAGAAACTGATAAGTTTTTCAAATGACTGGAGTGACCTTCAAGCAACTACGGTATTTCGACGCTTTGGCTCGCCATCAACACTTTGGACGGGCCGCGGAAGCCTGCGCGATTTCTCAGCCTGCCTTGTCGTTGCAGATCAAGGAATTGGAGACTGCGGCGGGTGTATTGTTGGTTGAGCGAGGTGCGCGGATTGTTCGACTGACTCCCATCGGCGAGGACTTTGTTGCCAAGGCACGCGAGGTGCTTCTAGCAGTTGATGAATTGGAAGATTTGATGCGTGCGTCACAAGGGCCGTTTGCCGGACGCTTTCGCCTTGGGGTGATTCCAACGGTTGCACCTTACCTACTCCCCGCAACAATCACTGCCCTGACCAATCGCTTTCCCGATATCGACCTTGAGCTACGTGAGTCAGTGACCAAGTCGCTTGTCGCCGATTTGCTGGAGTCCCGTCTCGATGCGGCGATCGTGGCCCTGCCAATCTCGGAGCCCGCGCTTCGCGAGTTCGCACTGTTTCAGGAAGACTTTGTTCTGGTGAGACCACAGGCCGACGCAGGCAAGCCTATCCCGAGCCCGCAAATGCTGCGCTCTATGCGGCTGCTTCTTTTGGAAGAGGGGCATTGTTTTCGCGATCAGGCCCTCTCGTTCTGTGACATCACCAAGACCCAGCCACGGCAATTAATGGAGGGTAGTTCCCTATCCACATTGGTGCAGATGGTAGGTTCCGGTATGGGCGTGACGCTGATCCCAGAGATGGCGGTGCCTTTGGAGACACGCTCGGCCCAGGTTTCAGTAGCAACCTTCGACCCGCCAAGGCCTAACCGCACGATCGGCATGGTATGGCGAAAATCCAACCCGCTGGCTGATCAGTTGATGGATGTCGGCGCGATTGTCCGTGGCGTTGGGCAACGGATGACGGGCTGACGCAAGCCCTGCTGCAACAAAGACTCACTTCTGTAAAAAGCGGATTTCGCAGTCGTGTTAACTTGCGAGATGGAAAATCGTGCTACACGCTCAAAATATGGGCGTTTTGAAAACTTTCCGATATGCCGCACTCTTGACCTGCCTCGCTGCTACCGCAGCGAAGCCCGAACCGGACCTTTTGCTTCGGGTGGCGAGCTGCGTGGGCCGCCTCTCAGCGCAGATCGAACATCACTGGCTGATGTCAAATCAACCCACAAAAGGTATTGAGACGCAGCGTGCGCATATGCTGGATATCCTCGATGCGCTGGTCACCGCCGAGGTGGCAACACGGGCACTTGCCAATCGGATCGACGCAAAGTTGGCACACGCGTCTTTGTTAACCCAAGCTGCATTCTCGAACGACACGCGCCGCGCGACCTGGGCCGAGAAACGCGCGAAGCAGGAGCTCGCGCTCTGCAGCCTTATGCTCCCACAACCCGCTGCAGAAAGCCCGGTTGCGGGCGATACAGATCAAGTCTCGGCCATTGAACCAGTGAATCAGGAAACGTGGCGCGCGTCACAGTAGCTCGATCACACGGGGCAATCTGCCTAATTTGAAGGCGATCACTTAAATTGCGCTTAAAACTTGTGCGTTTCCTCCGCTCAGCGCACTCCTCGCGAACGACGCGTTTCCTGACCAGAAGAACTGCCGCCTAGATACCGGCGGCTGATAACCAACATCAGTTGATCACGTGCGATGGAGCCGGCCGTTCAATTCCAAGCTCCACCGCACTCCGCAATAGAATTGCGTTGGCGATAATTGGGGCCTGGCTCTGCTCTTGGCAACCTTCGCGGCGCAAAACGTACAAAGGACGTTTGCAAAATGTCGATGAAATTTCTCAGCACAACAGCGGCTGCCGCTCTACTGGTCACCACGCTCCCGGCCTTCGCGCAGGACGTGAGCTGCCCGATCAAGGTGGGTGTTCTGCACTCTCTCTCAGGCACAATGGCCATCTCTGAAACCACGTTGAAAGACACAATGGAGATGTTGGTTGACATCCAGAACGACAAAGGTGGTCTTCTGGGATGCGAGCTTGAAGCGGTTGTCGTCGACCCTGCCTCCGATTGGCCGCTCTTTGCCGAAAAGGCACGCGAGCTCCTGACGGTTCAGAATGTGGACGTGATCTTTGGGTCCTGGACCTCGGTGTCGCGCAAGTCAGCGCTGCCAGTTCTGGAAGAACTCAATGGTCTGATGTTCTATCCGGTGCAGTATGAGGGCGAAGAAAGCTCGAAGAATGTCTTCTATACAGGTGCCGCGCCGAACCAACAGGCGATCCCGGCGACGGATTACTTCCTCGAAGAACTGGGCGTTGAGAAGTTCGCGCTGCTCGGAACCGACTATGTCTACCCGCGCACCACGAACAACATCCTTGAAGCCTACCTGAAGGACAAGGGCATCGCGGAAGAAGATATCTTCGTAAACTATACGCCTTTCGGTCATTCGGACTGGTCGAAAATCGTCTCTGACGTTGTTGCGCTGGGTGCCGATGGCAAAAAGGTCGGTGTGATTTCGACCATCAACGGCGACGCGAACATCGGTTTCTACAAGGAACTTGCTGCTGCCGGTATTTCGGCAGACGACATCCCGGTTGTGGCATTCTCGGTTGGTGAAGAAGAGCTTTCCGGCCTCGATACAACAAACCTCGTCGGACATCTTGCAGCGTGGAACTACTTCCAATCGGCGGACACCGAAGCGAACGAAGAGTGGGTTGCCTCGTGGAAAGAGCGCATGGGCGAAGAGCGGGTCACAAATGACCCGATGGAAGCCCACTATATTGGCTTCAACATGTGGGTGAATGCGGTTGAAGATGCTGGCACCACCGATGTCGACGCCGTGCGCACCGCGATGTACGGCCAGGAGTTCCCGAACCTGACCGGCGGCACAGCCGTGATGCTGCCGAACCACCACCTCGCGAAGCCGGTGCTGATTGGTGAAATTCAGGAAGACGGCCAGTTCGACATCATCAGCCAGACCGACGAAGTACCGGGCGACGCCTGGACCGATTACCTGCCGGAATCGGCAGTTCTCAAATCGGATTGGAAGGAGCTCGGCTGCGGTATGTACAACACCGAAACCGAGACCTGCGTCCAGATCAAGTCGAACTACTAAGACAACAATCCGCGGTGCGTGGGATACCACGCGCCGCATCCCTTTCCCGAAAGGTGCGCTCGCTCTGCACCGATCATGACGGATATCCCAATGCTGCGCTTTGCCGCCCTAATCTCTGTGTGCCTGATGCTGGCAGCTCCCAGCTCGGCCCAACAAGCCGACGCACCGATCCAGCAACTTATTCAGTCACAAAGCGACCTGATCCTCAAAAGCTCACGCCGCTCTATCGGTCCTGCCATTGACGCGCTTGCCAACAGTGGCCTTCCCGAGGCGCAGGTCGTGCTCGACAAGTGGCAGACCCGAGAGATGTGGGTGAACGAAGAAACAGGCCTGTTTGTTTATGCCGAAGAGATTGATCGCGACACTCTGCGCATCTTTGACTTTGCTGACGGCAGCGAGATCGGCGTCGTTTCAGATGACGGGTTCGATCAGATCAAACCGAACTCCGGCATCCGGGGTCTGATCGGCACAGCCTTGGTTCAGTTTCAGCTGAGCGATCCAAACCCCGAGACACGTCAACGTGCGCTGGATGCGATTGAACGCGGCGCCGAAGAGAGCCATCTCGCGGCTTTGCGTGCCAGCCTCGCCTCTGAGACAGACGAGACGATCCTGGCGCGGAAAAAGCGCCTCGAACGGCTTCTGACCATTGCCTACGGCGCCACAAACCAAGAACGGATCGAGGCGATCCAAAGCTTTGGTGGAGACCTTGGCGTCGATGTGCGTGCAGCACTCAACCCTCTGTTGGCCGTCCGGGTGGAAGCTGCCGAGACCTTGCCAGAGGCGGACGATATCGGTCGCGTTCTGGAGCCCGGCTCAGAGGTGCTCTCCCGGGATGAAGCCTACGAGTTGCTTGTTCGCGCTGATCTGGCCAAGCCGCGCATCAGTCTTGAAGACCAGCGCAACGCGTTGATCGAAAATATTTCGGACGGTCAGGTGGCTGGCATTCAGGTTGCCATGCTGGACAGCCAGAGCGCCCGGGATATGGCCTATGCCGCGCTTGCGGATCAGGGCACCGTTACACCAGTTGCGACAGAAGCCGAAGTGGACGAGCGGCTGGCAAACCATGTTTTTTACGAACGCTATATCGGCGCGCCACCCGAGGTCGTGGTCGCCGCACAGCTTGCGCTGAAGTCCATCGAGAACAAGGTCGCGCTGAACCAGACCTTCGATCTGTCGCTGGACGCGCTCTCTCTTGCATCAATTTACTTTCTCGCCGCCATCGGGCTTGCGATCACATTTGGGGTCATGGGCGTTATCAACATGGCGCATGGCGAGTTCATCATGATGGGCGCTTATACTGGCTATGTCGTACAGCTCTTTATCCCTGACTACACCCTGTCGATCCTCGTTGCGATCCCGCTTGCTTTCGCTGTCACGTTCGGTGCCGGCGTGGCAATGGAGCGGTTGGTGATCCGCTGGCTCTATCACCGTCCGCTGGAAACATTGCTTGCCACTTTCGGCATTTCCATCGCTCTGCAACAAATCGCGAAGAACATATTCGGCACGCAGGCACGGCCTCTGACAGCGCCGGGCTGGTTGGATGGCTCTCTGGTGATCAATGATATTGTCTCGATCAGCTATATCCGTATCGCGATCTTCGTTCTTGCCCTGCTTTTCCTCGCGCTGTTCCTTTTCGTCATGAACCGCACCCGCTTGGGGCTTGAGGTGCGCGCCGTCACTCAGAACCCGCGCATGGCGGCGTCGATGGGCATCAATCCTGACAAGATCAACATGCTGACCTTTGGCTTCGGCTCGGGCATCGCCGGCATCGCAGGTGTCGCCATCGGGCTTTACGCCAAAGTGACGTCCGAGATGGGCAGCGACTACATCGTGCAATCCTTCATGACCGTTGTGGTTGGTGGTGTCGGCAACATCTGGGGCACGCTTCTGGGGGCCACGATGGTCGGCTTCCTTCAAAAAGGGATCGAATGGTTCAATCCGTCAAACACGCTTGCAGCTCAGACCTACATGATCCTGTTCATCATTCTATTCATCCAGTTCCGGCCAAAGGGTATCATCGCCCTCAAGGGCCGTGCGGCGGAGGCCTGAGACATGACTGAAGTTGCTCTTCCCCGCCGCCAGCCTTTCGCGCTGCGCTTTCCCTCGGTGATGGTTTTTCTGGCGATTCTTGCGCTGTTCACCGTCGGTGTAACGATCCTTTCTGAAGGGTTCGGAATTGGCGTGATCTCGACCAGTTTCGTCAAAACTTTGGGCAAAACGCTGTGCTTGTGCCTCGTGGCCTTGGCGATGGATCTGGTCTGGGGGTATTGCGGTATTCTCAGTCTTGGGCACATGGCCTTTTTTGGGCTCGGAGGCTACGCGATCGGTATGTGGCTTATGTACGCCCGGACCGAAATCATCGTGCTGGAAAGTCTTGCCGCAGCGCCTCTTCCACCAACGCCGCAGGAGGTCTCAGACGGGATTGCCACGCAGATTTTCGGAGTTGTCGGTGCATCAGAGTTCCCGCCAATCTGGGCGTTTGCTCATTCGCTTCCGCTGCAATTGGCTGCGGTGGTCATTGTGCCCGGTCTGCTCGCACTGGTTTTCGGATGGCTGGCGTTCCGCAGCCGCGTCACAGGTGTTTACCTGTCAATCCTGACACAGGCGATGACACTGGCGCTATCGCTTCACCTTTTCCAAAATGACAGCGGACTTCGCGGCAACAACGGGTTGTCCGGTCTTCAGAACCTGCCCGGGCTTTCTGAGGTACCGCAATCCATCGTGTCGATGTGGTTCTTCTGGGGTTCAGCCTTGGCTTTGGCGCTGGGATACATTCTTTGTGCCTGGGTGGTCTCGGGCAAGTTCGGCTCGGTTATCCGGGCAATCCGCGATGACGAAGCGCGCGTGCGTTTCCTGGGGTATCCCGTTGAGACATTCAAGCTGGTCATCTTTACCCTGACGGCGGTGATCGCTGGCATAGCAGGAGCGCTCTACTATCCGCAGGCCGGTATCATCAATCCGGCCGAAATCGCGCCGATCGCCTCGATCTATCTGGCTGTCTGGGTCGCCATCGGCGGACGCGGCAGGCTATATGGCGCGGTGATCGGTGCGGCCTTTGTTTCGCTGCTGTCGACATGGTTCACCGGGGGGCAAGCACCCGATATCAATCTTGGTTTCTACACGATCAGTTGGGTGGATTGGTGGACTGTCCTTCTTGGCCTTTCGTTCGTGGGTGTCACGCTGTTTGCACCCAAGGGCATAGGCGGCTTGGTCGACATTCTGATTGACCAGAAGAGCCCCAACCGCCACGGCGCAGATCTTGGACCAGACCAAGGCGCATTGCGCGAGCAGGAGGCCGACAAATGAGCACGCTTTTAGAGGTCTCCGGCGTTTCCGTGTCCTTTGACGGGTTTAAGGCAATAAACAACCTGTCCTTTCAGATCGCCGACGCTGAGCTGCGCGCAGTGATCGGACCGAACGGCGCTGGCAAAACCACCTTCATGGACATCATCACAGGAAAAACGAAACCCGATGAGGGCCGCGTGATATACGGCGACAAAGGCGAGTCGCTTTTGAAGATGTCAGAGAGCAAGATTGCTCAGGCCGGCGTCGGACGAAAGTTTCAGAGGCCCACCGTTTTCGAGGATCAAAGCGTTTTCGACAACCTTATGATGGCTCTGAAAAAGACGCGCGGTCCCCTGGCCGTGTTATTTTTCAAACCGTCTCAGGAGGACGTCGACAAAGTTACTGATCTTGCCGAACAGATCGGCTTGTCAGGCGCTCTGCACCGGAAGTCCGGCGAATTGAGCCACGGGCAAAAGCAATGGCTGGAGATCGGAATGCTACTGGCGCAAGATCCTCGCTTGCTTCTGGTGGATGAACCCGCCGCTGGCATGACGCCAACGGAACGCGAGCACACGACCGATATACTACGCGAGGCGGCCAAAACCCGCGCCGTTGTGGTTGTGGAACATGACATGGAATTCGTCAGACGACTGAACTGCAAAGTGACAGTTTTGCACGAGGGATCTGTCTTGGCTGAAGGGTCGCTGGACCATGTGACAAAGAACGAACAAGTGATCGAGGTGTATCTTGGCCGATGAAATCCTCCGCACACGTGGGCTGACCCTGCATTACGGCGGGAGCCAGATTCTAAACGGGATCGACATGGAAGCCGCCAAAGGTGAGATCACCTGCGTGATGGGCACAAACGGTGTCGGAAAGACATCTTTGCTCAAAGCGATCTCGGGCACACACGCCTTCTCGGGCGGAAACCTGACGCTGCATGGCGAGGACATCAAATCCGCGACGGCTCATGCTTTGGCGCAGAAAGGCGTTGCCTACGTGCCCCAGGGGCGGGATATTTTTCCCTTGCTGACCGTCCGTGAAAACCTCGAGACCGGTTTCGCCTGTCTGCCGAAGTCAGAGCATCATGTCCCTGATCATATTTTTGATCTGTTCCCGATCCTGAAAGAGTTTCTCAACCGTCGTGGCGGCGACCTGTCGGGCGGTCAGCAACAGCAACTGGCGATTGCACGTGCGCTTATTACAAAGCCCAAACTCTTGCTGTTGGATGAACCGACAGAAGGCATTCAGCCAAATATCATTCAACAGATTGGTCGGGTTATTTCCCTGCTCCGTGAACAAGCGGAGATGGCGATTGTACTTGTTGAGCAGTACTTCAGCTTTGCCTATGATCTCGGGGATCGCTTCTACGTTCTGGAGCGCGGCGCAGTCAAATTGAGCGGTGCGAAGGCTGAGATTGATCGCGCCGAATTGCTTGCAGGGGTTTCGGTATAAAAAGGCTATGTGTCTTTCAGCGCACCAGATCGCAACAGACACAGTCGCAGCGCGTCAAAACTCTCCCCGATGGTTCGGTTCGTGCGGGTTACACAGAATTCGACAAAGTGGCGTTTGAAAGCTATTGCCTGATCAAGGTCCGGGTCGGTGCCTTCGGTATAGAGACCTGCCTCTATCAAAGCTGACGACTCTTGGTATTTGGATGCCAGCCGCCGCGCCCGGGATATCATTTCGTTTTCATGAACCGTCGCCGCGCGCGGTAATGATCGAGACACCGATTTTAGCACGTCAACCGCCGGGAAATGACCCTGATCAGCCAGAGATCGATCAAGAACCACGTGCCCGTCAAGAACGCCGCGCAGCATATCTGCAACGGGTTCGTTCATGTCCGAGGCAGCAACAAGCACACTGAATACTGCCGTAATGTCGCCGGAGCCCTTGGCTCCGGAACCCGCCCGTTCTGCCAGTTTGGTGATCTGCGCTGGCGTAGAGGGCGGAAAGCCCCTCAGACTGGGAAACTCGCCCGCAGAAACTGCGACTTCTCGATGCGCCTCTGCAAAGCGAGTTATCGAGTCGACAAACAGTAAGACATGAAGACCGGCATCCCTAAAATACTCTGCAACCCGCATAGCAGTTATTGGACACCGCATTCGAGCTGTGGAAGCAGCATCGGCGCTCGCCGCAATGACAATCGTTCGCGACATCCCAGCTTCGCCGATCACGCTTTGCGTAAAATCATTGATTTCACGCCCTCGCTCTCCAACCAGCGCCAAAACGATGACGTCAGCCTGCATCGCCTGAATCATATCTGCCAAGAGCATCGACTTTCCAACCCCGGAACCAGCGAACACACCGAGGCGCTGGCCCCGAACGATGGGCAGCATCGTGTTGAACAGATGAAAACCGGTGCTCAACCGGTCCCCCAGTGGCTTGCGGCGTACCGGCGGGGGCGGATCGTTGAAAATGTCGAAAGAACGATCACCAGCAATGAGAGGCTTGTCATCCAGCGGTCGGCCATACGGATCGATCACGCGGCCCAGCCAGCATTGATCCGGTCTGATCCGCGAAGGCCCGTCATTGGTCACTCGGTCCGAGAGCGCAACCTGTTGCGGTTGGGTATCGGGCAGCATCGTCACATATTCGTCGGACAGACACAGCACATCTCCCATCAAGTTTGTCCCATCCCGGCGCATCAGGCGCAGACGATCCCCAAGGCGCACCTCCTCCTCGAGTCCCGTTACCTTGATCGTATGACCATCGGTCGAGACCACCCTGCCGACTGAACACGCCTGTGCAATGTCAGAGAGTTTGCTCTTGAGATGGGTCAACGCGGGCTGTTGCATCGAACGCTCCATTCAGCTTGTGAAAACCCTTTCTAAAGGAATCAGGGTTAAGCCTTCGTTGAACGCAACGAGGGAGAAGCCCTGTCATGTTCCAGAATTTGGATCTGTTCAAAACCGCGATATCGATGGCCCGGCACTCCGGGCTCAAACAAGCGATCACATCGCAGAACGTCGCCAATGCCGACACGCCCGGCTATCGGGCAAAATCCGTCACGCCGTTTGAAGACCTCGTCCCAAGGACGACAGACGCGTTTACGCTCCGAACAACAAGACCGTCGCACGTAGGTCCGTATACTCAGTTCGGCCATGTTACTGCTGAGGCACGCACACAAAGCGACCCCAATGGTAACAGCGTGAATCTGGAAACGGAGATTCTGAATTCAGTAGACGCAAAGCGCGGTCACGATCGGGCGCTGGCGATCTACCGGGCATCGCTTGGCATTCTGCGCAGCGCTCTGAGCAAGCAGTAGGAGGCCGGCAATGTCAGCATTTTCAGATGCACTCGGGGTGTCCTCAAGCGGCCTCAAAGCGCAATCTCAGCGGCTTCGAATAGTTGCCGAGAACGTCGCGAATACGGACACGCCGGGATATCGCAGGAAGATCATGACCTTTTCTGACAACATCGAATCCTCTGGCTTGGCGCAAGTCACTCTTGAGCCCATCTCGCTCGATCAGCGCGCTGGCGAACAGATTTACGACCCCAGCCATCCGATGGCGGATCAATCTGGCCATTATGCAGGCTCAAACGTCGATCTGGTGGTCGAGATCGCGGACGCACGCGAGGCGCAGCGCAGCTACGAGGCCAACCTTAAAATGTTCGATCAGGTCCGACAGATGTCGTCGGGGCTGATGGATCTGCTGCGCAAATAATCTTTCCAGAACGGAGAATAATCATGGACGTAAAATCGCTTTTTGCTTCGCAACAATACGCAGCCCTGAAACCGGCGACCGAGCCCGACCCCCAAACGGCCATCGCCGAAAGCTTCGCCAAAATCACCGAAGATTTCGCACAGAACCTGACATCGACGGAATCCACCGCGATGGCATCAATGTATGGAGACGCAGACCCACATGCCCTGGTCGAGGCCCTGTCACAGTCGCAGTTGGCAGTCGAAACAGCCGTGACCGTTCGAAATCGGGTTGTTGAAGCATATCAGGAAATCCTTCGCATGCCGGTCTGACTGCAATGCTGAGCGAAGGCTACATATACGACGTTCTACGCGAGGCCTTACGCATCGCTGTGCTGATTTCTGCACCGGTCTTGCTGGTCGCCTTGGTTACAGGGGTATCGATCGGCTTGTTTCAGGCACTCACGTCAATCCAGGAAATGACGCTGACCTTTGTGCCAAAACTGATCGCCATGCTGTCGGTCTTTTGGGCTTCGATGAACTTCATGACCCAAAGCCTGATCGACTTCTTCCAACGTACCATCATTCCGTCGATTGCAGGAGGCTGACATGGAAAACGCCGGATACGTTACACTAACACGGCAATCAGGGCTGATGCGCGAGATGGAGATTATTGCGCACAACATCGCCAATGCGGCCACAACCGGATTTCGGCAGCAAGGGCTTGTTTTCTCCGAATATGTGCAGTCCGTGGATAACGGCGAGAGCCTCTCGATGGCTGCAGCGCGGGTGAGAAAAACATCTGTCGCACAGGGAATCCTGACACAAACTGGTAACGCACTGGACCTTGCGATCGAGGGCAACGGCTATTTTCAGCTCGAGACGCCAAACGGTGTCCGGTTGACGCGCGCCGGGGCTTTCAATGTCAATTCAGTTGGCGACATCGTGTCAACGGATGGCCATCGCGTCCTTGATGTTGGTGGGGCCCCCATCAATGTGCCTCCCGGCGAAGCCCATGTTGAAATCGCGGCTGACGGCACAATCAGCCTTGAAGGCATTCTGCTTGGCCAAATCGGCATCGTTCAGCCTGGTTCTGACATAAATCTGACGCGCGAGTCAGGAGTGCTTTTCAAAACCGATGGCGTCTTGGAGCCCGCGGCTACAAGCCTTGTTCTTCAGGGGCATCTCGAAGGGTCGAACGTGGATGCAATATCTCAGCTTACCCGGATGATCGAAGTCCAGCGTGCCTATGAAATGGGTCAGAAACTGCTCGACATGGATCATGAACGGGCAACTTCGGCCCTACAAACACTCATAAAATAAAGGAAAAACCATGCGCGCGCTCAAGATTGCGGCAACGGGAATGACCGCTCAGCAAATGCGGGTCGAGATCATTTCCAACAACCTGTCGAACATGAACACAACCGGCTACAACGCACGCCGCGCAGAGTTTTCGGATCTGCATTATCAACAGATCGCACGAGCCGGGACAGTCAATGCCTCAGATGGCACTGTCTTGCCGACTGGTGTTCAAGTGGGCCTCGGGGTTCGTCCCGCTGCGGTGTCCGTACACCTCGCTCAAGGGTCGCTGAGCCAAACCAATTCTGATCTCGACGTTGCGATCGACGGCAATGGCTATCTTGAGGTCACAATGCCCTCCGGGCAGGCTGGTTATACACGCGATGGATCACTCAAGCGCAACGCAGAAGGCTTGATTGTCACGTCCGAGGGATTTCCCGTCGCACCCGAGATCGTCATTCCCCAAGATGCCCGTAGTATCTCGATCAACCCCGAAGGCGAGGTCTACGCGTATTTCGCCGAAACGGCAGAGCCTCAGGTGCTCGGTCAGTTGCACCTCGTGGGATTCGCCAACGCAAAGGGTCTTGAAGCGCTGGGCGGCAACCTGTTCGCCGAGACCGAGGCCTCGGGCGGACCGTTGCTCGCCACGCCAGGTCAAGACGGGCTTGGCACGCTGCGGCAGGGATACTTGGAAGACAGTTCTGTCGATCCCGTCCGCGAGTTGACTGAATTGATCGAAGCTCAGCGAGGCTACGAACTCAATGCGAAAGTCATCTCGGCCGTGGATCAGATGCTTGGCGCCACCACACAGGTGCGCTGATGCGGGGTGTGATAGCCTTATGTTTCGCACTTGGGGCGGGACCCGTTCTGGCAGAGACGGTATTTGCGCAAAAGACCATTCGGCCGCGTGAAGTGATCACAGCCGAGGCGATCCACTTGCAGGACGTCCAAGTCGCTGGAGGTGCGAACACGCTTGAAGATGTCATCGGCTCCGAGGTCAAACACGCGGTCTATGCTGGACGGCCCGTCCTGAGCAGCAACCTCGTAAAGGCTGCGCTCATTGAGCGAAATCAGATTGCCACTGCCATATTTGTCCTGAACGGACTGACAATCACCACGGAAGCGCGCGCTTTGGAGCGTGGGGCCGTTGGGGATGTAATCCGCGCAATGAATCTGTCCTCAAAAAGCATACTTCGAACAGAAGTGCTCGAGGACGGCAGCTTGAAGGTACTCCCCTGAAATG
>QCWH01000028.1 GCA_003149565.1 Marivita sp. XM-24bin2 | reverse complement strand
CATGAGGAACGCTGTTTCGGGATAATCCGCAGCGACTTCGCGGGCTTCACGTTCGACGGCATACGACTCGCCCCATACCAGCTGCACACCGCTTTCCGCGTATTCCCGCATCGCGCGGGGGTAGTCGGTCGCGGCTACACCTTCGGAGAATTCGTATTCGATCAGCCCGGCTTCGGCGGCCTGCTGCATCGCAAGGTGAATCCGGCTGTTCCAAGCGTTTTCGACCGGCGAGGCGTGGACGCCAGCAACCTTGACGACGGTCTGCGCATTCACGCGGCGGATATAGGCGGGCAGGGCCAGTGTTGCGGCAGCGCCGACAAGCAGGCTTCGACGGGTCGTGTTCAGGGTCATGGCAGCATCCTCTGCGTTGGGTTTAGATTATGTGTTTTGCGGCGGGGCATAGTCCGCCGGGTTTACGCTGTCGGGACGTCCCTCCAGCGAAAGCTGTGCAATGCGCGGTGCGGTGCGCGACAGAACCTTGCCGCCTTTGATCACCGCCAGACGTGTCGCCTTGAGGCGCACCGCCTCGATCGGATCGCGGGCTTGCAGCAGAACCATGTTCGCGGGACCCCCTTCGCGCAGCGTCGGGTCGGGCAGGCCCATGGTCGCCGCACCGCCCATCGTGACGGAATGGAACGCCCAGGCCATCGCCTCGCGAGAGGTCATAGGAACGGCATGCACCCCCATATGCGCCACTTCGAGCATGTCGGCAGAGCCCAGAGGATACCACGGATCCATCGTGCAATCCTGACCGAAGGCCACGTTCACCCCAGCCGCGCGCAGTTCCTGCACGCGGGTCAGGCCCCGGCGGCGCGGATAGGTGTCCGACCGCCCCTGAAGCGTGATGTTGATCAGCGGATTGGGCACCACATGCATCCCCGATTCCGCGATCAGCGGGATCAGCTTGGAGGCGTAGTAATTGTCATAGGAATGCATCGCGGTCACGTGGCTCGCAACAACGCGCCCACCCAGACCCAGACGCGTGGTTTCCGCCGCCAGCGTTTCGACATGGCGCGACATCGGATCATCGCTTTCGTCACAATGCAGGTCTACGGGCAGTCCGCGATCTGCTGCGATCTCGCAGAGGCGCTTCACCGACCGCGCGCCATCTTCCATCGTGCGCTCGAAATGCGGAATACCGCCCACCACATCAACACCCATATCCAGTGCGCGCAGCAGGTTTTCCTCGGCCCCCGGGGCGCGAAACAGGCCGTCCTGCGGAAAGGCCACGAGTTGCAGGTCGATATAGGGGGCAACGGTCTTGCGGACCTCAAGCAGCGCTTCGACACCCGTCAGCGGAGCCGTACTTACATCGACATGGGTTCTGATCGACAAGAGCCCCTGCGCGACGGCCAGATCGCAGTATCTCAATGCCCGCTCGACCACGGCCTCGACCGTCAGCATCGGTTTCAATTCGCCCCAAAGCGCGATGCCTTCCAGCAGTGTGCCCGACTGGTTCAAGCGCGGCAGGCCAAGGCTCAGCGTGGCGTCCATGTGGAAATGCGGATCGACAAAAGGAGGCGACACAAGCTGTTGCTTGGCGTCGATCACCTCGCCAGCGTCTTCAGAGATATTCTGACCAATTGCGGCAATCTTGCCGTCCTTGATCGCGATGTTCACAGGGCCGCGCCCGTCCGGCAAAAATGCCTCTTTGATCAGCAGATCAAACATAGTCCCACCAAATAGAATCCCCGCACGATACGCTTAGCGTAGCGTTTTCCCAAGCGTTTAGAAAAACTTGTCGGATAAAAAGTATTCGCTGAAAGATTTCTTGCTGCGCACGGCCATGCTTGGTCGAAATGCCAAGTTCTTAGGCACTTGCAATCTGCCACTCGCCTCATCCGCGAAAAACTGCGCGCTCCCGTTGGCTACCCAGTCTCCAGATCCTGATCAAGCGTGGACAAATTTGGAACCGGCAGGTGATCAAGAAGTGTGGCGAAGGCATCCCGGCAGTCTGGGCCTTTCCAGCCATGCGGCATGATGTATTCAGGAAAAGCGGAACTGCGCAGGATCAGACGCCGCCATTCGTGCACAACAACGACCCTCAGAGCTACGAGCTGCAAAAGGCTCAACGCGCCAAAATCAGACCGGCGCAGAACGTATTCGAAGCGACGGGAAAGGTCCTGTGACGCAGACTGAAGCTCTGGCGGGCACAGCTTTTCCGAAATCCAATCGGGTAGCGGACCGTTTGAATCGAGCGGGACATGAAGTTGATGCTCGTCGGTTGCTCTAGCCGTCGTCACAAAGCTGCGCGGACCGATTTGAACAGTCGCAGCGGATTGCGGAAATCTTGCTTGATCAACGGGTTCTGAAGGGTTCTCCAAAACGAAATATACCGGGTGATCAGAACTGGATGTGCCATAGACACGCGGCCAGGCGGCTTTGGTTTCCGATCTACCATGAGATGTCAGCCCGTACCGGGTTTGTCGTCCGCTTCGGTGGCTCTCGATCCAGCCTTCCTTGCGCAAGCGATGCAGGGCGACGCGGGTGGCTTCGGGTTTGATCCCGATAGCAGCCGTAAGGGCATTTACGGTTGCGCCGCTCAGGCGGGCCTCTGGAGCCAAAGCCAGATCGCCGAACATGGTCACCAAAAAGGACCACACGCGTGGCGTGGATGATCCCAGAGCCTTAAGGGTGAGTTCTTCAAAATCGGCGTCGGTCATGGCCCACCGATACGCTGCGAAACCCCTCAGGCCAAGCTGTCAGCTGTTTGCTGATACGCGTTCATCGTCAGCAGTTCATATTCTGCAACAGGCTCATCGTCTTGGTTGCGCAGGATCAAATGCCAGCGCACCTCCCCGTAATCAGGTGTACGCTTTGTCTTCTTCTTGACTGTCAGTTGCACCTTGATCCGGTCCCCGGCGCTCACGGGTTTCTGAAAGCGTAGATTGTCGAGACCGGTATTGGCCAGCACCGGGCCTTCGTCCGGGTCGACGAACAGACCAGCGGCAAAACTCAGTAGCAGATAGCCATGTGCCACCCGACCGGGGAAGAACGGGTTTCGCTTGGCTGCGTCCTCGTCCATGTGGGCATAGAACGTGTCACCGGTGAAGGTGGCGAAGTGTTCTATGTCCTCCATCGTCACTTCGCGCTCTGCCGTGTGCAGCGTTTCCCCGATCTGCACCTCGTCAAAGCTGCGTCGGAACGGATGCGCCGGGCCTTGCGACGTGGCCGCGCCCGGCACCCATTCACCCGTTACGGCCTTGATGATATCCGGGCTGCCCTGAACGGCAGTGCGCTGCATATAGTGCAGCACTCCGCGCACGCCGCCGAGTTCCTCACCACCACCTGCGCGACCGGGACCACCATGGACCATATGGGGCAGGGGGGAGCCGTGGCCCGTTGCCTCGGCCATGCTGTCGCGGTTGTTGAAATAGAGCCGCCCATGATAGGCACCCGCACCAATCACCACCTCGCGTGCGACCTCTGGATCATGGGTGATGACCGACGCCACAAGGCTGCCGGCGCCACGGTTCACCAGCGCAATCGCGTGGGCCAAATCGCGGTAGCCCATGACGGTCGCCACCGGGCCGAATGCCTCGGTGTCATGCACATGGGGGGCCGCGTCGGGGTCGGCGCAATGGTACAGCATCGGAGGAAGAAACGCGCCTTTCTGCGCGTCTGCCCCTTGCACCGCAAAAGCGTCAGGATCGCCAAACACCCGTTCTGCCTCGGCCTCCAGAGTTGCGCATTTCGCCAGAACATCCCGCCGCTGACCATCCGACACCAACGCCCCCATGCGGGTCGCCGGATCGCGTGGGTCGCCGATCACCGTGTCCCGCAGACGGTCAGACACCGCGCCGATCACAGCATCGACCTGCGCCTGCGGTGCGATGATCCGGCGGATGGCGGTGCATTTCTGCCCCGCCTTCGTGGTCATCTCGCGGTGCACTTCCTTGACGAACAAATCGAACTCCGGCGTGCCGGGGAGCGCGTCCGGGCCAAGGATCGAGGCATTCAGACTGTCCTGTTCCGCCACGAACCGCACCGAGTTGCGCAGCAGGTTCGGCGCGCTGCGAAGGGTGACGGCTGTGTCGGCAGAGCCGGTGAAGCTGACCACATCCTGAGGGCCGAGGTGATCCAGCAGATCGCCCAAACCGCCGGTTACAAGCTGAAGTGTACCATTTGGTAAAATTCCGCTTTCCAGCATCAACCGCACACAGGCTTCGGTCACATAGCAGGTTGTCGTCGCCGGTTTCACGATCGCCGGGACACCCGCCAACAGGGTCGGGGCCAGCTTTTCCAGCATGCCCCAGACCGGGAAGTTGAACGCGTTGATATGCACCGCCACACCCTGCAACGGGGTGCAGACATGCTGGCCCACAAAACTGCCCTTCCGCGACAACTGCTCGATCCCGCCATCGAGATAGACATGCCCGTCCGGCATCTCGCGCCGACCTTTGGAGGCGATGACAAGCATCGTCCCGATCCCGCCATCCACATCGATAAGGTTATCCTTTTGCGTGGCCCCGGTCGAAAAGCTGAGATCATAGAGAACCTGCTTGCGCTCTTGCAGAAAAAGCGCCAGCGCCTTGAGCATCCGGGCGCGATCATGGAACGTCATGGCCCGCAGGGCAGGCGCGCCGACGGTCAGAGCATGGTCGATCATCGCCCCTGCATCGACCTGCGCACGGCCCGCGCGCGCGATCACATCGCCGGTCACGGCATCCCGAATGTTCCGCGCGCTGCTGTCGGGGCTCAGCCAAGCGCCCGCAATGAAACTCTGCACTTCCTGAACTGTCATCGCGATCCCCTTTTCCCTGTCTAAGTATTTGACCGTGCGCGAACTTCATGCAAGCGTCGCGTCCATGACACCGGACGAACGCGCCCAAAAATCGGCCCAGAAAATGTGCCTACAAGACCATGCCTCGCAATGGATGGGGATGGAACTGACTCATATCGCGGAAGGCGAAGCGGTCATGGAGCTGACCGTGAAGAAACACCACTGCAACGGGCACGGGATGTGTCATGGCGGTGTGATTTTTACCCTGGCCGACAGCGCCTTTGCCTTTGCCTGCAACAGCCGCAATCAGGTCACAGTCGCGCAGCACAATTCGATCACCTACATCGCCTCGGGCCGTTTGGGGGATCGCCTGCGCGCCACAGCGACCGAGATTTCACTGACCGGGCGCAGCGGCATCACCGATGTACAGGTGACCAATCAGGCCGGTGTGCTGATTGCCGAGTTCCGTGGACTGTCGCGGTCGATCAAGGGCACGGTGTTCGACGAAGCGTAGGGGAGGCGCTGGGCACATGAAAGATTTGTCACCGAAACCGGGTGATCTCGACCGGATAGAAACCGCATCCATTGACGAGATCCGCGCTCTGCAACTGGACCGTCTGCGCTGGTCGCTGCGGCATGCCTATGACAACGTGCCGATGTACCGCGCCAAGTTCGAGGCGGCGGGGGTGCATCCGGATGATCTGCACGACCTGTCCGATCTGGCAAAATTTCCCTTCACCCTGAAATCCGACTTGCGGGACAATTACCCTTTTGGCCTTTTTGCTGTGCCGCGCGAACAGATCGCCCGTATCCATGCGTCCTCTGGCACCACCGGCAAGCCCACGGTCGTCGGCTACACGAAGAACGACATCGACATGTGGGCAAGCGTGGTCGCGCGGTCGCTCCGGGCGTCGGGTCTGCGTGCCGGAGACATGGTGCATGTGGCCTATGGCTACGGCCTGTTCACTGGCGGGCTGGGCGCGCATTACGGGGTGGAAAAGCTGGGCGGGACGGTGGTGCCGATGGGTGGAGGGCAGACCGAAAAGCAGGTCGGCCTGATCACCGATTTTCAGCCCAAAGGGATCATGGTCACGCCGTCCTACATCCTCAACATCCTTGAGGCGTTCCACAAAGCGGGGCTGGACCCGCGCGAGACCTCTTTGGAGGTCGGAGTCTTCGGCGCGGAGCCGTGGACCAACGCGATGCGGCAAGAGATTGAACAGGCGTTCGACATGCACGCGGTTGACATTTACGGCCTGTCCGAGGTGATCGGGCCGGGCGTGGCAAACGAATGTGTGGAAACCAAGGATGGGCTGCACATCTGGGAGGATCACTTCTATCCCGAGATCATCAACCCCGAGACCGGGAATGTGCTGCCCGATGGCGAAAAGGGGGAGTTGGTCTTCACCACGATCACCAAGGAAGGCATGCCCGTCATTCGTTACCGCACCCGCGATCTGACGCGGCTTTTGCCGGGCACCGCGCGGTCAATGCGGCGAATGGAAAAGGTCACGGGCCGCAGCGATGACATGATGATCCTGCGCGGCGTAAACGTGTTTCCGACCCAGATCGAGGAAGAGGTCATGGCGACCGGTGGTTTGGCTCCGTATTTCCAGATCGAGCTTTACACCGCAGGCCGGATGGACGCGATGCGGGTGCTGGTCGAGGCCACGCCCGATGCGGCGGACGAGTTGTCCCGCACGGCAGCGACGCGGATGCTGGTCAAGCGGATCAAGGATCACATCGGTATCTCGACCGAGGTTGAAGTGGGCGATCCGGGTTCTGTGGCGCGCTCTCAGGGCAAGGCGGTGCGCGTTGTGGACAAGCGCAATCCCGGCTGACGGCTACTGGTCGTAATCGACCACAACGCGCTTGGTGATCGGGTAGGACTGGCAGGACAGGACGTAACCTGCCGCGACCTCGTAATCCTCGAGCGCGTGGTTGGCGACCATATCCACTTCGCCTTCGAGCACTTTGCACTTGCAGGTCGAACACACCCCGGCGCGGCAGGCATGGGGCGCGTCCAGCGCATTGTCGAGCGCGGCTTCAAGGATGGTCATATCGCGGCCCATCTCGAAACTGCGAGTCATGCCGTCGAGGGTGATGCGCGCTGCAATCGCGTCCGTGGCCGCGCCATCGGCGGCTTTGGTACGCCGTTTCAGCCGCCCGGTCTGGGCGCTGGCGAAAAGCTCGAACTTGATCTGCTTCTTGCTCAACCCGTGGTCGCCAAGCGCCTTCGCGATGGCTTTCATCATCGGCTCCGGGCCGCAGATGAACGCGGTATCGACGCTTTCGATGTGGATCCAATGCGTGAACAAGGCAGCACATTTTTCACCATCGACGCGGCCCTGGAACAGGTCGATGTCCTGTGCGTCGGTTTCCAGAATATGGATGATGGTGACGCGCCCCATGTAGAGGTTCTTGAGGTCTTCCAACTCTTCCCGGAACATGATCGTGCTGACGCTGCGATTGGCATAGACCAGCGTGACCTGCGATTTCGGCTCTGCCGCCAGCACGGTTTTCAGGATCGACAGAACGGGCGTGATCCCCGATCCACCCGCAAAGGCAAGGTAGGTCTTGGCCTTGTCCGGTTCGATGGGCGTGTTGAACTTGCCCATCGGCTCCATCGCGTCGAGGGTCATGCCCGGCTGCAGATCGGTGTTGGCCCATTGCGAAAACGCGCCGTCCGCAACTTTCTTGATGCCGACGCGCAGCACGCCTTCATTGGCTCCCGAACAAATGGAATAGGAACGGCGGATTTCGGTGCCGTCGAAATCCCGCTTGAAGGTCAGGTATTGGCCTTGGGTGAAGGTGAAGTTGCCCCCGTCGCGGGCTTCGAGCGTGATCACAACCGCATCGCGGGTTGTCTTTTCGACAGCGGTGACGGTCAGGGGATAGAAACGCGCCATATCAGGGCCTTAAGGTCAGATACATTTGAAATAGTCGAACGGCTCAAGACAGTCGTCACACCGCCAATGCGCCTTGCACGGGGTGGAGCCGAACTGGCTGATCCGCGTGAGGTGCGTGCCGCCGCAGCGCGGGCAGGTGTCGGGGCCACCGGCGGGCGAGGGCGGCGCGATGCCGTAGTCGGCAAGCTTGGCGCGGCCCTTGTCGGACAGCCAGTCGGTCGTCCAGGGTGGGGCGATCTGGGTCTTGATCCGTACGTTTCGGATACCCCGATCGTACAGAGCAGTTTCGATATCCATCGCGATCACAGATGTGGCGGGGCAGCCTGAATAGGTCGGGGTCACAGCCACTTCGAGCGTGTCACCCTGCCAGGCCACGTCGCGCACGATACCGAGATCGACAACCGAGATCACCGGGATCTCGGGATCCGGCACCTCATCGAGCCAGTGCCAGATAGTGGGCAGGTCGGGTGTCATGTCACCAGGTCGCACCCGGATAGGCGCGCTGGAGCCACTGCATCTGGGTCAGCATGTGGCCCAGATGTTCTGAATGGCGGAACCCGGTCTTGCCGCCCGACTGGGCATAGGTGCTGTCGGGTTTGGTCAGCGTCGCCTCGGCCAGAATGGCGTCGATCCGCGTGTCGAAGCGGGTGCGCAGCGCGGTCAGATCAGGGGCGATCCCGGCGGCGTGCATGGCGTTGTCCACGGCATCGGGCGTGAACATCTCGCCGACATAGGGCCAGAGCAGGTCGAGCGCGGCCTGCATCCGCCGATGGCTTTCCTCGGTTCCGTCGCTAAGGCCGATCACAGTCTCGGAGGAACGGTCGAGGTGGTAGGTCACTTCCTTCAGCGCTTTCGCGGCGATGGCCGCGATGCGGTCGTCGGAGGCGCGGGTCAGGTCGGTCAGCAATTCGAGGTGGAACGCATCGAACAGGCATTGCCGCATCAGGGTCTGACCAAAGTCACCGTTCGGCTGTTCGACCAGCAGCAGGTTGCGGAAATCCCAGACGTCGCGGAGCATCGCGAGATCATCGGCAGAGCGCCCGGCGCCTTCGACCTCTCCGGCAAGGCCGAGCCACATTTGCGTCTGGCCGATAAGGTCCAATGCGGAGTTTGCCAGAGCAATGTCTTCCTCCAGCACAGGCGCATGGCCGCACCATTCGCTGACCCGGTGGCCTAGCACCAAAGTGTTGTCCCCCAGGCGCAGGAGGTATTCGAACAGGGCGGACTGGTCGGTCATCACATGTGTCCCGCTTCGTCAGGAATGTCGAAGAAGGTCGGGTGGCGGTAGACCTTGCTTTCCGACGGCTCGTAAAGCGGGCCCTTGTCCGAGGGCGACGACGCTGTGATATGCGCCGCTTCGACCACCCAGATGCTGACACCTTCGTTGCGGCGGGTGTAGACATCCCGCGCGTTCTTGAGCGCCATTTCAGCATCAGGCGCGTGCAGGCTGCCAACATGGCGGTGGTTCAGCCCGTGCTGACCTCGGATGAAAACTTCCCAAAGGGGCCATTCATTTTTCATGTCTGTCCTCCGACCGTTCCTCAAGCCTTCTGGCTCGCCTCGCGAAGATGCCCGCCAGGGCCGATGAGCTATTCCGCGGCCAGTTTCGCCGCGCGTTTCTTGGCGGCATGCGCCATCAACCCTTCGCGCACCCAGGCTCCTTCGTCCCAGGCCTTGTTGCGCGCCGCGAGGCGTTCAGTGTTGCAGGGGCCATTGCCCTGGATGACGTCAAAGAACTCGGACCAATCCGGTTCTGCGAAATCGTATCCGCCTTTGTCTTCATTCCAACGCAGGGTGTCATCCGGCACGGTCAGGCCAAGGAACTCGGCTTGCGGCACGGTCTGATCGACGAACTTCTGACGCAGCTCGTCGTTGGTGTTCATCTTGATCTTCCATTTCATAGATTGCGCGGAATGCACGGAGTCCTTGTCGGACGGGCCGAACATCATCAGCGATGGATACCAGAAGCGATTGAGCGCATCCTGCGCCATCTTTTTCTGCGCAGGAGTGCCTTGGGCCATCTTCATCATGATGTGATAGCCCTGCCGCTGGTGAAACGACTCTTCCTTGCAGATGCGGATCATCGCGCGGGAATAGGGGCCATAGGATGTCCGTTGCAGTGGAACCTGATTCATGATCGCCGCACCATCAACCAGCCAGCCGACCGCACCCATGTCCGCCCATGTGAGCGTCGGATAGTTGAAGATCGACGAGTATTTCATGCGACCATCGAGCAGCATTTCGGTCAGTTCGTCCCGGCTCACCGCCAGCGTTTCGGCAGCGCAGTAGAGGTAGAGGCCGTGCCCCGCTTCGTCCTGCACTTTGGCCAGTAGGATCGCCTTGCGTTCGAGCGTCGGCGCGCGGGTGATCCAGTTGCCTTCGGGAAGTTGCCCGACAATTTCGGAATGGGCGTGCTGGCCGATCTGGCGGATCAGGGTTTTGCGATAACCTTCGGGCATCCAGTCTTTGGGTTCGATCTTTTCACCGGCGTCGATACGGGCCTGAAACGCCGCGAGCTTTTCGGGGGCGTCCTGCGTCGATTCGGATTTGACCATTTGGGCGTACATGGTGGGAGCCTCGCGTCAGATGGAAAAAGCACCTTTGCCGGTACGTTTACGCCAAGAATGCGCCTACGACAAATGAAATGTTACAAAAATTTCAATCTTACATCAGTTGCGTAACGCATTTGAGCATTGCACAGTGCTGGAGACCACGATGCGCCGTCTACGGAATAGTCTGCGTCGCAAAAAGACGCCGTTTTCTCTGACCGTCACGCTATATCGGAAGTCCAAAGTGCAAAGAGGCCGTCCCGCCTCTGGTCTGGCATTCTCACTGGAAAGTCACAAACCGATGAAGAAAATTGGATTTGATGCCACGGATATCCGTATCCTGTCCGCGATCCAGCAGCATGGGCAATTAAGCAAGACCAAGCTTTCAGAGATCGTCAATATCTCGGCCACACCTTGTTGGGCCCGCCTTGATCGATTGAAGGCGGCCGGCTTCATCCGGGGGTTTCATGCTGACATCGCTCTCAACCGGCTTTGTGATTTCACCCAAGTGACCGTCACTGTTTCTCTGACCCACCACCGAAAAGCCGATTTTGATCGTTTTGAATCCTGGGTGATGCGCCATGACGAGATCATCGACTGTGTCGCGACGGGAGGTGGGATGGATTACGTAATGAAGACCGTCTGCACCAATTTGTCCGCCTTTCACGAGCTGATGCAGGACATGCTGGATGCGGAGCTTGGGGTCGATCGGTACATGACCTACTTCACGACTCGCGTGGTCAAAGCGGCGCGTCCGAACATCGCAAAGCTGGCCCAAGTGACCCAACGGGACCGAACGGTCTGAACCTCTGGCAAAAATCAGCCTGAACAGTCCGCGTTTTGGTCAAACTTCAGTCTGCACCTACGTCATTTGACGCACTAAATAGCCGTCATCATCAATCGTGTTCCGGGCCGCCAGCCCGGGTATCAACAGGGACGCACAACATGCATGCAGACGAGTTTGGCTTTGGCACGCAAATCCGGAAATCCCCCTATTTCGACGCGACGGTTCGCTGGGGAGCACAAGGATTTTCCGTTTATAATCATATGTATATCCCGCGCGATTTTGGCGACCCAGAGCAGAATTTCTGGAACCTCGTGAACGACGCGATCCTATGTGATGTCGCTGTTGAACGCCAGGTTGAGATCACTGGACCGGATGCTGCAAAGTTCGTGCAGATGTTGACCCCGCGCGATCTGTCCAAGATGGCAGTGGGACAATGCAAATATATCCTGATCACCAACGCCGAAGGCGGGATTCTCAACGACCCGATCCTGCTCCGACTGGCCGAAAACCATTTCTGGATCTCCCTAGCCGATAGCGACATCCTGCTCTGGGCGCAGGGCGTTGCAGTGCATTCTGGTCTCGATGTTCAGATTTGCGAGCCTGATGTATCCCCTTTGCAGCTGCAGGGTCCGAAATCCGGCGAAATCATGTGCGCGCTGTTTGGCGACGACATCATGGACCTCAAATATTACTGGCTGCGTGAAGTGAACCTTGACGGTATTCCGTTGATCGTATCGCGTACTGGTTGGTCGAGCGAACTCGGGTATGAGCTTTATTTGCGTGACAGCGCGTATGGCGATGCACTGTGGGAACGCATCATGGCGGTCGGGATGGAATTCGGTCTCAAGCCCGGTCACACATCGTCGATCCGCCGCATTGAAGGCGGGATGCTGTCCTACCATGCGGATGCGGATATCCACACCAACCCCTACGAGCTGGGCCTGGGTCGTCTGGTCAACCTCGATATGGACGCAGATTTCATTGGCAAGGCTGCTTTACGGAAGATCAGCGAAGAGGGTGTCTCTCGCATGCAGGTTGGTTTGATTATCGAGGCAGACCCGCTCAAGGGGCCGAACACGACCTTCTGGCGGATCAACGCCGGTGGGGAAGAAATCGGCAAGGTCACCTCTGCCGTCTACTCCCCGCGTCTGGAGCGCAATATTGCCCTTGCGATGGTGGCCACCGAGCATGCGCATGTCGGCATGCAGGTCGAAGTGGTACTGCCATCCGGCCCCACTGTGGCAACGGTTGTTGAACGTCCGTTCTACGACCCGAAGAAATCGCTGGCTGCGGCATAAGGCATAATCATGTCTGACCTCGCAATTGACCTGCACTGGCAGCGGAGCGGTCCTGCTTTGCAGCCGGGCCAGTATTCTGCCGCGCATCGGGTGACTTATGGCACCCGTTACGACATCGACGTGGACGCCGCCCCTGATTGGGGCGGTGATCCGGACCACACCAATCCCGAGCAGGCGCTCGCCTCTGCCTTGTCGAGCTGCCACATGATGACGTTTCTGGCGTTGGCGGCCAAAGCCGGCTGGCCGGTCGCGGGTTACAGTGATCATGCGGTTGCCCATCTCGGCAAAAACCCACGCGGGCAAATGTCAGTGACTCGGATCGACCTGCACCCGGTTGTGCGCTTCGATCCAGGGTTTGCCGTTACAGACGAGATGATGGCACAGATGCAGGACCGGGCACATCGGTATTGCTTTATCGCGAACTCGCTGGCTGACAGCGTGGAAATCAACATCTTCTGAAGGCTTGATATGAGCTCTATCCTTTTGCGTGATCTGGATGCCGATGGCATCCTGCGGCTGACTTTGAATGATCCAGCCCGGCGAAATGCCTTGTCTGAAGCCATGCTCACTGCGCTGGGCGAGGCCTTTGCAGATGCAGGCGCGGATCCGGCTGTACGGGTTATCGTTCTGGCTGCGGACGGACCTGCTTTCTGCGCGGGGCATGACCTTAAGGAAATGACAGCGGGCCGCGCAGGGGACGATCGGGGCCGCGCGTATTTCACGCGCATCCTGACTCAGTGCTCCGCAGTGATGCAAAGTATTGTGGATTGCCCCAAACCAGTGATCGCGGAAGTGACCGGCATTGCGACCGCCGCCGGGTGTCAGTTGGTCGCGAGCTGTGATCTTGCCATCGCGGCCGATAGCGCGAAATTCAGCACTCCGGGCGTGCATATTGGGCTGTTCTGTTCGACGCCGATGGTGGCGCTTTCCCGCAATGTGGCCAACAAGCACGCTATGGAGATGCTGCTTACCGGGGACATGACACCGGCGGAGCGGGCGGCCGAGATCGGATTGGTAAACCGCGCTGTTCCAGTGGAAAACCTTCGCAATGCGGTGATGGAGATGGCGCGCAAAATCGCGTCGAAATCTTCTATGACATTGGCGACGGGCAAGCGGGCATATTACGCGCAGACCGAAATGCCTTTGGCCGAGGCCTATTCCTACGCTACCAAGGTCATGGTCGACAACATGCTGGCGCGTGATGCGGAAGAAGGCATCGGAGCCTTTATCGGAAAACGCGCTCCCCAATGGCAGGATGCCTAAGCGATGGCGAACCCGTACAACACTGGTCTGGACCGCAACCCGGCGAACTACCAGCCGCTGACGCCTTTGGGCTTTCTTGAGCGCGCGGCGCTGGCCTTCCCAGATCACACGGCAATTGTGCATGGCAATCTGCGCCGCAGCTACTCAGATTTCTACAACCGGTCGCTGCAGTTGGCATCTGCCCTGGCACAGAGCGGGATTGGACGGGGTGACACCGTCTCTGTTCTGCTGGCCAACACGCCCGCGATGCTGGAGTGCCACTACGGCGTGCCGATGAGCGGAGCGGTGCTGCATGCCATCAACACGCGGCTCGACGCTGCAATCATCGCGTTTCAGCTTGATCATGCCATGTCAAAGCTTGTGATCGTTGACGCCGAGTTTTTGCCGCTTCTGCTGGACGCTTTGCCACTCTGTTCCGTCACACCGTCTATCATTGTCTATGACGATCCGGAGTTCGATGGCGCACGTGCGTCGACCGATGCCACCGACTTCGAAGCATTTGTACAAACTGGCGATCCGGCGTTCGATTGGGTGAGACCCGAAGATGAATGGGACGCTATCGCAATCAGCTATACATCAGGAACGACTGGCGATCCGAAAGGTGTCGTCACGCATCACCGCGGCGCTTATCTTTTGGCGCAAGGCAATGCGCTGACGGCGTCGATGGCCAAGCACGCGGTCTATCTTTGGACCCTGCCGATGTTTCACTGTAATGGCTGGTGCTTCCCCTGGACGCTGTCGGCCATCATTGGCACCCATGTCTGCCTGCGGCAGGTTCGGGCAGAGCCGATCTGGGCTGCGCTTGCAGATGAAGGTGTCACTCACCTGTGCGGTGCCCCGATTGTGATGTCGCTTATGATTTCTGCACCCGATGACGTGAAGCGGAACCTGGAGCAGTCGGTTCAGTTCTTTACCGCTGCGGCACCGCCGCCTGAGAAGCTGCTGGCCGACATGCAATCGGCTGGGTTCGATGTTACACATCTCTATGGTTTGACCGAAACCTACGGGCCGGCCGTGGTCAATGACTGGCATGCGGAATGGTCAGACCTGCCGCGCGGCGAACAGGCGCGGCTGAAGTCAAGACAAGGCGTCCGGTACCTGCCGCTTGAAGGTTTGGCTGTACTTGACCCTGAAACAATGCAGCCCGTGCCGAATGACGGCGAAACGATGGGCGAGGTCATGTTCCGTGGTAACGTCGTGATGAAGGGGTATTTTCGCAATCCCAACGCGACGGAACAGGCGTTCAAAGGCGGTTGGTTCCATTCCGGAGATCTCGGCGTTGTCTATCCGGATGGCTATATTCAGCTAAAGGACCGATCCAAAGACGTCATTATTTCCGGTGGTGAGAATATTTCTTCCATCGAAGTGGAAGAGGTTCTCTATAGGCATGACGCGGTGGCCGTTGCGGCGGTGGTCGCCATGCCGCATGAGAAATGGGGAGAAACACCCTGCGCCTTTGTGGAACTGGCCGAAGGTAGAGAGGCTGATCCGGACACTTTGCGTGCGTGGTGCCGCGAGCATCTTGCGCATTACAAGGTGCCAGGCCGTTTCATCTTTGCGCCGATCCCACGCACATCCACCGGTAAAATCCAGAAATACGTTTTGCGCGATCAGGCGCGTTCGTTTGAAGAGGCTTAATTTCTTTGCAGGCCAAGGGGAGTTTATGTCCCGACCCTTGGTGGCGATGGTGGCGCATGGGGCAGGGCTGATGCTTGTGCCCATCCATCTCGGGATGTGTCGCACGATCGAAACGGATGTGGGCCGCGCTGCGGCTGCGGCTCCGATGGCGGGCAATGCATCGACGGCAGCCCTTGTCGCTGTGGCGCACACCTTTGCCATGACCTTCGCTGGAAGCGTGTTTGCGTTTGCCGTCTATCACTGGTTGGGTCTGTAGCTTCTGTTCCGAAGCTGGTTCGATCTCGACGTGCTCTGGGCCTGTAGCCTGATCCTCGTCGGTGGCCACTGTTCATGGCTTACTAGCGTTGTCGCCTTTGCTACGCCGTTTGGAGAGCCCTAGCCGGAACGTTACCGCCTCTCAATTTGTCAGATCGGAGGTGCTGCGCGCTCTGTGACCAGTTTGTGTGCGGTCACCCGTTCGCGGTGGATCATGTAGAGCCCGGCGCCGATGACGATTGCAATGCCTGTCAGGGTCAGCGCATTTGGGAAATCACCGAAAACGAGGTAGCCGAGCAGGGTTGCAACGGGAAGTTCCATATATTGCAGGGGCGCCAGTGTTGCCGATGGGGCCAGAGAGAGCGCATAGGTCATCATCATGTGACTGACCGTTGCGAAAAATCCGACGCCGAAGAGCCACAGCCAAACGATCCCTTTGGGCCACACGGGATCAAGCAAATCGGATCCCGAACCTTGTGCCAAAAGGATGATTGGAAGGCAGAAAGCACTGGCAACCAGGCCTGTGTGGAATTGGAGTGTGACAGGGTGCATGCTTCGAGACAGTCCCCGCGTGACAAGGATGTAGAAAGCAAAACCCACCGCTGTACCCAAGGGGAAGAGGGCCACCATACCAAAAGCTGAAAAGCTGGGCTGGATGACAAACAACACTCCGACAAAGCCAACCAAGGCTGCGCCAACGCGGCGTGGCCCGACCTCTTCGCTGAGGTAAAACTTTCCCACGAGCAGCACGATAAACGGCGCCACGAAGACAATCGCCAATGCATCGGCTAGCGGCATGACCCGAATGGCTGCGATGAAACAGAATGTCGAGAGCAATAACAAACCCGCGCGCAGAGACAGGGCAAACCAATGTCGTCGCGGAACGTGCAATGACACGCGCATCAGCAAGACGACGGGGAGCATCAACACACATTGTACGATAAAACGAGCAACAGTGATCTGACCCACCGGTACGCTGCTTGAGGCCAGCTTTGCCGCAACGTCGAGCAAAGGGGCTGTGATGCAGAAACCCAGCATCAGCGCAACGCCGGCGAGGATGCGGTCAGAAGGAGGGGCAATTGGTATCGCGCGTGTCATGTCGCCGGAATAGAGTGTTTCAACATGTCCCGTCTGTCCCCTTTCCGACGCAAAACCCGACAGAAGGGGCAAAGCGCCGACGCGCTTGTGGTAAATCAAAACCACATCTCACATGGGGGAAGTGGTGGCGTGGGGGGGACTCGAACCCCCGACCTAACGATTATGAGTCGTTCGCTCTAACCAACTGAGCTACCGCGCCAGACCGCCGCGTGAGTACGAGCGACGCCGCGTGGCGTCAAGGGCTAATCGTGCGTTTTTTGCGCGGCATCGCGTGTCGTTGTTCCGGGATGCGGACGCGTGACCGCGTCCGCGATTTTCAGTCAGATGAAAATCGGACCGAAGCCCTTATTTGACGATCTTTTCGTCCTTGACGAACATGTTGGCCCAGGCCCGATCTATAAGTTCCGGCGTCATCTTGTAGGGCCAGCCCTCAAAGTCGCAGACCGCGATCATCTGGTCGATCAGGAATACCGGCTGATAGTTCGCGTAGACATTTTTGATCGTTGGATACTTGTTCTTGAGAAGATGAATCAGCGATTTCTCGCAAAGTTGCATCTTCTTCTTCTTCGCCACCAACGAGAAGATCTTGAGGAAATTCTGCTGGTCCGGTCCGTCGATCTTGATCTTGAAAAAGATCCGGCGCAGCGCGGCCTGGTCGAAGATCTCGTTCGGGTGGAAGTTGGTCGAGAAGATTACCAGCGTGTCGAAGGGCACTTCGAACTTTTCGCCCGACTGAAGGGCAAGGATATCTCGCGCTTCTTCCAAAGGAACGATCCAACGGTTGACCAGCTTCTGCGGCGGTTCCGCCTGACGGCCAAGGTCGTCCACGATGAAGATACCACCGGTGGACTTCAGTTGCAGCGGCGCCTGATACGTCCGCGCCGTCGGGTTATAGACGAGGTCCAACATGTCGAGTGACAGTTCGCCGCCTGTAATCACAGTTGGACGTGCGCAGAGGACGTAGCGCGTGTCAAAGCGATTGGTCAGACGCAGTCCCGTCGACGCTCCGGCGGTTTCCGCAGCGCTGTGAACAATCGGGTCATAGACCGTGATCACCTGTCCTGCATATTCGATCGCATGCGGGATGTAGATCTTGTCGCCCATCGCGTCACGGATACCGTTCGAGATGGACGATTTCCCGTTCCCCGGCGGACCGTACATCAGAATGGAGCGTCCAGACCCCACGGCCGGGCCGAGATTGTTCAGCAGGTCCGGCGGCAGGATCAGATGCCCCATTGCATTGGTCAACTGGTCACGCGAGATATGGATGTTTCGGATGGACTGCCGCTTTACCTGTTCCGAATACACGGCCAAAGGGACAGGCATTGCGCCATAATATTCAGATTGTGCCAATGCATCGAGGGCACGTGCCTTGCCAGCATCGGTGAGCTGATAGCCCATTTCAGAACCGTTGTTGGCGTTAAGGGTCCCGGTCGCCTCTAGAAGAAGCTGCCCGCGCGCATAGTCGATGAGTTCCTGCGCGATTGGCACCGGCAGGCAAACGCTTTGTGCAATGGCGGTTGCGGTCGACACGTTCTTGCGGAACATCGTCTTCAGCATGATGTCGCGCATCATGACCGGCTGCAAATGCATCTCTTCCAAGCGCTTGGGCGGCGGCGGCGCCATGACGGCGCTGGTTTGCATGTTCATCGATAGCCCCGGATCGGATTGCCAAGATCAATTGGACTCAACCTGCTTGGCCAATGTGGCAACAGAAGGGCTAGGGCTGGACAGGTTGTTGGCAGTTTACCGGCCGAACCAGACGCCAAGACCCAGGTAAATCGCGAGTGTGCCGCCAAGCGTCAGTCCCATTGGGAATTTCGGGTTGGTCCAGCTTTCCCAATGTGGGGCAATCTTGCGCAATGCCGTGTGCTTGCCGATGCGGTGCGCGACAAAGGCTGCCAAAATATTTGCTGCAAAAAGCGCCATCAGCAGACGCAGATCGCCGACATGAATAAATGGCGCAGCAGCAGCGGCAAATTTCGCATCACCTGCGCCCATCGCGCCGCCGGCGTTCAACGCGATTCCTGCAACCAGAACCACAATTAGATGAACATAGCGCCAGAGGTAGTCTTCGAAGGGGAGGGCGAACAGCCCAACCACTGCGAAGACCACGAACAAGGCCACGACGATTTGGTTCGGAATGCGCATGTCGCGCATGTCCGAGAAGGTCACGTAGACACACAAAGGAAGCACAAAAGGCAAAAACACCAAAGCCGAAAACGCCGAGATATCCATACCGCGGCTCAGTTTACGACACTGGATTCAAGCGCTTCCAGACTGCGGGCGGCGGCTTCGAAATGCTGCGGGTGCGTATCGATGGACTCGCGCAAGAGCCCTTTACCTGTGACGACATCGCCACGTTTTATCGCTGTCAGACCCATCGTGTGCAGCAACTCGGCGCGTTCGATCTGGGTCATCGGAACAACAGGCAGGACATAGTTGCCCTGAGCGCCGCGTGCCAGCACCAGGTTGTTTTTGGCGGTGAAGAGCGACTGGTCGTTCCGGATCGCCTCGGTGAACAGCCGCTCGGCACCAGAATAATCGCCGCGCGTGAGCTTGGAAAAGCCCCAATTGTTCATGACCGATGCGGGTGTCGTCGTCAGGCCCACCGCGGTTTCGTAAAAGCTGTCGGCTTTATCCCACTGCTTCTTGCTGTCAGCAATCATCGCTTCAAGCCTGTAGCGCTTATACGTCTCATGGGTGGGCGGAATGGAATTCAGAACGGTTTCGGCGCGCTCCCATTCGTTGTTGCGGATCAGCGCGTCCGCCAGTTCAACGCGGTCCGTGTTCGTCGCCTCTTCATTCTCGACCACCCGGGCCCATGCGGCGACGCCTTCTGTGTGGCGTTTTGCGCGGATCAACGAAAGAGCAAGGCCCCGCGTGAGATCAATCCGCTCAGGTTCCGACGCACTGGCACGTTGGAAATAGGCAACCGCTTCGTTGGGGTCTGAAACCGATAGCATCACTTCATTGAGGTTCGTGCCATCGATGACATTGACGCCTTGAAACTCTCGGTCGACTGCCTCGGTATCAATGCCTCGCTCGCACCCGGAAAGTGCAAAAGCCCCTGTCACACACAGGGTCAGGATAAAGGGATGGCGCATTTTTGCGTCCTTTACTGCTCTGCCTCATTACTGTGTCGGCCGGATAAGAAAGTCACTGCTACCGCGCCGCACGAGTTTGTATTCTTGTTCTATTTCGCCATCATACTGCGAATTATCCATTTTTGCGAGAGCCAAGCGAAGATTGTCGCGAATTGCAACACTTTGGCCATTGTCGAGCGCAAAGGCTCTGCGAAAGACCTGTGCGGCTTCTGCAGCTTCGCCTTTTTCGATCAGCACCACGCCCAGATTATTCCACGCGTCCGGTGTGTCGGGATCGTCTTTGGTGGCACGCCTCAAGAGCCCCTCCGCCTGATTGAGACGACCAAGCGCGAGGTTGGCCGACCCAAGAGACAGCAACACTTCCGGCGTCAGTCCTTGTTCCGCAGCGGCGAGGCTGAAGGAGCTTAGGGCCAGCTCGAACTCTCCTGCTGCCATGAGGCGATGGCCTACGGTGAGTTGATCTACGGCCGCGCCTCGTGGGTCGACGCTTGGTGCAAAGACAGCGTCGTCAGACGTGGAAAAGCCGCCCGGTGAACAGGCGGCCAGTCCGATCAGAAAGAAGGCGGGCCAGAAACGGCCTAGAGTCATTGCCCCATCGTGCTCCCGATGCTTCCGAGATCCGAAATGCCAACAACCGAAGGACCCACTAGGATGATCAACAGCGGCGGCACCGTAAGCATCATTGTGGTCAAAGTCATTTTCGTTGGCAACTTGTTTGCTTTTTCCTCGGCGCGCATCACGCGCTTGTCGCGCATTTCTGCCGCATAGACCCGAAGGGCATCCGAGATCGGGGTGCCGAAGCTTTGGCTCTGGTTCAAAACCGTGACAAAAGACATCACGTCCTGAACACCGCAGCGTTCTCCCATATCGTTGAGCACAGCGGATTTGTCTTTACCAGCCTTCATCTCGTAGCTCACCAGTTCGAATTCATCCGCGAGACTGGGGTAGGACGCACGCAACTCATTGCTCACGCGGACAATGGCCTGATCCATCGATTGACCAGCTTCGACGCAGACCAGCATCATGTCGAGACTGTCTGGGAAACCGCCTTCGATTTCTTCCTGACGCTTCTGGACACGACTGGTGATCCAATACTTGGGGAACATGTATCCTGCCGCTCCGGGCCCCAATGTGTACATCACCGTCTGTTGGGTCGATGCAGTCGACGGATCAAGGATCAGGAAAAAATAGGCGAGACCGATCAGCAATCCGCCAAGGCCCAAGGCAAATTGAGCAAAGTAATAGATTTGTACGGCGTCCTTGGTCCGATACCCGGCCTGCAGCAGCTTCAGCCGGACGTCGGAGAGTTCCTTCGCATCCTGCGGTTCCAGAAACTGCGCGTATTTGTTGAGTTTCTGATTTTTTTGCTTTTCCCGCAGCACGGCGCGGGTTTCTGCGTCAACCTTGTGGCGCCCGGACGACATGTCGAGACGGTCCATCGGGTTGGAGCGTGACAAGAAGAACATTGGGATCGCGAGGATCAGCAACAGCACACCGAGGCCCGCGATGAGAATCATCGGGCCGGCCGGTCCCAGCAAATTATAGGCGAATTGGTTGAAGGCTTGCATGGTCCGGACCTCAGACTTTGATATTCACGAGAGCGCGCATCACGATCAGATTGAGAACGAGGAACGCCCCAACGATGAAACATGCCGGGATGAACCACGGATGGTCGATCACCTCGTCGTAGTAGTTCGGATCGGTCAACTGGATGACGATCAATGCGCCAACTGGGAAACCCGACAGGAACTTGCCTGACCACTGGGCCTCGGCAGTGATGGCTTTCACCCGGCGGAACAGGCGGAAACGGGCGCGGATCACCTTGGCCAGGCCTTCGAGGATCTCAGCCAAGTTGCCACCTGACTGCTGCTGGATGGAAACGGCAACGGCGAGAAAGCGCAAATCCTGCATGTCGAGGCGCTCGGCCATGCTCTTGAGAGCATCACCGATGTCACGACCATAGCTGGACTCGTCCGCGATCAGTCCGAATTCGGTGGCGAGCGGGTCTTTGATTTCCTTGGACACAATGGAAATCGCCGAGGAAAACGGATGGCCGACGCGCAGGGATCGCACCATCAATTCGACCGCATCGGGCAATTGCTCTTCGATCATGCTGATGCGTTTCTTGGCTTTGCTGTTGATCCAGAAAAACACACCGCCAACGCCCATAGCCAACCCCATGACGGCACGTACCGGCAACTCGGCTTCGGTTCCAACCGTCAAGCCGACGAAAGCCACAATGCTGACGCCGATCATCACCATGATCAGCTGTTGTGGTGTAAAGGCAATCGCGGCCTTTTGCGCCCGGTCTGCCAGGATGGAATAGAGCGGCAGACCACGAGAGGTCATGTGCTGGTCCATCTCCTTGCGGAGTTTGGCAAGAACCTCATCACGCTTCGAGCCTTTGTCGAGCATCTCAAGGCGTCGGTTTACACGTTTATTCAGGCTGATCGATTTACCGAATGCGACCAGATAGACGCCTTCGACGAGCACCAGAACGGCAATAAAAATAAGCCCGTAGACGATTGGTTCTGCGCTGAGTGTCATAGTCAGTGGTTCCCGTTGAAGGGTTCATAGATCGACGGGGGCAGGTCGTAGCCCCACATCTTGAAGCGTTCGGCATAGTTGGACCGCACACCGGTCGCGGTGAAATGACCGATGATCTTGTTCTCCGGCGTCAGGCCGACGCGCTGGAAGCGGAAGATCTCCTGCATGGAGATCACTTCGCCTTCCATCCCGGTGATCTCGGTGATCGAGGTCATGCGGCGCGAGCCGTCCTGCAGACGCGAGGCCTGCACGATCAGGTTCACAGCCGATGAGATCTGCGAGCGCATCGCTTTCAGCGGCATCTCGATCCCGGCCATCGCGATCATGTTTTCCAGACGGCTCACACCGTCGCGGGCAGAGTTGGCGTGGATTGTGGTCATCGACCCGTCGTGGCCCGTGTTCATGGCCTGCAACATGTCGATCACTTCCTCGCCACGCGTTTCCCCCACGATGATCCGGTCAGGACGCATACGAAGGGCGTTTTTAAGACAGTCGCGCGGTGTGACCGCACCTTTGCCTTCAACGTTTGGTGGACGGCTTTCCATCCGGCCCACATGGGTCTGCTGGAGTTGAAGTTCCGCCGTATCCTCGATGGTCAGGATCCGTTCGCTGTCGTCGATGAAGGACGACAGTGCGTTAAGCGTGGTCGTCTTACCGGAACCCGTACCGCCCGACACGATGATGTTCAGACGCGTCGCCACAGCTGCCTGCAGGTAGACGGCCATTTCCTCGGTGAAGGCACCAAAGGCCACCAGATCGTCGATGCTCAGTTTGTCGGTCTTGAACTTACGAATGGAGACAAGGCTGCCATCCACCGCAATTGGCGGCACCATTGCGTTGAAACGCGATCCGTCCTGCAAACGGGCGTCCACGTAAGGGTTCGATTCATCGACCCGGCGACCCACGGCGGACACGATCTTGTCGATGATCCGCATCAGGTGCTTTTCGTCTTTGAAGGTCACATCACTCAGTTGCAGTTTACCGCTGCGTTCGACGAAAATCTGGTGTGGACCGTTGACGAGAATATCGCTGACGGTCTCGTCCTTGAGAAGCGTTTCAAGGGGCCCAAGTCCCTTCACCTCATCGTAAAGTTCCTGGTTCAGCGCCTGCCGCTCTTCGCGGTTAAGGACCATCCCCTTTTCTTGGAGGCTCTCCGTGGTGATCGCGCTGATTTCTTCTTTCAACTGCGCCTCGGTCGCCTGATCCAAAGCGGCCAGGTTGAGGTTGTCCAGAAGCGCGCGGTGCAATTCGAGCTTGATATCGCTCAGCCGTTCTTTGCGCTTCTTGTCCTTGTCCGCCATCTCCGCAGTCGCGGCTTTCTTCGGCGGCACTTTACGCAATGATTTTGTGGCATTGGGCGAATTTGCCGGCGTTTCGACTTTGGGCTCCGGCTTGTTGGCCGGGGGCGCAATTTCAACAGCTGACTTTTTGTAACGCGAAAACATCCGTGTTCTCCTTAGGCAGCTTCAGCATCTGCGCGGCCTACTTCGTAAAGCGACTGCGCCAGCTTGGCGATTTCCTTGCGCAGCGCATTCTTGGGTTGCTGCAAGGCGAGGGGCTGACCGTGGTCACCGGATTCCGCCACGGCTTTACCACCGTCCGGAAAGTGCAGGTCGACAGAGATATCAAGGCTTTCCTGCATCCGTTTCAGGCGGCTTTTGCCTTGAAGATCTGTGAATTTCGGCGCCCGGTTCAGAACAAAGCGAATTTTGTCGAAGGGCAGATCCTCTGCCTGCAGCGCGCGCTTGAGCCGATAGGTATTCTGCGCCGAGCGCATATCGAGTTCGATGATGGCGAAATACACCTGTGCGGCGCAGAGAACGGTCTCTGACCACTGAACCAGGCTTGGTGGCATATCGACCACGACAAAATCGAAGTGACGCGCGGCCATATCGAGCAGGGCCTGCACCTCGGTCTGACCGACGATATCAAGAGGCGGAAGATCAGCTGGCGAGGTGAAAACATGCAGCTTTTCTTCGTATGTCACAATCGCCTGGCCAAAAGTGTCGTCATCCATCGACTCAATGTCAGACAGCAGTTCCAGCACGGCTTCGCGCCGTTGGACATCTAGATACGTGGATACGGCACCAAATTGCAGGCCAAGGTCAATGATGCAGACGCGCGGAGGTTTGTCCTTTGTGACGGTGGCGAGTTCCCAAGCAAGATTGGTGGCAAAGGTGCTTGCGCCGCAGCCGCCTGCCATACCTTGCACGGCAATGATCACACCATCCCCGTCGCTGGACAAAGTCACATCCGATCTTTCGCGCGCAGCGACCGTTGGCATTTCCGGGGCGCGCATCCGTTCGATGGCGGCTGCAAGCTCGCCCTCGGGAAGAGGGTAGGGGACAAATTCGTCCGCACCTTGGCGCAGAAGATGGTGCAACGCTGAAGGCGTTACATCATGTGCAATCAGAACCACCTTGATGTTGCGGGCCTTTGCGGCGGCGATAACTGCAGAAAGCTGGTCGACATTGCCTTCGTCTTGCTCGTCGATTGCCAGGGCCACAAATTCAAGCGTTTCGCCTTCTTCCTGCGTGAAGAAATGCATGGCTTCTGTGAACCCAAGATCACCCCAGGCTTCACCCAACACGGCTTCCATGTCTTCGATCAGAAGGTCGAATTCCTGAACATCCCGGCTGATCGTGCACGCGACAAGCGGCGCCGGTTGCGGGGTGCTTGGAAGGATACTCGTCATTTTGCCTCGTTTCCTCTAACTTCGCGGCGCCTGTCAGTGGCGTGCAGCACACATCCAGCGCGCCAATCCCGAGTCGGTCGGGAAGGACTGCTAGAGTTAGAAAGTCGGTGGAAAACTTGGCGACATTGGGGCCGAAATACCGAAATTGTACGGTATTTCAGGCCGATGGCGTGGCCCGTGCCCGGGCCTTGCCATTATTGTGATGCTTGGAAGTCACTTCCCTTGATGCCAGTCAGAGCCGTCGCGGGAACAGCGCTGTTGACATACTCGCGATAAATGATTTCGGCATATCTGCCTTCGAGCACCGAGGGATGTGAACTGACAAATCCTGAAACCTCAGTCACCGTCCGACGATTTCGGCGCTCGCGGCCCTCCGTAACGATCAGGGGTTGGGTCTCTCCGAAGGACACAACCGCCTCAAGCCGTGACTTGCTGATCCCCTGCGAGGCGAGGAAATTTACAACTGCATGGGCGCGATTGAGGCCGAGCCGCTTGTTGTAAGCTTCGCTGCCCACTGCATCCGTATGGCCGTAGACGCGGAATCGCACTTCGGGGAATTGCCGTATCCAATTCGCTTGCTCGCGCAAGGTGTCGCGGGCACCGCTGTCCAGAACAGAGCTGTTGAATGCAAAGTTGACGGTCGTCATGACTTCGCTCGCAAACCGTTGCGACAGATCGTAAGTGTAGCGTTTTTCGCCATTCATGATCTGAACGTTGTTCATGGTCGCGTTGCCAAAATTGCCGGTGTCTAGAAGCGCGCCAGCCTCACGGTTGAACGCGCTGTAGACCGGATCGCTGCTTGCGCAGGCAGCCAAGAACGCCAGCCCCGTCAGGACCATCGGAATGCGTAGATTTTTTTGAACTGCCATCGCCTTAATCCATCACATAACCATAAGAGCCGCTGAAATCCTGCTTTGCCACCTCGCCTGCTGCACCCCGGAGAGTGCGCGAGTCGTTTGCAACGCGGCCAAAGAGAAACAGGTCTTTCTCGCTGGGCGGACGGACACGATCGGTCGGCAAGGCCAACGCTTCGCCCCGGGTGGGGGTCACGAGATGCGGCGTGATGATGATGACCAACTCAGACTGTTCGCGCTGGTACTCAGCGCTTCTGAACAGCGCTCCAAGAACCGGTATATCGCCCAACCACGGAACCTGGCTGTTCAGGTCACGGAAATCGTCCTGAAGCAGACCTGCAATGGCAAAGCTTTCACCGTCGCGCAATTCAACTGTCGTTGTGGTTTCGCGACGCGTAAAGCCGTCGATCCGGATCGAACCGATGTCGATGCCGCTGCTTGGGTCGATCGACGAAACCGCCGCTTCAAGTTCGAGGTTGATCAGGTCTTCATCCAAAACACGGGGGATGAAGTTGAGCTCGACGCCGAATGGCTTGAATTCCACCGAAATGGCGCCGTCTTCCTGAGCGACCGGTACGGGATACTCACCACCTGCAAGGAAAGTGGCTTCCTGTCCGGACAATGAGGTCAGATTGGGTTCCGCAAGCGTGCGTACGACACCTTTGGCTTCAAGCGCTTCGAGCAGGATGCCGACTTCAAGACCGCCAGCGTTAAAACCAAAGAGGATCGCCCCTTGCGATCCCGCGCCCGGCCCAAGTTTGTCAGCAACCGAGTCAACGCCAGCGGTCGGTGCTGCGTTGCCTGTTCCCAGTTCCAATCCAAGGTCGCCGTCCAGCACGGAGCCGCCAGTTGCCAAGGAGGCTTGCAACGATTTTGAGACAGAGCGCTGCATTTCAGCAAAGCGAACCTTGAGCATAACCTGTTGGACGCCGCCAACGGTCATCAGATTTGAGACCCTCTCTGGTGCGTAGCGTGTTGCCAGATCAAGCGCCCGCTGCATGCGTATCGTGCTGGAAACGGTGCCCGATAGAACAATGCCGTCATTCGCAGTGCGAACTTCGATTTTTTCGTTCGGGAGGATCTGACGCAGACGCTCCTTGAACTCGGTCAGATCTGGCGCGACCCGGACGTCGACATTCGTGATCAACTGCCCGTTGCCGTCGAGGATCGTCAATGTAGTCGTGCCGGGCGTTTTACCCAGCACGTAGATGCTTCTGTCCGACAGGGACGAAATGTCCGCAATCGAGGGGTTTGCGATGCTCAATTCCGCGAAGGGAACCTCGCTTTCAACCACAACCGCTCGGTTCATCGGAACGTTCAGTTTCGATTCAGTATTGGTCCGAATGACACGCAGAGTTTCAGCAAACGCTGTTTGCGCGATCGGAGAAATAGCAAGAACCGCGCCCAACAGGACGGCCTTGAAGGGACTACTCGTATTCATGTGACCTGCCTTTCCGATCACGCCTCTAGATTGGGTCTTTTCGCCCGATATTATCGTCAAGCTGCGCCAACTCGGCTTTTTTTGCAAGAATCAATGAGTTCACAGGGGTGTTTCATGTGGAAAAGGCGCAACATAATGTTGCGCCTGCCCAAGATGGTGTGTGCTCGGACCGCACCACATGCGGTGCACCCATAGTTAGTTTGTACAAGGGATGGGCATATCCACGACCTCCCCACCCCGGCGTGTGCGGATCGTGCACACTTGGATGGAGTGAGGCTTTTCTACATCTTTTTTCTCTTCGAGCCCAAGAAGCGACCGTTGGTCAACCTCGATCACATCCGCAACCGTGTCGTCATTGCGTCCCATAAGCGAAAGTGAGAGTCGTCCAGTGGACTGCGCTTGGGCCAGCGATGCCACCTGTTGTGGGCTTGCCGCAACGGTCACTGTTCGTGCGATGGTGGTCTCGGCGGTTTCGGTCTGCGATGTCTGGTCGATTGCTATCAGCTTGACGCCGGTTTCAATCAACTTTGTGACCTCTCCATTTGGCATGTTCGGGTCGTTGCTTCTCACGCGACCCGTCCAATAAACGTCAACACGGTCGGTGGGGCGCAGAAAGCCCGAAACACCCGATGCGACGTCAACCTTAATTGCAAAGGCACGCTGTCCGCGCTCCAGACGAGATGTCAGGCCTGCATCCGCGCCAGGTTCGCTGACTTTCGTGGCCATCATTGCCTCGTTCTTTTCAATCGGGCGCAACGCAACGCGCAATTCGGCGCCAGCCTCGTTCAACGGATTTGCGGCGTCAAAGAACTGGTCCGGGAGCGTTTGTTTTGGCCAGGGCATCAAGGCGATGTCCTCATCCGAGATCAATTCGCCATAGTCGATGGCCCGGGTTGCAACAAAAATCTCCTGCACCGGAACGCTGGCGGTGACTTTACTGCGCTCCTGTTCGAGTGCCGTTTGGTAAGCGCCGATATAATTTTGCGCCATGTAGACCGCGAAACCCGCCAGAGCGAGACCCGCGATAAGAACAAGTCCAAAAACGATGCGCATTTTGCCTCCTTACATGCTTCCGGGATGCACGTGACGCGTGCTGAAACATGGTTCAGTGTTCTGAATAGCCGTCCATTGTGTCTCGCTGTTGGACGGATTGTGGCGAAAGTGGGGAGTTGTGTTTGGCGCTTGTGCGCCGAGATAGCACCGCGGCGCTCAGAAGGCTTAGAGACGTCTACTGTCGAAGCGGCCAGTCTTCTTCCGAGGCTTCGCTCGAGGCGTCTGACACCCTCGATGCGTTTGTTTGCAGCATCGTCATGCCACCGATCGCAAGTCCAATCGCTGTCGCTGTGAAAAGCAACCAGTCGACGGTCATAGCGGCTTGCTTATCCTTGGGGACGTGTCTGAAGGAAAAAAAGGTCACGATATCTTCTTTCGTTCAGGCAAGAAAAAAGGCGCGCTAATATGCGCGCCTTTCTCCGTTGATGAAGATCAACAAAATTAGTCAGCAGCTGCCGGCAGCCAGTCTTGCGCGCCCAGAACCGCGCCACCGGTCGATGTCAGAACGGCGTCGGTGTTTGTCTGGATGGTGCCGTAGGCTGCGATGGCCAGGCCAACAACAGCAGCGGTCAGAACGACCCAGTCAACTGTCACAGCACCGTCTTCGTCTTTGCGGAAGTTTTTGATGAATTTGATCATTTTGATCTCCATAGTCCTAGTTTGCTCACGTTGGCCAAGCTCAGGACTTTGTGTTGAGCGCTCTCTCATTCGCTCCATCCCGTCTTGGATGACCTGTTATAGTCGCCGGATTGGGGCAGCAGTTTGACAGCATTGGTCCGATTTTGCAGCTTGCTTCGAAACCTATGAAAAATGTGCTAAGCATATGAAAAATAATGATATTAATTTTCATTTTTTTGCAGATTCTTTTGGGGCGCTGCGCGATTCACCCGCCGAATCTTCGAGATTGGCCTGGATTGAGAAACGAAATGGCCTTCAATCCGAGATTGTGTCATAGTCTAAATCAACAAAAATGGGCATCGAGCAGGAGCCTGTATATGAAACGGTCGTTTATCATGGTGCTGGTCGCCATGAGCCTCAGTTTGGGCAGCGTTGCCGCTGACCCACCGCCGTTCCCCGAATTCTCAGCAAAGCGGGTCAAACCGCCCTCTTCGGGGGTCAAGAAACGGATCACTGTCCAGATTGCGCCTCAGGTGCCCAGTTTGCCATCTGCTGCGCCGGTAGCGGTTCCGCAACCCCGCGCGCCGGGGACAGAGACGCTCGCGTGGTTTTGGCGTGATATCTCTCCATCAATGGATGCGCAGGGGCCGGGAAGGCTGGAACCGGCTTTAACCCGACTGTCCAACCCGCCATCCGGGCAGGGTGTGCCGGGGCCGCGCCTTCAGGACTTGCAATCCATCGCAGAGCTTCATGGCAAAGACATCTTGCTCCATACCGTGGGCACGCGTGTCTCCCCGGCTTTGGCGCTGGCGGTAATTTCGGTTGAATCGGCAGGCCGCGTTGATGCGCAAAGCTCAGTGGGTGCCCAGGGATTGATGCAACTTATGCCTGCAACGGCAGAACGCTTTGGTGTGTCCAACAGCTTTTCTCCGGCGCAGAACATCAAGGGCGGTGTCGCGTTTCTCGATTTTCTCATGGAGAAATTCGACAATGACGTCATTCTTGCGTTGGCGGGCTACAATGCTGGTGAAAACGCCGTTGTCCGGTCAAACGGCGTGCCGGATTACGCCGAAACCCGCGCCTACGTGCCGAAAGTGTTGCAGGCGTTCCAGACGGCGAAAGGGCTGTGCCTCACGCCGCCGCAGCTTGTTACCGATGGGTGCGTGTTCCGCGTGGCGTCACGTTAAGACGGCACCGGGGTTCATGATGCCCTTTGGATCAAGCGCATCCTTGATCGCGCGCATGGCCGCCAGTTTGGCAGGATCGCCGTAGCGTGCCAGATCGGCCTTTTTGGCGCGACCAACACCGTGTTCCGCACTGAACGTTCCGCCGAGGTCGATTGCAATATCATGCACGAGCCGTTTGATCTGTTTGGTCTCGTCAAGGAACAGATCGCGAGATTTGCCTTCTGGCGGGAAGACATTGAAGTGCAGGTTGCCGTCACCGACATGACCGAAACAGTTGATCCGAAAGTCGCCCACCTGCGCAATCGCCTGACGCACGCGTGCGATGAAGGCGGGCAATTCTCCAAGCGGTACCGAGACATCGTGACTCGAGACGGCGCCAATCCGACGATTGGCTTCGGGGATCTGTTCGCGCACGGACCAGAATTCATCGCGCTGGGTCTCTGATTGCGCGATCACGGCGTCCGAGACCAAACCTTCGGCCTCTGCAGAGATAAAGAGCGTTTCCAAAGCGTCCTGCGGGTCGAGACCCTTGGGCAACCCAATATCCATCAGGATCATCCATTCTGGATGGTGGTCACCGAACGGCTTGCGCACATCAGGCAGGGTCTGTGACAGGAAATCGAGGCCTGTCCTGTGCATCAGTTCAAAGGCACTGATGCTTTCCCCCAGTTGAGACTTTGCCAGAGACAGCAGATCAAGCGCTGCCTCGGCGTCGCGGATCACAAACACCGCGGTGCCGATGCTGGCCGGGCGCGGGAACAGTTTCAGCGATGCGCCTGTGATGACACCAAGCGTGCCCTCGGATCCGATTATCAGGTTACGCAGGTCATAGCCTGTGTTGTCTTTCCGTAGCCGCTTCAAACCATTCCAGATCGAGCCATCCGGAAGGACAACCTCCAACCCCAGACAAAGATCGCGTGTGTTTCCATAGCGCAGAACGTTGACGCCACCGGCATTGGTGCCCAGCACCCCACCAATCCGTGCAGAGCCTTCGGATGCCAGTGAAAGGGGAAACAACCGATCAACCTCTTCAGCGGCCGCCTGAATATTCGCGAGAATCGCACCTGCTTCCGCGATCAACACGTTCTCCTGTGGATAAACAGCGCGGATCTCCGTCATGCGTTCCATCGACAGGATCAGCGGCATGTCCGGCTCTGTCTCCGGAGCGATCTGACCGGCAACCAATCCGGTGCCGCCGCCATAGGGCACAATCCCGACGCCAGCCTCTCCACAGGCTTTGACCAGTGCAGAGACCTCTTTGGTCGAGCGCGGCCGGGCAACGTACCCCTGTGCGCCCTGAAATCGGCCACGGGGCTCTTCGAGATACGATTGCTCGGCGCGGGAAAACATATCCGCGGGAAAGTGGTGCGACAGGGCGTCGATAAAGCCGCTATCGGCAGAGTCGCGAGGCATGACTAAATCTCCGAGTGAATCAGTTCTGTGCGTCGCGAAGCCATTCGGGACGCAGGACCACAACCGTAGGACGGGATGGCAGGTCGCGCAATGACACTTCGAGGAAAGAACTGTCTCGGCGATCGATGAGGAAACTGTCCTGCACTTCTTCCAAAAAGGCCTCCAGTGCGAAGCCCGAGAACCAGTGCATCGGGATCACGATGCTGGACCTCAATCTGTCGACGATCCGCACCATGACTTCGCGTGGAAGGGTATAGCCGCCATCGACGGGTACCATGACGACGTCGAGCCGTCCGATTGCTGCGTATTGCTGTTCATTCGGTTCGTGATGCAGGTGACCCAGATGGCCGATGCATAACCCTTCAACCTCGAAGATAAAGATCGAATTGCCATTGTCCTCGCGCCCGCCGAATTGTGACCGGATGTCGGTCGAGACGTTCCGCACGAGCATTTCACCAAGATCAAGATGATGCTCGATGCCTTCGCCGAACGGTCCCCAGCCGGGCAGAACATGCGGAATGGCGGGGTCAGGATTGGCAGTCCAGTGCGTGTCATGTGCGTGGTTCATCGTGACAACATCAGGGATCAGGGTTGTGTTACCCAGGAAGCCGGTGAAATCTGTCGCCACGTCCAAACCGCCCGGTGTCTGCAACAGAAAGGTTGCATGAGCGACATAGTTGATGCGCACCGAATATTCCGGCACCACTTCGGTCCATGACGCTTTCTGGATATAGGCCGCGCCCGGAGTTGCGTCGGCAATGGCGAGGCAGTGGCTGGGCCGTCGGGCCTCTTGCGCAAATACCGTGCTGCCAAGGGTTGCGATGGCCAGCGCCATCAAGAGTGGCTTTAAACGCATGTCTTGACCTCCTGCCGGGAAGGTAGCACGCACAAGTCGCCTATCCAGAGAAATTGAGCGCGGGCCAAAGCCGCTTTGAGGCGGCTTGGCCAAGAGCTTTGGAAAGCTGGTGCTTCAGCCCACGTCGGTACGCCCGCGCCGATCCAGGCGCAGGGCCGCGTAAAGGACATGAGTGCGCCAGCGCCCATCGATTTGAAGATAGCTCTGGGCAACGCCCTCATATTTGAAGCCTGCCTTTTCCAGCAAACCACGCGATGCTGTGTTTTCGGGCAGGCAAGCCGCCTCGATCCGGCTCAGATCGAGGCGATCGAAGGCATAATGCACGACCGCGTCAATCGCCTCCCGCATATAGCCTTGCCGGGCAAATGGCTCACCGATCCAATAGCCCAGCGTGCCCGCTTGTGCAGGGCCACGTCTTATATTGTCGAGCGTGATTGCGCCCAGCAGCATATCGTCGCTCCGGCGCAGCAAAAAAAGCGGCACGGCGGAACCGCTTCCGATGGCGCGGTTGGCCCAGTAGACGCGATTGGTAAAGGCGCGGCGTGTAAGGTGATCTTCGGCCCAGCTGGGCTCCCATTTGGCCAGAAATCCCTCGCTGTCACGTCGCAGCGCGCTCCACGGGTTGAAATCGCTGTGGATCGGCGGACGCAGCACCATCCGCTCGGTATCAAGCCGAAGCTTGCGCCGCAGACCGAGCATCAGGCCACGCGGCGTTGTGACAGGCTCGCCAGGTCCGGAGCGGTTCCGACCGGTCCGTAAAGCGCCATCGCCGCAGGTGCCTGTGTCACCAGATGATCCGCAAACGCTCGGACATCGCCGGTGGTCACACTGTCGATGCGCGACACGGTGTCTTCAAGCGACGGGACCTCACCCCATATCTGGATCATTCGGGCCAACCGTTCCGTGCGCGACGACGGGCTTTCCAACCCCATCAGCAACCCGGCCTTCATCTGCGCCCGCGCACGTGCCACTTCGGCTGGAGACATATCTTCCGCTGCGCGCTTCATTTCGTCTATTGTGAGATCGGTCAAATCCCGGATCTCGTCACCACTGGTGCCCGCATAGATCGTTGTCATGCCCGTATCGGAATAAGCGCCGCTTTGCGCAAAGATCGTGTAGCAAAGCCCGCGCTTTTCGCGAATCTCTTGGAACAGACGGCTCGACATGCCGCCTCCAAGGGCCACGGAATAGACCTGCGCGGCATAGAAATTCGGATCGCGATACCCGGGTGATTCAAACGCCAGTGCAAGATGCGCCTGCTCCAGGTCTTTTTCGCGGCGGCTTTCGCCACCATGAAACTTGGCTGCGTCTGCGATCAGGGCGGGCCGGCTCGGCAAATCACCAAACAACGCTTCCGCCTGAGCCACAACCGCGTCGTGATCCACCGCGCCCGCTGAGGACAGGATCATCTGATCTGGGCCGTAATGCTCTGACACAAAGGTGGCGAGATCGTCCTTGGAAAATCCCGACACCCGGTCAGTCTCACCAAGAATTGTCCGGCCCAAGGCCTGATCGGGATAAGCCTTTTCTTGCAGCCAGTCGAAGATGATATCATCCGGCGTGTCGGCGGCCTGTCCGATTTCCTGCAGGATCACATGGCGCTCGACCTCAATCTCCTTCGGGTCGAAGACCGGGTTGCGCAGGATATCTGCGACCACATCCATTGCAAGGCCGACATCGTTGCGCAGCACACGGGCGTAGTATGCTGTTACCTCGCGCGAGGTATATGCGTTGATATACCCGCCGACGTCCTCAATGGCCTCGGCGATTTGCAATGCTGACCGGGTCTCGGTGCCCTTGAACGCCATGTGTTCAAGAAAATGCGCGATACCGTTCTGTTCGGGCCGCTCGTGGCGTGCACCTGCGGTAACCCAGATGCCGATGGCAGCACTCTCCAGACCGGGCATGTGCTCGGTCACGATGCGGAAGCCGTTGGGAAGTGTGGCGGTCTGGACGGTCAAGAGGCGATCCGATCTTTGATGAGGGTTTCAAGTTGGTCGAGGTCGTTGGGCACGCGTGTCACGCGTTCCTCGCGGTCGAAGAGGTCGGCCATTCGCTCGGGCAGGGGCGGGCGGATCCCGCTGGCTTTTTCCACAGCGTCGGGGAATTTCGCCGGATGTGCGGTGGCAAGCGTGATCATCGGCACATTCGGATCGCGCTGGGCTTCGGCCACCTGAACGCCGATAGCCGAATGCGGGCAGAGCAGTTCGCCCATATGGGCATGGGCGTGGGCGATCATCGTGAGTGTTTCGTCCTCAGACACGCGCCCGCTGTCGTAATGGTCGCGCAGCACCTGCATAGCGCCTTGGCTGACATGGAAACCACCGGCTTTGAGTTCGTCCATCAGTTGCGCCACGGCATTGCCATCGCGGTTGTAGGCGTCAAAGAGCGCTCGTTCGAAGTTCGAGGACACCTGAATGTCCATCGACGGGCTGATCGACGGAGTGACGCTGTCGGTCACATAACCTCCTGTGGTCAGGCAGCGATGCAGGATGTCGTTCTGGTTGGTGGCCACGACCAGCCGGTCAATCGGCAGGCCCATGCGCTTGGCAATATAGCCAGCGAAGATATCGCCGTAGTTGCCAGTGGGCACGGTAAAGCTGACATTGCGGTCCGGTGCGCCCAAGCTGACAGCGGACGAGAAGTAATAGACCACCTGTGCCAGCACACGACCCCAGTTGATCGAGTTCACGCCTGCAAGTTTGACGTCGTCGCGGAAGTCGAAATGGTTGAACATGTCCTTCAGCCGCGCCTGACAGTCGTCAAACGTGCCGTCCAGCGCCAGGGCGTGGACATTCGATTCCACCGGTGTGGTCATCTGGCGGCGCTGCACCTCGGACACCCGGCCATGCGGGTAAAGAATGAACACATCGACCGCATCCAGCCCCCGGAACGCCTCAATCGCGGCAGAGCCGGTGTCGCCCGAGGTCGCGCCGACGATGGTCACGCGGTCGCCCCGACGGGTCAGCGCCTCTTCGAACATCTGCCCGATAAGCTGCATCGCGAAGTCCTTGAAGGCGAGCGTGGGCCCGTGGAACAGTTCGAGCAGGAAATGCCCCGATCCGAGCTGCACGAGTGGCGCGCGGGCATCGTGGCCGAAACTGGCATAGGCCTTGGCGATCAGATCGGCAAAAACCTCGTCGGTGAACGCGTCGCCGACAAAGGGCCGCATCACGCGGAAGGCGATCTCTTCATAGGACAGCCCGTGCATCGCGCGGATGTCCTCGGCGCTCAGCGTCGGGATCGTTTCAGGCACATAAAGTCCGCCATCACGGGCGAGGCCAGACAGCATCGTGTCTTCAAATCCAAGCGCCGGAGCTTTGCCGCGTGTCGATATATACTGCATCAGGCTTCAGCCTTCCCTCGTCTGTCTCAAGCGCCATACCAGCGCGATGGTTCCGATCAGCCACACAACGGCCAGCGAATACCAGGTGATTGCGTATTGCAGGTGATCGTTCGGAATGCCGCTGGTGTCCACTGGCAGGGGCGTCACACCCGGATCAGAAGGTGATATGTTGCGGGCAATCACCAGCAGCGGCTCCGTGTTGAGCACGCCGGACATTGCTTCGATGTCACGGGCGAACCATATGTTTCCGTCAACGTCGTTCTCAGGGGTCGAGGACGTGCGGTCATCCGGCCAGTGCAGATTGCCTATTATGTCTTTTTCGCCACCGTCGCGTGTGATGTCGCGTTCTTCGACGGGGATGAACCCACGGTCGACGAGAATGCGTCGCCCGTCTTCTGTCACGAAGGGAGATATCACAAGGTATCCGGCACCGACGCGCTTGCGCGACACCAGAACGTACAGTTCGTTGGGTTCAATCGTACCGTTCAACCGTACGGGTTGATATCTGTCGCGGTCCGGGTCGCCAGTGACTGGCAGGGGCGCGGGATTGCCGCCGATCCGGCTTTCGATTTCAGTCAGGATTCCGCGCTTCCACTCAAGCCTCTGCATCTGCCATGTGCCGAGCCACAGCAGGATCGCGGTGCCGATCAGACCGGTGACAAGAGGCAGAGTGATGCGGGACAAGAGGAGGCTCCTGAGAGTGACAAAGGCGCGCCGATCCGGCGCGCCTTGCTTTATCCTTGTTGGTCGTGCCGGTTCAAGCCGGAACGCCAGTCTCGGGGCAGGTTACTGACCCCAGACGTAGACGGCGGCAAACAGGAACAGCCACACCACGTCAACGAAGTGCCAGTACCAAGCCGCGGCCTCAAAGCCGATATGCTTTTCCTGTGTGAAGTGACCGCGCATCAGGCGCAGCAGACACACAAACAGGAAGATGGTTCCGATCACCACGTGTGCACCGTGAAAGCCGGTCGCCATGAAGAAGTTGGCGCCGTAGATGTTGCCGGCAAAGCCAAAGCCTGCATGGGTGTATTCATACACCTGAAGCACGGTGAAGATCGCGCCCAGTGCGATGGCTATGATCAGACCCCACTTCATGTCTTCCCGGTTGTCCTCGTGCACGAGCGCGTGGTGCGCCCATGTTGCCGCAGCCCCGGAGCAGAGAAGGATAAGCGTGTTGATCAGCGGCAGGTGCCACGGGTCGAAGGTTTCGATGCCCACCGGCGGCCAGACACCGTCGATGGCCGGGCTGTCCGGTCCCATCGGATAGAGCGCGTGCTTGAAGAAGCTCCAGAACCATGCGGCGAAGAACATGACTTCGGACATGATGAACAGGATGAAGCCGTATTTCAAACCGATGCGCACGACAGGCGTGTGATCGCCCACTTGGCTTTCGGCAACCACATCGGCCCACCAGCCGAACATGACATAAAGCACGCCGACAAAACCGATAAGGAACATCCAGGGGCCGCTGTCGTGCATCCAAAGCACGGCCCCGAAGAGCATCACGAAGCCCGCAACCGCGCCGAAGAACGGCCAGACGGAGGGGTTCAGGATGTGGTAGTCATGATCTTTTGCGTGCGCCATTTTGGTCCCTCGTGGCTATAGGCGTTAGTTCAGAGAACCGCTGTCCGACTGTTCCGCGTCGAGCATCGCCTGCGTTTCTTCGGGCAGATCGATCTCGTGGAACGTGTAGGACAGGGTGATGTGTTTCGCGAATTTCGCGTCAGTGTCGTTCATGATATCGGGATCGACGAAGAAGCTCACGGGCATCTCCACGCGCTCACCGGGCATCAAGATCTGCTCTTCAAAGCAGAAACAGGCGATCTTCGAGAAATAAAGGCCAGCGCCATAAGGCGCGACATTGTAGCTAGCTGTGCCGGCAATCGGGCGGTCGGTGGGGTTGTAAGCCTCGTAGAAGGCCAGACCCTCTTCGCCAAGACGGAGCTCCACCTCGAGCTGCATTGGCTTGAATTCCCAAGGCATGCCGCGTTCGAGCGAGGCATCGAACCTCACTTTAATGGTGCGATCTACAACCTCAACGCTGTTGGCATCGGCGACATTTGTGGTGCCGCCAAAACCGGTCACTCGGCAGAACCAGTCATAGAGAGGAACCGAGGCCCAGGCCAACGCTCCCATCACCACAACAACGGCCACGCCCTGAAGGGCTGTCTTCTTTTTCGGATCCAGCGGTTTCATTCGGTCACCGTAGTGGTTGCCGGAGTTTCATAGTCTCCGCGTGTGACTTTTACGACCGTCAGGCCAAAGACAATGGCGATCAGGCCAACGAGAACGAGGCCAACGCCGACATTGCGGCCATAGCGGCGCTCGTGCAGTTCGTGTTGTTTGGACAGGCTCATGCCCAAACTCCGATCTTGTCCAGTCCGGCCTCGATCAGGATCGCGCCGAAATGCGCGAAAAGATAAAGCAGGGACAGTTTGAAAAACTTGCGCTCGGCGAGGAAGTTGTCTTCTTCGGACATCTCCTCGTCCCGGCGCCAAATCCGGATCGCGCCACGAAGGAACATCGCGTTCAACACAACGGACGTCGCGATGTAGACCGGGCCACCGATTGAGGTGAAGCCAGCGGCCACCGCAAGGATCGCCAGCAGCACAGTGTAGACAAGGATGTGAACCCGTGTCGCGCGGCGACCGTGGGTCACAGTCAGCATCGGTACGTCGGCATTGTCGTAGTCTTTGCGCATAAAGAGCGCCAGTGCCCAGAAATGCGGCGGCGTCCACATGAAGGTCAGGCAGAACATCAGAATCGACTCAACGCTCACACCGCCGGTGGCAGCCGCCCAGCCGATCATCGGAGGGAAAGCACCTGCCGCGCCACCGATAACGATGTTCTGCGGCGTCCAGCGCTTGAGCCACATCGTGTAGATCACGACGTAGAAGAAAATGGTGAAGGCCAAGAGGCCAGCGGCGACCCAATTGGTCGCAAGGCCCAGGAATACAACCGAAAATACGGACAGCGCGACGCCAATGGCAAACGCCTCGTCGCCAGTGACCTTGCCCGCAGGGATCGGGCGGCGCTGGGTGCGCTTCATCACGGCGTCGATATCGGCATCCCACCACATGTTCAGCGCGCCAGACGCTCCGCCACCGATGGCGATGAACAGGATTGCGCAGAAGCCGATGAACGGGTGCACGGCGTTTGGTGCTGCCAGCAACCCGACAAAGGCGGTGAACACGACAAGTGTCATGACACGCGGCTTGAGAAGCGCGAAATAATCGCTGAACTGCGCCTCGTTCTGGGCACCATGCGATGTCGTGTTGATGCTTGTATCGGTCACGTGTGTCTCAACTGCGTTGGGTCAGTGGGGGCCGGTCAGGGGGGCGCACGCGATGGACGCGTGCGCCGATTGGTCTTAGTTGGTCAGAACCGTGCGGACATCGACATAGCCGCCTTCGTTCTTCGACGCTTCGAGCCATGCGTCATAGGCCTCTTCGCTCACCACTTTGACGGTGATCGGCATGTAGGCGTGCGCCAGGCCGCAAAGCTCGGAACACTGCCCAAAATACACGCCTTCCTTCTCGGCGGTGAACCACAGTTCCGCCAGACGACCGGGAACCGCATCCTGCTTCACACCGAAGGCCGGGATCGTCCACGAGTGAATCACGTCGGCGCCGGTCACCTGCATCACGACGGTCTTGCCCACCGGCACGACCACGGCCGTATCGGTTGCCAGCAGGAAGTCTTCCTTCTGGTAGCCGGCTTCGGTCAGTTGAGCTTCGACCTCCGGCGTCAGGCGGTTGTCGCCACCGGTGAAGGGCGAACCGATCATGTAGCCGTCATAGGCGAGGTCTTCGCCGACGTATTCATATCCCCAGTACCACTGATACCCGGTGACCTTGATGGTCAGGTCGCCTTCGGGGATTTCCTGCTGCTTGAACAATACCGGCAACGAGAACGCGCCGATGAAAACGAGAATCAGGATCGGGCCAACAGTCCACGCAATCTCGAGCGGTGTGTTGTGGGTAAAGCTGGAGGGGTTCGGGTTCGCACGCTTGTTGTAGCGCACGATGCAGTAGGCCAGCAGCGCCGTCACAAAAAGCACGATGGCGGTGATGATGATGAGGATCATCCCGTCAAGCCACTGAAGGTCGCGTGCCAGTTCGGTTGCCGCGGGTTGAAAGCCTGTGCCCCGGTCCACCGGAACGCCGATTGTTTCAAGCGTCTGCTGGGCAAACGCCGGTGCGGCGGCGAAGGTGGTGGCCAGACCCAAGAGCAAAGATTTGAGTTGCATGTCTTACCCTGATCGGTTGCGTGTTCTGTCAAAATGCAAAGGCAGGCAGTATCTGGCGGATGCCGACACAATCCTCCCGTTGTCTTGGGAGCGGTTAAAACCATATTCTGTGCATCAGTTAAAGAAGCTTGCTTGCGGCAAAAACGCGCTTTCTTTGATCTGGATCAAATCACACCTCTGGGGGTTTCATGACCGACACGTCTTTCCAACCATTCGACACACATCTTGATCAGGACCGCGCCTTGGCGCTGTTGAAAGAGGCTGTGGCGGGGGCAGACGATGGGGAGCTATTCCTTGAACGTCGTCGGTCCGAAGTGCTGGTCTTTGACGACGGCCGCGTGAAAACCGCCAGTTATGATGCATCCGAGGGATTCGGCCTGCGCGCTGTACGCGGTGAGGTGGCCGGTTATGCGCATTCCACAGATATCTCCGAATCGGCGGTCAAACGGGCGGTGGAAACCGCGCGGCTGGCTGTGGGTGAGGGGGGAGGCACTCTGGCCGACAGACCTGCGAGCACGAATACCAAGCTTTACACCGACGCCGACCCCATCGCCGGGCACAGCTTCCCGGTGAAGGTTGAGACTTTGCGGGAAATCGACGCCTACGCCCGCGATCTGGACCCACGCGTGGTTCAGGTCAGCGCGACGATTGCGGCATCGTTGCAAGAGGTTGCCATCCTGCGCCCCGAAGGCACGTTGGTGTCCGACACACGACCAATGACTCGCGTGAATGTCAGCGTCATCGTCGAAGAGAACGGCCGCCGAGAATCGGGGACGGCAGGCGGCGGCGGGCGGGTGTTGCTGGACGGCTTGCTGGACCCGGCGGATTGGCAGGACAAAGCGCGCGAGGCGTTGCGCATTGCACTCGTCAATCTTGATGCGGTGCCGGCACCTGCAGGCGTGATGGACATCGTGCTAGGCCCGGGCTGGCCGGGTATCCTGCTCCACGAGGCGGTGGGTCACGGCCTCGAGGGCGATTTTAATCGAAAAGGCAGTTCGGCCTTCGCCGGACTTATGGGTCAGCAGGTCGCGGCCAAGGGCGTGACGGTTCTCGACGATGGCACCATCCCCGACCGGCGGGGCTCGATCACCGTGGATGACGAAGGCACACCGTCGGGCAAGAACGTGCTGATAGAAGACGGGAAACTGGTTGGTTACATGCAGGACCGCCAGAACGCGCGACTCATGGGCGTGGCCCCGACCGGCAATGGGCGGCGCGAAAGCTATGCGCACATCCCAATGCCACGCATGACCAATACCTATATGCTGGGCGGCAATGCCAATCCCGGCGATATCGTGGCCGATCTCAAGGATGGCATCTGGGCTGTCGGCTTTGGCGGCGGGCAGGTTGACATCACAAACGGCAAGTTTGTGTTCTCCTGCACCGAGGCTTACCGCGTAAAAGACGGCAAGGTGGGCGCTCCGGTCAAAGGAGCCACGCTGATCGGCGACGGGGCCACCGCGCTCCAGCAGATTCGGGCGTTGGGCAACGACATGGCACTCGATCCGGGTATGGGAAATTGCGGCAAACAGGGCCAATGGGTGCCTGTCGGGGTGGGCCAGCCCACCGTCATGATCGGCGGTCTGACTGTTGGCGGCGCTCAGGCGTAAAAAAAGAACAGCGTGAAAACAGACAGCTACGGGACAGGCCGCGCATTTTTTCTGCGCGGCCTGATTGCATTCACCACTGATTAACCAGTGACGGCCTATCCCTGATCCTGCAAGCGGACGGAGGCAGGATGGCTTTGGAACACAATTCTTCCACTCACCCCCCAATCCCACCCACCACGGAAGACCAAAGGTTTGACTGGCTTCGTCTCTTGCGCTCTCGCCGCGTCGGGATCAGCACGTTTTATCGGCTGATGGGCGAGTATGGCAGCGCCTCATTGGCGCTGGAACATTTGCCAGAAATCGCCAAAGCTGCAGGAGTTGATGCCTATCAAATCTGCCCGGAAGCGGTGGTGCGCGCTGAATTGGCCGCCGGAGAAGCCGCTGGCGCGCGGCTCATTGCGCGCGGCAGTGATGCCTATCCAGAGGCGTTGCTCGACCTTGAAGATGCGCCACCCTTGCTTTGGGTTCTTGGGGACACCAATATCCTCAACAAACCGCAAATCGCGCTTGTCGGTGCGCGCAATGCTTCATCCCTTGGCGGTCGCATGGCTCGCGCCTTGGTATCCGGCTTGGCCGAGGCAGGCTATGTGATCACGTCGGGCATGGCGCGGGGGATCGACACAGCGGCACATATCGCAGCACTCAGGACCGGAACAATTGCGGTGCTCGGCGGAGGCGTAGACGTGCTCTATCCATCCGAAAACAGCAAGCTCGCGGAAGACATCGTGGCGCAAGGTGGGGCACGGCTCAGTGAACAGCCAATCGGGCTTCAGCCTCAGGCGCGTCATTTTCCCGCACGCAATCGCATTATCTCTGGCCTGTCCCGTGCTGTGATTGTTGTAGAGGCCGCAGCGAAATCCGGTTCGCTGATCACAGCCCGAACAGCCCTCGATCAGGGGCGCGACGTGATGGCCGTCCCCGGACACCCGTTCGATGCCCGCGCCAGTGGCTGTAATATCCTGCTGCGCGACGGCGCACGCCTCGTCCGAAATGTTGAGGACGTGATCGAGGCTTTGTCCCCGCTGGTTGATAGGGCCCCCGAACTGCCGCGGAGCGGTCAAAAGCAAGGTGCGGATCCCAAACGGTCATTGGCCGACACTGCGCGCCTCCACCAACAAATCCTCGATCGGCTTGGGCCATCCCCCTTGGGCGAAGACCAGCTAATCCGCGATCTGGGATCAAGTTCGAAAATTGTCTCGCCAGCGCTGACCGATCTTGAACTGACAGGCCGTATCACACGCGAGGCAGGAGGGCTCATCGCTCTGCGCGCCTGAGCAAACATTGCTGTTAGATGGAACACATGCCGAAGCAAACGCGTTAAACCGTGGGACCACATCGGTTTCATGAATCCAACAGGAAAGGTTTGAACTCATGTTTCACAAATTCGCCTTCGCGCTTTTCGGTTTGTCCGCATTGACCCTGACAGCCTGTGAAAATGTCACAGGCACCCAAGGCCAAGCGATGCCAGCGGATGACACGGGCATTATCTCGCCGGCCGATAACGATGATCTCTCGACCTCGGTTGACGGCTGAACTCGGCCATCCAATGGGCCGACAAATGGCCCATGTAACTATAGAAATCACAAACAGCCCAAGCCATGCGATTTGGGCTGTTTGTGCCTTTAAAACTCCCAGCCTGCGCAGCCTTGCTCACGGTATCGAGCGCCACTGATCCTGCCTCGCCTGCTCTCGTCCCGCGATCCCATGAATTGACAATTGCGGCTTGCACACCACATGCTGCCCGGCCATATGCAGCCAGGAACCAGCGCTGAAACCTATTCGGAAGGGTCGTTTTTTCATGCCAGTTGTCGTTGTCGAATCCCCGGCAAAAGCCAAAACGATCAACAAATATCTGGGATCTGACTACACGGTTCTGGCGTCATACGGCCACGTCCGAGACCTGCCACCAAAAGACGGCTCGGTGGACACGGAAAACGGCTTTGACATGAAATGGGAGGTCGCGTCCGACTCCCGCAAGCATGTGGCCGCAATTGCCGAAGCGCTCAAATCCGATGATGCGATCATTCTCGCCACGGACCCTGATCGCGAAGGCGAGGCGATTTCGTGGCATTTGAAAGAGGCGCTTACCAAACGCCGCGCGATCAAGAAATCGACAGATGTCAAACGTGTGACGTTCAACGCGATCACCAAGCAGGCGGTGACCGAGGCTATGGCCAACCCGCGCGACATCGATGCGCCTTTGGTTGAGGCATATCTCGCCCGCCGCGCCCTCGACTACCTTGTGGGCTTCAACCTGTCTCCTGTGCTCTGGCGCAAACTGCCCGGAGCGCGCAGCGCTGGCCGCGTGCAGTCGGTGTGTTTGCGATTGATCGTTGAGCGGGAAATGGAGATCGAGGCGTTCAAGCCCCGTGAATACTGGTCTGTGAAGGCGCTGCTCTCCACACCGCGTGGGCAGGAATACGAAGCACGTTTGACGGTCCTCGCAGGCAAAAAGCTCGACCGCTATGATATCGAGAACGAAACACAGGCTGAACTCGCCGTTCAGGCGATCACCAGCCGTGACCTGACGGTTCAGTCTGTCGAGGCGAAACCCGCCTCGCGTAACCCGTCGGCCCCTTTCATGACCTCGACGCTGCAGCAGGAGGCCAGCCGCAAATTCGGGTTTGGTGCACGTCAGACAATGAACGCCGCGCAGCGCCTTTATGAGGCCGGGCACATCACCTATATGCGAACCGACGGCATCGACATGGCGCCGGAAGCCGTGGATCAAGCGCGCGCCGCAATCAAAGACCGCTACGGTGCGGATTACGTTCCAAGCCAGCCGCGTATTTACAAGAACAAAGCCAAGAACGCCCAAGAGGCGCATGAATGTATTCGCCCCACGGACATGTCGCGCGATGCCCAGTCGCTCAAATTGTCGGAGCCGGATCAGCGCAAGCTCTACGACCTGATCTGGAAACGCACGCTGGCATGTCAGATGGAATCGGCCCGTCTTGAACGGACCACTGTCGATGTCGGCAGCGCAGATGGTCAGGTCGTCCTGCGGGCCAACGGTCAGGTGGTGCTTTTTGACGGGTTCCTGCGTGTCTACGAGGAAGGCCGTGACGATGCCGTCGTCGACGATGACGACAAGCGTCTGCCGCAGATCATGCAGGGCGAGGTAGCCGACAAACGCAGCATCACGCCCGACCAACACTTCACCCAACCGCCGCCCCGCTATACCGAGGCGACGTTGGTCAAGAAGATGGAAGAGCTGGGCATCGGTCGTCCGTCAACCTATGCCAGCATCATCACGACGATCCAGGACCGCGAATATGTCCGCAAGGAACAGAACCGTCTGATCCCCGAGGACAAAGGCCGTATCGTCACGATCTTCCTGCTCAACTTCTTCAAACGCTACGTGGAGTATGATTTTACGGCCGCGCTTGAGGATGAACTGGACCACGTCAGCGCGGGCGAAAGCGACTACAAAGAATTGCTCGCGAAATTCTGGCGCGATTTTTCGGCGGCAATTGCCGAGACATCGGATCTGCGCATCACCGAGGTGCTCGATGTGCTGGACGATGCTTTGGCGCCACAGCTGTATCCGCCGCGCGAAGATGGCAGTGATCCGCGTATTTGCCCAAAATGCGGACAGGGACGCTTGCACCTCAAGACGTCGCGGACCGGCGGTTTTGTCGGGTGTGGTAACTATCCCGAATGTACCTATACCCGACCCATTGCTGGCGAGGGTGCCGAAGGCGACGAGCGCGTTTTAGGTGAACACGAGGGTGACGAGATCTGGCTGAAGTCTGGTCGGTTCGGTCCTTATGTCCAGCGCGGCGAGCCGACGCCGGAAAACAAGAAGCCGCCGCGCGCCAGTCTGCCCAAAGCCAAGGGCGATTTCCTGCCTGGTTGGTCTCCGGATGATATGACGCTTGAAAAGGCCGTCACTCTGCTGACGTTGCCACGCGTCGTCGGGATGCACCCCGATGGTGGCGAGGTGAAGTCGAACCTTGGCCGTTTTGGTCCCTTTATCATGCATCAGCTGCCGGATGAGGCAAAGCCCGTTTATGTAAACCTCAAGGAATTCCAAGAGGTGTTCGAGATCGGCATGAACCGTGCGGTCGAACTCTTGGCCGAAAAGCGTGCCAATCCCGGTCGCGGGCGCGGCGCAGCTGCAAAACCGCTGAAAGAGCTTGGCGAGCATCCCAAGGATGGTGGCATGGTGGCCGTCATGGAGGGCCGGTACGGGCCCTACGTGAAGTGGGAAAAGGTAAATGCGACCCTGCCCAAGGATGTCGAGCCCGATGCGGTGACGATGGATATGGCGGTTGCGTTGATTTCAGAGAAATCCGCCGAAAAGGGTACAAAGAAAAAGGCAGCTCCCAAGAAAACTGCTGCCAAGAAAAAGACCGCTGCCAAGAAGTCTTGATAGTGGCCATTCCGGACGATTTTCAGAAAATCCTTGGCTGAAAAAGTGTCAACTTTGCCAATGATGCGTGAAGTTGACACATCTCTTTCAGCCAAAGCGCGCCGTTGACTCGTCGCGCGCGACACGCCACAACAGCGAAGCGTTGAACAGCGGGGAATATTGCGATGCAAAAGGTCTATGGATCAGCAACTGAAGCGCTTGAGGGCGTTCTGACAGATGGCATGCTGATCGCGGCCGGTGGTTTTGGCCTGAGCGGTATTCCGGAACTGCTGCTCGCGGCAATCCGCGACAGCGGCGTCAAGGATCTGACCTTTGCATCGAACAATGCGGGTGTCGATGATTTCGGCATCGGCATTCTGTTGCAGACGCGGCAGGTCAAGAAAATGATCAGCTCCTATGTCGGCGAGAATGCCGAGTTCATGCGCCAATACCTCTCTGGGGAGCTTGAGCTTGAGTTCAACCCGCAGGGCACACTGGCAGAGCGGATGCGCGCTGGTGGTGCTGGCATTCCAGGCTTTTATACCAAGACCGGCGTTGGCACCGTCATTGCCGAGGGCAAGGATCACCGCGACTTCAACGGTGAGACCTACATCATGGAAGAGGGCATCTTTGCCGATCTCTCCATCGTCAAGGCGTGGAAGGCGGACACGACCGGTAATGCGATTTTCCGCAAGACCGCGCGTAACTTCAATCCGCCAGCCGCAATGTGTGGCAAGCTTTGCGTGATGGAAGTTGAAGAAATCGTCGAACCCGGAGAGCTGGACCCGGATCACATTCACCTGCCTGGCATCTATGTGCATCGCATCATTCAGGGTGAGCACGAAAAGCGCATCGAACAGCGCACAACGCGGCCAAGACCGGCCGCCTGATAGCAAGAAACGAAACGAGTGTCGTGGAAAGACTTGTTGATAAACCAAAACTGACATCCGTCCTTGACGACAGTCAGGCGCTTGCCGGGTTTTCCCGGCTCAGCGTTGCAATGTTGATCACAAATCCAAATTCCGACGACAACCCGATCGTCTACATCAATGACGCGTTTGAACGGACGACTGGGTATCAACGCTCGCGGGTGATCGGTCGGAACTGCCGTTTCCTGCAAGGGCCAGACACCGACCCCGCTGCCGTACAAAAGATTCGAAATGCCATCGAGGCCGGTGAGGATGTCGCTGTCGACATCCTGAATTACCGCGCCACTGGCGAGCCATTCATGAACCGTCTGCTGATCGCGCCGATCAGTGATGGCTACGGAAAACCGGTCTATTTTCTGGGGATCCAGAAAGAACTGCGCGACGATGAAAAGGATCGGGCGTCCGATGCGACGCGGCTTCATCTCGACACTGTGTGTTCGCGGGTCAATCAGGATCTGGGCCTGATCGTGAGTTCGCTGGTGGACGATTCCGACCAGAACGGATCCCTGTCACCCGAAGCCCAAAAGCGCCGGCTGCGCATGCTGGACGTGCTGCCGCGGCGGCTTGAATGCCTGCAATTCGTCTATGAAGAGATGAAACTTGCGGACGAGCAGTGGAACCGTGACGGCATCGACCTCGGCTCGCTGCTTTCCCGGATCTCGCACACCATTGCCCACAACGAAGGCCGCCCCGGCGTCCGCTTTGTGTCGCTGATCGAGCCGCTTGAGGTCAATCTCGACACGGCGATCCGGATGGCTCTGATCACATTCGAACTGGTGTCCAACGCCTTCCAGCATGCGTTTGATGGCCTGGACCAAGGCTACCTCGAACTGCGGGTGAACCGTCTCGCAGCTGGTGGTTTGCGCATGTCGATCTCGGATGATGGCGTGGGTATCCCGCCCAAGATGTCTTTCCCCTCGATCGACTCGGTTGGAGGCCGTCTGGTGTCATCGCTGCTCGAAGGTCTCGATGGTACGCTGAACGTCGTGCGTGGAGCGGCGGGCACTGTGATCATGATCGACGTGCCGGTCGGCTTTACAGATTTCAAAACATAAGCCGCCCCGTGCGGCAGTTACGCAAAAACGAAGGAACAACCTCTATGGCATGGGACCGCAACCAGATGGCTGCACGCGCGGCGCAGGAATTACAGGACGGCATGTATGTAAATCTGGGAATCGGCATCCCGACGCTGGTGTCAAACTACATCCCCGAGGGTGTCACCGTGACCCTGCAATCCGAAAACGGGATGCTGGGCATGGGTCCGTTCCCCTATGAGGGTGAAGAAGACCCTGACCTGATCAATGCCGGCAAGCAAACGATTACCGAACTGCCTCACACCAGCTATTTCGACAGCGCCACCTCTTTCGGCATGATCCGCGGCGGCAAGATTGCCATGGCAATTCTTGGCGCGATGGAAGTGGACGAAAACGGCGATCTGGCCAACTGGATGATTCCGGGCAAGTTGGTCAAGGGCATGGGCGGCGCAATGGATCTCGTGGCTGGTGTGGGCCGTGTGATCGTTGTGATGGACCACACCAACAAGCACGGTGACAGCAAGCTCTTGAAGGAATGCACCCTGCCGCTGACCGGCGCCGGTGTGGTGGACCGGATCATCACCAATCTCGGCGTGCTCGACGTGGTCGAAGGCGGTCTCAAGATCGTAGAGGTGGCCGACGGCGTGACCGAGGACGAATTGCGGGCGGCCACCGAGGCCACCATCGTCTGAGACGGGACCGAATTTTCAAAAATTCGGGCGCAATCCTTTGAAGGATTGCGCCCTTTTTCTTCAAAGGCAGCGCTGGCTTTGACCGGCGACCTTGGGGGTTTTACCCCCAAACCCCCAGCATATTTGGAAAAAGAAGAAGGCGGGCGGGTCAGAGACCATCGAAAGCGCAGAGGGCGTGCACATCCATGCCCATCGCTTCGAGCTTTTTTCGGCCGCCAAGATCAGGCAGGTCGATGATAAAGGCGCAGCCGATCACCTCTCCGCCCAGCCGTTCGATGAGTTTCAGCCCGGCCTCTGCCGTGCCGCCCGTGGCAAGCAGGTCGTCGACCAGCAGGATCTTCTCGCCTGGCTGGATGGCGTCGTCGTGGATCTCGACAACCGCCTCGCCATATTCCAGCGTGTACTCCTCCGAAATCACTGCACCGGGCAGCTTGCCCTTCTTTCGGACCGGCACGAAGCCGACGGACAGTTGGTGGGCGATGGCGCCGCCGAGTATGAAGCCGCGCGCCTCAAGCCCCACCACTTTGTCAAACCGGAGACCCGCATAGGGGTGGAGAAGCTGGTCAATGGCCATGCGAAAGCCCCGCGGATCGGCGAAGAGCGTGGTCACATCGCGGAACATGATCCCTTCATGCGGAAAGTCGACGATCGTGCGGATGTAGTCTTTGACGGTTTTTGTGGTGTTGGTCATATCGGTCTCAGTTGCTGCGACGGGCGAGGGCGGTGAGCGCCCCCATGGCGATCAGGGTGGCACCTCCGGCGCGGGTCAGCCAGCTTATGACGCTCTCGCGCCCGATCCAGCCGCGCAGCCGGTCTGCGGCCAGCGCATAGGCAAAGGCGTTGAGCGCGGCGAGGCCTACGAAGGTTGCGATCAGGACGGCGAATTGCGGCAGAAGCGGTGCGGCGGGCGTGATGAACTGCGGCACGAAGGCAATGAAGAAAGCAATGGATTTCGGGTTGAGGGCCGTGACGAGGGCGGCATGGGCAAAGACCGACCGCGCTTCGACGCTCTGCTCTGTCACCGGAAAGGCGGTGCCCGGGGCGGCGCGCAGCAGTTTGATACCAAGATAGACGAGGTAAATCGCGCCGAGCCATTTCAGGACCGTAAAGAGCGTGGCCGAGGCCAGCACCAGCGCGCCGAGACCCGCGAGCGACAGGCTCATCGCGATGAAATCGCCCAAGGCGACGCCGCTGGCCGAGGCGATGGCGACGCGCTTGCCCTGGCTCAGTGCGTAGGAGAGAACCAGCAGAACCGTGGGGCCCGGGATCAGCAGCAGGGCGGTGGAGGCGGCGACGAAGGTCAGCCAGAGGTCGATGCTCATACCGGGTCAGCCTTAAATCATGTGCGCCTAGAAAGCACGCGGCCTGCGACTGCGTCCAGCTTTTTGATCATCTCGGGATCGCGCGCCTCGGGTGCGGTGATCAGTGCGTGTTCCAACGCCCTGTCGCAGCCTTGGGGGCAGGCGGGGCGGTCGGTGCCCAGCAAGGCTGGCAGAGCTTTTATCATGCGCCGCGCGGCATCGGCATTGCCGGTCAGGACCCGAATGATGTCGGTCACCTCGACCGCGTCATGGCCGGGGTGCCAGCAGTCGTAATCGGTGACCATCGCCACGCTGGCATAACAAAGCTCGGCCTCGCGGGCGAGTTTCGCCTCGGGCATGTTGGTCATGCCGATCACTGAACAGCCCCATTGATCGCGGTAGAGGTTCGACTCGGCAAGTGTCGAGAACTGCGGGCCTTCCATCGCGAGGTAGGTGCCGCCCTCATGCACGCGGACACCGGCCGCGCGAGCGGCTTCGGTGCAGGCGCTGCCAAGCCCGCCGCAGACCGGCTGGGCCACTGACACATGCGCCACGCAGCCGCTGCCGAAAAAGCTTTTGGCGCGGGCAAAGGTGCGGTCGATGAACTGGTCCACGATCACGAAATCACCCGGTGCCATGTCTTCTCGGAACGACCCGCAGGCGCTGACGCTGATCACGTCCGTCACGCCGAGCCGTTTCAGCGCGTCGATATTGGCGCGGTAGGGTACGTCGGAGGGGCTGTGCACATGACCGCGGCCGTGTCGGGGGAGGAACACGATGTCGAGCCCGTCAAGCGTGCCGCAGTAAAGCTGATCCGAGGGTGCGCCCCATGGGGTTTCCACGGTGTGCCAGGCGGCGTCCTGCAACCCGTCCACGGCATAAAGCCCCGATCCCCCGATAACGCCAAGTTTGCGGCTTGCCATCGTTGCCTCCGTACCATCGTCGGGCGCACTGTTGCAGCGGGGCCCCCGCGCATCAAGCAAGGTCAGCCCTGTCGCCGCAAAAAGGCCTCGACCGCGGCGGTGGCGATCACCAGCGTGGCGCCACTATCGGGGTTGGTGACGTTCAGCCCGCCTTCGACAGCTGTCACCGTGGCGCGACCACGGGGCAGGCCTTTTGCGAGTTCGGCACAATCCACCTTGTCGGGTTCCGCCACGCCCACGGTCACCTGAACCCGCATCTGGTCGTGCGGCAGACCGGTGGCGTCAAAAAGCGGGATCGAGGAATGGCGGATCGCGTCTTCGATCGCGCGGGCGGCGGCCTTGGTGTAATCCATGCCGTATTGGTCGTTGCCCATTCCCATTTCGATGATGAAGCGGTGGTCGCTCATGCCACGCCCTCCAGATC
>QCWH01000027.1:39407-56478 GCA_003149565.1 Marivita sp. XM-24bin2 | reverse complement strand
ATCTCTCGGGGTGCGCCTGCTTCCGTTCTCGGATGCGGCCTCGGACGATTTGCCTTTGGGTCAACTTTTGCGGCTTGCCCTGTTCCAGGTCTCGGTCGGCATGGCGGGTGTCATGCTGCTGGGCACTTTGAACCGGGTGATGATCGTGGAACTGTCGGTTCCGGCGACACTGGTGGCGATCATGGTGGCCCTGCCGGTTCTGATCGCCCCGTTTCGGGCGCTTCTTGGGTTCAAGTCGGACAACTATCGCTCAGCCATCGGGTGGAAGCGCATTCCATACCTCTGGTTTGGCACGCTTTGGCAATTCGGCGGTTTGGCCGTGATGCCAGCATGTCTTTTGGTGCTTGGTGGCGATGTTACCCACAAGGTGCCTTTTGCGGGCGAGGTTCTTGCCGCGCTCGCCTTTATCATGACGGGTCTTGGCATGCACATGACCCAGACTGCCGGTCTTGCGCTTGCGGCCGATCGGGCGACGGATGAAACCCGCCCGCGGGTCGTATCCCTTCTTTATGTGATGTACCTTGTCGGCATGGGTGTTTCGGCCATCGTTATCGGTTGGCTGCTACGCGATTTCTCCGGGATTCTATTGATCAGCGTCGTTCAAGGTTGTGCTGTCGCAACCTTGGTGCTGAACGTGATTGCGCTTTGGAAGCAAGAGCGTGTGCGCCCGATGACCAAAGAAGACCGCGACGCTCCAGCACCCTCTTTCAAAGATGCCTGGACCGATCTGATGACTGGCGGCAAAGCAGGTCGCCTGCTGGCCGTGGTGTTTCTCGGGACGATGGCCTTCAACATGCAAGACGTCCTGCTTGAACCCTATGGTGGCGAGATTTTGGGGCTGAGCGTGTCGTCCACGACGCTGCTGACCGCGACCTGGGCGCTCGGCGCTTTGCTTGGGTTTGCGCTTGCCGCCCGCGTACTGTCGAATGGCGGGAATACTTATCGCATGGCTTCGATTGGCTTGCTGGCCGGTGTCGTCGCGTTCAGCATCGTCATTTTTGCGGCCCCAATGCATTCCGCTCTGCTGTTTTTCTTTGGCGCTGGGCTGATCGGATTTGGCGGTGGTTATTTCGCCATCTCGACACTGACTGCTGCAATGACCCTGCCCTCCGAAGGATTGGCCGGAAGAGGTCTTGCTCTTGGCGCATGGGGCGCAGCGCAGGCGACCGCGGCAGGGCTTTCGACACTGATCGGCGGCGCAACTCGTGACGGTGTCAATATGCTCGCGATGTCCGGCCGCTGGGGCGAGGCGCTTGCGACACCCACCACGGGCTATTCCGTCGTGTACCACCTCGAAATCGCGCTTTTGTTTCTTACGCTCATCGTTCTGGGCCGTCTCATCAGCCAAAGCAGAAGCACTCCAACCTCCAACCAGAAACCGACAGGGCTGGGCCTTGCCGATTTCCCAACCTGACCAAGGCCCATCAAGGAGAACTGAACATGACCGAAGACTATATCCTTGGAAACCTCGACCTCGCGAGCATCTCGCTCTGGTTGTTCTTTATCTTTTTCGTTGGACTGGTGATCTGGATCCAGCGGGAAAACCAGCGTGAAGGCTATCCGCTTCTGGACGAAGACGGCAGCCAAGCCGATGCGGGCAGCGTGTTCCCGAACCCGTCAGACAAGACATTCCTGCTGCCGCATGGCCGTGGCGAGTACACCGTTCCTTCGGGTCAGACACCTGAGCGCACGGATATCGACGCGAAACTGACCCGTCAGTTCGACAGCGGTGGCTTCCCGTTCGATCCGGCAGGCGATCCGCTGGCAGATGGCGTCGGTCCGGGCAGTTGGGCCCCGCGCCGCGACGAGCCTGAGCTCGATGGGCATGGGCATCCGAAGATTATTCCGATGTCTGGAAGTGAGCATTTCCGTGTCTCTGCCGGCCGTGATCCGCGCGGTCTCCCGGTTGTGGCTGGTGACGGTGCCATCGTGGGTAAGATCACCGACATGTGGATCGATGAGCCAGAGCAGATGGTGCGCTACCTCGAAATGGAACTGGATGCCGAATATGGCGGTGGGTCGCGTCTTGTGCCGATCACCTTTACCCGCATCTGGGGCAATCGCGTAAAAATCCGTTCGATCTTTGGCGAACATTTTGCCGGTGTGCCGCAGCTCGCGTCACCGCAGCAGATCACCAAGCTCGAGGAAGAAAAGGTCAGCGCTTACTACGGCGGCGGCACGCTCTATGCGAGCAAGGCGCGCCAAGAGCCACAGATCTGACACTTCAAGGACCAACAGCCGCAGCCACGGCTTACGGAAAGGGAACCCACCATGCCGCATGATGACTTTCAGGTAGAACCGGTCAAAGGCCTTCCAGAGACACCTCCCGAGGGCGAGGTGATCCTTTGGCAGGGTAAGCCGGATTGGTGGGCTCTCGCCAAAGAGTCGCTTAATTTGCTGTGGGTTGCCGGGTATTTCGTGTTCCTCGCTCTGTGGCGGTTCGTAGCGGTTGTCGATCTGATGCCACTTGGGCAGGCGATCTGGGCGTCTGTGCCGTTTCTGATCCTTGGTGCGATCGTTTGTATGCTGCTGATGGGAATCGCATGGGCTCAGGCGCATTACACGGTCTACACGGTGACCAACCGCCGTATCGCGATGCGGATCGGTGCGGCGCTGACCGTTACGCTGAACTTGCCTTACACACAGATCGGCGCGGCCAACCTGGACCTGCGTAAGTCAGGCACGGGCACCATCGCTTTCGATCTCTTGGGCGACACACGGATCAGCTACTTGGTGTGCTGGCCGCACGTCCGTCCGTGGCGGATCTCGCCAACGCAACCCGCGCTGCGCTGCATTCCCGAGGCGGAAACCATCGCCGCGATGATCTCGGAAGCGGCAGAGGCACGCGTTTCGATGCCTCAGGTCCAGCGATCCGGCGCTGCTGGCGCATCGGCCGTAGCCGCCGAATAGGAGACAGGAACATGCAAATGGAAACTGTCGACAAAGCCCGTATCCACGCAACAGAACGCGAACTGGTCCCGCGTCTATTTGTGCGTGCGATGTTCGGGATGGTTATGATCTGCCTGACTATGGTGGCGATCTACCGCTGGATGGACGGACCGGTGCAATACACCGCACCGGAAGCACCTGTCGTAATCGAAAAAACGCTTTTCCTCGAGGGAGCGATGAGCGGTGCTGCCAAGGTTTTCGCCGAGGATGGCACATTGATTGCCGAGTATTCGCCTGAAGAAGGCGGGTTTCTTTCCGGCATGTGGCGCGTCCTCCAACGGGAACGCACCAAGGCACGCGTCGATCTGGACGGTCCTGTGATCGTCCGCGCACGTGAAAACAACCGTCTTGAGATCTTTGATCCCAGCACGGGATGGGGGGCCGACCTTATGGGGTTCGGCGCCGACAACTCGGCCGCCTTCGCCAGGCTGCTGAACTAACCGAAAGGGAATCGGAAATGGGTCTTTTGACGAAAGAAATTGAGAGGGCGCCTTGCACAGTGGAAATCAGCCATTGTTTCGAGAGTCTGCATGCGCATGTGCGTTTCAACAACGGCGCAGTGATCTATCCCGGCGACGAGGTGAAGGTTCAGGGGCCGGAAATCATGGCTCCGTTTGGAGAGGTGGTTTCCGAGGATCGTGAAGCGATTATCGTTCGCGCCTCCAAGCTCGAGCAGCTGTGGACCCGCCTGACCGGTGATTTTGAAGTCATGGAACTCTGTGAGTTCTCCTTCTCTGAAGAGGTGGCGCTATGAACATGCATGCCAAACATTCCGCCGATGCGACAACGGTCGAAGAAGGTCTCGCCATTCAGGAAGAACAGGCCAAGTACGACGATAATTTCGCCACTGAAACGGCAATGGCAAACACATTGCTGACACCGCGCTTTTATACAACGAATTTCGACGAACTGGACGCCATCAATGTCGAAGGCATTCGCGCCGAGTGGGACGAGTTGATCGCTCAAATGGAAGCGGACCCGAACAAGGGCCATTTCAAGAAGAACGAAGATTGGGACCATGTCGATTGGGAAAACATGGAGCCGCAGCTGAAAAAGGAATTTATCGACTTCCTGATCTCAAGCTGCACCGCAGAATTCTCGGGCTGCGTCCTTTACAAAGAAATGAAGCGGCGTGGAAACAACAAGGACATCACTCAGCTCTTTCAACTGATGGCACGCGATGAAGCGCGGCACGCTGGATTCATCAACGACGCTCTGCGCGAAGCGGGCCTGCGAGTGAATCTTGGTTTCCTGACGCAATCGAAGAAGTACACGTATTTCCGACCTAAATTCATCTATTATGCGACTTACCTGTCCGAGAAGATCGGGTACGCGCGCTACATCACGATTTTCCGCCACTTGGAAGCGAACCCCGATCTTCGCTTCCACCCGATCTTCAAATGGTTTGAAGAATGGTGCAACGATGAGTTCAGCCATGGCGAGGCTTTTGCACTTCTGATGAAGACGGACCCCAAGCTGACCCAGGGCAAGAACGTACTTTGGATCAAGTTCTTCCTGACCGCAGTCTATGCCACGATGTACGTGCGGGATCATCAACGTCCGGCTTTCCACAAGGCATTGGGCGTTGACCCTGATTGGTATGCGCATGAGGTCTTTACCAAGACGTCAAAGCTGTCCGAACAGATTTTCCCCATCACGCTCGACATCGATCATCCACGTTGGCAACCGACGCTTGAAAGGCTGCAGCGCGCAAATGTGCAGATAGCCGAGGCCAAGGCGCAGGGCGGGATTGGTGGAAAACTGAAAGAGCTTGTTGGCGCGTCCAAGGCGGCGATGTGCTTTTTCTCGCTCTACACTATCCCGGCGAAGAAGCACGAGGTTCCTAAAAATACGCGGCTTGTGCCCGCTTACTAACACAGAGGCGCCGCCGTCGGGCGGCGACGTGGGGGCCAGCCCCCACACCCCCGGCATATTTGTCAAAAGAAGAAGGACAAGACAGCGTGTTGAATGATCCCTGGATCGCGGCCCTCGTGGCGCTGTTTCTCTGGTGGTTTTCCACCGGGGTGATCCTGATGGTCGTCAAATATGCAGACCGCCGGGGACCTCGGTTCGGCCAAATTCTGAGCATCGCTGCGTTCCCGGTCTTTTTACTTGGCGCATACGGGATTTGGACCAGTGCGAATGATGGCCAGACCGGTGCGGCCTATCATGCGTTCCTCGCCTCGCTTGCGCTGTGGGGTTGGATCGAATTGGCGTTTCTGACTGGTACGATCACCGGTCCGAACCGGCTTGCTTGCCGGAACGACATTCCTGAATGGGAGCGCTTTATTCGGGCATGGGGCACGATCGCCTATCACGAGATGTTGCTTGCTGCGACGCTGGCAGGGATTTGGTTCTATACACAGGGAGCCGAGAACACGTTCGGGTTCTGGACCTTTGCGGTTCTCTTCTTTGCCCGGGTGTCCGCCAAGCTGAATTTGTTTTTGGGTGTTCCCAAGATCAACACAGAATTTCTGCCGGCCCCGCTCGCACATTTGCCCAGCCATTTCCGGATTGCCAAGATGAACTGGCTGTTTCCGATTTCCATTACGGCGCTCACCTTTGCAGTCGCTTGCTGGCTGGAGCGCATTTATTCCGCAGCGACACCCGGCGACGTGGTGGGTTTTGCGCTGCTGGCAGCCATGACGGCGCTGGCGCTGCTTGAGCACTGGTTCATGGTGCTGCCGTTGCCTGACGAGAAACTATGGCGCTGGATGTTGCCGGCGCCCAAACCAAAACAACCACAAGATAAGACGATGCGAACGGAGGACGCCCATGGACTTTGACAGCTTGTTCAATGCCCAGCTTGATGCCCTGAAGGAAGAAGGGAATTATCGGATTTTTGCCGAGTTGGAGCGCAAATGCGGTGCGTTTCCGAAAGCCAAGTCGCATGACGACGACTGCCCTGACGAAGTCACCGTATGGTGTTCAAACGACTACTTGGGCATGGGGCAGCACCCTGCTGTGATCAAATCCATGCAGGATGCGGTTGGTGAAAATGGCTGTGGTGCTGGTGGCACCCGCAACATCAGCGGCACCAATCACCAGCACAAGTTGCTTGAAGCCGAACTGGCCGATCTGCACGGCAAGGAGTCCGCGCTGTTGTTCACATCGGGCTACGTCTCGAATTGGGCGGCTTTATCGACTTTGGGATCTCGCCTTCCAGATTCTGTGATCCTGTCGGACGAGTTGAACCATGCATCCATGATCGAAGGCATTCGCCATGCGCGGTGCAATAAGGTGATCTGGAAACACAATGATCCAGAGGATCTGGATCGTAAGCTTGCGGCCCTGCCGAGCAATGCGACAAAGATTGTCGCCTTCGAGTCGGTCTATTCGATGGATGGCGACATTTGCCCGATGAAAGAGATCGTCGAGGTTGCCGAAAATCATGGTGCGATGACGTATCTGGATGAGGTCCACGCTGTTGGGATGTATGGTCCTCGTGGTGGTGGTGTATCAGAACGGGAAGGTCTTGCAGACCGGATCACGTTGATCGAAGGCACACTCGGCAAGGCGTATGGCGTGATGGGCGGTTATATCACCGGGTCCGAGGCAATGTGTGACTTTATTCGGTCGTTTTCGTCTGGCTTTATCTTTACAACTGCTCTGCCGCCTGCGGTTGCTGCCGCGGCACGAACCTCTATTCAGCATTTGAAAGCGAGTAATACTGAGCGTCAACAGCAACAGGCTCAGGTTGCTAAGCTGCGAAAGCGGCTTGACGACATGGGTATTCCTCATCTGCCAAATCCAAGTCACATCATTCCGGTGATGATCAAGGATCCGGTAAAATGCCGCATGCTGGCGGACATCCTGATGCAGGATTATGGGATCTATGTGCAGCCGATCAACTACCCCACAGTACCCAAGGGGACAGAGAGATTGCGCTTCACACCCGGCCCCCTGCATTCGGACGCCGATATCGAGCAATTGGTCCAGGCGCTCGCAACACTCTGGAAACAGTGCGCAATTGCGCATCAGGTTGCTTGACTTAGCCGGTCCTACAGTTACGTCTGAAGGAACCACGCGGGTTTGCTATTGGTTATCACGTGGTGAGCGCGCTACTGTGCGCCGAACACGAAAGAGGAGTTCGAAAATGAAGTTGATGTTTGCAACGGCTGCAACGGCGATGACTCTTGCTGGCGCGGCGTTCGCGGAAAGCCATGCCGGGTCGGGTGATGCGGAGGCTGGCGAAAAGGAATTCAATAAGTGCAAGTCCTGCCATATGATTGTGGCGGATGATGGTACTGAAATTGTAAAAGGTGGGCGCACCGGTCCGAACCTCTATGGTGTGATCGGCCGTCAGGCGGGCAGCGTAGAAGACTACCGTTATGGTGACAGCCTTGTTGCCGCGGGCGAAGCAGGTCTTGTCTGGGACAAAGAGTCCTTCGTCGCCTACGTTCAGGACCCCAAAGGTTTCCTCGTAGAATACCTTGATGACAGCAGTGCTCGGTCAAAGATGTCCTATCGTCTGCGCAAAGGCATGGAAGACGTTTATGCCTATCTTGTTTCGGTCGGTCCGGACTCTGGTTCCTGATCGCGCGGAAAGATACCTGAAAAAAGGGGCGTGCTGCCACAGCGCGCCCCTTTTTCTATTCTGCCATAGTCGTCGAGTTGACCCTGCCTGTGTGCTCGCGCAAAAGATCGCGGGAAGCAGTTTGGGGCAGTACCATGAAAATCGCGATGATCGGAACCGGGTATGTAGGTTTGGTGTCCGGTGTATGTTTTTCTGACTTTGGGCATTCTGTGGTCTGTGTCGACAAGGATCAGCGCAAGATTGACATGTTGGAACGCGGTGAAGTTCCGATTTACGAGCCTGGCCTCGACACGCTTATGGCAAAGAATGTCGACGCAGGTCGGTTGGAATTCACACGCGATCTGGATGCCGCTGTAGACGGTGCAGACGCAGTCTTTATTGCAGTGGGAACGCCAACGCGTCGGGGCGATGGTCACGCTGACCTGACTTATGTGATGGCCGCTGCCGAAGAGATCGCAAAGTCGGCGAAAGATTATGTGGTGATTGTCACAAAATCGACGGTGCCTGTCGGGACCAACCGAAAGGTGCGGGATGTTGTAGCGGCTGCCAACCCGACACTGGAATTCGATGTTGCTTCAAACCCCGAATTTCTGCGGGAAGGGGCGGCGATTGACGACTTCATGAAGCCGGATCGTGTGGTTGTGGGTGTTGAAACAGATCGGGCAGCGGGTGTTATGTCTGAGATATACCGTCCATTGTATCTGCGCGATTTTCCGATTGTGACGACGGATTTGGAATCTGCGGAGATGATCAAGTACGCCGCAAACGCTTTTCTGGCGACCAAGATCACCTTTATCAACGAAATTGCTGCGCTGTGCGAAAAGGTTGGGGCCGACGTTAAGGAAGTGTCCAAAGGCATGGGTATGGATAATCGCATCGGCAATAAGTTTCTTCATGCTGGTCCGGGTTATGGTGGCTCATGCTTTCCCAAGGACACCAAAGCTCTTGCCCGGATCGGTCAGGAGCATGCCAGTCCTATGCATATCACCGAAGCCGTAATCGCGGTGAACGAAGATATAAAACGGCGCATGATCGGAAAGCTGCTGGACCTGTGTGATGGGTCGTTCAATGGCAAAACCGTAGCAGTTCTTGGCGTGACGTTTAAACCAAATACGGATGATATGAGGGAAGCTCCATCGCTGACCATCGTCCCAGCGCTTGTTGGGGGAGGTGCAAAAGTGCGGGTTTGTGATCCGCAGGGCCAGCATGAGGGCGAGGCGCTGTTGCCGGGTGTCGAGTGGCAGGACGATCCTTATCAAGCAACCAAAGACGCAGATTTGATTGTGTTCTTGACAGAGTGGAACGAGTTCCGCGCTCTTGACCTGCAGCAGATCGCAGCAGGAATGGCGCGGCCGGTTATGGCTGACCTGCGGAACATTTACAGCGCGTCCGTTGCGCGCGACGCTGGATTTGTGGCGTACGAAAGCGTTGGTCGGATTGGCTATTCCTGAGCCAAACTTAACATTTTGAGTCCAGAGATCCGGCGATACCGGCGCACAGCCACGTGTGAATGTGGCGGGATTGTCAGCGTATTCTCAAACAAACATTTGATATGAGAGCGCATTGTTTGCTCGATTGACATGATGGAGGCGAAATGAGGCAAAAAGCTTTGCCGAATGCCACATTTCTGCCAAATATAATTCTGTCGGGCGGGGGCTCGAACATAGGTGCGTCCATGCGTCAGGTCTCTGACACTGTCCACTCTCTCATTTTGCTCACGGGCTGCGCGTCGCGCAGACTTATGATGCTTGGACACAGCACTTTCGCAGCACAGGAGCTTTGGGTGTAGCACAAACGGCGTGTCCCAGTACGATTGGCAGCTACAACCAGTCAAAGAGGTGAAGCGTACCCAGTCGTTTGAATCGTCGAAAGACGGCGTCCAAAGCTCCTGCGGCTGATATCAGCCTGCAGTATCCCGATCCAAGATCGTCTTTAAGATTGCCTTTGCGTTGTCCGACGCCCAGTCCGCGTCACCACGCAAGCGCGCAACTTCCTCGCCTTCGGGATTTAGAACCACGGTGATCGGAAGCCCGAGAACCCCCATCTCTCTGGCAAGACCAGACCCGGGATCGCGATGCAACGGCAAATTGCTGACACCAATTTCTTCGAAGAAAGCCTTCATGGCGGGAGGAGGATTGCGCCCGGTTGCCAGTGTCACAACCTCGAAATCTTCGCCGCCCAATTCCGTTTGAAGTTCTGCCAGCATCGGCATTTCCTTGCGGCAAGGCGCGCACCACGTCGCCCAGAAATTCAACAGGATCCACTTGCCTTTGTAGTTATCCAGAGAAATGGGGTCGCCATCAAAGGTGGTGAATTCCGCCGTTCCTGCTGCCTTTGGCGTTGTGTGAAACGTAAGCTTTTTCATATCGCCTTCGCGCAACGCTTCTGCGGCGGCAAGATCTGCCAGTGCTGGGTTTGCAAGCGTCACAAGGCCCGTATAGAGGATGGCGGCAATCGTATTCTTCATTTTCCCTCCGAAGGGGTAAGACCATGACCGACAAGTCCTCGAACCAGATGTGGGGTGGCCGTTTTGCTGCTGGACCCGACGCAATCATGGAGGCAATAAACGCCTCGATCGGGTTCGACAAACGTATGGCCGCGCAGGACATCGCAGGGTCGAGGGCTCACGCCGCCATGTTGGCTGCGCAAGGCATTGTAACACCTAGCGATGCGGAGGCCATGCGGGAAGGCTTGCTCACTGTTTTGTCAGAGATTGAAACAGGTGAGTTCGCGTTTTCGACTGCGCTTGAGGACATTCACATGAATGTCGAGGCACGCCTGAAAGAAGTCATTGGCGAGCCTGCAGGCCGTCTGCATACTGGACGGTCGCGCAACGATCAGGTGGCCACCGATTTTCGGCTTTGGGTGAGGGATCAACTGGATGCAGCTGCCTCTGGTCTTGAAGCGTTGATGCGGGCATTGCTGGCTCAGGCGGAAGCGGGTGCAGATTGGGTGATGCCCGGGTTCACCCATTTGCAGACTGCCCAGCCGGTGACTTGGGGCCATCACATGATGGCCTATGTGGAAATGTTTTCTCGGGACTTGAGCCGTGTCCGGGACGCGCGCAAACGCATGAATGAGTCGCCGTTAGGTGCTGCAGCACTTGCGGGCACGTCGTTCCCGATTGATCGCGAGATGACAGCCGAGGCGCTGGGTTTTGATCGCCCGATGGCCAACAGCCTTGATGCGGTGAGTGACCGTGACTTTGCGCTTGAGTTCCTAAGTGTTGCCAGCATTAGCGCCATGCACCTGAGTCGGTTCGCAGAAGAACTGGTAATCTGGTCCTCGGCGCAGTTCCGGTTCGTGACATTGTCGGACAGATTCTCTACCGGATCGTCGATCATGCCGCAGAAAAAGAACCCCGATGCGGCAGAGCTAATCCGTGCCAAGATCGGGCGCATTTTCGGCGCGAACGTCGCGCTGATGATGGTGATGAAGGGTCTTCCGCTGGCCTATTCCAAGGACATGCAGGAAGACAAGGAGCAGGTCTTCGATGCGGCCGACAACTGGATGATAGCGCTTGCGGCGATGGAGGGCATGGTCAAGGACATGACCGGAAATCGCGTCAATCTTGAAGCAGCAGCCTCTGCCGGTTTTTCGACAGCGACTGACCTGGCGGACTGGCTTGTTCGTACGCTCGACCTACCTTTCCGCGAGGCCCATCATGTCACCGGCTCTTTGGTGGCGATGGCGGAAAAGAGAGGATGCGATTTGCCGGAACTGAGCCTTCAAGACATGCAGTCGGTGCATGGGGAAATCAACGCCGACGTGTTTGATGTTCTGGGGGTGCATAACTCGGTTGCGAGCCGCATCAGCTATGGTGGCACAGCTCCGGTTCGGGTGCGGGAGCAAATTGCGCGTTGGAAAGAGGTTCTGGGGTGATCCGCGTAATGTTCACCCTTGCGATCTTTGCCCTGGCGGGCTGCGGTGCTGACGGCCCACCCATCACACCGTCGGTTAACACAACCGTGTCTGTTGGGGGCGAAGGCTTGCGCACCTCGACAGGAGTGACTGTGCAAAAGGGTCCCATAACTGTGGGGGCTCGGTTCTGATGACACCGATGCGCTGGATTTACCTCGCTCTTGCTGTGTGGGGCGCGATCCATCCGATGTACTACTTTATCTCTTGGTTTCAGGAGAACGGATGGAATCTCGGTGCGATGATCGACGCCTGGTATGTGAATGATGCCACCTCGGGCCTGACTTGGGATCTGACGATTGCAGCGGTGTCATTGACGATCTGGATCGTTGCAGAAGTGGCCGTACGCCGAAACTGGTCCGCCCTGATTGCGATCCCGGCAACGTACTGCATCGGCGTAAGTTGCGGTCTGCCGTTGTATCTTTTCCTGCGGTCCCGCCCGGTCGACTGATCGCCTAGATTGAAGATGTTTTTAGCGCGATTCAGAAGCGTAGCGCGGGGGGTGGCGCTAAGTCTTGGCCTAGGGTACTGCATCGCGGTCTGATTTGGAGGCAGGTGTGGACCATTTTCTCTATCGCGACGGTGAACTCTATGCCGAGGACGTTCCGGTTGCGGATATCGCAGCTGCGGTTGGTACGCCGTTCTATCTGTACTCAACGGCGACCCTGACGCGTCATTTCCAATTGTTCGACGACGCGTTGGACGGGATGGAGCATATGGTCTGCTACGCGATGAAAGCCGCGTCGAACCAAGCGATTCTCAAAACTCTCGCGGACCTTGGTGCAGGAATGGATGTCGTGTCCGGTGGCGAATATGCCCGTGCAAAAGCAGCGGGAGTTCCCGGTGACCGGATTGTATTTTCGGGTGTTGGCAAAACTCGCTCTGAGATCCGCGCCGCCCTTGAAGGCGGGATTCGACAGTTCAATGTGGAAAGCGAACCAGAACTTTTTGTCATCTCCGAGATTGCTGAGAGTCTGGGAAAAACCGCGCCGATCACAGTGCGCGTCAATCCGGATGTGGATGCGAAAACCCACGCCAAGATCGCCACGGGAAAGTCAGAGAACAAGTTTGGGATTCCCATCGCGAAAGCGAGAGCTGTTTATGCCGAAGCAGCAACGCTCCCCGGGATCGATGTGATTGGGATTGATGTCCATATCGGGTCGCAGTTGACAGACCTTGCGCCGTACGAGTTGGCCTATCTCAAAGTTGCTGAACTCACCGAACAACTCCGGGCCGATGGCCATGACATCCGCCGGCTTGATCTGGGCGGTGGTCTTGGTATCCCCTACACTCGATCCAATGAAGCGCCGCCGCTACCCTCAGACTACGGAGCTTTGATCAAGCGTACTTTGGGACATTTGGATTGCGAGATAGAGATAGAGCCTGGACGATTGATTGCCGGGAATGCCGGTATACTCGTCAGCCGGGTCATTTATGTGAAAGAAGGCGAAGGTCGCAACTTTCTCATACTCGACGGTGCGATGAACGACCTCATTCGGCCTGCGATGTATGATGCGCACCATGACATCGTACCCGTTGTCGAGCCGGTGCCCGGCGCTGAGCAACAGCCCTATGACATTGTTGGTCCGGTGTGCGAATCCGGCGATACGTTTGCAAGGAACCGGATGATGCCACCTCTGCAGGCAGGTGATCTGGTCGCCTTCAGATCGGCAGGTGCATACGGCGCGGTTATGGCCAGTGAATACAATACCAGGCCTCTGGTGCCTGAAGTTTTGGCAAAGGGTGATCAATTCGCTGTCATCCGCGAGCGTCCCGACTTTGACGAAATCATAAACCGAGATACCATTCCCCCATGGCTGTGAGGCATGTTCCTACGGCCCGCTAACCGGGAGATCGGAATGACCGCACGGGACGACCTGCCTTCAGAAATTGATGCGACGCTTCGGCGGCCACTTTTCTTGACTCGTTTGGGAATGGGCGCAGAGGTAATCGTCCGGGCCTTCTGGCCCCTTTGGTCGATTGCGCTTGCTGTCCTTGGGTTCCTTATGCTCGGTCTCCAGGACTACATGCCGATTGAGGCTGTATGGGTGGTTCTCGCGTTGGCTGCTTTGGCCGCGGTCTGGGCCGTGCTGCGCGGCGCACGTAAATTTGTGTGGCCTTCTCAAGAATCCGCACTTGCTCGGCTGGACGCGACGCTGCCCGGAAATCCGATACTTGCCGCAATGGACAGCCAGGCGATTGGCGCCGGTGATCCGGCATCCCTCGCCGTCTGGAAGGCCCATCAAGCGCGAATGGCGGCGCGGCTGAAGAATGCCAAGGCAGCTGAGCCGGACTTGAGGGTCTCGAAGGCGGATCCTTTTGCTCTGCGCTACGTAGCGGTTCTGGTTTTCTTGGTTGCCGCAGTCTTTGGATCGGTTCTCAAGGTGCAGACCGTCTCAGCGATGGGTCCGACCGGATCCAACCTGTCATCGGGACCGACATGGGAAGGATGGCTGGAACCCCCGTATTACACCGGACGACCCTCAATTTATCTAAACGACATCGACGACGCCCGTCTTGAAACCCCGGAGGGCAGCCGGGTGACTTTGCGGTTTTATGGCGAGGTCGGCGCGTTGAGTGTGGCCGAGACGGTCTCCAATCGTGTCTCACCGACCGCGACGCCAGAGGAATTGGTCGAAGCGTCAACGAATACGGCGCAGGAATTTAGCGTCACTCGATCGGGGCGATTGGAAATCGAAGGCCCTGGAGGCCGGCTCTGGGAAATCATTGCAACTCCGGATCGCGCGCCCGAAGTTTCGCGGGATGGTGAGATCGAGGTGAGCTACGAAGGTGAAGCGCAGATTCCCTTCACTGCCAAGGATGACTATGGCATTGCGACTGGAACGGCGCGCATTCAGCTTGCTCTGAGCGAGGTTGACCGGCGATATGGTCTCCGGATCGATCCTGAACCGCGCGACGTTATTGAGCTGCCTCTCCCAATGCCCATCGCTGGCGACCGGTCCGAATTCACCGAAACGCTCGTCGATAACTTTTCGCAACATCCTTGGGCCAATTTGCCAGTGACTGTTTCACTGAGCGTTACCGATGAAGCGGAACAACTTGGCGAAGCTGAACCAGAGGTTATTGACCTTCCAGGCCGGCGTTTTTTCGATCCTATGGCGAGCGCGATTATCGATCTGAGACGCTCGTTGCTTTGGAACCGTGACAATGCTGGAGATATCGCCCTGCTGATGCGTGCGGTTTCGCACCGGCCGGACGATGTGTTCCGGTCAAGCACGGATTTTCTGCGGTTGCGCACCATCATGCGTCGCGTCGAGGCTTTGTCTCGGGTGTCGATGACCGATGAGCAACAGGCGGAAATTGCGCAGGCGATGTGGGATTTGGCAATTCGTCTCGAAGAAGGGGATCTTGAGGACGCGCTTGAACGCCTGCAGCGGGCGCAAGATCGATTGTCCGAGGCAATGCGCAACGGAGCGTCCGATCAGGAAATTGCTGAACTGATGCAAGAACTGCGCGAGGCGACGGATGATTACCTGCGTCAATTGTCGCGGCAGGCGCAACAAGACCGTGAAAACAATCCTGATCAGGAAATGACTCAGAATCAGAACATGATGGAAATGAGTCAGAATGACCTGCAGGACATGATGGACCGCATTCAGGAGTTGATGGAGCAGGGCCGCATGGCCGAAGCGCAGGAGGCGCTCGAGCAGCTGCGTCAGATGATGGAGAACATGCAGGTTACTCAGGGCCAAGGTCAACAAGGCCAGTCTCCCGGTGAACAGGCGATGGAAGGCCTCGCCGAAACACTCCGTGAACAGCAGGGTCTGTCGGATCAGGCATTCCGGGATCTGCAAGAGCAATTCAATCCCGGTCAGCAAGGGCAACAAGGCCAGCAGCCGGGCCAGCAACCCGGTCAACAGGGCCAGGGCCAGCAGCAGGGTCAAGGCCAGGGTCAGCAACAAGGCCAAGGTCAACAGCCCGGACAGGGACAAAACGGTCAAGGCGGGCAGAGCCTTGAGGACAGCTTGGCCGACAGACAAAGGGCGTTGCGGCAAGAGCTGAACCGTCAATCACAAAACCTTCCAGGCGCAGGCACCGAAGCTGGTGAAGCGGCGCGTGACGCGTTGGATAGGGCCGAAGGGGCGATGGAAGGGGCTGAACAAGCGTTGCGCAACAACGATTTGGCTGGTGCGATCGATAACCAGTCGGAGGCAATGGAAGCACTGCGTGAAGGCATGCGGAACCTTGGCGAAGCAATGGCACAACAGCAGCAACAAGGTCAGGGCCAACAGGGTGTGGCGGACGGTGCCGACCCCGGTCAACAACGTGATCCTTTGGGGCGTAATCTTGGGTCAAACGGGCAGATTGGTTCGAACGAGAACCTTTTGCAGGGCGAAGACGTCTATCGCCGCGCGCGTGAACTGCTCGATGAAATCCGTCGCCGCTCTGGTGAGGGAGAGCGTCCTGAGGAAGAACTGGAATACCTGGAACGTTTGCTAGACCGCTTTTGACAGTGGGCTGTCAACCACGTGCATCTGGAGGCTTAGCGTTCACGCCTATACGTCTGGATCAACTTTCCCGCGGAGCGATTTTACCTCTCCGCGGACCTTTTTCGCTTTCAGTCGCCGCTTCTTGGAGCCCAAAGTCGGTTTCGTGGGAACTCTGCGCTTTGGCGGCGTGAGCGCTTCGACAATCATTTCTTTCAAACGGTCCCGGGCAATATCGCGATTACGTGCTTGAGACCTCGTTTCGTCAACTTGCAGAACGATGGCGCCGTCTTTGGTCCACTTGCGGCCAGCAATCCGACGCAGCCTGTTCTTGACGGGCCCTGGCAGATTTGGAGAGCGCTCGGCTTCGAAGCGGAGTTCAACTGCTGTTGCCACCTTGTTCACGTTCTGACCACCTGGGCCAGATGCGCGGATGAATTGCTCGGTCAATTCCCAGTCTTCAAGGCTGATCTTGTCTGAAATCCGTATCATGTATTGATCACATAGCGCTGGGATACCGATACAAAAAGGGTCGCCGTAGTGGCGACCCTTCGAGACTTACGGAGGTGGGTCCCGGTTAGGCTCCTCACCAATTCGAGTGCTCTACACCCAGGGGCTGCCCTAGATGTGGACCTCTCGAACTGTTCCGACACCTCTCTCCAATACCTCTCTCGACACTGGATCACCTCCTTTCAGCTGTTAAAAACGCATCTTCAGCGTGACAGGGTTTGCGAAGGGCGCAAGCCTTTTCTTACGTCAAAGCGGCTTTTTCGCGAAATCGCAGGACGATGAGTCGAAATGGTATCAGTGCAATGAGTGCCAGTGCGATTTTCACCATCCAGTCAGCAACTGCGAGTGATACCCAAAGCGGTGCAATCGGCCCGCTGCCTAGCAGAGGCAGCATTTCTCCGGCCCAAGAGACGTCATTAGTGGGTTCAAGGAACGTCAGCGCGCCTGAGAACGCGATGCTGAAGAACAGCGCTGTGTCAACGGAAGCACCGATCAGCGTAGACGCCAACGGTGCACGCCACCAGGCACCGTCGCGCATTTTGTCGAAGACCGCGACGTCCAAAAGCTGTGCGGTAAGGAAGGCCAGACCAGAGCCTATTGCGATGCGCAAGGTTACCAGAGGGCCAAACTCTCCTTGGATTTGTGTGCCGATCAAAGAACAGATCACACCAACGATGAAACCAGCGAATACGACTTTGCGGGCAGGACC
>QCWH01000027.1:0-39056 GCA_003149565.1 Marivita sp. XM-24bin2 | reverse complement strand
ACAAGGATGTTGGAGGCCAACACGATGAGGGCCATGGCGATAATGCCAGGAATATGAGCGCGGGTCATTGTGACTCCCGTTTTGCCAAGGTTGCGGGGACTTGATTCCCTTTCGTTGGGAATGGCGCGCTGCATATAGACGCGATCAGGATCGCACAAGTTAAATGCTTACAGCATATTCTACGATCTCTGTTTTCTGCAGGAACATGAAATTGTCATCTGAGACCATCGTAAGCCGCAGAGACCCTTCGGAAGTCTGCCAAACGGCAAGACCTTCCAGATTGTCGTGGCGGCGCGTCTTTGTCACCAGAAGTGTCTCGCCTGAAGCGTTTTCCTGTGCATTGAATTCAAACCGACGCACACGCGACGAGAATCCAAACCCGGCGAAACCGCGCTCTAGAAGATACAGTCTTCCGTCAGGTCCAATGTCGGCACCAACGGGTAGAAAACCATCGTTCCGTGATATGGACATGGGGATATCCCAGCCGACATTTCCGCGAAACCGAAACACTGGGAAGGGGCTTTGAAGATTGTCCGACGCTTCGGGAATGGCGTACATGGTGTCGTCATGGGAAATGGCCAAAGCCTCGAGGCCCCGGTTCGGTGGCAACGACTGGATATCTGGGAAGTGCGGCAAGAAAGACCATACGCCATTCGTTTCACGCCGGATCACCCGGTTTTCCGTTTCCAAGGACATGTAGAGCCTGCCAGAGCGATCACGGGCTAAACTTTCGGTGTCTTTTATGGCTAGATGACTGAACAGACTGTCGGGCAGATCCAACGGTGTCATGGCATTGCTTCGCAGACCGATAATCCGATCTTTATGGCGGAAAATGGTCCCTTCAATCATGTGCGCGCGGTCGCTGACGATAACGAAATCAGCGCCATCTTCGGACAAAAGGATCCCTGAATAGCCACCAAACCCGTCATGTTCCTTCGTCCAATGATAGGACGACAAAAACCGCGCCGCTTGCGTCTCCTTGGCCAAAATGGGTTCAGAGCTCAAAGCGGATCATTTTGACGAGAGAACAGCAGCGCACTGTGCTGGAAGATCGGCAAGCGTCAGTTCTCTTTTGGGCCTCGGTTTTGGTGCATTTGGATCAGGCGGCGGCGGGTTGAGGATATTGTTGACCCATTGCTGTGCATCGTCACAGCCGTCCCCGCGGGGCGGTGGATCCTGATCGACACAGCCAGACATACCGCGTGGGCAGGCCAAACGTACATGGAAGTGATAGTGATGTCCGTACCAAGGGCGGATCTTGCGCAGGTAGCTGCGATCCCCCGTTTCGCTGTTGCACATTGCGACCTTGGCACCCGGGAAGACAAAAATCCGTGCCACACGTGGGTCACTGGCCGCAGCCTTTATGATGTTATGATGTGCTTGGGTCCAATTATCGTTCGTGAACGCACCTGCAGAGCGCCGCATTGAGATCGAAGATATATTTTCACGTTCACCTCTGCTGAGGTTCAGACGGTCAGCCGGACGCATCCAGATGTCAGCATCAAGGCCGATTTGATGGCTCGCGTGTCCTGTCAGCATCGGACCACCACGCGGCTGACTTATGTCACCGAGATAAAGCCCATTCCATCCTGGTTGCCGTGCAGCGACGCGCGACAAATCCTGCAGAAAATCCACCGTGATCGGAAGTCCCCAATTCCGGTTTCGGGACAGACGCATGGCTTGCCATGTTGGACCAGACTCAGGCAGTTGAACTTGGCCTGCCGCGCAGCCTTTGGCGTAGCTGCCATAGGCGGCTGGGGATTGCCTTGATGCATTGTCCATTCCACCGAACAGCTGTTTGGCCTGTCGTGTGCTGAGGACGCCGCTGACGCGGGGCGCTTCAATCGCATCGGCGGAGGAGCTTTGAGTTCTGTTTTCGCTCCCGCAGGCTGAAAGGACAAATACAAGGCCGAGAAGCAGAGAAATTCGTTTCATGATACTGCTCGTTTCCCGTTTGGGTTGACCCAGACTAACAATACAAGACCGATCAGGAAAAGCCCTATAACGGGACTGACGCCCAATTGTTGAGAACCGGTGGCATAGGTTGTAACCCCAATAAGCAAGGGTGCGAGAAAACTGGTCGCTTTTCCTGCAAGCGCATAAAGCCCAAAAGCTTCGGTCATGCGTTCCGGGTTGGCCTGTCGTACCATCATCGTACGGCTTGCAGACTGAATTACGCCCCCAGCCGCGCCGATGACCGCGCCAATTAAATAAAAGGCGATATCAGGCAGCGAGGACCCTTCGGCTAAGGGAATTCCGAACATCGACTCGCGTGAGATAAGAACGATGGCGACACCCACAGCGGTCAGCGCAAGAATACAACTCACGATCACAGGTTTCGGCCCGAAACGTGAATCCGCCATGCCCCCCATCCACGCTGCCAAAGCTCCAGCAATTATGGCGATAATCCCAAAGATGCCGACGTTCTGAACGCTCCAGCCGAGTACACCTGCAGCATAAATTCCGCCAAACGCGTACATCCCGTTGAGCGCGTCCCGATAAAACATTGCTGAACCCAGAAACGCAAAGAGCGATCGATCTTGCGGCAGCCGACCCAGCGTTGCTTTAAGGTCTTTCAATGACTGCTTAACAGCGCCTTTTGGAGCAGCACGCGATTTTGGATCTCGAACGAACAAAAAGAACGGGACCATGAAAACAATGAACCAAATCGCCACAAGTGGCCCGACAAAGCGCGTTCCTTCGCGGTGTGATGAGTCGAGTCCCAGCGCGGGGTCGAGGCCAATCATGGTTTTTCCCGTCTGAGCATTGTCAGCAAAGAACGCGAGCATGATCACCAGAGCCAGAAGACCACCGACATATCCAAAGGCCCACCCGTTTCCTGATATCCTGCCGATCTCTTCAGGCGTACCAAGGTCGGGTAACATGGAATTCGTGAATGTCGTTGCAAACTCCATTCCGATCATGCCGATGGCAAAAAAGACGAGTATGAGGATCAGGTTGAAGTCGCCCGGAGCGGCAAGCCAAAGACCTGCAGCTCCGCAAACATACATGACGGAAAAAATCCAAATCCACTTAAGACGGTTGCCGCTCGTATCCGCCAGCGCACCGAGGACCGGGGCAAGCAGAGCAATAATGATACCTGCAGTACCGATTCCAAAGCCCCATGCCGATTGCGCAGCAGTGCCATCCCCCATCAACTCTTTGACATAGGGCGCAAAGATAAACGTTATGATAAGCGTGTTATATGGCTGGCTGGCCCAGTCGAAGAAGAACCAGCCCCAAATCCGTTTGCGCAAGGTCACATCTGCCATGCCAAATCCCCCTTCGTGGGTTATGGGTCCGAAACTGAACCCCGGCAAGCATCGTCTTGGCTAGGCTTTGTTCTGCATCGGCGGCCAAGGTCTGGCGTCCTCGGCCTCAAGCCATTTTTTGACCCAAATCGGCATGCCCGGCGACTGTGCCTCTTCAAGACCCATTGCAGCAATAACTCGACTGGTGGGGACAATTCCATTCCGGTCGGTCACAGCCGAGCGGTACACCGCGTGGTTGGCGCATTCGCCATTCTGTTTCCACATTGATTGTTCGATATAAAGGAAACGGGCATCCCAACACAGCAGCCGACTGCGCGTTTCAAAGCGTTCAAACGTACGGATGCGGCGCCTGTACCGTACGACAACGCCAGCCATCGTCAGTCCCCAGCTTTCGTTCCGGATCATGTCCATGAGTCCTGTGACTTGTGCCAAAGGAATCCGCCCAAGATCATAGAGTGTCAGCGTCCGACCGTTGTTCAGTTCCATCCACATGTCGATGTCCCACGGCCAACACCGATGATGTGAGACATAGGTTGCAAACGGTCCAAGCTTGGGCGTGTTACGGGTTTTCCAGAGCCCAAACGCCATGCGAATGAAGGGATACATCGGTCACTCCTGTTGGCGATGTAGTTGACCTTCTGCAAAGTCACGTCAATCGCGACCTCGCGGCAAGCGCTCTGACTTGTTCTTCGGCACGCTTGCGCCTACCTGTTGACAGGTCACTGCCAAGGGAAATCCGTCCGATGCAATCGCTCTACCAGATACTGATGCTGCTTCTTGATATCGTGTGGTTCTTTATAATCGCCCACGTTATCGTGAGTTGGCTGATAAATTTCCAGGTTTTGAACCTGCGTCAGCCCATCGTCGCGCAAATCTGGGATGGTCTGAACCGCCTGCTGGAACCGATGTACTCGCGCCTGCGCCGCATCCTTCCGCCGATGTCTGGGATCGACCTTGCACCTTTGGTTGCTTTGATCGGGGTCTATATTCTGCGCATCGTGCTTCAGAACAACGCGGGCTTCTTCTACGGATATTGACCCGCGCTAAGGCTTGTTCACGCATCCTTAGTATGAGACTGTCAGGTTTAGAGCAGATATAGTAATAAACCTGACAGGTCATCCATGCCACGCGACATGTCCGATGCAGACAATGTTCTGCGCGACGTTTTTGGATTCGACAGCTTTCGCCCTGGTCAGGCAGAGATTGTCGAAGCAGTGGCACAAGGCGAAAACGTGCTCGCCATCATGCCGACCGGCGGTGGTAAGTCGCTCTGTTTCCAACTGCCTGCATTGGTCCGTCACGGCGTGACCGTTGTGATTTCTCCCTTGATCGCCCTAATGCGCGATCAGGTGCGCGGTCTGAGAGAGGCCGGCGTCGCGGCAGGAGCGCTGACCTCGGCTAACACGGACGAGGAAAACGACGCTGTTTGGGATATGCTTCATACGGGTGCGCTGAAGCTGCTTTATATTGCGCCTGAAAGGCTCGCCTCAAGCGGCACGCAGCGGATGCTGCAACAGGCAGGTGTGTCCCTGATCGCTGTCGACGAGGCACATTGCGTCAGCCAGTGGGGCCATGATTTCCGCCCCGACTATCTTCGCATTGGGGAACTGCGCCGTGCTCTGGACGTGCCGCTGGCGGCTTTCACGGCGACTGCAGACGCCGAAACGCAGGAAGAGATCGTCACTCGCCTGTTCGACGGACATGCGCCGACGACTTTCTTGCGGGGTTTTGACCGGCCCAACATTCACCTGATGTTCGCCCCCAAGAACAAGCCGCGCGAACAGATCCTGAAATTTGCGGCTGCCCGAAAGGACCAGTCTGGAATCGTCTATTGCGGCACCCGCGCCAAGACCGAAACCCTAGCTCAAGCGCTTAATGCCGAGGGTCACACCGCCTGTTTTTATCATGGGGGCATGGAGCCTGAAGCCCGTCGTCACGTTGAAGCCCGGTTCGCCACCGAGGATGGGCTGATCGTGGTTGCTACGGTGGCGTTTGGCATGGGAGTCGACAAACCCGACATCCGATGGGTTGCGCATGCCGACCTACCGAAATCTATCGAAGCCTATTACCAGGAAATCGGTCGGGCCGGGCGCGATGGGGCGCCTGCCGAAACGCTGACCTTGTACGGTGCGGATGATATCCGTCTGCGTAGGGCGCAGATAGATGAAGGCCTCGCACCGGCAGAGCGGCGCCACGCAGACCATGGACGTCTGAACGCGTTGTTGGGTTTGGCCGAAGCCTTGGAGTGCCGACGCAAGACGTTATTGAGCTATTTCGGCGAGACAGAGATCGCCTGTGGAAATTGCGATCTGTGTGACAAGCCCGCCAAGGTTTTTGACGGCACCGAAGCGGTTCGCAAAGCGCTCTCGGCCGCACTGCGTACGGGCGAAAGCTTTGGTGCGGGGCACCTGATCGATATTTTGGTTGGAACCAAGACAGAAAAGGTCATGGCACGGAATCATGATTCACTGCCGACCTTTGGAGTTGGCAAAGACCTGAAACGTGTAGAGTGGCAGGCTGTTTTTCGCCAGATGATGGGTCATGACTTGATGCGCCCGGATCCCGAACGACATGGCGCGTTGGTGATGACCGAGGCGGCCCGCCCGATTCTGCGCGGCGAAGCGTCGATTTCGCTAACGCGTGACAGCCTTGAAGCGGCGAACGATCGCCGCCCCCAGGTGCGCACATTGGTGAATGACGAGGATGCGCCTCTACTGTCGGCGCTGAAGGCCAAGCGGCGGGCCTTGGCCGAGGAACAATCGGTCCCGGCCTATGTGATCTTTCCAGATCGTACGTTGATCGAGATGGCCGGAACCCGGCCTCGCACCCTGGACGATTTGGCGCGCATCAACGGTGTTGGTGCAAAGAAGCTAGAACGCTATGGGCGTGCGTTTCTAGAGGTGATCGCTGGAGAGGCACCGGAATTACATCCGGCGCGGCGCAAACTTGCTTCAACCGGAGCCGGGGGTATCTACGATGCACTGCTCGCATCTCAGGCGCAGATGATCCGAGGCCAGTGCGGGACCCTGAAACCGATGTCCTGCAGTGCGGCACAGTTGGCCAAACTGGCACAAGCCAAACCACGTGATGAGACCGGGATCGCACGGATTATTGGGGAACGGCATGCCGAACGCTTTGCCGAGACCTTTCTGGACGTTCTGCGGTCGGCAGACTAAGTCCAGTGACATCAGAAATTCAAGTAAGGTGTAGCCATGCTCGTTGTGATCTCTCCGGCAAAACGTCTTGATTGGTCTGAGAGGGATGTGGCTCTGACGGAACCAGTGTTTCAGGACGACGCGAACCGTTTGGCCAAAACGGCGCGGAACCTGACACTTGGCAATCTCAAGGCGCTGATGGATTTGAGCGACGATCTGGCAAAGCTCAATCGCGACCGGTTTCGCGATTTCGCGGACGCTCCCTCGGCTGACACCGTTCGCCCAGCGGCGTTGGCTTTTGCCGGAGACACGTATCAAGGCCTAGAGGCAGAAACACTGGACGCAGATGAAATGCGCTGGGCGCAAGACCACTTGCGTATCCTGTCTGGCCTGTATGGCGTTCTGCGTCCGCTGGACGGTATCCAAGCCTACCGTCTTGAAATGGGAAGTCGCTTGAAAACCCGGCGCGGCAGCAACCTCTATGACTATTGGCGCGACCAGATCGCTAAAGAGCTCAAGGCACAGGCGGCAGAGGTGAAAACCGACACTCTCATCAATTGCGCCAGCCAGGAGTATTTTGGCGCAGTGCAGCCCAAAGCTTTGGGCCTGCGGATCATCACGCCGTGTTTCATGGAAGAAAAAGGCGATGGCAAAGGTCCGAAGATTGTCAGCTTCTTCGCCAAAAAGGCGCGGGGATCTATGGCGCGGTTTGTGATCCAAAAGCGACTGACGGACCCCGAGGGCATTCTTGATTTTGATCTTGGTGGATATGCGTATCGTGAGGATCTCTCCAAGCCGGATTCGCCAGTATTTGTTCGCAACTATGAGGCCAGCTGAAGCTGAGGACAGTATATCGTCAGTTTCTCGATCAGCGCATCTTTGCGTAAAGGCTTCGTCAGATAGTCGGTTAATCCAGCTTCAATGATCATTTCGCGGTCGCCATCCATCGCATGAGCCGTGACCGCGATAATTGGAACATTGGGGCCTGCCCCTTCGAGGGCACGGATGCGCGCGGTTGCCTCTTTGCCGTCCATCCCTGGCATTGAGATGTCCATGAAAATTACATCGGGCTGATCAGTCTCGAATGCCGCGACTGCCTCGAACCCATTATTTGCAACCGCAAGCTCGATATCCATATTGCTGACCATCTTGCGAAAAACCAGTTGGTTGGTGCGGTTGTCCTCTGCCAGCAAGACCTTTGGAAGTGCGGTGCGTGAAACCTTGGCCACAACCTTATCGGGCTCTCTCGGAACGGCTGCTGAGGCAATCGTATCGAATAACGCAGCCCGCGTATAAGGTCGCTGAAGCGTGTGGACCTTTGTCTTCTCGATCCGGTTAGGCGTTTTTGAGCTTTGCGAGAGAAGTAAGAGTGGAGTGTCGCAAGCAATTTTGTCCAACATATTCGTGACACGATCGAAAGTCGGATTCTCGGAATCCAGATCAAGCACGACCAAACTGAGCGCTTCCAGGAATTCAACTGTCAATTCAACCTCGTCGGAATATTGGATCGGCATACCACCCAACGCCTTGATCTGTGAGACAAGAGAACTTTCGTGTTGGTCGCTCGCTTCTTCCATAACCAGAATGCGTTGGACACTTGCTTCCAGCATTTCCGATTGCCCGCTGCATCCCCGAGCAATGGGCAGTGTCACCGAAAATCCAAAACAGCTTCCAGACCCTTCGTTGGACGTGACCCAGATTTTCCCATCCATGAGTTCAACAAGTCTTTTGGTGATGGCAAGGCCAAGGCCGGTGCCTTCAAATTGCCGATTGCGGTCGTCTTCGACCTGATTGAATTCACCGAACACATGGTCGATCTTGTCGGCAGCAATGCCAATGCCGGTATCCTCTACTGTGATGCAGAGCTGGCATTCGGTTTCCGTCTCTCGCGCGCCAGAAACGCGCAGATGGACATGACCGTTCAGTGTGAACTTGACAGCATTCCCCATGAGGTTCGTCACAATCTGACGGATGCGGCCTGGGTCGGCGATGACCCGTGTCGGCAACTGCATGTCATAGTCGATTTTGAGTGTCAGACCCTTCGCCTGTGCTGAAGGTTGCAACAGCATGACGATCTCATGCAGCGTTTTTTCAAGATCAAATGTTTCCGGATGCAAGATCAGTCTGTCGGCGTCGATTTTTGAGTAGTCGAGGACATCGTTGATGATGACCAATAGAGCCTCGCCCGAGTTTTTGATCGTGTCGACAAAGAGCCTTTGGTCTCCGTCCAAGTCGGTTTCTGTCAGGAGATCTGCCATACCCACGACACCGTTCATGGGAGTGCGGATTTCGTGGCTCATATTGGCAAGAAAGGCGGATTTCGCGCGATTGGCTGCCTCGGCACGCTCTCGGGCCTCACGCAATTGTTCTTCGTAGCGGACGCTGGCTGTGATATTGAGAGCAAGGCTGACAATATCGCCAGTAGGACCGCGACGGTCGAAAATGCGGACATGTTCTCCATTCCACAACTGGATCTCCATCGGTTTGGGATCATCCTGCTGCCAACGATCTTGCATGCGCGCGCGCCATTCGGCCGGTAACTCTTCGCCGATGTTGACGATGCCCTCCTCGGTCAGAAGTTGTAGAATCCTTGGGTAGGTGATGCCTGGCTGAACCTCTTCGAGGTCTTCAAACACCGCAAGATAGGCGCGGTTTGCGACGATCATGCGATTGTCTGCATCGAAAAAGGCAAACCCATCCTGAATGGTTTCTATAGAATGCCAAAGACGACGCTCTGCGATCTGGATTTTCTCGTTCGCGACGCCCAACTCAGTTTTCACCCGTTGGTTTTCGCCACGCACCATTGCCACCTCGGCTCGGGTTTCGACGATTTCGTTACTGAGTTTCTGGGCGTGGTTTCCGAGCTTGCGATTGGCGGCGAAGAGTTCAGCCTGTTTGAGCTCAAGCAGACGCTCGGCCGCCAACCGCGCGCGGCGTTCTTCGGCCAGCTTGTTGGCGAGACTCATCCGGACCTCCGTCTACATCAGAGGTAACTTTCTCGGATCATGGTGAAAAAGAAATTAACCCCAGCCAAAGTCGCTTGGCTGGGGTCAATTAGATTTTCACGACGAACTTGGACGGTGTTTGCGTTAGAGACGTTCGATTGCCAGAGCAATGCCCTGGCCGCCTCCGATGCACATCGTGATCAAAGCCTTGGAACCTCCAATACGTTCCAATTCATAAAGCGCTTTGACTGTGATGATTGCGCCAGTCGCTCCCACTGGGTGGCCCAACGCAATTGCGCCGCCGTTGGGATTTACTTTCGCCGGATCAAGGCCAAGCCCCTTGTTGACGGCCAAGGCTTGGGCGGCAAAGGCCTCGTTCGACTCTATCACATCGAAATCGGATGCAGACAAACCGGTGCGCTTCAGCAGGTTTTCCACAGCTGGAACTGGCCCAATGCCCATGACCTCTGGTCGCACACCTGCATGAGCATAACCCAGGACCCGCGCCTTGGGTTTTAGTCCCGCGCTTTCTGCAGCGGACGCCCGAGCCAGGACAATGGCCGCAGCGCCATCGTTGATCCCGGATGCGTTTCCTGCGGTCACTGTGCCGTCTTTTTGGAAGACGGTCTTTAACCCGCCAAGCGCTTCTAGCGTTGTCGCCTTCGGATGTTCGTCCGTGTCGAACGCCACCATCTCCCGCTTCCGTTTGACCTCAACTGGGACGATCTGGCTGGCAAACCGACCCTCCTCGATAGCAATGGCTGCGCGCTTTTGGCTTTCGAGCGCAAACGCATCCTGTTGATCGCGGGTGATATCATGCTCAGCCGCGACGTTTTCCGCAGTCACGCCCATGTGGCCTGTGCCAAACGGACAGTTGAGAGCACCGAGCATCATGTCGAGAGTTCTGATGTCACCCATCTTTGCGCCCCATCGCTGATCCGGCACAATGTAAGGCGACCGGCTCATGCTTTCGGCCCCACCGGCCAAGGCAAACTCGGCATCACCAAGCATCAAGGATTGGATCGCTGAAACGATGGCCTGAGCGCCTGAACCGCAAAGGCGGTTCACGTTCATCGCCGGTGTCGTGTCTGGGATACCTGCCTGTATGGCCGCAACACGACTGAGATACATATCGCGCGGCTCAGTGTTGATTACATGCCCGAACACCACGTGGCCTATTTGAGGGCCTTCGACACCGGCGCGTTCCAATGCCGCTTTCGCTGCGGTGGCCCCAAGATCTATCGGTGGCGTGCCTGCAAGCGATCCGCCAAATGTGCCAATTGCGGTGCGGGCACCGTCGAGAAGTACAATATCGTCTGCCATGAAGGCCTCCCTAATACCATCGCGCGCAATATGAGTTAGCGTACCGAGGGTGTCAGCCGCAACGTCCCGTCACTCGGGGTGCGGATGGGTCGCAAGCTGAGAACCTTCAAGCACTTTGACTTCCCGCTGTGGGAACGGAATTGAAACACCATGTTCCTGAAACGCATCCCAAAGCGCGAGGTAAACATTGCCTCGGATATTTGTAAGACCGCCTGTCGGGTCGCGAATCCAGAACCGAAGGATGTAATCGACTGAACTGTCACCAAAACCCACGATGTGACATACCGGCGCTTTGAAACTCAGTACGCGATCGACAGATTTCGCGGCGTTGATCGCAATCTCTCTGACTTTGTGTGGATCGTCTCCGTAGGCGGTGCCAAAATATATATCCAAACGAACGAATTCGTTTGAGTGAGACCAATTCACGACCTGACCTGTGATCAAGTCTTCATTTGGGATCAGATACTCCTTCCCGTCCCGCGTCACGACACTGACATAGCGTGCGCCAAGGGAACTGATCCAACCAAATGTATCACCGAGCGAGATGACGTCGCCAGGTTTGATCGACTTGTCGAGAAGAATGATGATGCCGGATACAAGGTTTGAGACAACTTTCTGCAGACCAAAACCAAGCCCGACCCCGATCGCACCCGAGAGAACCGCGAGACCGGTCAAATCTACGCCGACGATACGAAGTCCCAGGAAGAATGCTGTACCGAATAAAAGAACCTGCAGGAACTTGATCGCCAAAACCTGCATGGCTGGAGAGATGTCGTCATTCTTCCGGATCGTGGCCGCTGTCGTGCCAGCGACCAATCGTGCCAGTGTCAGAAGCGCGGCAACAATCACAATAGCCTGGACCAGGAGCCAGACTGAAAGACGGGTTTCTCCAATCGTAAAAGCTGCACTGTCCAATAGGGTTTGCGCTTCGTCGGCCAGACCTGTGATTGAGAGCGTGACCCAGATCCAAGCACCGTAGCGGACAATGGACCGCATCAAAGCGTTCCGGATCAGACGTGTGGCAAAGGCGATAAGCAGCCAAGCCGTTGAAAGATCCGCGATGATCTCAAGAAGATACGAGCGCGAAGGCCAAGTTGTCTCGCGCATGACGAACACAACAAACCAGATGAGCAAGACGAAGAGGACCATTCGCAAACGGCGGTGAAACACCAGTAGGGCACGAATACGCCACTTGGGCCAACCTTCCAGACCCCGCATCCATTCATGCATGCGGGGTTTTATCAGTGCGGCCAAGACATGAGCTATCACAAAGACGGCAAGCGCAATGCCCAGCTGATACGCATTCCAAGGGCGGACAAGGCTCTCAAGAAAAGACTGGGCCCATAGAAAAACGTCACGCGAGATTTGCGTCAGTGCTTCCGGGGAGACAACTTCAGGATCCATGCTTTGCCCTGTATGACCTTTAGTGCCAGCGTCGCACCGAGCGAAGCAGTGCGCAACCGGTCAAAGATCGGCGAAAGGCAGGGCCACAGGGGCGGGTGCAATCTTGGTTTCCGCAACAGCTGTATGCACGATAAGACCGGCAGCCAGAATCGCAATGAGCCCAAGATTGATGATGTTCAGTTTCGTCAGCATGATTTCCTCGCATGCTTGTATACGCGCTAGGGACGGAATTGGTTCACTGCCTTGCCGGATTTTTCCTCTGGTATACGTATCGGCGTCGCTCTTGCGGCAACGGGGTCCGATGATGTAAGGCATCTTGCATGGAAATGGTTTTCGATCTGGCCGAACGTGCGCGTTTGCGTGAACGCTTTTTCGGTGCGACACACACGGTGCTCGCGCGGCTATAAGCCTGCGCCTGCGCCCGCCTCACCAAAATCCAAAATTTCGATAAGCAAGGGAGTGGACCCATGTCCCCCAAAACGCTCTATGATAAAATCTGGGATGCCCATGTCGCACATGAAGCCGACGACGGCACCTGCCTTCTCTACATTGATCGTCACCTCGTTCACGAAGTGACCAGTCCGCAAGCCTTTGAAGGACTGCGGATGGCAGGCCGTTCGGTGCGGGCACCGGACAAGACCATCGCGGTTCCGGATCACAACGTGCCGACGACGCCGGGTCGTGAAGATCCCAAGAACATGACTGAAGATAGCGCCATTCAGGTGGCGGCTTTGGATAAGAACGCCAAGGATTTCGGCATTCACTACTATCCAGTGTCGGACGTGCGTCAGGGCATCGTTCACATTGTTGGCCCGGAACAGGGCTGGACTCTGCCGGGTATGACTGTGGTTTGTGGTGACAGCCACACCGCGACGCACGGTGCGTTCGGCGCATTGGCGCACGGGATCGGAACGTCCGAGGTCGAGCACGTTCTGGCCACTCAGACGCTCATCCAGAAGAAGTCCAAAAACATGAAGGTCGAGATCACCGGCAAGCTGCGCCCCGGTGTAACCGCCAAGGACATTACCCTGTCAGTCATCGGTGAAACCGGTACTGCCGGCGGTACTGGATATGTGATCGAGTATTGCGGTGAAGCCATTCGCGACCTGTCAATGGAAGGCCGGATGACTGTCTGCAATATGGCGATTGAAGGCGGCGCGCGCGCGGGCCTGATCGCACCGGACGAAAAGACCTTTGAATATGTCAAAGGCCGCCCGCACGCGCCGAAGGGTGCCCAGTGGGAGGCAGCAATGGCGTGGTGGAAAACCCTCTTCTCTGATGAGGACGCGCACTGGGACAAAGTGATCACCATCAAGGGTGAAGACATCGCTCCGGTTGTGACATGGGGCACCTCGCCCGAAGACGTGTTGCCGATCACAGCGGAAGTCCCAAAGCCGGACAGCTTTGAGGGCGGCAAGGTGGGTGCTGCGAAGCGCTCGATCGAGTATATGGGCCTGACACCGGGTCAGAAGCTTTCTGATATCGAGATCGACACGGTCTTTATCGGGTCCTGCACCAATGGTCGGATCGAAGACCTTCGGGCTGCGGCCGAGATCCTTAAAGGCAAGAAAATCGCGGTGAAGCGGGCGATGGTCGTTCCCGGCTCTGGCCTAGTGCGTGCTCAGGCAGAAGAAGAAGGTCTGGCGGACATCTTCAAAGAAGCAGGTTTCGAGTGGCGTCTTGCCGGTTGCTCTATGTGCCTTGCGATGAACCCCGACCAGTTGGCTCCGGGTGAACGCTGCGCGGCGACATCCAACCGCAATTTCGAGGGGCGTCAGGGGCGTGGCGGACGGACACACCTGATGTCGCCTGCAATGGCTGCTGCGGCGGCGATTACCGGAAAACTCACCGACGTGCGGGAGATGATGTAATGGAAAAATTCGAAAAACTCACCGGGATCGCGGCACCCATGCCGTTGGTGAATATCGACACTGATATGATCATCCCCAAGCAGTTTCTGAAGACAATCAAGCGCTCGGGCTTAGGCGTGAACCTGTTTGACGAGATGCGTTACGATGATGCCGGTAACGAGATCCCCGATTTCGTTCTGAACAAACCGCAGTATCGAGACGCCGAGATTCTTGTCGCCGGCGACAACTTCGGCTGTGGATCGTCGCGTGAGCACGCTCCGTGGGCGCTCAAGGATTTCGGCATTCGGTCGGTTATCTCGACCTCGTTTGCTGACATCTTCTACAACAACTGCTTCAAGAACGGCATTCTCCCCATTGTTCTCCCGCGCGAAGCGGTGGATGTCCTGATGAAGGATGCCGAGAAAGGCTCTAACGCACGGATGACTGTTGATCTGGAGAACCAGACGGTCACCAGTTCTGACGGCGAGAGCTTTTCGTTTGAACTCGACAGCTTCAAGAAGCACTGCCTGATGAATGGTCTCGACGATATCGGGCTTACGATGGAAAAGGCAGCATCCATTGACAGCTTTGAAGCGCAGGCCAGTCAGGCCCGCCCCTGGGTTTAAAAACTCCGACAGTATTCACAAAAGGCCGTCCGTCAGGGCGGCCTCTTCTTTTGTAGGATTGTGAGCAAGGCTACCAGATTTTGTGGTGCGATCCGTGAATGCCATATTTCAAGGCGATTGCTGATGTAAACGAGCACCAGTTTCCGAGTGAGTTCAATGGTTTCGCAGGGGCTGGCAACAACTGCAGTTGAGCGATCCTGCGAACTTGGGCAAAACTGGGGCAAGAATGAGGCAGTCCGCCAATCCCGGCGGCATAAATTTGGAACAAGGCCGCGGCATCGTATCGCGTCCGTCCAGATTGAAGGGAACGAGAGTGGTCAAGCGGATCATCGGATCAGCTGTGCGTGCGGTGTTGATGGCGTTCCTGGTGGCGATTCCGTCACTGGTTCTTCCAGGCACTTCTAGCGACACGGCGCAGATGGCGGCTCTTGTCGCGATGGTCGCTGCGGTTGTGACATTTGCTGAATACAACAGCGAATACCCGACTTTCTTAGAGTTCCGAAACGCGCCGCCGTTCAATCGCTTGCGTTTCCTTGCCCTGTTTTTCTGTGTGTGGTTTGCGTCTCTCCTTGTCTTGTCTGATATGCGCGATCCAACATTGCCGCCGACGTTGCTGGAGACGATGGCGCGCGGCGCTGAGTCTGTTTTGGATTTTCCGTATTCCCCCGTCAGATTGATGTCGATTGCTCTGGCGGGTTTGCCCGGTTGGTTTGATGTTGCTTTTGGCACGCGCATAGCCAGCCTGCTCCTCTCTGTCTCGATGATCGCATTGCTGTTGTTCTGGATACATGCGCGCTTCATTTTTTGGCCGATCCGCAAATCCGCATTCAATTTCTGGATCAATTTGCCTCTGTTTGATCCGACATCCGGGCGTGACGTATTGTTTCGGCTGAAACGGGACGCACATTTTAACCTTGCGTTAGGGTTTTTGCTGCCATTCCTGATCCCGGCGTTGCTGCGTTTTTGGGTCGATACGTTTGATGCTTCGATGCTGGCAGTGCCGGAAACCTTGATCTGGGTACTATGCGCGTGGGCATTCCTGCCATTGACATTGATGATGCGTGGGATTGCCCTGTTTCGCGTTGCTGCGCTGATCGAGGAAAAACGTCGCCGGGCATACGCACAAGAGGACGATTTGCAACTGGTCTGATACTCGCATTATTTGCGATGCTTTGCGCGCCAGCAGCGGCTGGTGCCAAAGACCTGCGGGTTGCACTTTGGCACGTTTTGATTTCGCGAGACGGTCCAGGTCTGTTACTGCGCGATCTTCTTGAGGCAGATCGCGAGCTGGTCACCGTGGCAAACGCAATCGCAGAAGCGGACGCGGATATCGTTGTGCTGACGCGGTTCGACTATGACGCCAGCAGCATCACTCTGCGGGCATTCGCGGAGCTTGTGGACAATGGGCATCGCTTTGTCCTTCCTTTGAATTCGAATTCAGGGCGTCCAACAAACTTGGATGTCGATGGCGACGGACGCTTTGGTGAGCCGGAAGATGCGCAGGCCTATGGCCGCTTTCCAGGGCAAGAAGCACTTGCGGTTCTGTCTCGGTTTCCCTTGGAAGATCAAGAAGTTCGTTCGTTCAATGAGATGCTTTGGCGTGACCTGACTGGTACTCTCATTCTCAAATCTGACGTTGGGTTTGGCGTCCAACGTGTGTCGAGCGGTGGGCACTGGTTGGTGCCTGTTCTTGTCCCCGGCCAACCTGATGCCCGAAAGGTAACACTCTTGATCGGTCATGCCGGGCCACCGGTGTTTGATGGACCCGAAGACCGCAATGGACGGCGCAACAGAGACGAATTGCGGCTCTGGGAGCAGATCATCAAAGACTTGACTGGTCCATTTGCGTTCATGTCCAATACCAACCTTGACCCTGAACGTGGTGAAGGCGCGCGCGATGCAATGGCTCTGTTTTTGGCAAACTCTGAGCTGCAGGACCCACTTGCCGGACAGGTCACAGCGCATTGGGATCGCCCCGGCCCGATGCGCGTGTCGTATGTTCTGCCATCGTCAGGTTTCGAAATCTTGTCTGCCCGGGTTTGGCCTGTGCTGGAGGGTCAGCAGCACAGTTTGATCACCGTTGATCTGGCTTTGCCGGATGCGCCCCTGCCTTGACCCTAGGAGCCTGCGACGCTACGCGAAGCACAACTCAGTTGATCAAAGGAACCCATGATGAGCAACGCTTCGCTTTTGATACTGCCCGGTGACGGGATTGGCCCCGAGGTGATGACCGAGGTGCGTAAGATTATCGACTGGTACGGAGCCAAGCGTGATCTGACGTTTGACGTAAGCGAAGACCTCGTCGGTGGGGCGGCGTACGACAAGCACGGAACTCCCTTGCATGACGATACGATGGCCAAAGCCCAAGAAGTAGATGCCGTCCTGTTGGGGGCCGTTGGTGGGCCGAAATACGATAATCTCGATTTCAGCGTGAAGCCGGAACGTGGCCTGCTGCGTCTGCGCAAGGAGATGGATCTCTTTGCCAACCTGCGCCCGGCGCAATGTTTTGACGCTCTTGCCGACTTCTCTTCGTTGAAGAAGGACGTTGTTGCCGGCCTCGATATCATGATCGTGCGCGAATTGACCTCGGGCATCTATTTCGGCGAGCCGCGCGGCATTATCAACGAAGGCAATGAGCGTGTCGGAATCAACACGCAACGCTACACTGAGAGCGAGATTGACCGTGTCGCGCGTTCGGCATTTGAACTCGCGCGCCGCCGGGGCAACAAGGTTTGCTCCATGGAGAAAGCCAACGTCATGGAGTCGGGCATCCTCTGGCGTGAAGTCGTTCAGAAGGTGCATGACGAGGACTACCCTGACGTCGAACTGTCGCATATGTATGCCGATGCTGGCGCAATGCAGCTTTGCCGCTGGCCCAAGCAGTTCGACGTGATCGTGACCGACAACCTCTTCGGTGACCTTCTTTCAGACGCTGCGGCTATGCTGACAGGCAGCCTTGGGATGCTGCCCTCGGCAAGCCTTGGCGCGCCAATGGCAAACGGCCGACCAAAAGCGCTCTATGAACCGGTACATGGCTCAGCGCCCGATATCGCGGGCGAGGGCAAGGCGAACCCGATTGCCTGTATCCTCAGTTTTGCAATGGCACTACGGTACAGCTTTGATCAGGGCGATGAGGCCGCTCGCCTCGAAGCTGCAATAGAAAAGGTCCTCGCCGATGGTGCTCGCACTGCAGACCTGATGGGGCCAGAAGGTGGAACACCCATGTCCACATCAGAAATGGGTGATGCGATCGTCGCCGCACTCGACGCGAGTCTGTAAACCATCGAAAGGAAAGGAGGCCAGCGATGTCTTCGAATGTGAAAGGCGCTTTGCTGGCTCTCCTTGCCTTCGGGCTTTTTTCGACGCACGATGTCTTCATAAAAACGTTGGGCTCGGTGTATTCGCCGATCCAGATCGTCTTTTTCAGTGTCCTTCTCAGTTTCCCGCTCGCGACGATTATGTTGATGCGAGACGCAAAGCCTGGAACGCTGGTACCTGTTCACCCCTGGTGGATGGCAGTGCGCACGATAGGTGCGGTGGTGACGGGCGTCTCCGCCTTCTACGCCTTCTCGGCGCTGCCGCTGACGCAAACCTATGCCATACTTTTTGCAACGCCACTGCTCATTACAGTCCTCTCGATTCCAATCCTCGGCGAAACGGTTCGCTTGCAACGATGGATGGCGGTCATCGTCGGTCTGGTAGGCGTTCTGGTGGTTCTTAGACCAGGGTCAACTGATCTTAATCTGGGGCACGCTGCGGCAATCCTCGCCGCTTTCGGAGGAGCCTTCGCATCGATTGTCGTGCGCAAGATCGGCGCCGAAGAGCGTACGGTGGTTATGTTACTCTATCCGATGGTCGCAAATTTCTTGATCATGGGGGTCGCCTTGGCCTTTGTCTACAAACCCATGCCGATTGAGCACTTGGGCATCCTGGCGCTGATTTCTTTGATGGCATGGATTGCAGGCCGGATGATCATAGCAGCCTATCAGACTGGCGAGGCTGCGATTGTCGCACCAATGCAATACTCCCAGATTCTATGGGCGACGGTTTATGGGCTTTTCTTCTTTGGGGAGACAACCGATGTCTTCACTGCGGTGGGCGCAGTTATCATCATTGCATCCGGTGTGTTCATCGTCTTCCGAGAAAGCCGCGCGGGCACATCGAAGAACACACCCGTTCTGCGGACACGAAGCAGAATCGGAACTCCGTCTACGCTGCGTCTCAGTGGTCTTATGACGTCAGGTCGGTTTCGAGACAAAAATCGAGCCGTGGACCAAATGGATTGACCAAGATTTAGCGGATCATTGTGAAAACTGGTCTTGTCAAATCCGCGCCTGGGCAGTAGGTCCCGCAGCACGGTCGGGCTGTAGCGCAGCCTGGTAGCGCACCTGCTTCGGGAGCAGGGGGTCGGAGGTTCGAATCCTCTCAGCCCGACCAATTTTTCCAGAATCCAAGTTTAAACGGTTTTCGCCGCGTCCAATCCGCCCTTGGCGAAGGTCGGGACAAATGCACCAAGCTCGAGAGCACGCGCGGGATTGGATGCATTTCCGTCCAGCGCCCTGCGTTTGACGCCCTGAAGGATGGACGCCATACGGAAGAAGCAGAAGGCCAAGTAAAATCCGAAGCGGTCAATGCCTGGCAGACCCATGCGCACGCAATACGCTTCAATGAACGCTTCATCTTCCGGCAAACCTAAGACGGCTCGGTCAACGCCAGCCAATCCGCGACCGGCATCCCCGGGCGGCAGTGCCCATTGCATGATGACTGCCGCGAGGTCGGCGTAGGGATGTCCCAAAGTGGACAACTCCCAATCCAAGACAGCAACGCAGTTCGAAGCATCCGGCGCAAACAGCAGATTATCGATGCGATAGTCACCGTGAACCAGCGTCACTTGCCCATCATCGTCTGGGACATTTTCTTGCAGCCAAGAGATCAGAGCGTCCATGTCTGGGATCGTTTCGGTTTCACTGGCGCGGTACTGTTTGGTCCAGCGATCAATCTGGCGCTGATAATAATTCCCCTGAGGACCGTAGTCAGTCAGCCCGGCGAAACCAAGATCAACTGAGTGAATGGCCGCAAGAACGCGGTTCATCTCGTCAAAAATTGCTCTCCGATCGTCAATACCGACATCGGGCAGTCGTGGGTCAACGAATGTGCGTCCGTCAACATAGTCCATGATGTAGAACATCGACCCAATCACGCTATCGTCTTCGCAGAAGGCACGCATTTGGGCGACGGGCACATCCGTATCTGCGAGCGCGCCTTGCACCCGGAATTCGCGATCTACGGCATGTGCGGATTTCAGAAGCTGACCCGGTGGCTTGCGACGCAACACGTAGGTGCCCGATGCAGCGGTCAATTTGAAAGTCGGATTGGATTGGCCGGTTGCGAATTTCTCAACCGAGATCGGTCCGTGGAATCCGGGAACATTTGCCATCATCCACGCTTCGACAGCGCCAGTGTCGAAACGCGTGCTCATCTGTTGGTGTACTTGCGTAGTTCTGCACGGGCGACTTGACGGCGGTGTACGGCATCGGGGCCGTCAGCAAAGCGCAAAGTACGCAGATGGGTCCACATCCGCCAAAGCGGCGTATCCTGACTGATGCCTGTGCCCCCATAAAGCTGCATGGCCTCGTCCACAACTTTAAGCGACATCAAAGGTGCGACCACCTTGATCTGGCTGATCCAGGGCTGTGCTGCACGTGTGCCCTGCGTATCCATCATCCATGCAGCCTTCAGACACAACAGCCGCGCCTGTTCGATTTCCATGCGCGCATTGGCGATAATGTCATAATTAGCACCCAGTTCGACCAGCGGTTTGCCAAAGGCCTCGCGGTTCAGCCCGCGCTGACACATCAGCTCCAAAGCCTTCTCGGCCAGGCCGATCGACCGCATGCAGTGATGAATGCGTCCGGGCCCAAGGCGCCCTTGGGCCACTTCAAAACCGCGTCCTTCGCCGAGGACGATATTCTTGGATGGAATGCGCACGTCCTTAAATCGTAGGTGCATATGCCCATGCGGAGCATCGTCCTGCCCAAAGACATGCATAGGGCGCAGAACATCAATGCCCGGGGTTTTGGCATCCATGACAAACATGGTGTGGCGACTGTGTTTCGACGCGTGCGGCTGCGTGCAGGCCATCACGATATAGAGCTCGCAGCGCGGGTCTCCCGCACCCGAAATCCAGTATTTTTCACCATTCAGAACCCAGTGATCGCCATCTTTCTTTGCCTCGAAAGCCAGCTGAGCGGCATCAGAGGAAGCAACGTCTGGTTCCGTCATCACATAGGCTGATCGGATGTCGCCTTCGAGCAATCGGGACAGCCAGCGATCTTTCATCCATTCATCGCCATAGCGTTCCAGAACTTCCATGTTGCCAGTGTCCGGTGCGGAGCAATTGAAGATCTCTGCCGCCAGAGGCACCTTTCCCATCTCCTCTGCGAGATATGCATATTCGACCGTGGTCAAGCCGTGACCCTTTTCGCTATCGGTCAGCCAGAAATTCCAGAGCCCACGCTTCTTTGCCTTAGTCTTGAGCCCGTTCAGGATCTCAAGTTGTCGATCGGTGTGCTGAAAGCGATCGCCTGAGGAATGTTTGCCGACTTCGGCATGAAATTCACCATCCAGTGGTGCGATCTCGGTTTCCACCATATCGCGCACCTGATCCGCCAGTGCGCGCACGCGGTCCGTCATTCCAAGGTCCATGTCGTCTCGCTCTCCCCTACGTGACATCTGCTTAGACAGTAAAAGCACTTCAACCCGACGACCAGAGCCGATAGGCTTCATCTTCTGCGGTTCTAAAATATCCTCGGGAGCGCGAGGGGTGGAACCCCTCGCTCAAGTCGGATTGGCGCAGCCAATTCGAAATCAGAAGTCGAGATTCTCGACGCTCAGAGCGTTTTGCTGAATGAATTCTCTTCGTGGCTCGACAACGTCGCCCATAAGCTTGGTGAACAGATCATCCGCTTCGGTCATGTCATCCACTTTGACTTGCAACAGGGTGCGCGCATCGGGATCCAGAGTGGTTTCCCAAAGCTGATCGGGGTTCATTTCCCCCAGACCCTTGTAACGCTGCAAGGTGAGGCCTTTTTCACCTTCTTCCAGGATTGCAGCCAATAGGCCCAAAGGCCCATGGATCATCTGTTTGCGATCTTTGCGAACCAGCTGAGCGGGCTTGTCGTAAACGGCCTGCAGGCTGTCAGTAAAGCTGCCCGTTTTGCGCGCCTCGCCAGATCGCAGCATCGGTCCGTCAAGAGTCCGTACTTCCTCAACACCACGCAGGATACGGGCAAGTCGCAAACCGCGGTCCTGTGTGATCCGGCCTTGCCAGCCGCGTTCATATTCCAGAGCAATCAGGTCAAGCCGCGCGGCCACCTTGTCCGCCACCCCTTGAAGGTCTGCATCCACTGCGCCGGGAACAAAGGCACCGGCAATGGCAGCCTGTTCCAGAATGTGGCGCGGATAATGAGTTGGGAACGCGTCAAGCACACGCTTAAGTTGGCGGGCTTCTTCAACAACACGCACAAGGTCTTGGCCAAGGATGATCTCGCCATTTCCCTGGACCAGTTGCGCGCCATCTGTTCCCTGCTGAATCAGGTATTCTTCCATGGCAGCCTGGTCTTTCAGATAGACCTCTGACTTGCCGCGCATGACTTTGTAGAGTGGTGGTTGTGCAATGTAGAGATATCCGCCTTCGATCAGTTCGGGCATCTGACGGTAAAAGAAGGTCAGCAACAATGTGCGGATATGCGCACCGTCCACGTCGGCGTCCGTCATGATGACGATCTTGTGGTAGCGCAGTTTTGATATGTTGAACTCGTCGCGACCAATGCCCGTCCCGAGCGCCATCACAAGGTTGCCGATTTCCTGGCTCCCCAGCATCCGGTCGAAGCGGGCGCGCTCGACGTTCAGGATTTTACCTTTGAGGGGGAGGATCGCCTGCGTCCGTCGGTCCCGCCCAGTTTGAGCCGAACCCCCAGCGCTGTCACCCTCGACGAGGAAAAGTTCCGTTTGCGCGGGATCCTTTTCGGAGCAGTCTTTCAATTTGCCTGCGAGGAAATTCACATCCATCGCCGTCTTCCGCCGCGTGAGCTCACGCGCTTTTCGCGCCGCTTCTCGCGCCAAGGCGGCCTCTACGATCTTGCCAACGATCCGCTTGGCCTCGTTCGGGTTTTCTTCAAACCATTCGGCAAGCCGTTCGTTCACAAGACTTTCGACCGCGGGTCGTACTTCGGAAGATACAAGCTTGTCTTTCGTCTGGCTCGAAAACTTCGGATCGGGCACTTTCACGGACAGCACGCAAGTCAGACCTTCGCGCGCATCGTCGCCGGTAAAGTTGACCTTCTCCTTTTTGGCGATACCAGAGGACTGCGCGTAGTTGTTGATCGTCCGCGTCAAAGCGCCCCGAAAACCAGCCAAGTGCGTGCCACCGTCACGCTGAGGAATGTTGTTCGTAAACGGAAGAACGGTTTCGTGGAAACTGTCGTTCCACCACATGGCAATTTCGACACCGATACCGTCGCGGTCGCCTACCATGAAAATCGGCTCCGACATCACCGGTGCCTTGGAGCGGTCCAGGTATTTTACAAACTCCCGCACACCGCCTTCGTAGAACAATTCCGATTTCATGGGTTCGGCTGGACGCTCGTCTTCCAGAATGATCCGGACTCCGGAGTTCAGGAAAGCCAGCTCCCGAAGGCGTTTCTCCAGCGTGTGAAAATCGTAATCCAAGTTCGAAAAGGTTGATGTGGATGCCAGAAAGCGCACCTCGGTGCCTTTCTCGCCGTTTGCATCGCCAACCACCTCAAGATGTTTGACAGTGTCGCCCCGTTCAAAGCGCGCGATATGCTCTTTGCCATTGCGCCAAACCCGCAATTCGAGCCAGTCCGAAAGCGCGTTTACAACAGACACGCCCACGCCGTGCAGGCCGCCAGACACTTTGTATGAGTTCTGGTCGAATTTGCCCCCGGCATGGAGCTGCGTCATGATGACTTCGGCAGCAGAGACGCCTTCTTCCTCGTGGATATCAACGGGAATCCCGCGTCCGTTATCGCGCACAGATACGCTGCTATCGGCATGGATTTTGACGCGCACAAAGTCGGCGTGACCTGCGAGGGCCTCGTCGATACCATTGTCGACGACCTCATATACCATGTGATGCAGGCCAGAGCCATCATCCGTGTCGCCGATATACATGCCTGGGCGTTTGCGGACCGCTTCCAAGCCTTTGAGAACCTTAATGGAATCGGCACCGTATTCTTCAGGAGCCTGTGCGGGGTCTGCCATGAATTTACCCTTTGTTTTTCTGCATATTTTATACGCCAAAGCCAGAGGGTTGTCACGCGGCTGACACAAGATTTAGCGGTTCTGAGAAACGGCAGGCGGACAGCTTGTCAAAGAGAGCTCCTTGGAAAGATTGATGTGCCCTGGTTTGACTCGGTTACCTCGAAATACTGCGCGCGATCACCCAATTCCGCAAAGAGCTCTGGTCCGGTGCCAGTCATCCAAGCCTGTGCGCCCAGCGCGCATATCTCGTCATAGAGCGCGGCGCGGCGTCCGGCGTCCAGATGCGCAGCGACCTCATCCAAAAGAACGATCGGAGCCGCCCCGATATCCTCTACCAGTGCACGCGCATTCGACAGTACCAGAGATATCAACAGCGCTTTCTGCTCACCTGTTGAGCTATCTGCGGCAGGTACGCCCTTGGCAGCAAACACTCCATACAGATCAGCGCGATGCGGCCCAACCAATGTGCGCCCAGCCGCAAGATCTCGAAATCGGCTTTCCTCTAAGGCTTGGCAAAGATCGCCTTCTGTCTCCGGCATCTCACCTTCTGTCTGGATCAACTCAAGCTCGGCTGCTGGGAACTGAGTGCTGGCCTGGTTCTGTGCGTGCGCGATCCGGCGCAGGGTCTTGAGACGGTTGGAGTGAATGGCTGCACCAGATTGTGCCATCTGCGTTTCGAGAGCCTTGTACCACATTGGATCACGCACTTGCTCCTTTAGGAGCCGGTTGCGTTCGCGCATGGCCTTTTCGTATGTCAGCGATACATCACCATGGGATGGAAAAAAGCTGAGCGTCATACGATCTAAAAACCGCCGTCGCCCTTCAGCACCTTCGATCCACAGGCGATCCATAGACGGTAACAGCCACAAAAGACGGACCAACTCTCCCAGACGTGTCTGTGGCGCAGGCTTGTCATTTATCCTAACCTGACGGGGCGCGCCGTTCTCGGACTGGAACGCAATGTCCTGAAGCCCATCCGGTGTTTCTACAAGCCCTCCGACCTTCCAGCCCAAACCTTCAGGTCTGCGTGTCATGTCCTGCGCTGAGGCACGGCGCATGCCACGACCCGGCGAAAACAGAGAAACAGCTTCAATCAGATTGGTTTTGCCCGCGCCGTTGGGCCCGTACAGCACGACCGGTCGCGCGTCCGCGTCGAGCAACACGTGGAGATGCGAGCGGAAGTGCGACAGGGTGAGGCGGTTGATGTGAAGCGGCAACAGCGCCCCCGATTAAAGGCGCCGTCGGATCAAACCCGCATGGGCATGACGACATAAACGGCGCTGGTGTCATTGCCTTCGCGCATCAAGGTCGGGTCGCCGGCAGAATTGAACAAGAACACGGCGTTTTCACGGTCAACCTGGCTGGCGATCTCTAACAGGTATTTGGCGTTGAAACCGATCTCGAGCCTGTCATCGCCGTAAGCCACAGCAAGCTCTTCTTCTGCGGCGCCGCTATCTGGCGCATTTACCGATAGAATCAGGCGATCTTCATCCAGCTGCATCTTCACGGCTCGCGACCGCTCGGACGACACGGTTGCAACGCGGTCCACCGCCTTTGCGAACTCAGCAGCGTCCACTTCAAGACGGCGCGTGTTGCCCTGGGGTATGACGCGTGTGTAATCCGGGAATGTGCCGTCGATTACTTTTGATGTCAGAGTGATATCCGGCGTCGCAAAGCGGACCTTGGTTTCCGATACCGACACCGCGATCTGCATGTCGTCATCGTCCAAAAGCTTACGCAGTTCTCCGACGGTTTTTCGAGGCACAATCACGCCGGGCATCTCGGACGCGCCGTCAGGCAGGGGGGCATCGATCCGGGCAAGCCGATGGCCATCGGTCGCAACACAGCGCAGAACGCGCCCATCTTCACTGTCCGAGACATGCATATACACGCCGTTCAAATAATACCGGGTTTCCTCGGTAGAGATGGCAAATTTCGATTTGTCGAAGAGACGACGTAACACAGGTGCCGGAGCAGAGAAATTGGCGCTGTATTCGGACGACGCCATCACGGGGAAGTCTTCTTTCGGAAGAGTCGCGAGAGAAAAGTTTGAACGACCGGCTTCGACGGTCAGGCGACCAGAAGCGCTGTCCTCTGAAACGGAGACCAGAGCACCATCCGGCAATTTGCGAACGATTTCGTGCAATGTGACGGCGGAAACCGTCGTTGCGCCAGCGCGCTCAACCTGAGCAACCGCGCGGTCGACCACTTCGATGTCAAGATCGGTCGCGCGGAACTGAACTGACTCGCCCTCGGCTTCAATCAGAACATTTGCCAGAATGGGGATCGTATTGCGCCGTTCGACAACGGATTGCGCTTGCGACACCGCCTTGAGCAGTGTTCCGCGTTCCATGCTGAATTTCATGCATTCATCCCCCGTCTGACCGGACGCCGACAGTAACCCGCTTCAGGGTTGCTCTCCAAGCCCTTGTTTTGCAATTTCTTGGCCGGATTGAGCGCAGCGTCAAGGGCGGGCGTGCAGTAAAGCACGCCACAGCCGTTTCTGTTGTCTCTGAGACTCAGGCTTCGAGCGACCGGCGGAGCAATTCTACGTCTTCCGCGATCTGCGCGTCCTGCTTTTTGAGTTCTTCGATTCGGCGGACACCATGCATCACTGTGGTGTGATCCCGTCCCCCGAAGTGCCGGCCGATTTCAGGGAGCGACCGAGTGGTCAATTGCTTGCACAGGTACATGGCAATCTGGCGCGGTCGGGCAAACGTGCGGACGCGCTTTGGGCCAACAAGGTCGGAATGGCGTATCAAATAGTGATCCGCGACCTTGCGTTGGATCTCTTCGATCGAAACCTTGCGCTCGGACACTCGCAGGATGTCCGTCAGGCATTCCTGTGTCAGGTCCATCGAGATCGGTTTTCCGACAAGAGATGCAAAGGCGAAAAGACGCGTGAGAGCGCCCTCGAGGATGCGCACATTGCTGACGATGCGGGCTGCGAGAAATTCAAGAATTCCACGCTCAACTTCCAGGCCGGGATACATGCGCGCATACATCTCGGACTTAGCTTGGAGGATGCCAAGGCGCAGTTCGTAGTCTGTTGGGTGCAGATCGACGACCAGACCACTCTGAAGGCGGGACCGAATGCGATTCTCAAGATCCTTGATTTCATCCGGTGCTCGGTCGGCAGAAATGATGATCTGCTTGTGCTGGTCAACGAGCGCATTGAAGGTGTGGAAGAATTCTTCCTGTGTGCTGTCTTTGCCGGCAATGAACTGAACATCATCGACCATCAGGACATCGACCGACCGGAACATTTCTTTGAAGTCCATCATCTTCCGGTCCCGCAAAGCCTGAACGAAACGATACATGAATTGTTCGGCCGACAGGTTCAGGACATTCAAATGCGGTTGTTTGCTGCGCAGTTCCCACGCGATAGCATGCATGAGGTGTGTCTTGCCCAAACCAACGCCGCCATAAAGAAAGAGCGGATTGAATGTGACTGGCCCACCCTCAGCGACACGTCGCGCCGCTGCGTGCGCCAACTCGTTCGGTTTGCCGACGACAAAGCTGTCAAAGGTAAAGCGTTTGTCGAGAGGTGATCCGCTCAAAGTGTCCGAACGGGTCTGCTTCCTGCTCTGAACCTCAGGGGACGCCAGGCTTTCGGCTGGAGTCGGTGCGCTTTCGGCGCGTGTCGTTTCGGCAGTGGATGCCGGAGCCGTGTCAAAGACAATGCGTCTGATCGAAGGATTAAAACGCGCAATCTTTGACAAGAGCATATCGCCGTAGTTCAGCGATACATAGTTGCCCATGAAATTGGTCGGGACACAAAATCGGGCGATACCGTCTTCGACGCCAATGAATTGCAGTGGTTCGATCCAGCTTCGGAAGCTATTGACGCCCATCGTTTCATGAAGCTCATCTCGAATTGTTCCCCACTGGTCTTTTGTCATTTGTCCCTTTTCCCAACTATCTGCACGTGTTTGCACGTGCTTGTCATCCTGTATGGACGATGACGTTGCACCGTCTTTGCGGCACAACGCGGGAATAGATGCGTATTAGCCAATCCGGGGCTAACCGGACGGCCCAAACAGGAACATGGAACACCTGGCAAGCTGGTGTTCGCTACAGTCCTTTGCATCAATTTGGACAAGGCGGTTGATCAAAGATCAATTTTGCCACCAGACCGGAATCGAAGCAGTTGCCTGTGTCGATTCTGAACTGATGGGGCCTGTCCCCCCAGCGACGGTGTGACTCGCAGGACTGATTTATAAGGGTGCGCCGTGACCCATCAACAGAACTTCGTTGTTGACTCAGACAAAGCTGAAAAAGAATCTCTGACCGGTGCAGGCCTGCGCAAGAGCCAAGAAAAAACGCCGCCTGAAATCAGGCGGCGTCTTGATTTTGAAGTGCGGTTTTGTCAGGCGGCGATTCTTAGCCGAGTGCCTTAACGCGCGCTGCCAGACGGGACACTTTGCGCGAAGCCGTGTTCTTGTGGAACACGCCTTTGGTCACGCCGCGCATGATTTCCGGCTGCGCTGCGCGGAGGGCCGCAGTTGCCGCATCCTTGTCGCCAGATGCGATCGCTTCTTCAACTTTACGGAGGAATGTACGGATGCGCGAACGACGCGCTTTGTTGACTGCAAAGCGCTTATCGTTCTGCTTCGCGCGCTTCTTTGCTTGGGGCGAATTTGCCATGTGATACGTCCTGATCAGTTCGGTTCAAATAGGGTTGCGTATGAAAGCACGCCCGGAACCAACGACCGGATCGAATCTTGCCTGAGCGGGCATCACACGCATGTGCCGGGGCGTATAGCCCCAGACACTCCTTATGAAAAGCCCTCTTTTTGCACCTATCGGTCGCGGAACTGAGGTGTGCGTTTTTCCAGGAAAGCAGCCATGCCCTCTTTTTGATCTTCGGTCGCAAACAGGGAATGGAAGAGACGCCGTTCAACAAGCAGCCCTTCGCTCAATGTTGTCTCGTAGGCACGGTTGACCGCTTCCTTGACTGCAAAGGTCGCCAGCATGGACTTTTCTGCGATCTTGGCTGCAGCCGATTGCGCTTCTTCCATCAGGGACTTCGCCGGGACAACACGACTGACCAATCCAGCGCGTTCAGCTTCTTCTGCGTCCATGAACCGTCCTGTCAGATGCATGTCCATCGATTTAGACTTGCCGACAAAACGTGTCAGACGCTGCGTTCCACCGATTCCGGCAACAACGCCAAGATTGATCTCAGGCTGACCGAATTTCGCGGTATCTGACGCAATGATGAAGTCGCACATCATTGCGAGTTCACATCCACCGCCCAGTGCATAGCCTGACACAGCGGCGATGATTGGCTTGCGGACTTTGCAGACCGCTTGCGACTCGGAGCCGAAAAAGTCGGACATGAACATTTCGACGAAAGACTTTTCGGACATCTCTTTGATGTCTGCCCCGGCCGCAAAGGCTTTGGCCGACCCAGTCAAGATAATGCACCGGACCTTGTCATTGCTGTCTGCTTCTTCCAGCGCGGTCGCGAGCTCAGACAACAATTGGCTATTCAGCGCGTTCAACGCATCCGGCCGATTGAGTTTGATGGTAGCAACGTGATCTTCGACTTCGACGATGATCGTCTCATAAGCCATGAGTGAGGGCTCCGTTCGGTGATCTAAGGCGTTCAGCCTTACGCATCTGATCCGTGCCGTTCAAGCTATCTTTGACAAGTAGGACAGTAGAAGGTCGATCTGCCGGATTGAACGATACGCCGGATCCTAGAACTGCATCCAGGGGTCCGGCATGGCTCTCCCTCACGACCGTAGACATCAAAACTGTGCTGAAAATATCCAAGCTCTCCATCAGCTTGCCGGAAGTCGCGGAGCGACGACCCACCTGCTTCGATTGCGTCACTGAGCACGTTCCGAATGATCGGGACAAGGCGCGAAATCCGCTCTTTTGAAACCCGGCGGGCTGGCCGGGTTGGGTGAATTTTTGATCTGAAGAGGGCTTCGCACACATAGATATTCCCAAGGCCCGCGACGGTTTTTTGGTCAAGCAGCGCGGATTTCATCGGGGTATTGCGCGCACTGAGCGCGTCGACGAGGTATTTTTCATCAAACGCGTTGCCCAATGGTTCTGGTCCAATTGAGGCGAGCAGTGTGTGCGATTCGCCGGCGTCGGTGGCAAAAAGGTCCATCGCGCCAAAGCGCCTGGGATCGTTGAATGTGATGCGTGCACCGTTCTCCATATCCAGCACAACATGATCATGTTTTTCCGGAGCCGGGTGGGTATGAACAAACTGGCCCAAAGGATCGCCAGACACCAGCATGCGCCCTGACATGCCCAGATGGATAAGGATGGTCTCGCCACTGTCCAAATCCCCTAGAATGTATTTGGAGCGGCGGCGCAGCTGAAGGACGCGCTTTCCGGTCAATCGCTCCGCCATGCGTTCGGGAAAGGGCCAGCGCAGATCAGGTCGGTTAACCTGGGCGCGCGCAATGACAGAGCCCTCCATAGCCGGAGCAAGCCCGCGTCGTACCGTCTCAACCTCTGGCAATTCAGGCATTCTGGGTGTCCTGCTTGTGTCGTCGCATTGTATCGCCGTGTGGGCGCTCTATAAGAAGGTCTGGCACGGGAAACGACAAGGCTTATGGCAGACGAAAATAAAACAACCACGCATTTCGGGTTTCAGGACGTCCCTGAGAGCGAAAAGGCGGGCCGCGTACAGGGCGTTTTCAGCTCTGTCGCTTCAAAATATGACGTCATGAACGATGCCATGTCGTTCGGCATTCACCGGATCTGGAAAGACGCCATGATGGACTGGCTCGCGCCCCGTGCAGGTCAAAAGCTGCTTGATGTGGCTGGCGGCACGGGCGACATCTCCTTCCGTTTTCTAAAGCGGGCTGGCAGTGGTCACGCGACCGTTCTTGATCTCACCGAACCGATGCTTGTCGAAGGTCGCAAGCGGGCCGAAGCAAACGCTATGAGCGATAGTCTGGATTGGGTTGTCGGCGACGCCATGAGCCTGCCCTTCGAAGACAACACATTCGATGTGTATACGATTTCATTCGGCATCCGGAACGTTACGCGCCCTCAGGAGGCGCTGAATGAGGCCTTCCGTGTGTTGCGCCCCGGTGGTCGTTTGATGGTGCTTGAGTTCAACCAGATCCCAAATGATCTGATGCAAAAGGTATATGACCTATACTCGTTCAACATCATTCCACGCATGGGGAAAGTGATCGCGAATGATCGAGACAGTTATCAATATCTCGTTGAGTCAATTCGTAAATTTCCTGACCAGGACACGTTCCTCAGTATGGTTCGTCAAGCGGGCTTTGAAAACGCCAAATACCGAAACCTGAGTATGGGCATAGCGTGCCTTCATTCTGGTTGGAAAATCTGACGTGAGAGGCCCGCACAACATTCTTCGCCTGATCCGTACGGGCGCGACGCTGGAACGTACGGGCGCAATGGGCGTCGTTCTCGATGCATTCGATGCGCCAAAGCCTTTGCGACTGGCGGCACGGTTGTTGGGATGGCCCTTCAAATGGCTGGGTTACTCTGGTGATCCCAACATGCCACCAGCGCCGCGCGCTCTTACGGCTTTGGGTCCGGCTTATATCAAATTTGGACAGGTACTTAGCACACGTCCTGACGTTGTCGGCGATGAGATGGCCACGCAATTGCGTGTACTTCAGGACAAATTGCCTCCGTTCTCGGTTTCCGAAGCCAAGAAAATGGTTGAGTCAGAGCTTGGAATATCCGTAGATACTCTGTTCACGGAATTCAGCGAACCTGTCGCAGCGGCCTCTATCGCTCAGGTGCACAAGGCAAAATTGGCCGAGAGTGGAGAGACGGTTGCTGTCAAGGTTTTGAGACCCAATGTCGAACGGAATTTCCGTAAGGATATTGATGCGTTTTATTTCGCAGCCAGCCTGATCGAATTATTGTCGCCCTCGTCCCGTCGGCTGCGGCCAATGGACGTGATCACGCATTTCGAAGGTGTGGTGATGGGCGAATTGGACCTTCGGCTTGAATCCGCTGCGGCGTCTGAATTTGCTGCGAACACGTCTGAGGATCCAGGCTTTCAACTGCCCGAGGTCAAGTGGGAACTCTCCAGTCGCCGTGTCATGACGCTTAGCTGGGCCGAAGGCGTCCCCTTGGGTGATAACGACGCGCTGGACGCTGCCGGTCATGACCGCGTGGCGCTTAGCGAAAGGGTCTTGCAGCTCTTCCTGCAACATGCGCTACGAGATGGCTATTTCCATGCGGACATGCATCAGGGCAATCTCAAGGTCGCTCCCAACGGTGACATTATCGCGCTTGATTTTGGCATCATGGGGCACATCGACGAATATACCCGCAGGGTCTATGCCGAGATCCTCTATGGATTTATCCGACGTGACTACCAACGTGTGGCGGAAGTGCATTTCGAGGCCGGTTATGTGCCCAATGACCGCGATGTCGACGAATTCGCACGCGCGCTAAGGGCGGTCGGGGAGCCGATCTTTGGAATGGACGCGACCCGGATCTCGATGGGGCGGCTGTTGAGCTATCTCTTCGAGGTGACGGAACGGTTCGGTATGGAAACGCGAACCGAACTGATCCTGCTACAACGGACGATGGTTGTGGTCGAAGGCGTGGCGCGTTCACTGGACCCCAAGATGAACATCTGGAATGTCGCCAAGCCGATCGTTGAGGATTATATCAAAACCAGCATCGGCCCCCGTGCCTTTGCAAAGGACTTGGGAAAAACCGCAATGGTACTGGCGCGTTTCGGCCCACGGTTGCCAGGGCTGATGGAGCAGCTTTTGATTGCTCAGGCTCAGGGCACGCCTGAACCGAAGAGCAGCAAATTGAAGTCAGCGCTGATCTGGGGGCTTACAGGCGCCATTATCGGTGGTGGGATCGTCGCAATCTTCGAAGCCTTTTTCTGACCCCATCCCGTTTTTCGTAACCAAATCCTAACCCTCCGTTCTCTAGGGTCTTCTCGAACCGCAGAATGCGAGGGATTTGCTTTGGGCGGCATTTGGTCAAGGTCGTTGGGCTTCGGCGTTGTTTTGCTTGGCATCTGCACTACCGATGCTTGGGCGAGTTTGTGCGATAGCGCTGCACGTCAGGCGGCCGAAGACACCGGTGTGCCACTGGATGTCATGCAAACAATCACGCGGCTTGAAACCGGTCGAGGCAAGGCCGCTGACCCTTGGCCGTGGACTGTCAATCACGCCGGGAACGGATCGTGGTTTAAGACCGAAGACGACGCCCGATCCTATGTTTTTTCGCAGCTCAAACGTGGTGAAACCAACCTCGATATAGGGTGTTTTCAGATCAACTATCGTTGGCACGCTGATGGTTTTCGGTCCCTTGACGATATGTTCAACCCAAGTCTGAACGCACTTTATGCTGCACAGTTTTTGACAGACCTGTATCGCGAATTCGGAAGTTGGACACAGGCTGCTGGCGCGTATCACAGCCGGACGCCGAAATATGCCGAACGCTATAAGGCGAAGTTTCGCACTCTGCGTACAAAGGTGGCTCAGACGGACCTGACAACTCCTTCGGATGAAGTTCGGCAAGCAACAGCACCTTGGGGGCACTCAGGACAGGCGCGGCCCGGATCGCTCTTTCTGTCAGATGCGTCTGATGCACCTCCGTTCATTGCCCTGCATCGGTCAAACTGATGCGAGAGACGGTCCAACGCCTTTTTGCCAAGCCAACTGTCATTCTGGCCGTGGCCTTGATGGCCGTGATTGTCATGATGATCCTGCCCGTCCCGGCCTTTGTTCTGGACGTGGGGTTGGCAACGTCTTTTGCACTGGCCATCCTGATCTTTACCGTCACGCTTTTTGTTGAACGCCCGTTGGATTTCTCAGCATTTCCAACAATCCTGCTTGCGTCCTTGATGCTCCGCCTGTCGCTCAACATCAGCTCAACCAAACTGATCATCGGCGAAGGCCACACTGGCACACATGCAGCGGGAAATGTCATTCAAGGCTTTGCTGATTTCGTCATGGGCGGCAGCGTCTTTCTGGGTCTCGTGGTGTTTTGCGTGCTTCTGATCGTCAACTTCATGGTGATCACAAAAGGGGCGGCGCGCATGGCCGAGGTGGGCGCCCGCTTTGCATTGGATGGAATGCCCGGCAAACAACTGGCCATCGACAGCGATATGGCTGCCGGTGCTATCACGCATGCAGAGGCACGGGCCCGAAGAGAATCGGAACTGCAGGAGACGACGTTTTTTGGCTCCCTTGATGGAGCTTCGAAATTTGTCAAAGGCGATGCGGTCGCTGGACTCTTGATTACGCTGCTCAACATCTTCGTTGGACTTATCATGGGCACTTTGGTGCATGGCATGCCAATAGGGGATGCTTTTGAAACCTATGCCATACTCACGGTTGGTGATGGTCTCGTCACTCAGATTCCCGCAGTAATCATCTCCATTGCGGCGGCTCTTCTGCTCGCGCGGGGAGGTGCAATCGGGGCCACAGACCTGGCAATCACTTCACAACTGGGGCGCCATCCCGCCGCGCTGGCGACTGTTGCTGTGTTGATGGTTTTGTTCGCACTCGTGCCCGGGTTGCCAATGGTTCCATTTCTCATGGGTGGAATCATCCTTGGAGCCTTGGCCTATTGGCTCAGCCAGCAGCCAGCTGGTGAAACTGAGACCGAAACTGAAAACCAACCCACGCCTGTGCTACGGGATCGACCAATCGGGGATGTGCTTGATCTGGACGACATCCACGTCGAATTCGCACCTGATCTTGTGGACATGGTTCTTGACCCAGCAAACGGACTGGATCCCCGCATCACCAATATGCGGACCCATATTGCCAAAAGTTTTGGGATGATCATGCCAGAGGTTCGGCTAACCGACGATGCAATGCTGAAAAATGGCACTTATGTGCTGCGCGTGCACGGGGTTGAAGTGGCCAGAGGTGTTCTACACCCCGACATGATGCTGGCCTTGATCCCCGAGGACGCGACTGCACTGCCCAAGGGCACCGATGTCGAAGAACCGGTCTACGGTGCGCCAGCGCGATGGATACACGAAGCGGAGCGTGAAGATGCGCAACTCGGAGGCCTGACGGTCGTTTCGCCGAGCGAAGTGTTGGCGACGCATCTGCTAGAGATCATAAAGCGCAACCTTGGTCGGCTGCTGACGATGAAGTCGCTGAAGCGTTTGCTGGACGAATTGGGCGCCTTGTCTAATCCAGGGCGTGCTGAGGCAAACCGCACACTGATTGATCAGACGATTCCCGACAAGGTCTCGATGGAAACGCTCTTGCAGGTTCTGAAGCTTCTGCTTGATGAGCAGGTGTCGATCCGAAATTTCCAGCTCATCCTCGAAGCCATTTCAGAAACCCGCGGCCAGGGGCATTCGGCAGATGTTATTTGCGAGCATGTGCGTCAGCGACTTGGCTTTCAGCTGGTCGCGTCAATGCGACGGGAGGACGGTACAATTCCTTTGGTCCATCTGTCATCAGATTGGGAAAAGCGTTTTTCGGAATTTGAAGTCGCCACAGAACGCGGGATGCCTGACGTGGCTTTGCCGCCCAAGGATTTCGAAGCACTAGCAAAAAATATTGCCGAGGAGTTGGCCCGCGTTGGCAAGAAAGGTGTTTTTCCTGTGCTTGTCACTCCGGGACGACGTCGACGGTTTCTGCGAAGCATCCTGAGCGCCAAGGGCATAGCCAATCCTGTCATGGCGTTCGAAGAGATTGGCTTGGATGCCAAGCCCGCGCTTGTCGGCACCATTTCGGCTTAACCAGATGGAAGATATCCTCGCCGAATTCAGTGACCAGTTTTGGCTGATCGGGGCCGTCTTCCTGCGCATTGGTCCTGCGTTTTACCTCGCACCGGGCTTTGGAGAGAACTATGTCTCAGTGCGCATCCGCCTCGCAGCCGCTTTGGTTTTCGCGGCGGCAATATCTCCTGTGCTGGAACCCCACATTCCAGCAGTCCGTCCTGCTGGTGCAGAGTTTCTCGTTTTCATGTTGCGCGAAACGGCAACAGGCCTGTTCATCGGCCTTTTTGGACGTGGAATGATATTTCTGTTGGAGCAAGCAGGTACGATCATCAGCCAATCGATCTCGTTGGCTCAGATGCTGGGCAACGCGACAGAACCAATACCTGTCATAGGCCATTTTCTTGTGACCACCGGCATTGCAATTCTCTATTCGACTTCTCTGGCGGATCAGATGCTGTATGCGTTTGCCGCCAGCTACACCGCCCAGCTGCCAAGCCCCGAACTCTTAGCGAGCTTCTTTGCATCCAAGATCACATCTTTGGTGAACTTAGTTTTCACGCAGGCCGTTGTTTTGTCGTCAGGATTTCTGAGCCTGATGTTTGTCTATTACCTGTGCATCGGTTTCATAAACAAAGCCATGCCCCAGTTCATGGTGTCCTTCATTGGCATCCCGTTTGTAGCGCTGTTCTCGATCTACTTCCTATACCTCCATTTCGATCTATTGCTCGACGTCTGGCAGGAGAAAGCCCTGTCCATTCTGATGATGCCATTTGTGAGCGCCAATGAGTGACAGCAGCGAAGATCAGAACGACAAGCCGTATGAGGCCACCCGGCGCAAGCTCGAAGAGGCCCGAAAAAAGGGCGAGATCGTACGGTCTCAGGATGTCGTAAATTTTGTCGGCCTTGCCCTCTTGATGAGCGCAATTTTGGCGCTGTTCAACGGTACGGTGACAGACTTAGTCCTTCAGTTGTCTGAATTCGTTCGACAGTCGGTATCTGAAAGACGTCCTCTCGATGGAGCCGTGGTCTTTGGTTTTGCCAAAACTGCCCTGATGCCCATCCTGCTTATTCTTTTTGTCGCCCCAATGGTTGCGATGATTGTGGGTCTGATTGCTGCGAAGCAGGTCCTTTTCACAGGCGACAAGATCAAGCCAAAGCTTAACCGAGTGTCATTGCTTGCCAACGCGAAGAAGAAATTTGGATGGTCCGGTCTTTTCGAGTTCACCAAGAATTTTGTGAAGTTCTTGGTTTTTGCGATTTGGATGGCGGTTTTCATTCAGGACGGTCACGAGCTTTTTGAAATGGCAATTATGCGTGGTGAGCATCTGGCGCTCGCCAATACTTTCGAAGTCGCGACACGCTGGCTTTGGCTTACACTTGGAACATATGCGGTTCTCGCCGTCATTGATGCGCTTTGGCAGACGCGTGAGCATGCCCGCAAAAATCGCATGTCCCACCAGGAAATGAAAGACGAGCACAAGAATGAGGAGGGAGATGCGAACATCCGTCAGCAAAGGCGCGCGAAAGCTGAAGAGATTGCGACCAACCGGATGCTTCTTGATGTCCCGAAAGCTGTGGTGGTGATTACCAATCCAACCCACTACGCCATTGCGTTGCAATGGGGTGGCGAAGCCAACACCGTCCCGAAATGCGTTGCTCGCGGAACCGATGAAACTGCGCGCAAGATCCGTGAGATTGCCATTCAATCTGGCGTGCCGCTCTACCGCGACCCCCCAACTGCACGGCAACTCTACAGCGAGGTCAAAGTCGGTATGATCATTGAGTCGACTCACTACAAGGCGGTCGCTGCTGCAATCGGATATGCGCGCCGCGTGCAGGAAAAGGTACGTAAAGGCCGTGGATAAACGCTTTGAAAAAACGCGCGAGGTCTTGGATGCACGCGTGCAGTTGCTAGAAGCGCGCTTGGCGACGGAGTTGCGCCTAAAACGTGAACTGCGCTCTAAACAGATTGCAATTACAGAGCAAGGAGACGCGCTTTCTGCGTCGCTTCAGGAAAACGCCACCAAGCAGCCGCATGCGTTTCACTTTCACGAAGCCTATTTGCATAAGCTCGCTGAGGACCAGCGACGTTTACAGCCAATATTGGCACAGGCTGCACTTCAGAGGCTTCACGTGCAAGATCGACTGAAGGATGCGTTGCGCCAGCGGCTAGGCCTGACACTTTATCTTGACCGAAAAGCAAACGACGCGAGGTCACGGGATGACGACGAGAACGGAGCTCAGGTTCTGTTCGAGTTGATGAAGCGGCGTTAGAATACGTCTTGGCGCGCCATGTCTGTGACAAGGACGTTTACAAATTGCAGTCCAAGTACGTGCTTTGACCGCTCTGTGAGGGCACGCTTGACCAGTTCAAGAGTTTTCCGGGAAATCAACTCGTCGCGGAACCCGTCTAGCGCGGCAAGGCTGAACAATTCACCGAGGAAAACATCTCGGAGTTTGGGCTCCATGGCACGGACATGATCACCCTGTCCGGTTTCAACTTCCAGAGCAACCGTGAGAATCACCATCGCCCGTACACGATTGTCCAGGATGACAGGCACGACAAATTGGCTTGGTAATTTCACGATTTCCAACTGGTCCGGAGTGTCGGGTAATTCCGTGGCCACTGCAGGATCGGCCTTGTGGGTCGCTGTTGTCTCGTCTTCGGTGTTTTCCTCGGCTGGAACAAAAAAATAGGCAGCCGTTCCGCCGCCGGCCAAACCAAGGGCAAGACCTAGAAATGGCATCAGTATTTTGAGCATCACGAGGTTCCCTACGGCTTAGAAGGGAAGCAGCGCATCAAGCACTTGCTGACCGATCCGTGGTTGTTGAACGTCGCTGATCTGACCGCGTCCACCATATGAAATGCGGGCTGAAGCCATCTTGTCGTAGGTGATTTCGTTTTGACGCGTGATGTCCGCCCGACGGACGAAACCGGATACAAAAAGTTCGCGCAGTTCAAAATTCACGCGGACCTCCTGAGTGCCCTCAATGCGGAGCACACCATTCGGCAAAACATCGACGACGGTTGCCGCGATCCGGAGCGTTAGCTTTTCATTGCGACGCACCGAGCCGTTGCCCTGGCTTGAACTTGAAGAATCCAACTCCACTGCCGTGTCGACACTGGCACCATCCGGCAGAGCTTTGTTCTGACGTTGGGGTAGGCCCATCAAATTAGGCACTCCAAGGTTCTCTTTCGCAGAACGCGTGCGGGATGATGAGTTCGATATTTCTGCCTCATCGTCGATCTCAACCAGAACAGTGAGAATATCGCCCGTGGTGAACGCGCGGCGATCACCAAAGAGCGACGACTGATCACCACTCCACAAAGATGCTTTTCTGTATGGCGAGGTATCGGCAGTGGTTGCGGGCAACCCCGAAAACACCATCGCCTGACGTTCGACACTCTGATTTTGCGGTGATAATGTCGGCGGTTTGCCGATGTGATCCATCCGACTACAGCTCGGCAAAATCAGAAGTAAGGTTGGGAGAATGTAGACAACTTTGCACATTTCAGGT